>NZ_LYXF01000077.1:0-3679 GCF_001709195.1 Micromonospora sp. II | reverse complement strand
GGCGAGAACGACATCACAGTCACCTGGACCCGGTGGCCCGGGCGGGGCTCGTCCAGCCCGTACCGGCGCAGCAGCGTGACCAGGCGGCGCTCGACCTCGCCCCGGTAACGCGACGGGTGCTTGGTCTCGATCAGCAGCCGGACCGGCCGCCCGGCGTCGAGCACCGCGTCGAGCAGCCGCTCCAGCGTGAGCAGCCGGGTGTGCGACTCGTCCAGCGGCTCGTCGTCCTCGGCGAGCGTCGCGGCCCGGTGCCAGGAGCCGAAGTCGAGCGCGTCCAGTTCGGCGAGCGTACGCGCGCTGACCAGCCCGTGCCCGTTGCTGGTGCGGTCCAGCCGGCGGTCGTGCACGCAGACCAGGTGCCCGTCACGGGTCAGCCGGACGTCGCACTCCAGCCCGTCCGCGCCCTCCTCGATGGCACGGAGGTAGGCCGCGAGCGTGTGCTCCGGCAGGTCGTACGAGGCGCCGCGGTGGGCGAAGACCAGGGGGACGGTCATGACCGCCTCAGGCGACCCGGCCCGGCTGCCCGTCGTCGGTGACCACCGGGCGGCCGGCGGCGGCCCAGTCGCCCATCCCGCCCTCGACGTTGCGCACCTGGTCCCAGCCGTTACGCAGCAGATAGCCGACGACCTGGGCGGAGCGGCCGCCGGAGCGGCAGATCACCGCCACGTCGCGGTCCTGCGGGATCTCGGCCAGCCGGGCGGGCAGCTCGGTCATCGGCAGGTGACGGGCGGCCGGCGCGTGGCCGGCGGCCCACTCGTCGTCCTCGCGGACGTCGAGCAGGTAGACGTCGTCGGGCACGGCCGACGCGGGGACGCTTGGTAGTGAGGCTCCGAACACGGTCACCAAGCCTAGCCGCCCGGACCGCTCACAGCCGGTTGACCCAGCGCGGATTCGCGCCGGCCCACTGCGGCATCCGGGTGTCGCGCAGCGCGGTGAACAGACCGCCGCCGCCGTTGTCCAGCACCACGTACGAGACGCCGTCGATGGTCTGCGGGTACGAGGGCACCTGGACGCCGCGCAGGGCGTCCGCCGGTAGCCCGCGCAACGCGAACAGCAGCTCGTCCAGGGGTACGCCGTTGGTGTCCACGGTCAGCGCTCCGCCGGCCGCGCGCAGCACCCGGTCGAGCTTCACCGGATCGGTGCGCAGGTGGGTCTCGCCCGCCCGGTCGAGCACCGCCCGGAGCATCTGCTGCTGGTGGCGCTGCCTGTCGTAGTCGCCGCCGGGCAGGTCGTAGCGCTGGCGGACGTAGTCGAGCGTCCGGGCGCCGTCCATCTGCTGGCAGCCGGCGTCGAACTGGTGCTTCGTGTGGATCGAGCGCACCGGCGTGTCCACGCACATCCGGATGCCGCCGAGTTCGTCGATCACCTGTTTGAAACCGGAGAAGTCGACGAGCGCGGCGCCGTCGAAGCGGATGCCGGTGAGCCGGGTCAGCGTGGTGCTGAGCAGCCGTGCGCCGCCCTCGCCCCCGCCGCCGTGCTCGTACGCGGCGTTGACCTTGTCCTGGCCGCCGGGGAAGCCGGGCGCCGCCGGGAGCGCCACCAGAAGGTCGCGCGGCACGGAGATCAGGTACGCCTGCCGCATGCCGGCCGGCACGTGCACGATCAGGATGCTGTCGGAGCGCTGGTCCTCGGGGTTCGCGCCGGGCCGGTGGTCGGAGCCGATGAGAAGGTAGTTGAGCGCGCCGTCCAGGTCTGTCCGCTTGTTCCGGGCGGCCGGGTCGAGCAGTTGCTCCTTGGCGACGGTGCGGTCGTAGCGGTGGGTGAGCCAGTTCAGCCCGGCCACGCCGAGCGCGGCGAGCAGGACCAGGACGAGTCCGGTGCCGAGCAGGAACCGGGCCCAGCGGGCGGGTGCGCCCCGCCCGCGTCGGTTCCGTGCTGGCCTGGACGTGACGATCCCCCCGTAGCCGCGACATGAGACCCGCTCACGTCAGGCTACGGGGGGATCGGCCGACCGATGGCGCTTTCGCGCAGGTCAGCAGGTCATTTACGGGTGGAGAGGACGTCCGGGTTGCTCACCACGAAGTCGGCCAGCTTGTCGTTCTTGACCGCCTGGAACATGTCCATGGTCGTCTCGTTGAACGTCTCCCGGCCGTTGCTGTTGCCGGCGAACGTGCCGCCGTTGGTCCGCAGGGTGACCAGGTCGTTCCCGTTGAGGTTCTTGAGCGTGAAGATGAAGTCCGCGATCGGCACGCCGCCGGTGTCCAGGACGAACGCCTTGCCGGCGGCCTTCATCAGCGAGTTCAGCTTGATCGGGTTGGTCAGCATGCCACCCTCGGTGGCCTTCTTGGCCATCGCCTTGATCAGCTGCTGCTGGTTCTGCTGCCGGTCGTAGTCGCTGTTGGGCAGGCCGTAGCGCTGGCGGGAGTAGTCGAGCGCCTCCCAGCCCTGCATCTCCCGGCAGCCCTTCTTGTGCACCACCGCCTTGTACGGCTTGCCGGTCTTCTTCGCGTCCGCGTTCCACATCGGCTTGCCGTCGACGTACGACATGTGGTGCGACTTGACCTCGTGGCTCACGCAGATGCGTACCGAGCCGAGCGCGTCGATCACGCTCTTGAAGCCGCCGAAGTTGATGATCGCGGCGCCGTCGAAGCCGATCCCGGTCATCGACTTGATCGTCTTGGCCATCAGCTGGGCGCCGCCCTCCCAGCCGCCGCCGTTCTGGGCGCCGTGGAAGAAGGCCGCATTGATCTTGTCGGTGCCGCCCTTGTAGCCGCTCTTCTCGAACGCGGGGATACGCGCCTCGGTGTCCCGGGGGATCGAGATCAGGTACGCCTGGTCGTGGCTGGCCGGGATGTGCAGGATGATGATCGTGTCCGACCGGACGTCGTCGGCGGCCCAGCGTTCGCGGGCGTCCACCCCGAGCAGCAGCATGTCGATCGGGCCCTCGAGGCTGTTGCCGCCTTCGGCCTCGCTCTTGCCCGCGCCGCCGAGCAGGTTGCGCTGGGCGATGTTGTCGGTGGCCTGGCCGATGACCGCCTTGCTGCCGACGATGGCGACGCCACTGGTCACCATCAGCACGGCGCCGAGCACCAGCGTGAGCTTCGCCCAGAGCGGGTCCTTGCGCTTGGTGCGCTTCTTCTTGCCACCACCGGGACCGCGACCGCCGGAACCGGGCTGTGTGGGGATGACCGGAGGGACCCGCCCGGATGATCCGGGTGCCGGTGACTGCGGGCGACGGCTGGTCTGGACCGACATGCGTGCTCCAGCTCGGTGATCGGGGGCGGGACCACTTTACGTATCTGTTCCCGTTCTCGCGACCTCGTAGGGCGGCAATTCCCATCAATACCGGCCCACATCTTCGGGTTGTGGCCGAACGGGCAGGGGTAAGGAGCCGGTCGGCGGTTGGCCTCCGTGGTGGCGAGGCCCTAGCGCTCGTTACCGGTCATGCCGTGCCGGCGTCAGCCGCCCGCGTTGTCGCCCGAACCCTTCTGGTTGGCCTGCATCCACTCGGCCATCCGGTCCGCGGCGATCGCCTTGTACATCGCCAGCGCCTTCTCCCGGTCGGAGACCACCACCGACTGGCCGTCGATGGTCTGGCCACCCAGGTGCGGGCTGGTGACGAACGTCAGGTTCTCGCCCCGCAGGCTGCGGAACTGCACTGCCATGTCGGTCAACGAGAATCCCTGGTCGACCGTGACGGCGGCGGTCACCGCCTTGAGGAAGTCGTTCAGCTTCTTCG
>NZ_LYXF01000076.1:0-3839 GCF_001709195.1 Micromonospora sp. II | reverse complement strand
GCAGGGCACCGACACCCGCTCCACGGTCAGCGGCATCTACGACACGCTGATCCGGGAACGCGCGCGCGACGTCAAGGAGTTCGGCGTTCCGGTGCTGCTGCGCTACCGGTGGGAGATGGACCGGCCGAACCTGGCCGCGAGCATGCACTCGCCGGAGGACTACGTCGCCGCGTGGAAGCACGTCCGCGGCATCTTCACGGAGATGGGCGTCACCAACGCGGCCTGGGTGTGGTGCCCGCACGCGGACGGCTTCGCCGAGCCGCAGCGCCGGGCCGCCGCCTACTACCCCGGCGACGACCAGGTCGACTGGCTCTGCGCCGACGTCTATCCCAGCCCGGAGTGGAACAGCTTCTCCAACCGCATGGACCACTTCATGGCGTTCGCCAAGAAGCACCCGCGGCCGGTCGTCATCGGCGAGTTCGGCCTGACCCAGGACGGGCGTCCGGGCCAGCGCGCCGACTGGATGCGCGAGGTCGGGCCGTACCTGAAGAAGCACCCGCAGATCAAGGCGGCGGTCTACTTCGCGGCGAAGCAGACGCAGAAGCCGATTTACGACAGCACGTTCGGCGACGACCCGGAAAGCGAGAAGGTCTTCCGGGAGATGGCGACGGATCCGTACTTCCAGCCGCCGATGCCCGACCTGAGCGTCCCCTCAGGGACACCCTCCGTGTCCGGCGAGTGATAGTCGCTCGTCTTTTCGTGCGACCCGGGCCGTTTCCTCGGCCAAAAAGGCCGATCCCGGGTGGACGCGCGACCGGCGAATGCGAGAAGGTATTGCTCTCACGTCTGCGGTCGGTCGAGTGACGCCCCGCCTCAAGTCGGCACCGGCCACGATCGCAGCGCCTCCGACGTATTCCCCCCGGAGTAGCCTGTGGCTTCCTCGATCCTGAGACACCGCTCGGTGTCCGCCTTCGGCGCTGCCGTACTCGGCATCGCCACCCTGTTCACACCGGTGCCGGCGCTCGCCGCGCCGACCACCGCGCCCGCGCCCGACCACAGCACGATGGTCGGCGAGGTGCCCTCGGACAAGACGCCGAACATCAACGACGGCAACGTGGTGGCCATCCACGACGCCGGCAGCAAGGTGATCGTCGGCGGCTCGTTCACCAACGCGCAGAACCGGGGTTCCTCACCCACTCCGGTCGACCGGCGCGGGCTGCTCGCCTTCGACAAGGCCACCGGCAAGATCGACAATGCGTTCGCGCCGGTGCTGGACAACGACGTCACCGCCATCATCGCCGGCCCGACCCCGGGCACCGTCTACGTGGCCGGCAAGTTCAACAAGGTCGGCGACAAGAACTTCCGCAAGCTGGCGCTGCTGAACGTCGCCGACGGCACCCCCGTCGAAGGGTTCAAGGGCCCGGCGTTCAACGGCACCGTCAGCGACATCGCGCTCGTCGACGGCCACCTGCTCGTCGGCGGCATCTTCACCACCGTCACCGCGACGACCAACCGCAACGGGCTGGCCTCGCTGAACCCGACCACCGGCGCGGTGGACGACTACCTCACCGTGGCGCTGACCGAGAACCACAACTGGACCCCGACCAACAACGGGGCCTCGGCCGGTGTCGGCGTGGAGAAGTTCACCGTCTCGCCGGACGGCAAGCACCTCGTGGTCATCGGCAACTTCAAGAAGGCCGACGGCGTCGTGCACGACCAGATCGTGCGGATCAACCTCGGTGAGAACTCCGCGACCATCGCCGACTGGAACACCGACAGCTACGCCGCGGCCTGCAAGTACACCGCGTTCGACTCGTGGGTGCGCGACGTCCAGTTCTCCCCGGACAGCAAGTACTTCGTGGTCGTCACCACCGGCGCGTCCTACCCCGGCACGCTCTGTGACTCCGCGGCCCGCTGGGAGACCGACGCCACCGGCGCCGGCCAGAAGCCGACCTGGACGAACTTCAGCGGCGGCGACACCTTCCTCTCCGTCGGCATCAGCGAGAAGGCCATCTACGTCGGCGGCCACTTCCGCTGGTCGAACAACCCGCTCGCCCGGGACAAGGCCGGACCGGGCGCGGTGCCGCGTGCCAGCATCGCCGCCCTCGACCCGGTCAGCGGCCTGCCGCTGTCCTGGAACCCGGGCCGCCACCCGCGCGGCTACGGCGTCACCGAGATGCTGGTGACCCCGGAGGGGCTCTGGCTGGGCAGCGACCAGGAGTACATCGGCGACTTCGACTACCAGCGCAAGCGGCTCGCGTTCTTCCCGCTGGCCGGTGGCAACGCCCCGCACTCGACCAGCACCAAGGGCCTGCCGGGCAACGTCTACCAGGCCGGTCGCGCGGCGCAGACCGAGGTGCTCTACCGGGTCAACGCCGGCGGTCCGGCCATCCCGGCCACCGACGGCGGGCCGGACTGGGCCGCCGACAGCGAGGCCTCGCCGAGCCCGTACCACAACACCGGCAACAGCGTGACCACGTACCCGACGAACGCCACGTTCGACGCCACCGTGCCGGCGAGCACGCCGGCCACGCTGTTCAACTCGGAGCGGTGGGACGAGTCGACCGCGCCGGACATGCAGTGGGACATCCCGGTCGCGGCCGGCACCCGGATCGACGTCCGGATCTACATGGCCAACCGCTGGTCCGGCACGAGCAAGCCGGGTAACCGCAAGTTCGACGTCAGCGTCGATGGCGTGCTCAAGCTGAACGACTTCGACCCGGTCGTGGCCGCCGGTGGCACCGACCGCGGCACGATGCAGTCGATCTCCCTGGTCAGCGACGGCGTGGTCGACATCGACTTCGGCCGGGTGGTCCAGAACCCGCTGGTCCACGGCATCGAGATCGTCAAGACCGCGCCCACCCCGGACGCCTCGGACGTGCTCTACCGGGTCAACGCCGGTGGCGACCAGATGGCCGCGCCGAGCGGGCCGGCCTGGGCCGCGGACACCGCCGCCGCGCCGAGCACCTACCACAACACCGGCAGCCAGGTGACCAGCTACACCACCAACGCCGCGCTCGACGCCACCGTGCCGGCCGGCACGCCGGTGGAGCTGTTCAACTCGGAGCGGTGGGACGAGTCGACCGCGCCGGACATGCAGTGGGACTTCCCGGTTCCGGCCGGCACGCCGGTGCAGGTGCGCCTCTACCTGGCGAACCGCTACGCCGGTACCGCCACCGCCGGCAAGCGCAAGTTCAACGTCAGCATCGACGGCGTCGTCAAGCTGAGCAACTTCGACCCGATCACGGCGATCGGCGCAACCAACCGGGGCACCATGCGGGCGTTCCCGGTCACCAGTGACGGCAACATCGACATCGACTTCGGTCGCGTCCTGGAGAACCCGCTGGTGCAGGCCATCGAGATCGTCAAGCTGCCGCCGGTGCCGCCGTCCACCACGGTGGACAGCATCACCAAGCGGACGTACGACGGCGCGTCCTCGGTCGGCAACGCGATGTCGGTGCCGAACGGCGACAACACCGGCTGGTCGAACATCAAGGGCGCGTTCTGGGTCGGCGGTGACCTGTTCTACGGCGTCGGCGGCGACCTCTACAAGCGCTCGTTCGACGGCACCGAGTTCGGCACCGCGAAGAAGCTGGACCCGTACCACGACGCGAAGTGGGACCTGGTCGTCACCGGCTCCGCGCCGGAGGGCTCCACCTACGCCGGCATGACCGGCAACTTCTCCGCCGAACTGCCGAACGTGACCGCGATGTTCTACTCCAAGGGCCGGGTCTACTACTCGCTGGCCGGTCAGAGCACGCTGTTCTGGCGCGGGTTCGCGCCGGACACCGGCACCGTCGGCGCCGAGCGCAACACGGTCACCGGCACCACCGGCTTCGCCGACGCGGGCGGCCTGTTCCTGGACGGCGAGACGCTCTACGTCGTCTCCCGGAGCACCG
>NZ_LYXF01000075.1:0-4113 GCF_001709195.1 Micromonospora sp. II | reverse complement strand
CCAGCGGCGCCAGCCCCACACCGGCCCAGAACAGGACTGTCAGCGGGGTGGGGTTGCGCTTGTCGGCAGGAGCGACCGAGGCGGGCATGGCTGAGCACAGTACCGAGAGTTCCACCTGAGGGGAACGGGTCGGCGTGACTCGATGTGCGGGCCTGCTGAGCAGGCAACCGCCCGGGGTGCGCGGCCGGTCGGCGCGCGTGGCGCCGGCCGGCCGCGGCGCGTCAGCTCGTGGCCAGCGCGGCGTCGGAGGAGAAGACCAGGCCGACGCTCGCGGCGCCGGTCTTCAGCGCGTTCTTGGTCTGCGGGCCGCCCGCGTCCAGCGAACTGAACGAGCCCGCCTTGAAGTCGTAGACCTCGACCAGACCGGCCTGGCACTTCGGCCGCTGCGGGCACTCCGGCGGACCGGCGAGCACGGTGGCCTGCCCGGAGCACTTCGCGGCCAGCTCGGAGAGCGTGGACACGCCGTACTTGTCGGCGAACGCCTTGGTCACCGCGAACGCGTTCTGGTCCTGCGCCTGGGACGGCTGGCCGAACACCAGGCCGGCCTTGTCGCCCTCGGTCTTCAGCGCGGCGACCGTCTTGTCCAGCTCCGGTGAGGAGACGGGCTGGGCGTCCTTGCCGTTGGCCTTGGTGTTGAGGAACTCCGCCATGGTGGCGGCGTACTCCGGGACGACCTGGATCTGCCCCTTCTCCAGAGCCGGGCCGTACAGCTCCCGGTTGCCGATCGTCTGCACCTTGACCTGGTAGCCCGCCGCCTCCAGCGCGATCTTGTAGAGCTCGGCGATGGTCTGGCTCTCGCTGAAGTTGCCGGCGCCGACGGTGATCTGGCCGCCCGGGCCCTTCTCGATCCCGTCGGTCACGCCGTTGGCGGACGCGAACTCCTTCGCCGCCGCCTGGGGCGTCTTGCGGTCGACGTCGACTGCCCGGTTGAGCTGGATCAGCTTCGGGGTGTCGAGCTTCGCGGAGACCTTGTCCAGCGCGGCGACGAGCTGCGGCGTGGCCGCCTTCGCGTTGATCGCGGGAATGACGTTGTCGGTGTTCTGGAGCTTCTTGTCGTCGGTCAGGACGACGAGCTGGTCGCCCGCCACCGGGGCACAGCCGGCCCCCGAGGCGCCCTGCTCGGGCGCGTCGGTGCCGGACGAGCCGGCGTCGCCGCAGCCGGTGAGGAGAGCGGCCGCGGTGAGTGCGCCGAACGCCCCCGCGACCAGTCGTGTACGCGCACGCATGAGTGCCCGCCTTCCGTGTCCCGGCGCGACCCGTCGGGCCGGCCGCGTGTCCGACGGGCGAACCGGACGGCCACCCGCGACTCCAGCCAATATCCTCCGGACCCGACCGACAAACTCGGAGCGGTTTTCGTCACCCGATCGTCACCGGCGGCTCAACTTCCGGCCGTCGCAGCCGTCGCGCGGCGGTTCGCCCGGCGGCGGACCGGGCGCAGCGGACGTGGCGTGACGAGCCGCTCCACGATCGCGAGCAGCCCCTCGACGAGCAGCGCCAGCCCGGCGACCAGCACCCCGCCGGCGATGATCTGGCCGCCGCCGGCGGCGATGTCGAGCCCGAAGCCGGCCCGGATGATCTGGCCCAGCCCGCCGCCGTTGACGAACGAGGCCAGCGCGGCGGTGGCCACCACCTGCACGGCCGCGGTACGGAAACCGGCCGCCAGGTAGGGCACGGCAAGCGGCAGCTCCACCCGGCGCAGCACCTGCCCGCCGGACAGCCCCATCCCATGTGCCGCGTCCCGCGCCTCCGGGTCGGCCTGCCGCACCCCGGTGTACGCGTTCGCCAGCAGCGGCGGCACCGCGAAGACCGCGAGCGCCACCACCACCGCCGGCCGGCCGAAGCCGAGGAAGGTCAGCGGGAGGATGGTCAGCAGGGCCAGGGTCGGGATCGCCAGCGTGACGTTGGAGACCAGCAGCACCAGCCCGCCGCCCCGGCCGCTGTGCCCGAGCCAGAGGCCGATCGGCCAGGCCACCAGGCATCCGAGCAGCACCGCCAGGGCGGACATGCTCAGGTGCTCGCCGAGGCGGTCCAGCACGCCGCCGGGATTGGTCCAGTTCAGCGGGTCGTTCAGCCAGACGACCGCCTGCTCGACGGGGTTCACCGGGCGGACCTCCCGCGCAGCCACGGGGTGAGCAGGCGGCCCACGCCGGCCAGCACCAGGTCCAGCACCAGCGCCAGCAGCACGCACAGCACCGTGCCGGTCATGATCTGGGCCTTGTAGAAGTTGTTCTGGAAGCCGGCGAAGATGAGCTGGCCGAGCCCGCCCCGGCCGACCACCACACCCACCGTGACCAGCGCGACAGTCGACACCGTCGCCAGCCGTACGCCGGTGAGGACGCCGGGCAGCGCCAGCGGCAGCTCGATCCGGAACAGCCGTCCCCACCGGCCGTACCCCATGCCCTCGGCGGCCTCCCGCACCTCCGGCGGCACCTGGTTCAGCCCGGCCAGCGCGTTGCGCACGATGACCAGCAGCGCGTACAGCGCCACCACGGTGAGCACGGTGATCGCGCCGATGCCCAGGTAGGGCGCGAGGAAGGCGAACAGCGCCAGCGACGGGACGGTGTAGAGCACCCCGGTCAGCGCAAGGATGGAGGCCGACAACGACCGGAACCAGTACGCGAGCACCGCGAGCGGCAGCGCCACCAGCGCGGCGATCACCACGGCCCGGGCGGTCAGCCAGGTGTGCTCACGCAGCGCGGCCAGGATCGTGTCAGAGTTGTCCCGCACGTACTGCCAGGAGAACCACGGATTACCCGGGTCGGCCCGGTAGCTCAGGTGGAGGGACACAGGTGGACGGTACCCCGGGGGACGCTGCCGGACACGGCGCGGCGTCGATCACGCTGGAACGCATCCGCAAGCGCTACCCGGACGGCACCGAGGCGGTACGCGAGCTGAGCCTGCAGGTCGGCGCCGGTGAGCTGGTGGTCCTGATCGGCCCGTCCGGCTGCGGCAAGTCGACGGTGCTGCGGATGATCAACCGGCTGATCGAGCCGACCGGCGGGCGGATCCTGCTCGGCGACGACGACGTCACCCGGGTCGACCCGGTGGCGCTGCGCCGCCGCATCGGGTACGTCATCCAGAACGTCGGCCTCTTCCCGCACCAGACCGTCGCGGCGAACGTGGCGACAGTGCCGGGACTGCTGGGCTGGCCGAAGCAGCGCACCCGCGCCCGCGTCGGCGAGTTGCTGGAGCTGGTCGGCCTCGACCCGGCCCAGTTCGGCCGGCGGTACCCGCACGAGCTGTCCGGCGGGCAGCGGCAGCGGGTCGGGGTGGCCCGGGCGCTCGCCGCCGACCCGGTGGTGCTGCTGATGGACGAGCCGTTCTCCGCGGTGGACCCGATCGTCCGGACCCGCCTGCAGGAGGAGTTCCTGCGCCTGCAGGCCGAGGTACGCAAGACGATCGTGCTGGTCACGCACGATCTCGACGAGGCGGTCCGGCTCGGCGACCGGATCGCGGTGCTCTCCGAGGGCGGCCGGCTGGAGCAGTACGACACGCCCGCCGCGCTGCTCGGGTCACCCGCTTCGGACTTCGTCCGCGAGTTCGTCGGCGCCGACCGGGGCATCCGGCGCCTCGCGGTGACCCCGGTGACCCGCGCCGTCCTCGACCCGCTCCCGGCCGACGGGGGCGCCGGCCTGCCCAATGTGGCGCTCGGCGACTCGGCGTACGACGCGCTCGGCGCGCTGCTCACCTCCGGCGCGGAGCACGCCGTGGTGACCGAGGAGGGCCGGGCGGTGGGCCTGCTCGCCCGTACCCGGGTGCTGGCGCTCGGCGCTGTGGACTGAGCTCAGGCCCGGCCGCCCAGGCTGGCCAGCCCGACGATCCAGCCGGCGAAGAAGCCGTACGTGACGCCGGTGCTGGCGGACTGGAACGCGGCGAACAGCGAGCCGTGCGGGCCGAGGAGCGTGGCGAGCAGGGCGCTGAGCCCGGCGGCGAGCACGTACGCGCCCCAGCCGGAGAGGAACTGGCTGCCCGAGGACGCCACCCGGTCGACCTGCGGGCCGGGCAGCAGGTAGAGCAGCGCAGCGGCCAGCACGATCAGCAGGATCGCGCGCAGGTTGGTGGCGAACACGCCCTCGTCGGCGTGCCACCGCCAGGACGGCCAGGCCAGCAGCC
>NZ_LYXF01000074.1:0-4198 GCF_001709195.1 Micromonospora sp. II | reverse complement strand
CTCATTGCCATGGCCATGCTCAGCCTCGGCGGCCACCGACCCGAACTACCCCGCCCATGAACACCCGACCCACACATCCGTCACAAGACCCATAAATATGACTCAGAGGCATAAGCCGCAGAGGCGATGGTTACTTCCGGGGCAACACGCCCATGTGTCCGCACGCGCGGCAGACCGAGGCGAGGCGGGGTGGGAGTTGGCGGAGGGTGTGGGATTCGAACCCACGAAGACATCGCTGCCTTACCGGTTTTCAAGACCAGCGCCATCGGCCACTAGGCGAACCCTCCCGGCACGCCCCCGAGGGGTGCGCGACCGGGACCCAGTCTGCCACGAACCCCGTACCGGGCAAGCCGCCGTCCCACCTCCGTTGCGAGAATGTGTGCGTGTGGGAGAGTCCGGCAGTGGTGCTGATCAGCGGAATCATGGCCGCAGGCAAGTCCACAGTGGCCGAAGGGCTGGCCCGGCGGCTGCCCCGCTCGGTGCATCTGCGCGGCGACGTGTTCCGCCGCGTGATCGTCAACGGGCGGGCCGACATGACCGCCGAGCCGACCGACGAGGCGCTGCGGCAGCTCCGGCTGCGCTACGACCTGGCCGCCTCGACCGCCGACCGGTACGCCGCGGCGGGCTTCACCGTCGTACTCCAGGATGTGGTCCTCGGCGCGGACCTGCCGGCCATGGTCGGCCGGATCCGGCACCGGCCGCTCGCCGTGGTGGTGCTCGCGCCCCGCGCCGAGGTGGTCGCGGCCCGCGAGCGGGACCGGCCCAAGACGGGGTACGGGGACTGGCCGGTGGCGGACCTGGACGCCGGGTTCCGGGCCGACACGCCCCGGATCGGGCTCTGGCTGGACACGTCCGACCAGACGCCGGACGAGACGGTGACCGAGATCCTCGCCCGCGCGTGGACCGAAGGGCAGATCGGGTAAGACTGAGTCATGCGCGCGATCACGATCACGGAACCCGGCGGACCCGAGGCGCTCGTCTGGGCTCACGTGCCCGATCCCGAGCCCGGTCCCGGCGAGGTGGTCGTGGAGGTGCGGGCCAGCGCGGTGAACCGGGCCGACCTGTTGCAGCGGCAGGGGCACTACCCGCCGCCGCCGGGCGCGTCCGCGTACCCCGGTCTGGAGTGTTCGGGGACGGTGCGGGCGCTCGGTCCCGGCGTGACCGGCTGGTCGGTGGGTCAGGAGGTCTGCGCGCTGCTCGCCGGCGGCGGCTACGCCGAGCAGGTCGCGGTGCCGGCCGGGCAGTTGCTGCCGGTGCCGGCCGGGGTGGAGCTGGTCGACGCGGCGGCGCTGCCGGAGGTGGCCTGCACGGTCTGGTCGAACGTGGTGGACCTGGCCCGGCTGGCCGAGGGGGAGACGCTTCTGGTGCACGGCGGCGGCAGCGGGATCGGCACGTTCGCGATCCAGCTCGGCGTGGCGCTCGGCGCGACAGTGGTGGTGACCGCCCGCTCGGCGAAGCACGACCGGCTGCGGGAGCTGGGCGCCGCGCACACGATCGACTACCGGGAGCAGGACTTCGTGGACGAGGTACGCCGGGTGACCGACGGCCGGGGCGCGGACGTGATCCTGGACATCATGGGCGCGTCCTACCTGCCCCGGAACGTGGCGGCGCTGGCGACCGGCGGGCGGCTCGTGGTGATCGGCATGCAGGGCGGCCGCAAGGGCGAACTCGACCTGGGGATGCTGCTGGCGAAGCGGGCGGCGGTGCATGCGACAGCGCTGCGGTCCCGTCCGGACGAGCAGAAGGCGGCGATCGTCCGGGGCGTACGCGATCAGGTGTGGCCGCTGGTGGAGGCGGGCCGGGTCCGGCCGGTGGTGCACGCCCGGGTGGACATGGCCGACGCCGCCGCCGCGCACCGCCTGGTCGAGACCAACGACCACCTGGGCAAGGTGCTGCTGGTCCGGTGACGGTCAGCCCTGGCCGGGGCGCGGGAGCATGAGGCGCGGGCCGGGGCCCTCGTCGGCGAGCGAGTCGCCGGGGTTGTAGAGCGTGCAGCGCTGCAACGACAGGCAGCCGCAGCCGATGCAGCCGTCCAGGTCGTCGCGGAGCTTGCCGAGCAGCCGGATCCGCTCGTCCAGCCGGTCCCGCCAGGCGCGGGACAGCGCGGCCCAGTCGTCGGGCGTGGGGGTACGCCCCGACGGCAGCGAGTCGAGCGCCGCGCGGATCTCCTCCAGCGAGACACCTACCTGCTGGGAGATCCGGATGAACGCGACCCGGCGCAGCTCGGTGCGGGCGTAGCGGCGCTGGTTCCCGCCGGTGCGGGCGGCGTGGATCAGGCCGAGCCGCTCGTAGTAGCGCAGCGCCGAGGGGGCGACGCCACTGCGGTCGGCGAGCTGCCCGATGGTCAGTGTTGCTTCGTGCATCACACGGCCTTGAGTTGAAGTTCGCTTCAAGTCCGAGGCTATCGGTATGACGACGACCACCGCCACCGAGCTGGGCGCGCTGCTGGACCGGGTGCGCGCCGGCCGCGAGTTCGGCGCCAACGTGTACTCGACGCTGGACGTGCTCCAGGTGCTCTACGACCGGGTGCTCCGGATCACCCCGGCCACCGTGGACGACCCGGACCGGGACCGCTTCCTGCTCTCCAAGGGGCACGCGGTCGCCGGCTACTACGCGCTGCTCGCCGCCCGCGGCTTCGTACCGCCCGATTGGCTGGACGACCAGGGCGGCCCGGCCAGCCGCCTCGGCGACCACCCGGACCGCACGCTCGTGCCGGGCGTCGAGATCGGTTCCGGTTCGCTCGGCCACGGCCTCGGGCTGGGCGTGGGCACCGCGCTCGGGCTGCGGGCCCAGGGCCGCACCGACCCCCGGGTGTACGTGCTGCTCGGCGACGCCGAACTGGACGAGGGCTCCAACCACGAGGCGATCGCGTACGCGGGCGCGACCGGGCTGGGCAACCTGACCGCGATCGTGCTGGACAACCGCTCGGCCACGTACGGCTGGCCGGGTGGCGCGGCGAGCCGGTTCGCGGTGAACGGGTGGAGCGCCGCCACCGTCGACGGGCGCGACCACGACGCCCTGCACGCCGCCCTCACCGGGCACGACGATCACCGGCCGCACGTCGTCGTCGCGGTCGTCACGGACGGAGAGTGAGCATGAGCAGCACCATGCGGGACGCGTTCGTCACCAGCACCGAGGAGGTGCTCGCCGATCCGCGTACGACAGTCGTGCTCGCCGACATCTCCGCCGCCGCGTTCGAGCCGGCCGCCGCCCGGTACCCGGACCGGGTGATCAACGTCGGAATCCGGGAGCAGTTGATGGTCGGGGTCGCCGGTGGGCTGGCGCTGACCGGGCAGCGGCCGATCGTGCACAGCTACGCCCCGTTCCTGGTCGAGCGGGCGTACGAGCAGATCAAGCTGGACCTCGACCACCAGGGCGTCGGCGCGGTGCTCGTCGGCATCGGCGGCTCGTACGACCGGGCGGAAGCGGGACGCACCCACCTCGGTCCGGCCGACGTGGCGCTGATCGACACGCTCCACGGCTGGACCGTGCACGTGCCGGGGCACCCGGACGAGGTCCGGCCGCTGCTGCGCGACGTCGTGTGCGGGCAGGACTCGGCGTACCTGCGGTTGTCGATCCGGGCCAACGCGCGGGCGTACCCGGAGGCGGGTGACCTGCGGGTGGTGCGCGACGCCGGGCCGGGCGCGGCGCTGCTGGTGGCGGTCGGGCCGGTGCTGGACGCGGCGCTGGCCGCGACCGCCGACCGGGCGGTGACCGTGGCCTACACCCACCGGCCGCGCCCGTTCGACACGGCCGGGCTGCGGGCGCTGGCCGGAACCGAGGTGATGGTGGTCGAGCCGTACCTGGCGGGCACCTCGGCGCGGGTGGTGTCGGAGGCGCTGGCCGACCGGCCGCACCGGCTGCTGTCGCTGGGGGTGGGCCGCGAGGACCTGCGCCGCTACGGCAGCGCCGAGGACCACGAACGCTGGCACGGCCTGGACGCCGCCGGGCTGCGCCGCTCGGTGGACACGTTCCTCGGCTGAGCGCCCCGGACACGACGCAACCCCGCGACCTCGGCTCGTGCCGGGATCGCGGGGTTGCGGCGGTGCGGGCTCAGTGCGCGGCGGCGGGAGTGGCCGGGCGGCGGCGGGCGCGCTCGCGGGCCAGGATCCAGATCGCCTCGACGCCGTCCTTCCAGGTGATCTTCTTGCCCTCCTCGCGGCCCCGCGCGCGGTAGCTGATCGGCACCTCGTAGGGG
>NZ_LYXF01000073.1:0-5633 GCF_001709195.1 Micromonospora sp. II | reverse complement strand
CACGACTTCTTCTGCCTAACCGGCGAGTTCCCCTACCTCGCCGACACCAACGGCGACGGCAAAGACGACCTCATCGTCTTCACCAAAAGCACCACCAACGACATCTACGTCGCACTCTCCACCGGCACCACCTTCGCCCCCAGCACCAAATGGCACGACTACTTCGGCCTCACCAGCGAAACCACACTCTGAGCCCCAGGAGGAACCATGCCGCACGACCGGAACATCTCCCCCACCGTGAGCCGCCGGCGGCTGCTCACCGGCGCCGCCGCGGTCGCGGCGACCGGCGCCCTCGCCGGCGCCTTCACCGCGCCGTCCGCGGCCAGTGCAGCCGTCAACGGGTACGGCCTGCGCATCGTCGACCGCAACGAGAACGGCGGCCGGTTGCAGTACTACCGTTTCGCCACCGACGCGATCGAGTGGGATCCGGCGGTGAACGTGCTGCTGCCCGACGGCTACCACACCAGCCGCAAGCGTTACCCGGTGTTGTATCTGCTGCACGGCGGCAACGCGGACTTCCGCACGTTCCACCTCCAGGACAACATCATCAACCTCACCGCGGGCCGCGAGATCATCGTCGTCATGCCGGACGCCTCCACTGGCTGGTACAGCAACCCGGTCAGCACCAATGTCGGGCCGCGCAACTGGGAGACGTTCCACATCGCCCAGTTGCTCCCCTGGATCGAGGCCAACTTCCGCACATTCCCCGAGTACAACGGCCGCGCCGTGGCCGGCTTCTCGATGGGCGGCTTCGGGGCCCTCAAGTACACGGCGAAGTACTACGGCCACTTCTGCTCGGTCAGCTCCCACTCCGGGCCAGCCAGCCTGCGCCGCGACTTCGGCCTGGTCGTGCACTGGGCGAACATCACCTCGGCCGCGCTCGACCTCGGCGGCGGCACAGTGTACGGCGCGCCCCTGTGGGACGAGGCACGGGTCAGCGCGGACAACCCGATGGAGCGCATCGAGAGCTACCGCAACAAGCGGATCTTCCTGGCGGCCGGCACGTCACCCGACCCGGTCAACTGGTTCGACTCGGTCAACGAGGGCCAGGTACTGGCGGGCCAGCGCGAGTTCCGGCGAGCGCTCAGCCGGGCTGGCATCCCGCACGAGTGGCGCGAGGTGCCGGGCGGCCACTACTTCCGCCACGAACTGTTCGTCCAGGACCTCGCCGGCATGCTCGGCCGGCTGCGCCGCGCCGGCTGACCCACCGGACCTGCGGCGCGTGGCAGGCCGCCACCAATCCGGCGACGGCCTGCCACGCCCGGTCGGCGGACCGCACGCCGCGCGTCCAAGGGGGCTCAGCCCGATCATGAAGTCATCCTCCGCCACCGCGCCGAGGCTACCGACCGCTCAACACGCCTTCTCGACACGGCGGGCCGGGTCGAGAAGTTCCGCGCCAAGTACGCCCGTCGCGAGCCCCGGGAGCCGCGCTGACCGAGGCGCGCATGCTGCTGCGCGCCGGGTACGCGATGCGCGGCGTCCGTCCGTCCACGACGAGGTTGCTGGTCGAGATCGTGGAGAGGTATCCCCGCCCCTGGTACGTGGTCGCGGCTGACGCGACGCCGGCTGGATACTGCCCAGGTGCGGGCTCAGCGGCCGGGACCACCCAGGTCGAGCCGGTCCTCGCGCACCCGGTCGGCCAACTCCAACTTCGTCCGGGTCGGGCGGCCCACCTCGGCATACTTGCGTTTGACCCGTTCCAGATACTCGCGCGCGGTCCCGTAGGCCACGCCCGCGCGGCGCGCGGCGGCCGCCAGGGTGGCCCCGGAGGCGTACGCGGTGAGCACCGCGCGCTCCTGCGGGGACAGCCGCGGCCGGTCGGCGCGGGCGTCGCGGCTGAGTACGAACGCGAGTTCCGGACTGATCGCCGACCCGCCGGACGCCACCTCGCGGATCGCCTCCACCAGCACGTCCAGGGGATGGCTCTTGGTGAGGTAGCCGGCCGCCCCGGCACCGATCGTGGCCAGCACGCCGTCGGCGTCGGGGACCGCCGAGACGACCAGCACCCGCCCGCCGCCGGCCCGGACACGCGCCACGTTGTCCGCCGGGTCGGATCCGTCGCGCAGGTTGAGATCGAGCAGGACCACCCGGGGCGCGTCCGCACCGCCGAGTCGGTCGAGATAGCCGTCGACCGTGGCGGCGACCTGCACCAGGCGGACGTCCTCGACCGGTGCCAGCCAGGTACGCAGCCCGTCGAGCAGCATCCGGTCGTCGTCGATCGCGGCGACAGTGATCATCCGGCCCTCTCACCCAGCCGCCGACGTCCACGCGCCGGGCGGCCAGCTCATCTCGACGGTGGTGCCCTGACCTGCTCCGCTGTCCACCAGCACCTCGCCGCCGGCCTCACCGATCCGCGCGCGCACCGACCGGGACAACCCTAGCCCTGGCCGGATCCGGTCCGGGTCGAAGCCGCGCCCGCGGTCCGCCACCGTGACCCGCAGCCTCGCCGGGTCCGGATCGTCCGTCCCCGCCGCCGGGCCGGCCACCGTCACCAAGGCGGTCGAGGTGCCGCTGTGCCGGATCACGTTGTTGAGCGCCTCCCGGACCGCGCCGGTGAGCGCTCGCACCACGGCCGGCGGCACGTCCGGCGGGACGTCGGTGACCCGCAGGTGCACCCGCAGGCCGGTCGGCGCCAACTCCCGGATGACCGTGGTGAGCTCGCCGACCAGCCGCATTCCGACCGCGGAACCGGCGGACGCGATCAGGCCACGCAGATGGTCGGCGTCAGCGGCGAGTCGACGCCGCACCACCGGATCACCGGTGTCGACCGCGCCACGGGCGACCGCGTCCAGCGTGGACAGCACGGTGTCGTGCAACATGCGGTGCTGCTGTGCCACCTCCGAGGCGTAGGCGGCGTGCGCCGCGATCCGCTGCCCCGCCTCGGCCAACGCCGCCTCCGCCTTCACCGCCCGTACGGTCGCCCGGTCGGCGCGCAGTGCGGCCTGCCGCAGGGCACCGACCACCAGGCCGGCGGCCGCCGGCACACCCACCAGTGCCAGCAGGTTCCCCGCCGCCCCGGACAGCGCCGCCGGACCCAGGGAGACCGTGGCGTGCACCCCGAGCAGGTAGCCGACCGCCAGCGCGGCGTACCAGGCGAGGGCCTGACGACGCGACAGTGCCAGCGCGACGGTCAGGCCCGCGCCGATCGCGGCCGGCAGGGCCGGATGGCTGAACCCGGTGCCGTGGCCCGGCCGGGTGAGCAGGCCGCCGGCCACGAGGGCGACCAGCGCCACCGTCGCGTCCAGCCCGGCGACCCCCCGGCCCACCGCGCCCTGTCCGTGGACCCACACCAGCACGCCGACCACCGCGAGAGTCTGGACCGCGTACACCGTCACCGCCGCCGGCACCGACCGCAGTCCGGCCGTGCCGCCGGTGAGGACCGCGACCGGCCAGGCGGCGACCTGGCAGATCCGCACCACGACGAACAGCCCGATCAGGCCGGTGGTCAGCGGAATCGCCGGGGAAGGGCCGGGACCGGAGCGGGAAGCGGGCGGAGCGACGGCGGCCGTGGCAGTCATGGCACTCAGCATGCCGGACCGGGCCGGACCGCTGTCGGCAGGACTGCCGACAGCAGTTCGTCCGTCGTGCGGGGGTGCGACCGCACCAGGCATGATCGGGACGGCTCCACCGAATCCTGGTACGACCGGAAGGACAGGCAGATGAGATGTCTCCAGCGGAAGCTACCCGCGCTGGCCGGGATCGCGCTGCTGATCGCGGCGCCCGGTTGCGGCAACCCGGCCGTGCCGGTGAGCGGACCGGACAGCGCCACCCCCACGAGCACGGCTGCCCCGGCGAGCCTGCCGGGCAGCGACCAGGGCGACCGGGTCGAGGTGGACGGCCGGACTGTCGCCGGGGTGGCACCGGGGCTCGGGTTCCCCGCCGGCAGCAAGGTCGACACCGCGTTCGGCGACCCTGGCTCGGCCACGGTGATCCTCACCGCTCCTCCGCCCGAGCAGGTGCTCGCCCACTACCGCCAGGCGGGCCCGCCGGCCGGATACCCGGTGGGCACCGACACCGGTCAGACTCTGCACCTCGACGGACGCGGGTGGACCGTCGAGGTCATCGCCACCTCGCGCGACACCACAGTCACGTTCGCCCGCAACCGGCCGGCCGAGCAGTCGACCGCGCCGCCACAGGCGGAGGAGCCGGCGCTGACCGGCCGGGATCTGGGCGTGACGAACCTGCCGTTCAACTTCCGGTTCCCGCCGGGCAGCCAGGTGCGCGACCTCTCCGACACCGCCGCCGGCGCCCGGCTCACCCTGGTCGAGCCCGACCCTCAGCGGGTACTCGCGTTCTACCGCACCGCCCTGCCCCAGGGATTCTTCGACGTCACGGGCGACCGCACGACCGGCGGGACCACCATCATCACGTTCGAGAAGGACGACGGTGAGTGGACCGGCACCATCGAGGCTACGGACGACCGGGTCACCGTCAGCACGGTCCATCGTCGATAGGACGACCCTTCCGGCGGCCGGCACGTTCCCGTCCGACGGGCTTCGACGACGAACCGGGGCGGTGAAGGGCAACCGTCGGTGGCGTCAGCTGCGGGGGCCCGGACCGGCCACCTGCGTACCCTGGTCGCGCCGTACCCATCTGGCATCCTTCCGGGACACCCTGCGATCGACGAGCGCCAGCACCGTTGCGGGCCGGGCGAGGGCGAGGGCGGTTGGTCGAGCCGATGCTCATGCTCTGGCCTGCGAACGATGGCGTCGCCAGACGGCAACAACCCCCCGATGTGAGCCCGATCATCGATGCACGAGCACCCTATCCGACTGGGGAGTCGAGGAGAACTGGAGCGCTCCGGGTACGCGCTGCCCTCGAACCGGCGGCGTTCGCCACCGGTCTGGGTGTCGTGACCGCACCGCACGGCCGGCGCGTCCCGGCCGGACGGGGCAGGTCCGGCCGGGGGTCACCACGGGTTCGCCGGCGCCACCAGCAGCAGGCCGGTCGCGGGCAGCCCGGTGGTACCGCCCGTGGTACGGCCCGCCGTTGTCGCGCCGGCCTGCCGGGGCCGGTTGGCCTCACCCGGCTCGACGGCGTGCCCACGCTCGTCGTCTTCTGATCGTCCGCGGCCGTGGGCCGCTCTGCCTGCTCGGCTCCCCGCTCGCGCCTGTCCAACGTGTGTCATGCCGACTCGACTGTGAGGATGATCGGGTGCTGCCCGGTGCTCGGGTCTGACTCCTCCTCCTGGTCGCCGCCCTGACCGGCCTGGCGTACACCATCACCCCGCAGCTGGACCAGGCCCTCTACGGCGACCGGCTGACCGTGGCCACCGTCGGTGACCAGCCGAAGACCCTCGCCCAACAGGTCACCGCCGCGCGGGCGGCGCACCCCGACGGCACCATCGCCGCCGTGGTGCCCGGCACCGGCGACCGGACCACCCAGGTGGTGTTCTCGCTCGAGGAACTCGGCGACAAGCAGCACACCGTCTATGTCGACCCGTACACCGGCGAGGTGACCGGGCGGCTCACCACCTGGTTCGGCTCCACCCCGGCCACCACCTGGCTCGACGACCTGCACCGCAACCTGCACCTCGGCGAGGTCGGCCGGCACTACTCCGAGATCGCCGCCAGCTGGTTGTGGGTTCTCGTTCTCGGCGGGGTAGTCCTGTGGTGGCGCCGCCGCAGCGCCAC
>NZ_LYXF01000072.1:0-6358 GCF_001709195.1 Micromonospora sp. II | reverse complement strand
ACCTCGCCGGCGGTCGGCGGGGTGAGCTGCAGCAGCGCCCGGCCGAGCGTGGACTTGCCGCAGCCCGACTCGCCCACCAGCCCGTACGTCTTGCCGCGCGGGATGCTCAGGTCGACCCCGTCGACGGCTTTGACGTGCCCGACGGTCCGGTCGAAGAGCACGCCCCGCCGGATCGGGAAGTGCACCTTCAGGTCGCGGACCTCGACGAGGATGTCGTTGTCGCTCATGGGGTCTCCTCCTCGCGCGGCGCCGGTCCGAAACCGGGCGCCGCGGGCGGGTCGGCCGGCTCGGCCTGGGCCGGCACCGTACCCGGCTCGGCGGTCGTCGGCGCGGTGGCCCGGACCTCCGCCTCCGGGGTCAGGCCGGGGATCGGCACCGGGTTGACGCAGCGGTAGCTGCGCGCGTCGTGGGTGAGCACCAGCTCCGGCGGCTCGCCCACGCACTCGTCGACACGGCGGGCGCAGCGCGGGGCGAACGCGCAGCCGTCCGGCCAGGGCAGCACGTCGCGCACCGAGCCGGGGATGGGGTTGAGCCGTTCGCCACGGCCGGCGTCCAGGCGGGGCACCGAAGCGAGCAACCCCTCGGTGTACGGGTGCCGGGGCTGGCGGAAGAGCGGACGGCGGGTGGCCGTCTCCACCACCCGGCCGGCGTAGAGCACGTTGATGGTGTCGCACATGCCGGCGACCACCCCGAGGTCGTGGGTGATCATCACCAGCGCGGTGCCGGAGTCGCGGACCAGGTCCTTCAGCAACTCCAGGATCTGCGCCTGGATGGTGACGTCGAGCGCGGTGGTCGGCTCGTCGGCGATCAGCAGCCGGGGCTGGCAGGCGACCGCCATGGCGATCAGCGCCCGCTGCCGCATGCCGCCGGAGAGCTGGTGCGGGTACTCCTTGAGCCGGCGGCGCGGGTCCGGGATGCCCACCCGGTCGAGCAGCTCGGCGGCCTCCTTGGCGGCCGCCTCGCCCTTCATCCCCCGGTGGCGGGTCAGCACCTCGGTCACCTGCAGCCCGATCGGGATGACCGGGTTCAGCGAGGAGAGCGGATCCTGGAAGATCATCGCCACGTCCCGGCCGCGGATGTCGCGGCGGGACCGGTCGTCGAGCTGGAGCAGGTCGGTGCCGTCGAAGACCGCCTTGCCGCCGACCCGCAGGCCCGGCTGCTTGGGCAGCAGCCCCATGATCGCCAGCGACGTGACGCTCTTGCCGCAGCCGGACTCGCCGACCAGGCCGACCACCTCGCCGGCGTCGACCGAGAAGGACACCCCGTCCACCGCGCGCACGGTGCGCTGCCCACGACGGGCGAACGTGACGGAGAGGTCGTCCACTTCGAGCAGTGCCATGAGAGACCTACTTCCGCAGCTTCGGGTCGAGGGCCTCGCGCATCGCCTCGCCGAGCAGGGTGAAACCGAGCGCGGTGATGATGATGCCGAGCGCCGGGTAGATCGCCAGGCCCGGCCGGATGCCCAGGTACGGCTGCGCGTCGGCGAGCATGACGCCCCACTCCGGGATGGCCGAGTCGGGGTTGCCGAGGCCGAGGAAGGAGAGCGCGGCGGCCTCGATGATCGCGGTCGCCAGCGTCAGCGTGGCCTGGACGATGACCGGGGCGATCGAGTTCGGCACCACGTGGGTGAGGGCGATCTTCGACCGCTTCACGCCGAGCGCCGTCGCCGCCAGCACGTAGTCGCTGTTGGACTGCGCGATCATCGAGCCGCGCAGCAGCCGGGCGAAGATCGGCACGGACACCACACCGACGGCGATCATCACGGTGGTGAGGCTGGCGCCGAGCAGCGCCGCGATACTCACCGCGAGCAGCAGGCTCGGCATGGCCAGCAGCATGTCGATGAAGCGCATCAGGGTGCTGTCGATCCAGCGGCCCCAGCGTCCGCCCAGCCCGGCCGCCGCGCCGGCGACGCCGCCGATCAGCGCGCCGACCGCGAGACCGATCAGGGTGGAGACCACGCCGACGAGCAGCGTCTGCCGGGCCCCGACGACCAGCCGGCTGAACTCGTCCCGGCCCTGGTGGTCGAAGCCCAGCCAGTGGTCGGCGGAGGCGCCCGGGATGATGCCCTGGCCGGATTTGACCAGCCCTTCCCGGATGCCGATCGAGTCCGTCGGGCTGTACGGGACGAAGAACGGCCCGATCACCGCGACCAGGACGAAGACGGCCAGGATGACGACGCCGATGATGGCCGCCGGGTTGCGCCGCAGGCGGCGGAACGCCTCCTTCCAGAGGCTCACCCCCTGCTCGTCCTCGCGGGCGGACAGTTCGGCGAGCCGGTCGATCTTCTCGCGCTTCTTTCCTCCGGTGATGGTCATCGCACCCTCACCCTCGGGTCGATCACGCTGTAGGAGAGGTCGACCAGGAGATTCACCAGCACGTACACCACCGCAATGATCATGATGAAGCCCATCAGCACCGGATAGTCGCGCTGGCTGATCGACTCGGCGACGAACGCGCCGATGCCGCTGAAGGCGAACACGGTCTCGGTGAGCACCGCGCCGGAGAGCAGGAGACCGGTCTGCAGACCGATCGAGGTGGCCACCGGCAGCATCGCGTTACGCAGCACGTGCCGGCGACGGACGGTCCGCTCGGTCAGGCCCTTGGCCTCGGCGGTCCGGACGAAGTCCTCGTTGAGCACCTCCAGGACGCTGGCCCGGGTGATCCGGACGATGATCGCGAGCGGGATGCTCGCCAGCGCGATGCCCGGCAGCACGAGGTGCCAGAGCGCGTCGGCGGCGGCGTCCCACTCGCGGGTCATGATCCCGTCGAGGACGAAGAAGTTGGTGACCCGGGTCGCCCCGATGGTCGGGTCCTGCCGGCCACTGGAGGGGAACCAGCCCAGGTTCTCGGCGAAGATCGCCTTGAGCACGTACGCCAGGAAGAAGACCGGGATGCAGATGCCGATGAGCGATCCGCCGACCGAGGCGTGGTCGAGGAACCGGCCGCGGCGGCGGGCGGCGAGGTAGCCGAGCGGGATCCCGATGCCGACCGCGAGGATCATGGCCATGACGGTCAGCTCGACGGTGCCGGGGAACCGCTCCAGGAACTCCGTGGTGACGGCCCGCTTCGTGCCGGTCGACGTGCCCAGGTCGAGCCGGATCATCCGCCGCAGGAAACGGGCGTACTGAACCAGGATCGGCTCGTCGAGACCGAGGTTGCGCCGGATCGCGGCGCGGGACTCGGGCGTGCCCCGTTCACCGAGGATCGCGGTCTCGGGACCGCCGGGAAGTCGGCGGAGCCAGATGAACAGCAAAACGGAGAGCCCGAACAGCGTGGGTATCAGCTGTAGCAGGCGTCTGACGATGAACCGGAACACGGGCGCCTCGGAGGGGGTGCGGAGGGGTGCGGGCGGGCGCTGTGGTCACAGCGCCCGCCCGCGTACGGTGCGTTCAGATCACTTGAACTCTGCGCTCGAGTACCGCTCGTCGGTGAGCGGGCTCGCCTTGACCCCGGTCACGTCCTTGCCGAACACGATCGCCGGCGGGGAGTGCGAGATCGGCACACCCGGCAGGAAGTCCATGATCGTCTTGTTCAGCGCCTTGTACTTCTCCGTCCGGGCCGCCACGTCGGCGGTGGTGTCGGCGTCCTTGAACTGCGCGAAGAGCGCGGGGTTGTTGAAGCCCCACTCGTCCTTCTGGCGGTCGAAGAAGGTGCCGATGAAGTTGTACGCGTCGCCGTAGTCACCGGTCCAGCCGAGGAAGTGCAGGTCGTGCTTGTTGCCGGAGGTGGTGGCGTTCAGGTAGTCCGGGCTCCACTTGAGCGGGATGGCCTGGACGTTGATGCCGACCGCCTTGAGGTCCGCCGAGAGCAGCTCGAAGATGTCCTTCGGGTTCGGCATGTACGGCCGGGTGACCTCGGTCGGGTAGTGGAACCGCAGCGTCAGGTTCGACGCGCCCGCCTCGGCCAGCAGAGCCTTGGCCTTGGCCGGGTCGTAGTCGTACTTGGTGACGTCGCCGTTCCAGCCCTCGACGGTGTCCGGGAAGAAGTTCATCGCGACCTTGGCGCCCGGGGGGAGCTTCGAGTCGACCAGGGCCTGCCGGTTCAGCGCGTGCGCGATGGCCTGCCGGACCTTCAGGTCGGCCAGCTTCGGGTTCCCCTTCTGGTTGATCGCCAGGTAGAGGATGTTGAAGGCGGGCCGGGTGAGGACGTTGAAGCCCTCCTTCTTCAGCGGCTCCACGTCCGCCGGGCCGACGAGGTCGTAGCCCTGGATGTCACCCGAGCGGAGCGCCTGCTTGCGGGCGTTCTCGTCCGAGATCGTCTTGAAGATGATGGTCTTCAGCTTGGCCTTTTCGCCGTGGTAGTCGTCGTTGCGCTCGATGGTGAGCGTCTTGTTCGCGATGTCCCACGCCTTGAACTTGAACGGGCCGGTGCCGGTCGGGTGCTCCATCGCGTACGCCGGGTACTTGATGTCCTCGGCGGTGCCGGTCACGTTGCTGGCGTCGTACTGCTCCATCGCCTTGGGGCTCTGCATCGAGAACGACGGCAGCATCAGCGCGGCCGGGATCTTGCTGGAGACCCGGGTGAACGTGAGGTCCACAGTGGTGGCGTCCTTGGCGGTGCAGGACTTGAAGAGGCTCGGCCCCAGCTCCGGGTCCTCGTTCTTGGCGAACCCGCCCATGACGTCCTGCCAGTACGCGGTCACGTCCGGGCTCTGCATGAGGCCCTTGGCGTTGTACCAGCGGTCGAAGTTGGCGCAGACGGCCTCGGCGTTGAAGTCGGTGCCGTCGTGGAACTTCACGCCCGAGCGGAGCTTGAAGGTCCAGGTGGTGCCCGCCGCGTCCGGCGTCCAGGACTCCGCGAGGCCCGGCGTCACCTTGGTGCCGCCCTCCTCCGGACGGACCAGCGTCTCGAAGACCTGGCGCGCCACGCGCAGCGACTCACCGTCGCTGGCGAAGCTGGGGTCGAGCACCTTCGGGTCTCCGGCGACGCCGAAGACGAGGGTGTCCTTCTTGCTATTTCCTCCGGAGCCGCTCTCACGGTCGCTCTCGGCGCAGCCTGCAACCGCGAGGGCCGCGACCGCGACGGCCGCGATTGCGACCTTCGGCCTGGATGCACGCATGGTGCTTCACCTCGTCCTTGGGGGTACGGACAACGTGGTGACAGGGTCACCGATGTGCGCAGACCTTAGCCCTCGGGTGGACGGCGCGGAAACGGGCGGGGGGCGGGTTGGTATCGAATCGTGTCTGTTCTGGATCGAGGCATTCGATTCGAAGGAGAACACTGCCTAGCGCCGAATTTTCGTCGGTTTGAAGGCCGAATTTATTACGTCGATCCGGTCCCGGACGCACGTTCGTGTCAGATCGGCGCGCACCGGGTTCCAGCGCGCGAACGCGTCCGGCGGGCACCCCGCAGGGCACCCGCCGGAAGCGACGCGGCACAACTCAGACGGCTCGGCGCCCCTCGAACGCGCGGCCCAGCGTGATCTCGTCGGCGTACTCCAGATCGCCGCCGACCGGCAACCCACTCGCCAGCCGGGTCACCGCGATCCCCATCGGCTTGACCATCAGCGCCAGATAGGTGGCGGTCGCCTCGCCCTCGGTGTTCGGGTCGGTGGCCAGGATCAGCTCACGTACCGAACCACTGCCGAGGCGCGTCATCAGCTCACGGATCCGCAGGTTGTCCGGACCGATGCCCTCCAGCGGATTGATCGCGCCACCGAGCACGTGGTAGCGCCCGCGGAACTCCCCGGTCCGCTCGATCGCCACCACGTCCTTGGGCTCCTCGACCACGCAGAGCACCTCGTCGGTACGCCGGGGATCGCGGCAGATCCGGCACTGCTCCGACTCGGCCACGTTGTAGCAGGTCGTGCAGAACCGGACCAGGTCCTTGACCTTGCGCAGCGCGCCGGCCAGCCGGTTCACGTCGGCCGGATCCGCCGACAGCACATGGAATGCGATCCGCTGGGCGCTCTTCGGGCCCACGCCCGGCAGCCGGCCCAGCTCGTCGATCAGATCCTGGATGGCACCCTCGTACATCTGCCGGCTCAGAACCCGGGCAGGCCGAGGCCGCCCATGCCGCCCGCGACCGGGCCCATCTTCTTCTCGGTCAGCTCGCGGGCCGCCTCGGCGGCGTTGTGCACGGCCGCGACCACCAGGTCCTCGAGCGTCTCGACGTCCTCCGGGTCGACCGCCTTCGGGTCGATCTTGATCGCCTTCAGCTCACCGGTGCCGGCGACGGTCGCGGTGACCAGGCCACCGCCGGCGGTGCCGGTCAGCTCCGCCTCGGCCAGCTCGGCCTGGGCCTTGGCGATCTGCTGCTGCATCTTCTGCGCCTGCTTCAGCATCTGCTGCATGTTCGGCTGTCCACCTGGGCGCACGGACCGCTCCTTTTTCCACTCGTCTGCTCGGCCGCGCCCAGC
>NZ_LYXF01000071.1:0-6390 GCF_001709195.1 Micromonospora sp. II | reverse complement strand
AATTGGCACTGGCTTTACAAGCACCCTGTTGAGTTCTCAAAGAACAACCACACACCAACCAGAAACCCCGCACCGCGGAGCCCCCGTTTGGGGCATTTCGTTCAACCACCCGCCGCTCTCGCGGCGGGCACTTTTACTACGTTACCTCACCGTCTCTGCCGTGTCAAACCGTGTGTCCCGGTCTGTCACGCTTCGTACGGGTCGGCACCGCTGAACCCACGCAGCAGTCACCCGCTGCGTCTGATCATCGGATTTGGCAGGCCGGCCGCTGCGGTCTCCCGCTAGCTCGCCCGGTTCCCTGCCGGTCGACAACCTTACCCGGTCGGTTTCGCTCCGCCAAATCCGCCCTCCGGCGTCTTGGCGAGCATCGCCCGGACCAGGTCTTGCGGAGGCGAGAACCTCGTTCGGACCCGGCGCCAATCCCGGTTCGGTGCTTCAGGACTTTCGTCCCGTTTGCCCCGTTCCGCGCTGGCAGAGAGAAAGTTACGCGGCCACAGGTTTGATCGTCAAATCGGTGGGTAGCGGCGCGCGTCACACCCGTCCGACGCGGGTAGGGCGGCGGGAGGCACGGTAGGCGCGGATGCCCAGGACACCGACAGTCGTGCCGATCGCCAGAGAGGCGCCGATCAGCAGGGCGTGCACCCAGAGGAAGCCCGTCGGACTGCCCTCGCCGACGACGCCGGCAGACCAGGCGCGCTCGTCGTTCCAGATGGCGACCGCGAACCTCGGCCAGATCGCCCAGGTCCACACGCCGACGGCGACCAGGAACAGTGACCAACCACGTGACAGGACCATGGTCGGCCAGTATGCCAGCGGGCCGTACCCGCAGGTCAGGGCGTCGGGGACGGCGACGCGTGTTTCCGGCGTGGCCGCCCGGGGCACTGTTCCCGGCGTCGAGCCGATGCGCGGGAGGTGCCACCTATGCAGCCGTTCAACCCCTGGGCCTGGCGGGACCCGTCCGCCCTGGCGGGTGGGTACGACCAGACCCGGCCCGGAGACGTACCGCGGCAGCGCGCCGCGGACACCGACGACCAGCTCGACGCCCCCGGTCCCGGTACGCCGCTCGACCTCACCGGCTACCGGGTGGAGGCGACTGACGGCCGGATCGGGTCGATCGACGAGGCGAACGAGGACGCCGACGCGCGCTACCTGGTGGTGGACACCGGGCCGTGGATCTTCGGGAAGAAGGTGCTGCTGCCGGCCGGCACCGTGGCCCGGGTCGACCACCTGGACCGCGTGGTGCACGTGGACCGCACCCGCGACCAGGTGAAGGAGTCGCCCGCGTTCGACAGCGACCACTTCGCGCACCCGGAGTACCGGGAGCGGGTCGGCAGCTACTACTCCGAGAGCTATCGACAGCAGTAAGCGCGGCAGGAGGCAGCGGCGCGGGCCGGTGAGCGGTTACCGTGTCAGGCATGGTCCGGCCGCGCAGCTGCCTCCCGGAGACCCGTAGCGGTCTTCCGGGCCACGCTGTCGACGGCCGGGAGCAGATCCTCGACGTACTCCGTGCCGGCGGACTCCGATTCCGCGCCGGCGGGCGATGGCGGCGCTCGTTCTGACGAGCCCGCTCCACCGACCCGGGTGACACCCGGGTCGCTTCTCCCCGCCAGCGACCGGCACGAAAGGCGTACGACCATGTCCTCTGCACGCATGCTCACCGGAGACCGCCCGACCGGGCGGCTGCACCTCGGCCACTACGTGGGCAGCATCGCCAACCGGGTGCGGCTGCACCAGCGCTACGAGAGCTTCTTCATCATCGCCGACCTGCACATGCTCACCACCCGCAACAGCCGCGCGGACATCGAGCAGGTGGCGCACAACGCCCGCGAGATGGTCACCGACATCCTCGCCGCCGGGGTGGAGCCGGAACGGGCGACGTTCTACCTCCAGTCGGCGATCCCCGAGGTCGGCGACCTGAACACACTGTTCCAGAACCTGATCACGGTGCCCCGGCTGGAACGGGTGCCGTCGCTGAAGGAGATGACCCGGGACGCCGGCAAGGACGAGATGCCGTACGGCCTGCTCGGCTACCCCGTCCTCCAGGCCGCCGACATCCTCTGCGTGAAGGGGCAGGTCGTGCCGGTCGGGAAGGACAACGCCGCGCACGTCGAGGTGACCCGGGAGATCGCCCGGCGGTTCAACCATCTCTACGGCGAGGTCTTCCCGGTGCCCGACATGCTCATGTCGGAAACGCCCACGCTGGTCGGCACGGACGGCGCCGGGAAGATGAGCAAGAGCAAGGGGAACGCGATCGCGCTCTCCGACGACGCGGCGACGGTGCGCCGCAAGGTGATGGGGATGTACACCGACCCGAACCGGGTCCGCGCCGACGTGCCCGGCACCGTCGAGGGGAACCCGGTCTTCGAGTACCACGACATCTTCAACCCGGACCGGGCGCAGGTGGCGGAGTTCAAGGACCGCTACCGGGCCGGGCGGGTCGGTGACGTCGAGGTCAAGGAGGCGCTGGCGACGGCGCTCAACCGGTTCCTCGACCCGATCCGGGACCGCCGGGCCCGGATCGAGGCGCAGCCCGGCCTGGTCGACGAGCTGATCGTCACCGGCACCGAGCGGACCCGCGTCGAGGTGCGCCGCACGCTCGTCGAGGTCCGCCGGGCGATGGGCCTGAGCAGCGCGTACGCCCAGGTGCGGCGCCGGGCCGAGCGCTACCGCAAGGCCGTCGCCACCTCGGCCTGACGACAGACCGGCCCGGGGTACGCGCTTGCGCACGCCCCGGGCCGGCCGGTTACGCTGCCGACATGGCCAGTTCGCACGCGTACCCGATGACGTCCTCCGACGTCCGGCTCGGCGCGCTGCGACGCCGGCGGTCCCGCGACCGCCTGCGCTGAGCCTTCCCTCCTGCGACCGGCGGATCGAGCCGCCGGTCGTCATCGACCGTTCTCGCTCCGCCGTCGCGTTCCCGTCAGGTGATCCGCGCGGCGGATCCACAGCGAGATCGGCGTACCCATGGATCTTGAAAGGTTGCTCACCGACCGGCTGGCGCCGGCGTTCGCGGCGGTGGCCGGCGTGCCGGTTGACCCGGCCGTGCGGCGCTCCCAGCACGCGGACTTCCAGTCCGACGCGGCGCTGGGCCTGGCCCGGCGGCTCAGCCGGCCGCCGCGGGAGATCGCGGCGGAGGTACGGGAGCGCGCGGCGCTGGCCGACGTCTGCGCGTCGGTCGAGGTGTCCGGTCCGGGTTTCCTGAACCTGACGGTGGCCGACCACGCGCTCGGCGGGCTGGTGTCCGCGCTGGCCGTCGACCCGCGGCTCGGCGTGCCGCCGGTGGCCGAGCCGGAGACTGTGGTGGTCGACTACTCGGCGCCGAACGTGGCGAAGGAGATGCACGTCGGGCACCTGCGGTCGACGGTGATCGGGGACGCGGCGGCCCGGACGCTGGAGTGGCTCGGGCACCGGGTGCTGCGCGCCAACCACCTCGGCGACTGGGGCACGCCGTTCGGCATGCTCATCGAGCACCTGCTCGACCTGGGCGAGGCCGGGGCGGCGCAGGAGCTGTCGATGGGTGACCTGGACGGGTTCTACAAGGCGGCGCGGGCGAAGTTCGACGACGACGAGGCGTTCCGGGAACGGTCGCGGCGGCGGGTGGTGGCGTTGCAGGGCGGTGACCCGGCGACGCTGCGGCTGTGGCGGCTGCTGGTGACGCAGTCGGAGAGCTACTTCCTGACCGTGTACGACCTGCTCGACGTGACGCTGACCGGCGATGACTTCCGGGGTGAGAGCAGCTACCACGACCAGCTCGCGCCGACTGTCGAGGAACTGGACCGGCTCGGGCTGCTGCGGCGCAGCGAGGGCGCGGACTGCGTGTTCCCGCCCGGATCGGTGGGCCGTGACGGCGAGCCGTTGCCGCTGATCGTGCGCAAGTCCGACGGGGGGTTCGGCTATCCGGCCACCGATCTGGCCGCGCTGCGGCACCGGACCGGCACGCTCGGCGCGACCCGGCTGCTCTACGTGGTCGGGCTGCCGCAACGGCGGCACTTCGAGATGGTGTTCGCGGTCGGCGCGCAGGCCGGCTGGCTGACCGCGCCGGTGCGGGCCGAGCACGTCGGGTTCGGCTCGATCCTCGGCCCGGACGGGCGGATGCTGCGCAGCCGGGCCGGCGGGGCGGTGAAGCTGGTCGGGCTGCTCACCGAGGCTGTGGAGCGGGCCACCGCGCTGGCCCGGGAACGCAACCCGGAGCTGGGCGAGGCCGAGGCCGCCGAGGTGGGGCGCGCGGTGGGCATCGGCGCGATCAAGTACGCCGACCTGTCCGGGGACCGGCACAAGGACTACGTGCTGGGCTGGGAGCGGATGCTGTCGCTGGACGGGAACACCGCGCCGTACCTCCAGTACGCGTACTCCCGGGTCCGGTCGATCTTCCGGCGGGCCGGCGCGGCGGCGCGGCCGGACGCGGAGGTCTCGCTCGCCGAGCCGGCCGAGCGGGCGCTCGCGATGGAACTGGTCGGCTTCGCCGCTGTGGTCGAGGAGGTGGCGGGCAGCCTGGAGTTCCACCGCCTGACCGCCTACCTGCACCGGCTGGCTGTCGCGTTCAGCGCGTTCTACGAGCGCTGCCCGGTGCTGCGGGCGGAGGGACCGCTGCGGGAGAGCCGGCTCGTGTTGTGCGAGCTGACCGCGCGGGTGCTGCGGCAGGGCCTGGACCTGCTCGGCATCCGTACCCCGGAACGGTTGTGAGGCAGCGGGGCCACCGGAAGCCCGTGCGGCGGCTAGCGTGACGCATCGATCGAACGAGAGGCAGGCGGCCATGGCGGATCGACGCGCGGTACTCGCTCCGGGACGGGGCTACGACACCCGGGGGCCGCTGTTCGTCTACATCGGGGAGGCGTTGCGCCGGCGCGGTTTCGAGGTGCACGAGGTGACCTGGCGGTCGATCGGCGATCTGCGCCACGACGCCGCGCCGGAGTGGGTCGCCGAGCAGTTGGATCCGGTCCTCGACGCCGGGGTGGATCTGCTCGTGGGCAAGTCGCTCGGCAGTTTCGCCGCCCCGCTCGCCGCCGACCGGGGCATCCCGGCGGTCTGGCTGACGCCGTTGCTGACCGACCCCGCGGTACGGGAGCCGCTGGCCCGGGCCACCGCGCCGTTCCTGCTGGCCGGCGGCACCGCCGACCCGGTCTGGGACGGTGCGGTGGCGCGGCGGCTCACCCCGTACGTGGTGGAGGTCGCCGACGCCGACCACTCGATGATGGTGCCCGGACCGCTGGCGGCCTCGGCCGAGGCGCTGGGGCGGGTCTGCACGGCGGTGGAGGAGTTCGTCGCCGGCCGCTGACGGGTCAGCGGCGGCGTCGCCGCGCCCACAGCACCGCCACCCCCGCGGCGACGAGCGGCAGGAGACAGCAGAGCATCAGTACGGACAGGTGCCACGGCTTGATCGCTCCCATGCCGCGAACGATAGGCGTCGCTGTCCACAGCCGCTACGCGGCGGCTCGGGCGGCCTTGCCGTCCAGCCACAACGTGTCGCTGTCGTCGCGGTGCGAGCCGGTGGAGCCGACGTGCTTGGCGCTGATCTTCGGCCCGTTCCTGATCACGTGGACCAGGGCCATCGCGTGTCCCCGGCCGAGGCCGTACTCGTCCTTGAGCCAGCCGACGATCACGCCGGCCTTCACGTCGGCGGCGTCGTAGCCACGCTCCCGGGCCTGGTCGACCAGGGCGCGCGGGGTCTTGCCGGTCTTGTCCTCGATCGCGTCGAGGTATGCCTGGAAGGACATCTGCTCAACCCTTCGTCCGGGAGGTGGTGACAACTCCACCCTCCCGGGCGGCGCGGGTCCGATCAACGACGGACCGGGCCACCGTCGTTGCCTCCAGGACAACGATCGGGCGAGACGCCGGAGAGCCCGGCCCGCGTGGTCGCGGGCCGGGCTCTCCACACCTCGGGGTACGCGCTCAGCGCTGAAGCGTGAGCAGCCCGGGGCGGTAGGGCAGGAGGCCGTAGTCGCCGCCGGAGTTGGGGGAGCGGCCCTGGTAGAGCAGTTGGAGGTTGCAGGGGTCGACAGTGAAGGTCTGGTCCGCGGTGGTGCGGATGAGTTCACCGTGGCTGATGTCGTTGGTCCAGGTCGCGCCGCTGTTGGCCTTGCCGGCGAACGGGTTGGACTCGGTGGCGGCCTGCGGCGTCCACGATCCGTTCAGGCTGGTGGCGGTGAAGGACCGGAAGTAGCGGCCCTGGGAGCCGATGGCCTCGACGATCATCAGGTAGCGGGTCTGGCCCTGCAGCTTGTAGACCTGCACGGCCTCGAACAGGTTGTTCGTCGAGTCCGACATGATGGTGGTGTAGTTCGAGCCGAAGCTGCCCGGGAAGTTCCCGATCGGCATGCTGGAGCGGTAGATCTTGCCGTTGTCACCGGCGAAGAACAGGTACATGTTCTGGTCGTCGGCGATCAGCGTCTG
>NZ_LYXF01000070.1:0-6726 GCF_001709195.1 Micromonospora sp. II | reverse complement strand
GGGCGCCCCGGAGCTGCGCGAGCGGATCTGCGAGGTGATGTCCCTCTCCGGGATCGACGCCTCGTGCGGCGCCTCCCCGGAGGACGTGGTCGTCACCGTCGGCGGCCAGCAGGCCCTCGACCTGGTGGCCCGGCTCTTCCTGGACCCGGGTGACGTGGTGCTCGCCGAGGGGCCGACGTACGTCGGCGCGCTCGGGGTGTTCCAGGCCGCCCAGGCCCAGGTGGCCCACGTGCCGATGGACGACGAAGGGCTCATCCCGGAGGCGCTGGAGGTGGCCATCGCCGACCTGGCCCGGGCCGGCCGCCGGGTGAAGTTCCTCTACACCATCCCCACCTACCAGAACCCCGCCGGCGTGACGCTGAGCGAGGAGCGGCGCGAACGGGTGCTCGACATCTGTGAGCGCGCCGGGCTGCTCGTGGTGGAGGACGACCCGTACGGTCAGCTCGGCTTTGAGGGCGAGGCGCCCCGGCCGCTGCGGGCCCGGCGGCGCGAGGGGGTCTTCTACCTGAGCACGTTCTCCAAGACGTTCGCGCCGGGCCTGCGGGTGGGCTGGATCCTGGCCCCGCACGCGGTCCGCGACAAGCTGGTCATCGCCAGTGAGGCGCAGATCCTCTGCCCGAGCGCCTACGCCCAGTCGGCCGTCTCGACGTACCTCGGCACCATGCCCTGGCGGCAGCAGCTCAAGGTCTACCGCGAGATCTACCGCGAGCGCCGGGACGCGCTGCTCGACGCGATGGCCGACCTGATGCCGGAGGGCACCACCTGGACCAGGCCGCAGGGCGGCCTGTTCGTCTGGGCGACGCTGCCCGACGGGCTCGACTCCAAGGCGATGATGCCGCGGGCAGTGGCCGCCCGCGTCGCGTACGTGCCGGGAACCGGCTTCTACGCCGACGGCACCGGCGCCGGGAACATGCGGCTGAACTTCTCCTTCCCGACGCCGGAGCGGATCCGCGAGGGTGTCCGCCGGCTGGCCGGGGTGATGGAGCAGGAGATCGCGATGCGGAAGGTCTTCGGTGCGGTCGGCGGTGCCGGACCCCGCCGACGCCAGGGCGGCTCGGACGCGCCCGGTCCCGACTTGGCATGATGCCCGCATGTCCGACAGCCCTGCCGCACCGCCTCCCGTGACCGGATCCGCCGTCGACGAGCTGCACGTGCTCGTACTCGCCGGTGGCCTCTCCTACGAGCGGGACGTCTCGCTGCGGTCGGGCCGCCGGGTGCTCGACGCGCTGCGCGCGGTCGGAGTGCAGGCGGAGCTGCGCGACGCCGACGTGGCGTTGCTGCCCGCGCTGACCGCCGACCCGCCGGACGCGGTGGTGATCGCCCTGCACGGCGCCACCGGCGAGGACGGCTCGCTGCGCGGCGTGCTCGACCTCTGGGACGTGCCCTACGTCGGCTGCGACGCCCGGTCGTCCCGGCTCGCCTGGGACAAGCCGTCGGCGAAGGCGGTGCTGCGCGAGGCGGGCATCCCGACGCCCGACTGGGTGGCGTTGCCGCACGACCGTTTCTCCGAGCTGGGCGCGGTCGCCGTCCTGGACCGGATCGTCGACCGGCTCGGGCTGCCGCTGATGGTCAAACCGGCGCAGGGCGGCTCCGGACTGGGCGCCGCCGTGGTCCGGGAGGCGGCGTCGCTGCCGGCCGCCATGGTGGGTTGTTTCGCGTACGACCAGACCGCACTCGTGGAGCGCTACGTGCCCGGAATGGACGTGGCGGTCTCCGTGCTCGACCTCGGCAAGGGCCCGCAGGCCCTGCCCCCGGTCGAGATCGTGCCGCGCAACGGCGTCTACGACTACGCGGCCCGCTACACCGCCGGCCGTACCACCTGGCACGCGCCCGCCCGGCTCGACGCCGCGACGACAGCCCGGGTGACCGAGGTGGCGCTCGCCGCGCACACCGCGCTCGGCCTGCGCGACGTGTCCCGGGTCGACCTGATCGTCGACGCCGGCGGTGACCCGCACGTGCTGGAGGTGAACGTCTCTCCGGGCATGACCGAGACGTCGCTGCTGCCGCTGGCGATCCAGGCGGCCGGGCTGGACTTCGGCCGGGTGCTCGGCACGCTCGTGACCCGGGCCGCCGCCCGCCGCTGAGGTCAGCCCTCCCGGGTACGCCCCGCCCGCGGCTGGCCGTCGTCGACCACGTCCTCGGCCTCGCCCGCAGTCGGGGCGTCCCCGGTCTCCTGCTCCTCGGCCGCCTCGGATCCGTCCTCCGGCTCCGGGTCGTCGACCGACGGGCCCGCGGAGGGGTCTGAGACGCCCCCTGCCGCCTCGGACTCCGGGATCTCGTCCGCAGCCTCGATCACTGATGCGGGCTCGTCCTCGGGCTCCTCAGCGGCGTCCGCAGCCGAGGCCGGGGCAAAGCTCGACGGGGCCTGCCACTGGATGCGCGGCGGCTCGGCGAGCGGCCGGCCACCGAACTCGGCGAGCCACGCAGCCACCAGGGCCAGATTCTCCCGCCACTTGTCCTCGGAGATGGGGGGCAGGATCGAGTCCCACAGCGACAGGAACGTGCCGCGCAGTTGCAGCCGCCCGTACGGCCGGGCCAGGAACCACAGGTGCAGGTGCGCGGAACCGTCGCCCCAACGATTCACGTGGACCCGGGCCACGCCGTCGAGCGACCGGACGGCCCGCTCCAGGCGCACGGTCATCACGCCCAGCTCGGCGGCGAGCAGATTCGGCAGGTCGCCCAGATCCAGGTGGGACCGGGACTCCAGGATCAGGACCATCGGCAGACCGGTGGGCCGGTCCATGGCACGGACCCGCCACCGCTCACCGACCCAGATGTACGCCTCGTCGGGCGCATTGCAGGCGGTGCACTCCCGGTCCGCCTCGCCGCGGCGGGGAGGTTCGAACGGTACGGGCTCGTCGAGCTGCTTGACGCGGAGATCGCCCTCGAAGGGAAAGGACGGCCACTGGGTGAAGTCTGGAACTGAGGGAGGGGTGTCCGGCACGACGCTGACCCTAACCGAGTTGGCGACGCCTGTCCCTACCCGTTCCACTGGCCGCGCACAGGTTGTCCACCACGTTGTCCACAGGGTGCCGAGATCACCAGTACGGTGCGTCATCCACTGCTCAGCAAGGGTTTCGGCGCTTCGTTTCACGTGAAACGAGACGAGCCTGTGGACAACTGCTGTGGATAACTGGAGGGCGTGTGGATCCGTTCTTCCAACGATCGGGCGCGCGATCCGTACCGGGTTTCGGAAGGGCTTCTTGCGGTCGGTTTCACGTGAAACGACGGCGGTCGGATCGTCCGTGGTTCCACGCCGGTCCTCGGTACGCCGGAGGCTGGGTCCCACGTCAGCCCGGCGCGGGGGTTCGCTGGGCCGGGGTTCTCGATGGCCGGCTGATCCACTGTGACTCTCGACCCGGTCCGCCGCCCGCCGAGTCGACCAACCGGCCTGCGACATGAGGGCACAGCCCGGCCGGACACCCCGCCGAGTGCCAAGCCGCCGGGACGGCGGCGTCCGCCAGGCCGGCCCACGAAGCGGCATCCGAGCCACCTCGGGTCAGCGGCGCACCGCGGCTCACCCCGAGCTACCGGGGCCAGCCGGGTCACCGGGGCTCCTGCCGTTGCCGGCCGCCCCGCCGCTTTGGCCGCCCCGGCCGGACGGCCCGCTCCGGCCCGCTCCGGCCCGCTCTGGTCGCTCCGGCCCGCTCTGGTCGCTCCGGTCGCTCGGTCGCTCCGGTCGCTCGGTCGCTCGGTCGCTCGGTCGCTCGGTCGCTCGGTCGCTCGGTCGCTCCGGCGAGCATTCTCGCGCGCCCGCTTCGAACCTGCGAGGGATCAGCGGCTAGCGACAACTCATCCGGCTCCTGTGCGGGTGGTCTGGAGGCGTTGCTGACAGGGTGGTCATCGGCCGGGGCGACGGGGACATCTTGGGAAACGCGCGCCCCCAGACGGGACCACTTCGGTCCGGGCTCGCCAACGCCAGCCGCCCCGGGTGCGGTGGAACACCATGGGTGTCTCCGAGGCGTTTTGATACCCATGGTGTTCCACTCGGTCCAGCTGCCGCTCTGGCGGGATGGCAGCGTGCGGGGCGGTGGGTGTCGGGGCGGTGAGTGCGCAGCGACGGCGGCTGCAACGACGGCCACCGGCTCGGGGCATCGGCGAGACGGCCACATCGGCGATGCGATATCAGCATCGACGCGATGGACGCGCGTCATCGTTTGGCCGGGTGGCCAGTAGCGGCCGGGATGGGACTGGGCCGCCCGAAGGGCGGGCCACGGTAGCCAAAGGCGACGAGCTCAGGTCGGCAACCCACGTGGTTGCCCTTTTGCCCACGCCCGAGCGGACGTTCACGTTCGGGCAGCGGCCGCCGCTTCGTGGGCAGTTCGATGTACAGCTTCGACCAGTAGCGTCGCGCGCCGCATCGGCGGGGCGGCGGGAGTGCTCAGCGGCCTCACGCGGGCCTACCCGTTTCACGTGAAACGCCGCCGCCTACCGACCGGACTGCACCCGGTCCTTGCCCTCCTTTTGAGGGAGTCTGCGAGTTCGGCGCCCCAGCCCGGAAGCAGAAGCGAACCAGCCGCCCAAGTTGCGCCAGTCGCCTTAGCCACCCGGCCTATCCCGCCGCCGCCGCGCGACCGCGCGACCGCGTCGCCTCGGCACGTCGCCACCGCGCTACCCCCGCCACCCGCGTCACGACGCCACCGCGCCACCGCGTCACCGCGCCACCGCGTCACCGGGCCACCGCGTCACCGGGCCACCGCGTCACCGGGCACCGGGCACCGGGCACCGGGCACGAGGCACCGGGCACCGGGCACCGGGCACCGGGCACAGGGCACAGGGCACAGGCATTCTCGTTTCACGTGAAACCAGCGGGAAGGACGCCGAGCCGGCCACGCCCTCGCGCGGGCAGCAGCAGACGGTTCGCAACCGAAACGACGTCCTGGAGAAAGAGAACCGGCCGCACCCCCTCGCGGGCGATGCGGCCGGCCGGACAACCTCTGACGGCTACGCCTCGGGCTGCTCCTCACCGTCCATGCCGATGATCCCGACGATCCGCTCCAGGTCGTCAACGGTGGCGAACTCGATCGTGATCTTGCCCTTGCTCCGGCCGATGTCGACCTTCACCCGGGTGTCGAACCGGTCGGAGAGCCGGTCCGCGAGATCGGTGAGCGCCGGGGCGTGCGGCTTCGGCCGGCGCTTCGCGGCAGCCGTCTTCGCCGGCTCCTCGGCGAGCGCCAGGTGAACCAGTTCCTCGGCACCGCGTACGGAGATGCCCTCGGCGACGATTCGCTTGGCGAGCTGCTCCTGCGCCTCGGCGTCGTCGAGGCTGAGCAGTGCCCGGGCGTGACCGGCGGAGAGCACTCCGGCGGCGACCCGGCGCTGCACAGCGGCCGGCAGGTTCATCAGCCGGATGGTGTTGGAGATCTGCGGGCGGCTGCGGCCGATCCGCCGGGCCAGCTCCTCGTGCGTGGCGCCGAACTCCTCCAGCAGCTGCTGGTAGGCCGCCGCCTCTTCCAGCGGGTTCAGGTTGGCGCGGTGGATGTTCTCCAGCAGCGCGTCCCGGAGCATCGCGTCGTCCTTGGTGTCCCGGACGATCGCGGGGATGGTCTCCCGGCCGACCGCCTGGGCGGCGCGCCAGCGCCGCTCACCCATGACGAGTTCGTACTTCTCGGTGTCGAGCTGGCGGACCACGATCGGCTGGAGGAAGCCGACCTCCTGGATCGAGGTCTTCAGCTCCTCCAGCGCCTCCTCGTCGAAGACGTGCCGGGGCTGCTTCGGGTTCGGCACGATGGCGTCGACCGGGATCTCGGCGAAGCGTGCGCCGGGCACCGGGCTCAGGTGCGACTCGGGCTCGACGGCCGGCGACGGGGTGCTTCCGACACCGCCGGTGATGGCGGCGGTCGCGCCTGCGACCGGAGCCGAGGGCGACGCGGCAACTGCCGACGACTCCGGTTCGGTGGCCGCCGGTTCGGCGCCCGGTACCGGTCCGGTGGGGATGAGGGCGCCGAGCCCTCGGCCCAGTCCGCCGCGGGGACGGTTCTTCATGCGACGCCTCCCAGCGACATCTCCGCACTACGCATTCCGGCTCACCGGCTCCTTGACGCCTCGTTCCGCGATCTCCTGGGCGGCCTCGAAGTAACTCGTGGCTCCCCGCGAACCGGGATCGTAGGTCATCACCGACTGGCCGTAGCTCGGTGCCTCGGAGACACGCACGTTGCGCGGGATGACGGCCTGGAGCACCTTGTCGCCGAAGTGGTTCCGGACGTCCTGCTCCACCGCGTCCGCCAGCCGGGTGCGCCTGTCGTACATGGTGAGCAGGATGGTGGAGACCTCGAGCTTCGGGTTGAGGTGCTGGCGCACCAGGTTGATGTTGTTGATCAACTGGTTGAGCCCTTCCAGCGCGTAGTACTCGCACTGAATCGGGATCAGCACCTCCTGCGCGGCGACGAGCGCGTTGACGGTCAGCAGGCCGAGCGACGGGGGGCAGTCTATGAAGACGTAGTCGAAGTGCCCCGGGTACGCGGCGATCGCCCGCGCCAGGCGCGACTCCCGGGCCACCACGGAGACCAGTTCGATCTCGGCGCCCGCCAGGTCGATCGTGGCCGGTACGCACCACAGGTTGGGGATGCCCTCGACGGCCTGCGCCACCTCTTCGAGCGGCACGCTGTCGATCAGGCAGTCGTAGACGTCGGGCACGCCGGTGTGGTGCGGGACGTTCAGACCGGTGGAGGCGTTGCCCTGGGGATCAAGGTCGACCACGAGCACCCGGTTGCCGTGCAGCGCGAG
>NZ_LYXF01000069.1:0-7964 GCF_001709195.1 Micromonospora sp. II | reverse complement strand
CCGTACATCGGACGTGCACGTAGGCACGTAAAGCCGCTCCGCTATCGCTCGGTGATCAACTCGATAGCACATCTGTTCTATCCACCCATCACCGACCACAACGAGTGTCGGGGGCCAAACGTGAACGTCATGAATGAGCGCGGCCCCGGGATTGGCTGCGGCAGCCTGAGGACGGTGACGTCGACCGGCTTCGACAGGCGCGCTCTGCCGACTATCCGGCGCTTGATCGCTGAGACAGCAGAAGGTCTGGTCGACCTCGGGATGCCCGGCCGATCAGGCACCGCAGCGGCGGCTTCGACGACGTGGTCACCGCTACAGGGCCCAGCACCCACCCCTTTGGCGACTTTCCGTCACGAACAGCCAGCGTCAGCGGTGCTGCGTGCATCCATGGATGCACGAAAAACGCCCCTCCGTTCGATCATTATCGATCGCCGGAGGGGCGTTTCCGCAGGTCAAACCCTGTGCGCCCGAAGGGACTCGAACCCCTAACCTTCTGATCCGTAGTCAGATGCTCTATCCGTTGAGCTACGGGCGCTTGTGCTCGGCCAGTCTACACAACCGGCTTTCGCGCGGAGACTCCGGGATTCGAACCCGGGAGGGGCTTTAAGACCCCAACCGCATTAGCAGTGCGGCGCCATAGACCAGACTAGGCGAAGTCTCCCTGGTGACCCTGAGGTCACCGCGCCCGAGGATACAGGCCCGCACCCGCCCGGGGCAAAGCGGATGCCGGGACCGGCCCTCACGACCGCGTTTCCGTCGTGTGCCAGATCACGTCCACGGCTACGCTCCATCGATATGCAGGAGCAGCCGCCGAGCGATCCGCCCCGTCGCGAGCCTGCCGCGAAGGCCCGGCGGACCCGCTCCCCCCGACCGACTTTCAGCCCGCCACCCACGCCGGAGCCTCCCGCCGGGAGCGCGACGAGCGACACACCGCCACCCCGGCGTCCGCGCCGGGCCGCGCCGAACGTCGTCTTCCAGCCGCCGACGGCGGCCGACGCCGCAGCGCCGGCACCGCGACCACGCCCGGCCGCCGAGCCTTCGACAAACGATCCGGGTACGCCTGCCGCCGCGCAGCCCGACCCCGTGCCCGCGGAGGCCGAAGCGAGTACGCCTTCCGCCAAGCCGATCGCGCGAACACGCCGTCCGGCCAAGGAGTCGGTGCCGACCGAGCCGCCGAGCGAGGACGAGACGCCGAAGCGGACCCGCCGTGCGCCCGCCGCGAAGAAGGCCGTCCCGAAGAAGGCCGCTCCCCCGGTCAAGAAGGCCGCTCCCGCCGTCAAGAAGGCAACCCGGACCGTCAAGAGCGCCAAGACCCCCACGACCACGGAGGCCTCGACGGCGGCCACGGACGCCACCGCCGTCACGGCGACCACTCCGGCACCGGAGACACCCGCGTCAGCGGTCGACCCCGCCGAGCCCGCAGCCGCAGCCGGCGATCAAGCCCTGGCCGTCGATCAACCCGCCGTCGACGAGAGTCGCAAGACCGAACCGCCCGCCCTGGACCCGCCGGTAGAAGCGCAGCCGTACGACAAGCCCGAGACCCTGCCAGTCACCGTCGACGTCCGGCACGCTGCGCGTACCCCGGAAAAGGGCTGGCGGGCGGTGGGGCCGCAGCTGCGCGACCACCCCGGGTTCGCGCCGGAGCTGCTGGCGCTGGCGGCGGTGGAGGCGCTCGGGCCGCGCGCCCGGGACTGGGTGGCGCAGGTCCGGCGGGCCTACCCGGAGGCGGACGCCGACGGGGTGGCCCGGCTGGCGACGCGGCGGTTCGTCCGGATGGCCGGTACGGGTGGGGCGCTGGCGGCCGGCGCCGGGATGTTCGCGCCGGTCGCGGAGCTGGCAGCGGTGCTCTGGACGCAGGCGAACCTGGTGCTGCACCTGGCCGCCGCGTACGGGCGGGATCCGGCGCATCCGGATCGGGCGGCCGAGCTGCTGGTGCTGACGTTGGTGCACCCGGACGACGGCACCGCACGGGCGGCGCTGGCGGCGGCTCGCGCGGCCGGCGAGCCGGCGGACGGGCCGTGGGGGCGGGTGGCGGAGGCGGCGTGGCGGCTGGCGACGCCGGTGGCGGCGCAGGCGGGCGGGTGGCTCGGGCTGCGGCTGGCCGCCCGGCGCCTGCCGGGTGCGGCGGCGTTGGCGGCGGCGATCGGCGGTACGGCGACGGCCGAGCGGGTGGCCGCGCGGGCGGTCGCCCGGTACCGGCCCGGCCGTACCTGATCGACGCGTGTTCGGCGAGGTGGTGGGGTCCGTCGGGCCGCGACACCGCCACCTCGCCGACCCGGCGAAGCCATCAGGCCGGCAGCCGGGATCAGAGCCAGTCGAACCAGGACTTGGGCAGCATCGCGTACCCGACGAACGCGAAGATGTCGAGCAGCGTGTGCGCGACGATCAGCGGGGCGACCCGGCGGGTGCGCAGGTAGAACAGCCCGAAGATCACACCCATGACGGCGTTGCCGACGAACGCGCCGAAGCCCTGGTAGAGGTGGTAGGAGCCGCGCAGCAGCGCGCTCGTGGCGAGCACCGCGCCGATCCGCCAGTTGAGCTGCCGCAGCCGGGTGATCAGGTAGCCGACCACGATCACCTCCTCCAGCACGGCGTTCTGCACGGCGGCGAGGATCAGCACCGGCACCGTCCACCAGAGGTCGGGCAGCGCGGCCGGGACCAGGGTGGCGTTGAGGCCGAGCTGCGCCGCCGCCCAGAACAGCGACAGCCCGGGCAGGCCGATGAGCGCGGTCAGGCCCGCGCCCCGCGCCAGGTCCGAGCCGGGCCGCCGGAAGTCGACGCCGAGCGTCCGCGCCGGGTCGCCGGGGTCGCGCGCCAGCAGGTGTACGGCGAGCAGCACCGGCAGCAGCGCGAAGACGATCCCGAGCAGCTGGTACGTCAGGTCGAGGTAGGGCCGGGCCGACGCTGAGGTGTTCAGCGCGGCGGTCTGCTTGGACAGCCCACCGGTCGCGGTGAGCTTCGCGATCAGCGACACCAGCGCGTACACGGCCGACTGGCCGAGGGACAGACCGAGCACGAGCAGCGTCTCGGTGCCCAGCATCCGGCGGGAGACCGGGCGGGCCAGCTCGTCAACCGTCACCGGACCATGAAATCACTTCGGCGTCCCGGCCCGGCGATCGCACAGTCTGTGCGACCGACGTACACGCTCCGTGGAGATTCTATGGCTGCCGATCCGCCCGTACGGAGAAGGAGCGTGCCCCTGTGGAGAACTTCGCGCGGCTGCTGAAGGAGAGCTGGGCCCTGGTCGAGGAGGACCGGGAGCGGCTCAGCGGTCACTTCTACGCCCGGCTGTTCCTCCTCGACCCGGAGCTGCGCAAGCTCTTCCCGGTGCAGATGAACGGGCAGGGCGACCGGATCCTGGAGGCGATCGTCACCGCCACCCAGACCGTGGGCGACCCGGAGAGCTTCGACGAGTACCTGCGGGCGCTGGGCCGGGACCACCGGAAGTACCACGTGACGGCCGAGCACTACGCGACCATGGGTGTCGCGCTGCTCGACGCGCTGCGCAGCACCGCCGGGGACGGCTGGAACCTGGAGTACGACCAGGCGTGGCGGGAGGCGTACGCGAGCATCAGCGCGCGGATGCTGGCCGGCGCGGAGGCCGACGGCAACCCGCCGTACTGGCACGCCGAGGTGCTCACCCACGAGCGGCACGGCCCGGACACGGCGGTGCTGACCGTACGCGCGCTCCAGCACCCGCTGCCGTGGCAGGCGGGGCAGTACGTCAGCGTGGAGGTGCCCCGCTACCACCCGCGGGTGTGGCGGACGTACTCGGTGGCGAACGCGCCGAACGAGGAGAACGTGCTGGAGTTCCACGTGCGTACGCCGCCCGGCGCGGCCGGCTGGGTGTCCGGGGCGCTGGTGCGCCGCACCAAGCCGGGTGACCTGCTGCGGGTGGCCGCGCCGATGGGCTCGATGACGCTTGATCCGGAGTCCACCCGGGACGTCCTCTGCGTGGCCGGCGGGGTCGGGCTGGCGCCGATCAAGGCGCTGGTGGAGGAGCTGACCCGGGTCAACCGCACCCGCTGGGTGCACGTCTTCTACGGCGCGCGCCGCCCGGACGAGCTGTACGGGCTGGCCGGCCTGGAGGACCTGGTCGCGACCCACCCGTGGTTGTCGGTGACGCCGTCGTGCAGCGAGGACCCGGACTTCGGCGGCGAACTCGGTGACGTGTCCGAGGTGGTCACCCGGTACGGGCCGTGGACCACGCACGACTGTTACGTCTCCGGCTCGGCCGCGATGGTCCGGGCCACCCTGCGGGCGCTCGCCGCCGACGACGTCCCGCCGGACCACATCCGGTACGACACGTTCGGCAACCTCTGAACCTTGCTCCCCCCGAGCCGGGTCGCGTGCCCCCGCCCCCTGGGGCACGCGACCCGGCCCCCCGTTTCAGTAGCGCCAGGGGGTGCCGGTCTCGCGGTACTCCTCCACCGGCACGAGCGGCACGCCGGGCGCCATCCGGTCGACGTAGAGCCGCCCGTCCAGGTGGTCGATCTCGTGCGCGACCAGCCGCGCCATCGCGTACTCGAACGAGGTGATCACCCGGCTGCCGTCCCAGAGCGCGTGTTCCACGTCGATCCGCAGCGGCCGGGGCACCAGGCCGCGGTGGTCGAAGAAGGAGAGGCACCCCTCGTACTGCTCGTCGGTCTCGGCGGCGGTGTCCACGACGCGCGGGTTGAGCAGCACCACCGGTTCGGCCGCGCGGTCGGCGGGCCGGACCAGCGCGGCGGACCAGCCGATGCCGAGCTGGGGCGCGGCGAGGCCGACGCCCTTGCTGAACGGGTGCAGCTCGTCCAGCCGGGCCAGCATCGCGGCGAGCCGGTCGATGACCTGCCGGGCGTGCCGTTCCTCGGCCGGCAGGTCGAACTGGCGGGCCGGCTGCCGCAGCAGGTCGTCGCCGCGCTGCACGATGCCCACGGCACGCATCCGGTCGCTGGCCCGAACCCGGGCGCCGCCGGTGGGCGCGCTGTCCGGCTCGGCGTCCGCCTGCGGGCTGCGGAACCGCCACTGCATCCGGTAGCGGGCGTTGAGCGGCGGGTCGTCGGTCCCCCAGTCGAAGATCACCCGGTCGCCGTCGGAGGCACGCTGGATCGGCGTACGCAGCGGTCCTTCCTCGGCCGACAGCGAGGTCTCCGCGCCCCACACCTTGGGGTCGAGGTCCGCGGGCAGGTCGAGCCGCACCGCCAGGTGCCGGGTGGGCAGGCGTACGGCCCGCTGGAACCAGGGGCCCCACTTGTCCTGGCCGACGCGGTACGCGTACTCGATGGTGACCCGGTCGCCCGGGTAGAGCGGGAAGCGTCCCTCGTCGTTCTCGAAGAGCAGCCAGATCTCCTTGAACGCGTCCCGGTCGTGCTTGGCCCGCCAGTGCATCGGCTCGCGTCCGTTGCCGTCGTCCCGGTACGCGGTCAGTTGCAGCTCGGCGAAGGTGAGCGGGTGTTCCCGGTGGTGCCGGTTGGAGCGGCCCGGGTCGTTCGGGTAGCGGTCGACGGCGACCCGGACCAGGTAGCGGGTGACCGGTTCGGTGCCCGCGTTGTACAGCTCCCGCCGGATCGCGCAGTGGTAGCCGTCGCCGATGTGGGTGAGCGTGGCCACCTCGCGCTCGACCACGAGGCCGGTGCCGGGCGGCAGCCACTGCCCGGGGACCGGCGGGTCGCGGTGCGCTCCGCCGGCGCGGCCGTGCCGCAGCTCGTCGTACTCCCGGAAGCGCTGCCAGATCGCGCCGCTGGCCTCCAGGACGGCCTCGGCGCGGCGGGCGAAGTCCTCGGTGGGCCGGTGCCGGCGCCCTTCGACGTGGCTGACGTAGGACGGGTCGAAGCCCATCAGCGTCGCCAACTGCTTCTTGGACAGCCCTCGGCCGGTCCGGTGCCGGGCAAGTTCCGCCGCGAACGAGTCCGCGGCACGCTCGATCGGTGAGGTCGTCATCAGCTTCCTCGTGGCGGGAAGCCCATTTTCACGTTGGGTGGCCGAACGTGTACGGAAACTGCCTCATATTCGACATACACCTTGACATCTGAACGGAGCGCATCGATCCTTACACCGTGCGTCGCCGTTTCCGGCGGCGTTTTTCGTCTTCCGGGCCGGGTAGTACGCGACCGGCGCCGGAGTGACCGGGACCTCCCCGCGACACCGCGACGTCACTTCCCCTCCCGCCGAGGGAGTGGTTAGGCTAGCCTTAGCTTCGGTCGACGGCACGCGCCGGCCGACAGGGCGACCAGACAGGGGACGGCCAGGTGACTGCGGTGATGCCGGGGCGCGACGCCGCCACCCCGTTCGCCCCGGTGACCGCGACCCTGCGCGCCATGTTCGGCACCGACGACCTGCCCGGGCTCGCGCCCGGCCTGCTGGTCCGCGACGAGCTGGACCGCTGGTCCCCGGCCGCCCGGCTGATCGACGGCACGCTGCTTCCCGAGTTCCTGACCCGCGCCGGCCGCCGCTGGGGCGGCACCCCGCACGCCTGTGCCGCGCTCGCGTGGAAGTCCTACAGCTACTGGACGGCGCTCCCAGCGGTGCTCGGCTGGGCGTCGGCCCGGCGGGTGCCGCTGCTCGACCCGGCCGACGTCCTCGTGCACTTCGAGGACCACCACCAGCTGCTCACGCTGGGGCTGCGCGCGTCCACCCCGGTGGCGGTGCTGCCCGGTGACCCGCTGGCGCTGGCCGGCGCGCCGGGTGTGGTCGTGGTGCCGGACGAGGCCGCGCTGCTCGGCGCGCTGCGCGCGTCCCTGCTCGACGCGCACTTCGCCCCGCTGATCGCCGCCATCCAGGGCGAGGTGCGGATCGGCACCCGTACGCTGCTCGGCTCGGTGGCCTCCGGCATCGCGCACGGCATCCTGCGCGCGGCGGACGCGCTGCCCGGCTCGTCCGTGGCGACCGTCGGCACGCTGCTCGGCGCGCTCGACCTGAACGACCTGGTCGAACTGGTGCCCGGCCCGGCCGGCGAGCCGACAGTGCAGCGGCGCACCTGCTGCCTGGCGTTCACGCTGCCCCGGCCCAAGGTGTGCCAGGGCTGCTGCGTCCGCCAGGGCTGACGGGTCAGTCGGCCAGCGGCCGGACGTCCCACAACCACACCCCGCCGGTACGGGTGGGCGTGATCCCGCTCAGCTCCGTCATCGCCCGGCGCAGCGCGTCGGCCTGCGGCAGCCGGGGGTCGAGGATCACCGCGCCGGCCCGCCAGTAGCGCAGGTCGTCCACGGCGGCCACCCGGTCCTGCGGCGTGATCGGCGGAACCGCGTCGGTGCGCCGTACCGTCTCGAAGAACGTGCTGGTGGGACGCGGCGGCGCGGTGAACAGCGCGATCCGGTCCCCGCCGGGGCGGGTGTCCGGATAGAGGAAGTAGCCGCGGGCCAGCGGCATGTCCAGCCGGGTCTCGGCGGACCAGCGCAGCGGAACCGCGTACGTGGTGTCGGGCAGCGGCAGCGTGACGATGCTGCGTCCGTCGGCGACGTAGGGGCGCCAGGCGCCGGAGGTGACGAACGCCGGGGTCGGTTCGAGGCGCTTGGCCGGCAGCGGGGTGGGCAGGATCGGCAGCAGCGCCATCGCGAGCACGGTGACGGTGGCGAACCGGATCTGCCCGCGTGCGTCCGGATGCCGGGCGGCCAGCCGGCGGACCCGCTCGGCGCCGAGCGCGAGCAGCACGCCGATGATCGGGGTGAGCGCGAGTGACCAGCGGGTGGGCACCACCGAGTGCAGGACCGGCAGGTTCTCCAGCGCGGCCCACGGGCCGGGGATGCCGGTGTCGCGTCCGTCGTAGCGGATCTCCCGGCCGAGCGAGAAGAGCGCGAACACGAGGCCGACCGCGGCCAGGCCGAGCACCGCCGCGTTGCGGCGCATCCACCAGACCAGCGCGGCCACCAGGATCACCAGCGGCCAGCCGAAGAACGCGTTCTCCTCGGTGGCGTTCTTGACCAGCGGTTCACTGCCCCGGGCGTCACCGGCCACCGACTCCCGGGACCAGGCGACGTACGCGG
>NZ_LYXF01000068.1:0-8892 GCF_001709195.1 Micromonospora sp. II | reverse complement strand
ATCTCCCGGCTGCTGTCGCCGGGCGCGCAGATCACGCTGAACGCCCGCCTGGCCTGACCATCACGTACGGCACGGCGGGGGTGTCCTGCGGGCCGCCCTCGCCGTGTGACGTGCCGATTCTGGGGGAGTGACCGGGCCGCGTGGCCGTGGAGATGAGCCGGGACCGGTTCGAGGAACTGGTCGGCGAGGCACTCGACGAGGTGCCCGAGGAGCTGCTCGGGCTCATGAGCAACGTGGTCATCCTGGTCGAGGACGACCCGCCGCCGGGCGAGGACCTGCTCGGCCTGTATGAAGGGCACGCGCTCACCGATCGCGGCTGGGACTACTCCGGCGTGCTGCCCGACCGCATCCTGATCTACCGCAATCCGATCCTGGCGATCTGCGACACCGACGACGACGTCGTCGAGGAGGTCGCGGTGACCGTGGTGCACGAGATCGCCCACCATTTCGGCATCGACGACGAGCGTCTGCACGCCCTGGGCTGGGGCTGACCGGGTCCCCGCCCGGCTGATTCCGGCGGTTGCGCCGGTCCCCTAACCTCCGTGTTCAGGCACATTCTGACCCAGGAGGAAAACCCATGCGCAGCGCGCTGTTCTCCGCGGAGAACCTTGAGAAGGAGTCCCAGCAGCCGGGCATGCGGTTGCAGAACTCCAAGATGCTGAAGATCGAGCTGAACGGCGAGGCGATGGCCCGCGTCGGCTCGATGGTCGCCTACCAGGGCCAGGTGCAGTTCCAGGCCCTCGGCTCCGGCGGTATCGGCAAGTTCATCAAGCAGCGCCTCACCGGTGAGGGCGTGCCGCTGATGAAGGTCTCCGGGCGCGGCGACGTGTTCCTCGCCGACTTCGCCAAGGACGTGCACGTCATCGACCTGGAGCCGGGCGACGCGCTGTCCATCAACGGCTCCAGCGTGCTGGCCTTCGACTCGACCCTGCAGTACGACATCAAGATGGTCGGCGGCGCCGGTTTCGCGTCCTCCTCCGGCCTGTTCAACTGCGTGTTCACCGGGCACGGCCGGATCGCCATCACCACCAAGGGCACCCCGGTGGTGCTCAACGTGGACGCGCCGACGTACGTGGACCCGCAGGCGGCGGTCTGCTGGTCGGCGAACCTCCAGACCGGCTACCACCGCGCCGAGCAGCTCGGCCTCGGCACGCTGCTCGGCCGCAGCACCGGTGAGGCGTTCACGATGAGCTTCGCCGGTCAGGGTTTCGTCGTCGTCCAGCCCTCTGAGGAGCCTCCGGTGGCCGGCAGCGGCACCCAGCAGCAGGGCGGCGTGCTCGGCGGCCTGCTGCAGTGACCATCCGGTGCCCGGGGCGCCCGCCGTGGTCGCCCCGGGCCGGTCAGCTCAGCTCGCCGGACCGCAGCCGGGCCACCCAGGCCGCCGCGTCGGCGTAGTCGAGGTCGGAGGGCCCGGTGGACGCCGCCGCCGACCGGTCACCCGCCGCCGCGTTCCAGCGGTGCCGGGGGTACGACCCCAGGAACCGCACGTCGGCGCAGACCCGGCGCAGCCCCTGCAACGCCTCGCCGAGGCGTACGTCGGCGACGTGCCCGGCGCAGTCCAGGAAGAACACGTACCGGCCGAGCGCCTCACCGGTGGGGCGGGACTCGATGCGGGTCATGTTCACGCCCCGAACCGCCAGTTCCATGAGCACCGCCAGCAGCGCGCCCACCCGGTCGTGCGCGATGTAGACGGCCAGCGAGGTGAGGTCGTCACCGGTCGGCGGCGGAGGCGGCCCGGGGCGGGACACCAGCGCGAAGCGGGTCACCGCGTCCGGGTGGTCGGCGATCTTGTCGGCGAGGACCGCCAGCCGGTGCCGGGTCGCGCCGATCGGGGCGCAGATGGCGGCGTCGTACTCGCCGCTCGCCGCGCCGGCCGCCGCGGCGCCGTTGGAGAGCACGTCGACAACTGTGGCGTCGGGCAGGTGCTCGCGCAGCCAGCCCCGGCACTGGGTGGACGCCTGCGGGTGGGCGGCCACGCCGCGCACGTCGGCGAGCGTGGTGCCGGGCCGGGCGGCGAGCACGAACTCCACCGGCAGGACGACCTCGCGGGTGATCACCAACGGGTCGCCCTCGGCCAGCTCGTCGAGCGTCACGCCGACGGCGCCGCCGATGGAGTTCTCCAGCGGCACCAGGGCCGCGTCCGCGTCGCCGGCGCGTACCGCGTCGAGCGCCTCGCCGACGCTGCGCGCCGGTGTGCGCTCCCCGCGTTCGGCGGCGGGCACCGTTCGCAGGGCCTGTTCGGCGAAGGTGCCCTCGGGGCCCAGGTAGACGAAGCGGGTCGGCGGTGTTCCCGGCATGCCGACCAGCCTACGCACCCGGCGTGCCGTCGCAGGCCAGGGTACGGATGCCGGGCGGCGCGAGGGTCCGCACCTCGACGCCGCACACGTCCGTCCCGGCCGTCACCAGCGTCGGCGTGCCGCTGCCGCCCCGGGTGACGACCTGCAGCTCCTCGTGTCCGGCGACCGCCAGCACGGTGTACTGCCACCCTTCGGCGCAGAGCGGACCGGTGGCCACTGTGACCCGGACGTCGCGGGGCAGCACTCCGGCGGACCCGCGCAGCAGCGCGACGATCCGGTCGCCGGACGGCCGGCCCCGGCACGGCGTCGCCGTCACCGGCGTGGACGGGGAGAGCACGGGCGCGGACGGTGTGACAGGTGCCACCGTCGTGGCGCTCGGGGTGGGCGTGGCGGACGTCGACGGGACCGGCGCGGGCGTGGCGACGGCGGGCGGCGTGCGCAGCTCGGGCGGCGCGCCGCAGGCGGCGAGGGCGAGCACCGCCAGCAGCGCCAGTGGGCGGTGCCGGCGACCGGGGTGGGGGGTGCGGAGCACGGTGGGCGTCCTCGGCATCGAGGGATGTCGTCGTACGGCGGGGCCGAGCCCATCGTAGGAGGAGGCCGGGCCCGGGTGGAAGCGTGCCGGTCAGACCGCGGAGAGGAAGGTGAGCGAGCCGGCCACCACGCCGTCGGTGAGCACCGGGGTGGAGATCGCGTCGACCGTGCGGCCGGCGTCGGAGTTGGGGCCCTGCACGCGGAGCAGACCCCGGGCGAGTCGCCCGGAGTGCAGCGCGAGCAGCGGCGGAATCTTGTCGGTCTCCTGCTCGGTCAGCTCGCTCGGGCTGGCCGTGAAGTCCACCAGGCGCAGGCCGCCCTCCAGCAGCGGCAGGCCGATCACGTCCCCCGGCGCGCCCAGGCAGAGCAGCGCGCAGCCGGACGAGGAGATCGCCACGACCGTGGTGCCGGCGTCGATCAGCAGGCACGGCTCGGCGGCTCGGGAGACCATGCCGGACCACTGCCCGAAGTTGTCGGACTCCTGCTCGGTGGAGCCCGCCGGGGGCGCGAACACGTCCGAGAGTGAGAGTTCGACGTGGGCCACCGCGCCTCCTATGTACACCGACGGTCTGTCCACGCTAGCCGGTCGGTGCGGCGGGAGCATCGGCTGCCGGGCGGCCGGCGACGACGCGGACCGACGGAACCAGTCGGGGGCGGAGCCGGGGGCCGCGTGGCGTCGCCGGAGACGTTACCGGCGGGCGGCCCGCTTGTCAGCGGCCGTTCGGCCCTCGTCGTACCACCGGTAGTCGGCGGTTGGACGGTACGTGCCGTTGAACCACGTCGACGGTGCCTGGGCCACGCGGGACAGCTTCTCGGCGGTGGCCGGGCTGATCCGGTTCCCGCCGGCCACGAGCAGGCGGTCCAGCTCCCGGTGGGTGGCCATGAGGCAGTCCTTCGGCAGCCCGTAGACGCTGATCACGCCGGAGCCGACGAACGTCAGCACCGGCGTGACCGGGATCGGCAGGCCGACCGCGTCGGAGAGGGCCTTGCTGGCCCGCTTGGCGTCCCGGCGCGCCTCCGCCACGTACGGCGGGCGCTTGCCGTTGATCTGCACGACGTCACCGGCGACGAGCACGCGCGCGCGGCCGTGGTCGGCGATGGTGACCGCGAACAGGCCGCTCGGGCCGATGGCCAGGAACCCGGCCCGGTCGTCGCGGACGCGGTCGAGCAGCATGTCGGCCGGGTCCGTCCGGGGCCACTCGATGACGTGCCAGGCGGGCCCGAGGTGGTCGAGCTGGCCGAGGGCGCGGGCCCCGGCGGCTTCCAACCGGCGGGCCCCCCGCTCCGCCCGGCGACGCCGGGCCCACTCCAGTGGAGTCGGTCGGGCCGGTTCGAGCACCGACGTGGGCTCGACCCGGGTGTGCGGCACCGTGCGGGGCGGCAGTGCCCTGCTCGGTACGGCTCGACGAGCGGGAAAGACAGTCATCGCGACCTCCGGCAAAAGGTCTCTCGAAGTTATGTCTCCACTACCCTACGTTGCGCCCCCGGGGGCTCGGCAAGCCGGGGCGCCGGAGTGAGTGTGGATGAATGCCATATTCATCCACGCTTCTTTTCCGAATGGTGCGCAAGCCTGCCCTAGGCTGCGGGGGTGACCCACTATGTGGACAGCGAAGTCGCCCGGCTCGGGACGGTGTTGCTGCACCGCCCGGGACCGGAACTCGCCCGCCTCACCCCACGCAACAACGACTCGTTGCTGTTCGACGCCATCCCGTGGGTGGGACGGGCGCAGGAGGAGCACGACGCGTTCGCGGCGGCGCTGCGGTCCCGCGGGGTCGAGGTGCTCTACCTGGCCGACCTGCTGGCCGAGACGCTCGCCGTGCCGGACGCCCGGGCCGAGCTGACCGATCAGGTGCTGCGGTCCCGCCGGCTCGGCCACACCCTGCGGCGCCGGGTCGCCGACCACCTGGCGTACCTGGACCCGGCCGGGCTGGCCGACGTGCTGATCGCCGGGCTCGCCCACGAGGAGCTGCGCATCGGCGGCGACCGCCCCGGCGGTCTCGTGTGGACCCTGATGGACCGGCACGACTTCGTCATCGATCCGCTGCCCAACCTGCTGTTCACCCGCGACTCGTCGGTGTGGATCGGGGACCGGGTCGGTGTCACCAGCCTGGCCATGCCGGCGCGGCGGCGGGAGACCACGCTCACCGACGCGATCTACCGCTACCACCCCCGGTTCGTCGGCACCGAGTTCGTCTACCACCCGCGGCTGGAGCATCTGGAGGGCGGCGACGTGCTGCTGCTCGCCCCGGGGGTGCTCGCCGTCGGCGTCGGCGAACGCACCACCCCGGCCGGCGCGGAGCGGCTGGCCCGGCAGGTGTTCGCCGCCGGCCTGGCGCACACCATCCTGGTGGTCCCGATCGCGCAGGAGCGCGCCACCATGCACCTGGACACGGTCTGCACGATGGTCGACACCGACGCCGTGCTGATGTACCCGAACATCGCCAACGAGCTGTCCGCGTACACGGTGATCGTCGGCGCGGACGGCGACGACCTGCGGGTCGACGGCCCGGCGCCGTTCCTGCGCGCCGCCGCCGACGCGATGGACCTCGATCAGCTCCGGGTGATCGACACCGGCCTCGACCCGGTCACCGCCGAACGCGAGCAGTGGGACGACGGCAACAACACGCTCGCGCTCGCGCCCCGGCTCTGCGTCGGGTACGAGCGCAACGTGGAGACCAACGCGCAACTGGAACGGGCCGGCATCGAGGTGATCGCGATCGCCGGATCGGAGCTGGGCTCCGGGCGCGGCGGCCCGCGCTGCATGTCCTGCCCGCTGGTGCGGGAGAAGGGCGGGGCCGCCTGACCGGAACGTCAGCGCAGCGTCAGCTGGCGGCCGAGCAGCCCCTGCCGCGACCGGCGGCCGGCCGCGTCCAGCGGCGCCTGCTCGGCGACCGCCTCGGCGTAACGCTTGGCGAACTCCGCCAGCGGCGCCTCCCACTCGGCGGCCGGGGTGTCCTCCGGCAGGTCCCAGACCGGCGCGAGCCGCCCGTGTGCCCGGAACATGCCGGCGAACTTCGTGTCGTCGCCGAGCGTCAGCGCGCCGGCCGCGCCGAGCCGGGACAGCGCGTCCAGCGCGGCGTCCTCGTCCTCCGGCAGGACCATCCGCACGTGGGCCTTCTCCGGCACCTGGCACCAGTACGCGGCCCGCGCGGCGGCCAGCTTCACGGTCGGGTAGATGGCCGAGTTGGCCCGCTCCAGGGACGCCTGCACGTTCGGGTCGTCGGCGGCGCCCGGGTCGAGCCAGAAGTCGAACCCGTCGTGCATGGTGATCTCCAGCGGGCCGTCCACCAGGATGTCCTGGAGGCGGGGGCCGGGCCCGGGCAGCGGCGGCACGCTCACCTGGCCGCCCGGCTCGGTGCGCAGCGCGGAGATCAGCGCGTCGGCCAGGTCCCGGGAGACGTCGCCGGACTGCTGGTGCCGCTGCAGACCGACGAAGACGCGCCCGTCCGGCTTGGTCATCGCCGGGGCGGCCATCGGCAGCACGGTGGCCAGCGTGACCGGGCGGTCGCCGTACTCCTCGATCAGTTCCGGGGTGAGCCGCAGCGGCGCGGACGCGGCCGGGACCAGCTCACGCAGGGCGATCCACTCCGGCTCGTCGACCAGGCCCTCGAACGGCCGGGGCACGAAGACGTCGCGCACCTTCTCCCGCTTGGGGGTGCTCTCGCCGACCCGCTGGTTCTTCCGACGCTTGCTCATGGCGAGACAGCCTAGATGCCGGGCCGCGCGGGTGGGGGCAGGACCCGCCTGCCCGTGCGTTCAGCCGGCCGCGACCAGGCCCGGCCGGTGCGCCGGGGCCGGATCGAACCGTGCCCAGACGCTCTGGCCCAGGCCGTCGCGCTCCACGCCCCAGCCGCTGGCGAGCCCGGCGACGATGTGCAGCCCGCGCCCGTCGGCGGCGTCCGGCGAGGCGGCCCGCATGCACGGGCCGGCGCCGGAACCACCGTCGGTGACCCGGAGCTGGATGCTCGGCCCCTCCTCGGTGACCCGCAGCCGCCAGGCCACCCGGACCACGCCGCCGGGCAGCGCGTCGGCGTGCCGGACCGCGTTGCCGACCAGTTCGGCGAGGACCGCGACCAGGTCGGCCAGCAGAATCGGGGGTACGACGCCGGTCAGCTCGTCGGCGAGCCGGTGCCGGGCCAGACGCGCGCCGGTCGGGTCGTGGGGCACCACCACACACCACGACCGTTCGGGCGGACCAGTCGACACGTCGTTCCTTCCCCGTCTGCGAGCGCCGGGTCAACCCCGCGGCAGCCGCACCTCTGCGACCGTACCGCCACCGGCTCTGGGCCGGAGGGATACCCATCCATTCTGCTGTTCAACGATCTGGCGGACGAGATAGAGACCGAGTCCCGCGCCCGGATACCGCCGGCGGTCACCGGACTCGCCCTGCCAGAACCGGTCGAAGGCCCGCTCCACGTGTTCCGGGCGGATGCCGATGCCCCGGTCGGCCACCCGGAACGAGACGGTCCGCTCGTTCGCCTCGGCGGTGACCTCGATCGGGGTGTCCGGCAGTGAGTACTTCCCGGCGTTCGTGCCCAGCTCGGTGAGCACTGTGGCGAGGCTGTGCCGGTCGCCGAGCGCCTTGGGCAGGTCGGCCGGCAGGTCGAGCACGACCCGGTGCCGGATGTCGGCCGGCAGGTCCGTCGCCGCCGCGCGCAGCGCGTCGACCAGGTCGAACGGCGCGGCCGGTTCCCCGCCGGGACGGTTCTCGGTGGCGGCGGTCAGCAGCCTGTCGACCAGGCGGGCCAGCTCGTTCGCGCGCTGGCCGATGATCCGCGCGGCCTGCCGGCGGTCGTCGTCGCTCAGCGAGTCCCAGTGGTCGGTGAGGGTGTCCGCGTACCCCTTGATCACGGTGACCGGGGTCCGCAGCTCGTGGCTGGTCACCGCCACGAAGAGATCGCGGTCGTGGTCGCGCCGCTGCTGGTCGGTGACGTCGCGGAAGGTGACCACGCGCAGCGCGTTCGGGCCGGGCAGCTCGCCGGAGGTGATCCGCAGCCAGCGCCCGTCCGGCATCCGGTGGTCGAGCACCTGGCCCGGCGGCGGCAGCGGGAACGGCAGCGGGCGGCTCAGCGCCTCCTCCGCCGGACGGCCGGTCACCTGGACCGCCGCCGGGTTCCAGAGCCGGATCCGCCCGTCGCGGTCCACCACGGCCAGCCCGTCGGCGAGCGCCGCCACCACCGGGCCGTCCCCGTGCACCGGCAGGCCGGTCTGGTCGCCGTACATGTGCGCGACGCACGCGGCCACGTAGCCGATCACGGCGCGTTGCGCGGCATCCGGCGGCTCGCCCAGCGGGTAGAGCGCGTGCAGGCTGCCGACGGTGAGACCGCCGATCTCGGCACGCGCCACGATCATCCGGCTGAGCCCCCGGCCGGCCACCTCGTCGGCGAGCGCGCCCGGGATCGCGTCGACCCGGACCTCCCGCACCGGCGGCCCGGCGAGCAGGCAGACGGTGGCCGGGTCGGTGGCGGGCAGCGGTCGGCCGAGCACGAACTCGGCGCGGCCGGTCGCCGCGATCACCCGTCCGCCGGCCGGGGTGAACTCCACGAAGACCAGACCGGCCGCGCCCACCGCCGGTCCGACCTCGTGGAGCAGGCGGTTGAGCACTGCGGGACCGGACTCGCCCGCGTTGATCATGTTGATCACAGTCGTGTGGCCGGCGATGAGGGCGGGGTAGTCGGTTCGCTCCGGCATGTCCCGAGTGTGCCGCGCGGCAGCCCTCCCGGACACCCCCGGCCGGTCGACCGTGGCCGATACCGATCGACCGGACTCACCGGCCCAACCGGGCCAGCGCACGGGCCGGCCGGTCCGTGATCACCCCGTCCACGCCGGCTTCCAGCACGAGTTCCAGATCCTCCGGCTCGTTGACGGTCCACACGTACACCGAGTGGCCGGCCGCGCGCAGCGAGGGAACCAGGCGCGGGCGGGCCCGGACCAGGTCCACGCCAGGACCGGCGATCCGGGCGCCGAACGGCAGCCGGCCCAGCGGCAGCAGCCGCGGCAGCACCTCCAGCAGCAGCACCGTGGGCAGCGCCGGGGCGAGTTCCCGCATCCGGCGTACGGCCAG
>NZ_LYXF01000067.1:0-481352 GCF_001709195.1 Micromonospora sp. II | reverse complement strand
GCGGTGCCGGCGATGTTGGCCACCACGGCACGGCCGTCGTCGACGGTCTTGACCACGTCGGCGCGCAGCTTGTCGACCTTGTCGCGGTCGCGGGCCTTGTCCACGGGGATCTCGGTGGACTTGTAGACGTCCTTACCGGTCTCCTTGTTCAGTACCGGGGTGATGTCGTTGATGGAGTTGGTGCCGGCTTCGGTGGTGCCCATCTCGCGGGCCATGGCGTGTACGTCGATGTTCTTGCCCTGCACGCTCAGCGCGTTGCGGGCGGCGGCGGGGCCGCAGAAGTAGAAGTTCGGCTGCGCCTCGTAGCGCACGTCCAGCTCACGCTCACCATGACCGCTCTTGCGGTCGGCGACGATGGCGGCCTTCTCGGCCGGGGCGGCGTGGGCGGCGATGGCAGGGCCGGCGATGCCACCGGCGGTGGCGACGACACCGGCAGCGGTCAGAACGGTCTTGCGCAGCAGAGTGGTAGCCATGATGGTTGCCTCCCTGAAATGGGGGATACGCGGCGGGGGTGCCGCGAAGGGGGAAAGTCTTGGGGGGTGCCCGTGGAGGGGCTGGCACGCGGGCGGCCCGGAAGGGGCCTGCTCGTCGCGGCTCGGGGGATGTAACGACCTGCGGGCCGGGGATGATTCCCTCCGACGGTGGCTGCCAGCCGGGGGGTGACCGGTGGCGTGGGTCTGGGGATGTAACCACGACCGGACCGGGGCCATTCCCGGGGACGGCGGCGTGCCCGTCGCTCGGGGATGTAACGACGTCCGGGCCGGGCCGATTCCCTGACCTGGCGACCCGCGCGGGGGTGCCGGGCGGCTGGTGTTCGGCGCTCGTCCCGGTGTCCCGGGGTCAGCCATGTACAACGCCCCGCGCCCACCACCGATTCCACCCTGACGGTGGCACCGACCACAGCCCCGCAACACAGCGAACCGGACACCGACCGCCAAACGACCCGGCCCGCACATCGCCGACGGGTCCGCTAGCTCAAGAGCCCTCAAGATCCACCATGTGTGCGCGATCTTGCACTTATTGCCCCGGCAAACCTCGCAAAACAGGCAAGCCTTGGGCGGTAACTGCAAGATCGCGTGGGCGTGGGCGTGGGCGCGTCCGAAGGGCGGATTGGCGGTCTTGCCGATCGGGACGAGACCTCGTGCTGGGTGAGATCTTGGAACGAAATGGGCCCTATAGGGGCGCGTTCCTTCCAAGATCTCTTGTGGTCCTGAGGAGTGGAACAGTGCTCCCGGTGAGTAGGACAGCGGGTGGCGGAGCTGACCCGGGTGGGGCGGAGTGGGGGCGGTGGCCGAGAGTGGGACGGTGCGATATCTGCGCAGCGACGGCCGCGTCGCCATCCGCCGCCCCCGCCCCGCCGACGAGGCGGAGTTCGTCGCCGCCGCCCGGCGCAGCCGTGATCTGCACCATCCGTGGCTGTCCGCGCCGGACGACACGCAGCTGTACGCGGCGTACCTACGCAAGATCCGGCGGCGGGACAGTTCCGGGTTCCTGTTCTGCGACCGGGAGAGCGGTGAGATCGCCGGGTACGCGAACATCAGCGGCATCGTGTGGGGCGCGCTGCGCGGCGGCTACCTCGGATACGCGGCGTTCCACCCGTACGCCGGGACCGGGCACGCCTCGGCCGGGGTGCGGCTGGTGATCGGGTACGCGTTCGGGCCGCTCGGTCTGCACCGTCTCGAGGCGAACATCCAGCCCGGCAACGAGCCGTCGAAGCGGCTGGCGCGTCGGCTCGGCTTCCGGCTGGAGGGCTTCTCCCCGGACTACCTGTTCATCGACGGCGCGTGGCGCGACCACGAACGCTGGGCGATCACCGCCTGACGCCCGAGCCGCGCCACCGCCGAACCGAGCAGCCCCAGCTGCCCGGCTTCGGGAAGGCGACCGGACTGTGGTGCCCGGCCCGGTCCACCGCTCGCACACCGAAGAACACGTTGTCCTTGGACAGGTCGACGGTCACCTCGGTGACGTCGCCGACCGGCAGCACCCCGCGGCGGAGGCGGTACATCCTCGCGTCGATCGCGAGGAATGTCCATATAGCCGCTGATGGATGGATCTTGGGTACGTTTGTCGCAGGTCTGCCCGGGAACGGCAGCAGGCATGACGAAACCACGTGTGGTGATCGTGGGGGCCGGGTTCGCCGGGTACCACGCGGCCAAGACGTTGCGCCGACTGGCCCGCGACCGGGCCGAGATCGTCCTGCTGAACACGACCGACTACTTCCTCTACCTGCCGCTGCTGCCCGAGGTGGCGGCCGGCGTGGTGGAGCCGACCCGGATCGCCGTGCCGCTCGCCGGCACGCTCGACGGCGTCCGCGTGGTGGTCGGCGAGGCGGACCGGGTCGACCTGCAGAACCGGTGGGTCGGCTACCGCTCGATCGAGGGCGACCACGGTCAGCTCGCGTACGACCGGCTCGTGCTCAGCGTCGGCAGCGTCAACAAGCTGCTGCCGATTCCCGGCGTGACCGAGTACGCCCACGGCTTCCGCGGCCTGCCCGAGGCGCTGTACCTGCACGATCACGTGGTCCGGCAGATCGAGCTGGCCGAGCTGACCGACGACCCGGCCGAGCAGCGGGCCCGCGCCACGTTCGTGGTGGTCGGCGCCGGCTACACCGGCACCGAGGTGGCCGCGCACGGGCAGCTGTTCACCGACCGGCTGATGGCCCAGCGCCCGCACCTGAAGGTCCGGCCGCGCTGGATGCTGCTCGACCTCGCGCCCCGGGTGCTGCCCGAACTGGACCGGCGGATGTCGGTCACCGCCGACCGGGTGCTGCGCAAGCGCGGCGTGGACGTGCGGATGAACACATCGGTCGCCGAGGCCACCCCGGACGGGGTGATGCTCACCGACGGCGAGTACGTCCCGACGTGCAGCCTCGTCTGGTGCGTCGGCGTACGCCCCGACCCGTTCGTGGCCGAGCTGGGGCTGCGCACCGAGAAGGGCCGGCTGGTGGTCGACGAGTTCCTCAACGTCCCCGGCTTCCCGGAGGTGTTCGCCTGCGGCGACGCCGCCGCCGTGCCCGATCCGACCCGCCCCGGGCAGGTGTGCGCGATGACCGCGCAGCACGCCCAGCGGCAGGGCAAGCTGGCCGCGCACAACATCGCCGCGTCCTACGGTCAGGGCGTGCGCAAGTCGTACAAGCATCACGACCTGGGCTGGGTGGTGGACCTGGGCGGCAAGGACGCGGCGGCGAACCCGCTGAAGGTCCCGCTGGCCGGGCTGCCGGCCAAGGCCGTCACCCGCGGCTACCACCTGCTCGCCATGCCCGGTAACCGGCCCCGGGTCGCCGCGGACTGGGCGCTCGACGCGACTCTGCCCCGCCCCGCCGTGCAACTGGGCCTGGTCCCGGCCAACGCGGTGCCGCTGGAGAGCGAGTCACCGGAGCTGGCCCGCCGCCGCTGAACGCCGCGCACCCGCCGGCCGGCCCTCACCCGCCGGCCGGCGGCCGCTGCGCCGGCTCGCCGTCGGCCGGCTCCGGCAGGGCCTGCCGCCCGGCCGGCACGAACTCGCGCAGCAGCACCTGCGCGATGCCGGCCGCCGGGATCGCCAGCAGCGCGCCGACCAGGCCGCCCAGCTCCACCGCCAGCAGCAGGCTGACCAGCACCGTCAACGGGTTGAGCCGCACCGCGCGGGCCATGATGACCGGCTGCAGCAGATGGTTCTCCACCTGCTGGTAGACCACGAAGAAGACGAGCACCACGATGCCGGCGGTGGGGGAGTGCACGAATCCCGCCCCGGCCGCGGCGATCGCCCCGAGCGTGGCGCCGACCAGCGGGATCAGGTCCACCACGGCGACCGTCAGCGCGATCACCGCGGCGAACGGCACGCCGAGCAGGAACAGCACGACGAACGTCAGGCCGCCGCAGATCACGCTGATCAGCACGTTGCCGCTGAGGTAGCCGGTGACGATCCGGGACGAGTCACGGCCGATGCGCCGCAGCCGCCGCGCCGGGCCGTCGCCGACCAGCCGCAGCGTCGCGGCGACGATCTTCGGCGCCTCCAGCACCATCAGGTACGCCAGCACCACCACCGTGACCAGCGCGGTCACCGCCTGGGCCACGCTGCGGACCACCCCGACCGTCGGGTCGCCGAGCCGCGAGCCGAACCGGCGCAGCTGGCCCGGCTCGGCGTACCGGAGCAGGTGGAAGCGATCCAGCAGCCGCCCGACCGGTCCCCGCCCGGCCTGGGCCTCGCGCACCAGCTCCGGCAGCCGGTCGGCGAAGCGGGCCACCTCGTCCACCAGCGGCACCAGGATCAGCGCGCCGACCGCGGCGAACAGCGCGAACGCGGCCAGGAACACCAGCAGCGTGGCCAGCGCGCGGCGGCGTACGCGCCGCTGCAGGCGGTCCACGAGCGGTTTCAGCGCGACCGCGAAGAACACCGCCACCAGACCCCACACCAGCACCCGCCGGGTCGCCCAGACCAGCGCCAGCCCGACCACCGTGGCTAGGACCAGCCCGATCACGACAAGCGTCCGGCGCGCGGTGGACCGGTCGTCGGCGGTGCTCATCCGGCGCGGCTACCCGCCGCGCGGGGCGGAAAACCCGGCTCAGCCCAGGTCGGCGTCGGTGACCGGGAGGGCGCCGGCGGCGAACGCGTCGAGCGTCGCGTCGTGCAGCACGGTTCCGGGCACCGGATCGGCGGCGGCCCGGGCGGCGAGCCGGCGCGCCGGCAGCCGTCCCGGCGTGGGCGAGGCGGCCAGCACCACGTTGCCGTACCGCCGTCCGCGCAGCATCCGCCGGTCGGCCACCAGGCAGACGTCGGCGAACACCGCCCGCAGCGTGGCCACCTGCCCCCGGGTGTGCGCCAGCGGCGGCAGGTCGGTGAGGTTGATCAGATAGATGCCGTCCGGGCGCAGCACGCGGGCCACCTGCGTCGCGAACTCGACCGCCGCCACCTGCGGGGGCATCCGGGCCGCCCGGTACACGTCGGCCACCACCACGTCGTACGCCCCGGACGGCGCCTCGGTGACCGCCTCCCGGGCGTCACCGATCGCGACCACCACCTTCGGCGGCAGCGGCGGCAGCTTCCGCCGGACCAGCTCGACCACGCCCGGGTCCCGCTCGATCACCCGCTGCGCGGAACCGGGCCGGGTGTGCGCGAGCCAGCGCGGCAGTGTGAGCGCGCCCCCGCCCAGGTGCAGCGCCGTCAGCGCCGCGCCCCGCGGGGCGGCCAGGTCGATCGCGGCGGCGATCCGCCGCACGTACTCGAAGTGCAGGTACCGGGCGTCGGCCACGTCCACGTACGACTGCTCGACCCCGTCGGCCAGCAGCGTGCGCCCGGACGGGCGGGCCGGGTCCACCACGATCTCCAGGGTCTCGGTGTCGTCGTGATCCACGGCGGCACACGGTACCGCCCGGCCACGGATGGCCCCGGCCCGCGGGGGACCGGGACCGTTCCGCCGCCGGGTCAGCCGGCCGCCATCCCGGCGCCGGCCTCGTCGACTGCCGCGTCCACCCGGTGCGCGAGGTCGACGTCCGCCGCGGTCACGCCGTCGACCTGCTGTGTGCGGACCGTCAGCACGGCGTTGTCCGGGTCCGGCCGCCCGATCTGCGGCGCGCGCCCGGCCTCGGCCTTGAGCTGGTCCAGCCGGTCGAGCACCCGGTCCAGGTTGCCGCCGGGCAACTCGATCGTGCGCACCAGCGACCGCCGGTCGCTGGACCAGTAGGGCAGCGCCGCGAGCGCGTCACGCAGCTCCGGCTCGGTCAGTGGCGCGGTGGCCGAGGACGCGCCCACCAGGCCGCCGCCGAAGTCGGTCGGCCCGAGCAGGTCACGCAACTCGTCGGGTACGCGCAGCGACTCGACCAGCTCCGCGTCGGCCTCATTGAGCGCGGCGAGCGTCGCCTCGGCCTGGTAGCGCGCCTGCTCCGGGGTGAGGCGGCTGTAGCGGCCGACCTCGGCCAGGAATCCGGGCAGGTCGCGGCGGGGTTCCATACCGTAGACCGGCACCACGTCGTGCAGGGTCAGCGGCACCGCCTCCAGCAGTCGCTCCCGTTCCACCTCGTCCAGTGCCTGGGCCAGGGCCAGCACGGTGCCCTCCGCGGCGACCTTGGCCGTGGTGAAGTCCACCCCGGCGCGCCGGCTCACGTCGTCGACGAGATCCCGGTAGCTCATCGAGACCCCGGGTGACGGCGTCGGGTCCGGCAGCGGGCGCTGCTGCTCCGCGACGGCGACCGGCGGCGGCGCGGGACCGCCGCGCGTGGTGTCCGGCTTGTGCCGTCCGGCCGGCGGCGGGCCGGACCGGTCGTGCCGGTCCAGCGAGGTGACCTGCTTGGACGCGCTCAGGCTGGCGCCGGTCTGGCTCGGCCGCAGCCCTCGCTCGCGGGCCTCGCGGGCGAGAGCCCGGCGGCGCTGGTTGTCGCCCTCCATCTGCTTGCGCATCGTCGCACCTCGTTCCTGGTCGGTTGCGCTTGCGCCGACCGCGTTCCCGGCGCTGCCGGGAAGCTAACGGGAGGCCCGCCCGGCGGAGGCTTCACTCGCTGCGGGTGAGGAGCGCTCACCCCGGCGGGCGGCAGGATCGGATGGACCGGACAACTTCCGACGCACGCGGAAGGGCAGGTCGACATGAAACGGATCGTGGAGATCGTCCCCGCCCGTCCCGGGTGGTACGCCCGCTGGCGGATCGGCCCGGACGTCACCCGCTGCTACCCGGTGACCCTCTGGGCGCTGCTGGAGCACCACGACGGCACCGGGCGTGAGGTGATCGGCGTCGACTGCGTCGGGCAGTGGCCGGGCGCGGACGACGACGGTGTTACCGGAGACTTCGTCCGTTACCTGTTCCAGACGCCCGATTCCGGCGCGCCGGAGGACGCCGAGGCCCCGATCGTGGGAGAGCCGCACACCACCGGCCCGCGCCGGCAGGCCGCGCCCGCCGCCTGAGCCATCCTCCCGGCCCCCGGCCCCTGGTCCCAGGGCCGGGGGCCACCCCTTCCCGGCAACGGCGTGCCGCGCGGTCAGCCCACCTCGCGGGCGCCGCCGGTCACGTCGCGGGGCGGGGCGGCCAGCAGCTCGGCCAGGCCGGTGCGGTCCAGCAGATGCCGTACCTGCGGATTGGTGTTGCGCAGCCGGACCGCGCCGGTGCCGGAGCGGTGGATCACCACGAGCGCGCTCAGCCCGGACGAGTCGCAGAGGACCACGCCGCCGAAGTCGAGCTCCACCTCCTGGCAGCCGTCGCGGCGAAGCCGCGCAACGGCCTCGACCAGTTCCGGGGCGGTGTCGTAGTCCAGCTCACCGGCCAGCCGCACCCGGACGGCGCCGGCGTCGAGCCGGTCCACCTCGATGGTCAGCATCTGGGAGGGCACGCTCCCATGTTCCCAGCCGGACCCCGGCGGGAAACCCCCGGGGTCACGCGGAGGCGGCCGAACCCGTGGCGGGCGGCCCGGTCCGGTCGTCGACCGGCGCACGGTCGAGCAGGCCGGTGACGCCGGTCAGGTCGAGAATGGTCTCCAGGAACCGCGGGACCGCGCGCAGCTCGATCCGGGTGCCGACCTGCTGCCCCTCCCGCCAGGCGTGCACGATCACGGACAGGCCGGTGCTGTCCAGGAACAGCAGGTCGGCGAAGTCGAGCACGAGCGTCGCGGGACGCCCGGCGAGCAGCCGGTCGACCTCCGCGCGCAGCGGCGCCGCGGTGGCGTAGGCCAGGTCGCCGCCGACGCCGATCACCGGGACGGCAGGGTCGGAACGATCCACGGAGATGCTCAGCGGGGTCGCCTCGGACCTTCTGCGTTGAGGAACCACCATCACGCCTTTCCGCACGCTGCCGGTCGGGCAGGGATGCCTGGATCGTAACAACAGCGGCACCGCCCCGCTGGGCGCGCGCGGGACGCCCCAGCAGCGTCGGCTGGGTGGCGGTACCGGCATACCGGCGTAGTGTGGGGCGAAGAGATGTGGCCACAGGCGCCGTGCGGCGCCCCGGGGGTGCCGACGAGGAGAGTGGGGCTCAGCTGGTGACTGCTGCCGACGTCAGGGGTGCCGACCCGGGCGACGGACGGATCTCCACGCCGAGTGCCGCACGGGTCCCGGCGTGGTCCGCCGCCGCTGCGGCGACGCCTGCCCTGCCGCCGCTGGCAGCCGACCGCGGCCCCGCCGTCCCGGACTGGTCCGAGGTCGTCGAGCACTTCCGGGAGGGCCTTGTCGTCTGCGACGCCGACGGTGTCGTGCGGCACGTGAGCCCCGTCGCGGAGCGCCTGGTCCCGGAGGTGACCGCCGGCGAGCTGCTCGCCGCGGCGGGCGTGGACGCGCTGCGCGGCGACGGCCCGGCGGAGTTCACCCACCATGGGCGACGGCTGCGCGTACGGCCGGTCGCGCTGTCCGGTCACCGGCGTTGCTGGTACGTCGAGGACGTCACCGAGAGCGTCAGCCGGGCCGACGCGCTGCTGGCCGAGCGGGCCCGCTCGGCGTTCCTCGCCGTGGTCGGCGAGAAGCTCGGCAACCCGCTGCACCCCGACCGGGCGGCCGCGGCCGTGGTCCGCCTCGCCGTGCCGACGACGGCCGACGTGGCGGTCCTGGTGCTCGCCCCCCGCTCCGGCCGGTCCCGGTGGTGGCGGGCGGTACGCGCGGACGACCAGGCGCCCGTGGTGGACAGCGGCGTGCTGCCCGTCCCGGCGCTGCCCGTGGCCATCGAGGCCGGCCTGTCCGGCGCCGAGCCGCACGAGCTGGACTGGCTGGTCGAGCAGGCCGCCGAGGCGGGTTGGCTGCCCGGTCTGGGCACCTCCGGCGCCGTCGCCCGGGTGGTGCCGCTGCCCGGCCGGGATGCGCCGGCCGGCGCGCTGCTGGTGGCCCGCCGCGCCGACCGCTGGTACGACGAGGCCGATGTGGACCTGATCCGCGCGTTCGCGGCACGGGCCGGCGCGGCGCTGACCACCGCTCTGCTCTACCGCGACCAGGCCGAGGTCGCCGACACGCTGCAGGCCAGCCTGCTGCCGGTCGAGCCGGCTCCCGCGACCGGCGTGCAGTGGGGCACCGCGTACCGGCCCGCGCAGGCCGGAATGCGCATCGGCGGCGACTTCTACGGTTCGCACCAGCTCACCGACGGCGGGTCGGTCTTCTTTCTCGGTGACGTGTCGGGCAAGGGCGTGGAGGCGGCCGTCTTCACCGGCCAGCTGCGCCAGTGCCTGCAGGCGCTGCACCGGGTCGAGAGCCAGCCCGGGCGGCTGCTGAAGCTGCTCAACGACGCGCTGCTGGAGACCACCCAGGCACACGGGCAGGGCCGGTTCGCCACCATGGTCCTCGGCGTGGCGCGTCCGCACCGCGACGGCGGCCAGACCCTGACGCTGGCCGGTGGCGGGCACCTGCCCCCGCTGGTGCTGCGGGAGTCCGGTGACGTCGAGGTGGTGCCGTTGCGCGGCATGCTGATCGGCGTGGTGCCCGATCCCCGCATCGGCGAGGTCACCGTGCGCCTGGCGCCGGGGGAGACCTGCCTCTTCTACAGCGACGGCGTGACCGAGGCGCGGGGCGGCCGGCGCGGCGACGAGCAGTTCGGCGCCGAGCGGCTGCTCAACGCCGTGGCCGGCTGTAACCGGATGCCGGCGCCCGCGCTGGCCGAACGGGTCGAGCAGGTGACGTGTGACTGGCTCGCGCACGGCGACCACGACGACATAGCGGTGCTGGCGCTGCGGGCGACCGGCCCGGCCGGGCGGGCGCCCCGGCACCTGCACGCGGTGCCGGAACCGGCCGCGGCCGAGCTGACGAGGGAGTGGTCCGCGTGACAGTGCCGACTGTCGGGGTCGATGCGGGTCACGCCTTCGCCCGCTACCTGGAGTGCCTGGCCGACGCGGACGAGTCCGCCGCCGTGGCGGTGGCCGTGGGGCTGCTGGAGGCGGGCGTGCCCGCCGAGCGGGTGCTGCTCGACCTGGTCGCGCCGGCGCAGGCCGAGGTGGGCGAACGGTGGGCGCGCAACGAGTGGAGCGTCGCCGAGGAGCACGCCGCCACGCACATCAGCGAGCGGGTGGTGGCGGCGGTGGCCGCGTACGCCGATCCCCGGCCGACGCGGGGACGGATCGTGATGGCCTGCATGGACGGCGAGTGGCACGCGCTGCCGGCCCGGCTGGTGGCCGAGGTGCTGCGGTTGCGCGGCTGGCAGGTCGTCTTCCTCGGCGCCAGCGTGCCCGCCGCCCACCTGGTCTCCTACCTGCACCGTTACGACGCGGAGGCGGTGGCGCTGGCCTGCGCGCTGCCGATGCGGCTGCCGCACGCCCACCGGATGGTGGAGGCGTGCCGCCGTTCCGACGTGCCGGTGGTGGTGGGTGGCCGGGGCTTCGGCGAGGACGGCCGCTGGGCGCGTGTGCTGGGTGTGCCGTGGGCGCCGGACGCGCCGGCCGCGGCCGACCTGGTGGCCGACGAGCGGGCGCTGCGTGCGGCGCCGCCGGCCCGGCTGGACCACCTGGCCGACGACGAGTACGCCAGCCTGGTCAAGCGGCGCGGCGAGTTGATCGACAGCGCCCTGGCCGACCTGCGGGAGCGGGTGCCGTCGGTGTCCGGCTACACCCCGGCGCAGCTCGACTCCACGATCAGCGACCTCGGTTACATCGTGGACTTCCTGGCCGCCGCGCTCTATGTGGACGACGGGACGCTGTTCACCGCGTTCGTCGAGTGGCTGGTGGAGATCCTGGTCAGCCGCGGGGTGCCGGCGGGGGCGGTCGGCCTGACGCTGGAGCACTATGGACAGCAGTTGCGCGACTTCCCGCGCGCGGCCGGTTTCCTCGACCGGTCCCGGGCTCTGGTCGGCGGCCTGTCTGCGGCGGGCCGCTGACGGCACCCGGATGGGCCGTCCCATATACTTGCACTACTGCAAGCGTTCGCCTGCGGTGGGGAGCGAGGGGGGCCAGGGTGACGTTCACCGTCACGTACGCCCAGCGGGACGGGGGCGGTGTCTGCCTCCGGCTCGCCGGTGAGCTCGACCTGGGCACGGCCCCCGAGCTGAACTCGGCGATCGACCGGCTGATCGCCGAGGGTCAGCGCGAGCTGCTGCTCGACCTCGCCGAGCTGACCTTCTGCGACTCCACCGGCATCGCCGCCTTCGTGCGCGGGGACAATCTCGTCGCCGCCGACGGCGGCTGGCTGCGCCTGACCGGGGCGACCGGCCGGGTGGCCCGGGTGCTGCAGGTGACCGGGCTGGCCGAGGTGCTCCGGTACGCCCGTGACACCGTCGACCCGGCCGCGCCGGCCGCCTCCTGATCCGGTACATTTCCCCGCCAGCAACCGGCCGTGCGGCCGGCCGCCCTCCTCGAGACAAGCAGGTAAGACGATGGGTCAGAGCAGCCCGAGCCCGGTTCGCATCCTGGTGGTGGACGACGATCCGGGTGACGTCCTGATGATCGAGGAGGCGCTCGCCGACTCCGACGTCGACAAGGTCATCGACGTGGTCGCCGACGGTCAGGAGGCGATGGAGTTCCTCCGGCGCGAGGGCCGGCACGCCGAGGCGCAGCGTCCGGACGTGATCCTGCTCGACCTGAACATGCCCCGGATGGACGGGCGGCAGGTGCTCGGCGAGGTCAAGGGCGACGAGAGCCTGCGGACCATCCCGATCGTGGTGCTGACCACCTCCAACGCCGACACCGACGTGGTCAGCAGCTACACGTTGCAGGCCAACGCGTACGTGACCAAGCCGATCGACCTGGACGACTTCAACGACGTGGTACGCCGCATCGACGAGTTCTTCGGCCGGGTGGTCGTGCTCCCGAAGCACCAGTAGGTGCGGGAAGTCCGGGCCTCCGCATCCTGAACATTTTGTGGGAACGGCCCCGCCCGTGAGCGACCGGCCCGCAGGATCGGCAGTGGGGACGAACACCGGCTGCCTGGGGGGCGACGCATGAGGTTCTCGGTGGTGGAGACCGGATACGACAGGCGTCAGGTGGATTCCTGCCTCGACGAGCTGAGCCTGCGGCTGGGGCGGCTGGCGGCGCGGGCGGAGGGCGCCGCCGGGGCCGGCCGGGAGTGGGATCAGATCCGGTCCGACGCCCTGCACCTGTGCGACTTCCTGCACCGGCGGACCGCGCCGGTCGAGGGCCCGGAGGCGGCCCGCCCGTCGCCGGCCGAGCGGGAGGCCGCCGAGCTGCTGGCCACCGCCCGCGCCGAGCTGGAGGCCGCCCGCGAGGAGGCCCGCCGGTTGCGGGAGGAGGCGTACGCCGACGCTCTGCGGGCCCGCCGCGAGTTCGAGGCGGCCCTGCTGGCACGGCGTCGCCGCGAGTCCCGGGTGGACGAGATCCTGGCCGGCGCGCGCGGCGAGCGGGTGCCGGTGGACACCCCGACCGCCGCCGCGGGCGTGCGGCCCGGCGCCGGGCGTGGCGCCGCCTGACCGGTCCGGGTCAGGTCAGCGCCGCCACGATCGTCGCGGCCCGGTCCTCGTGCCGGGCGTACGCGTCCGGGTACGCGGACACCTGCACCGCCTGGGCGGCGGCGGTGACGCTCATGTCCGCCCAGCCGGGCACCTCGCGCAGGGCGGTGTAGAAGGCGCGGGCCGCGTACGAGGGTCGCATGAGCTGGGCGACGGTGCCCCAGCCGCTGCTGGGGCGCTGCTGGAACAGCCCGACCGAGTCGTGGTCGGAGCCGCTGCCCTGGTGCGGGTGGTCGAAGGACTCCGGGAGCACGTCGCTGGCCAGGTTGTAGAGGTTGCTTTCCTGCATCGCGGTGGCCACCGCCACGACGAGCGCCCGGCGGGGCATGCCCATGTCCCGCCCCACATCCACGATGATCTTCGCGTTGTTCATCTGCCGCTGGTCCAGCCCGGCGACCGGCCGCGGGTTCTTCGGGCGGGCGGGCTTGCGCGGCGGCTTCTTCGTCGACGCGGCCGGGCTCGGCGTGGCGGCCGGGGCGGGCAGGACCGGCGCCGCGGCGACAGGTGGCGCGAGGCGGGTGAAGTCGCGGGAGGCCCGCTGCTCGGCGGCGGTCCGGTCGGCGACCGCCTCGCGTACGTCCAGCCGCGCGGGGCCGGCTTCGCCGACGCCTGCTACGCCGATCAGGCCGAGGCAGCAGGTGACGCCGGTGGCCACCGCGATCCGGCCCGGTACGGAGCGGGCCGGGCCGCGCCGGGGCTGCTCCGGGGCGCGGTGACGCCCCACTCTCCGTTCGGCTGATGCCGGGTCAATCGTTCGGCGAACCGGGCGGTTGGCGGGCAGCGGCTGGTGGGAGGGATGGTCGGGAGGCACCCGCCGAGGCTAGAGAGCTTCCGGCCCGTTGCCATCGGGGTGATTGGTGGCATGCGCCACAATCTGCCGGATTCGCGGCCGACAATTCACTCGGCCGATCACCAAACAAGCGAACCTCGCGTACCCGGAACATGCCTCATGTCGGCTTAAGGCCGGGAAAGCGGACGCGAGCACGAGCAACCCGGGCCGCGCGCCGCCCTCCACCGTTCGGAGGAGGGCAGGCTGGTCGAGCGGCCCGCCCGGCGCGGCGGTCCGCCGACCGGAAGCATCGACCGCCCCGGATGGCGGCGACCGCTGTGGATCATGGCGAGGCCCCGGCACGGTGACCCGGGCGCTCGTTACGATTCCGACGGTGACCGAGCAGAAGGCCGACGAGCGTGGCCCCGGAGAGCCGTCCGGCCGCCGGAGGCGGCGCGGACTCGTCGTCATCGCCTGCGCCGGGCTGCTCGCGGCGCTGCTCGCCGGCCATCGGGCGGTGCCGAACGTGCACGGGCTGGGCAGCCTGCTGGACAGCGCCGTTCCGCTGCTCGGCCTCGGCGTACCGGTGCTCGCGCTCGCGGCGCTGCTGCGCCGCTCCCGCCCGGCGCTGCTGGCGGTGCTGCTGCCGGCGCTGGTCTGGGCCGGCCTGTACGGGCGCGCGTGGCTGCCCCCGGCGGCCGGCGCGGCGGGCGCCTCGGTGCGGGTGGCCAGCCAGAACCTGCGTGTCGGCAACCCCGACCCGGCCGCCACGGTGGGCGCGCTCGCCGGCGACGGACCGGACCTGATCGGGCTCCAGGAGGTCGCCGACGGCGACCGGGTGGCGCCGGTCCTCGCCGGCCGGTACCCGCACCGCGCGGTGGTGTCGACGGTCGCGCTGTGGAGCCGGTGGCCGATCCGGGAGGCGCACGGCATCGACACCGGGCTGGGCTGGGACCGCGCGCTGCGCGCCGTGGTGGCCGCCCCCCGGGGCGACCTGACCGTGTACGTCGTCCACCTCGGCTCCGCGCGCGCCGGGCACACCGCCACCCGGGACCAGACCGTCGCCGCGCTGGCCGACGCCGTACGCGCCGACCCGGCGGAGCGGCTGGTGGTGCTCGGCGACCTGAACACCGCCACCACCGACCGGGTCTTCGACCCGCTGACCCGGCTGCTGCGCGACGCTCAGGCCGAGGCCGGGCAGGGATTCGGCTTCACCTGGCCGGCGGAGCTACCGGTGACCCGACCGGACCACGTCCTCTACCGGGGACTCACCCCCACCACTGCCGGGGTGCTGCACACCCCGGACAGCGACCACCGCGCGGTGACCGCCGGCTTCCGCTGGTGAGCGCTCAGTGCCGGCCGTTCTCCGCCGGGGTCACCGTGAGCCGGTGCCGGCTCGGGTCGCCGCTGGAGAACGGCCAGAGCCGGTCGGCGTACGCGACCAGGTCGGCCAGCTGATCCCGGGTCAGTCCCGCCGAGGAGATCTCGGCGTGCACGTCGGCCCGGTAACGGCCGTCGTCGTCGCGGCCCAGTTTCGCCTCTGCGGTCACCTGCACGGTGTGCGCCTCGTCGGTGATCTCCCCGGCCGCCTCCACCGCCGCGTGGTGCAGGCAGGAGGCGAACGCCGCGGCCAGGAGCTGCTCCGGCGTCAGACCGGTGCAGTGCGGCGCCAGCGGGGACGCCAGGGCGGAGGAGAGACCGCCGTCGTCGGTGCGTACGTGACCGCCCGCCGCGGTCGCCGTGGCCGTCTCGGCCAGCCAGGAACTCGGATCCGGCATCGCGTTCCTCCCGTCACTCACCGGACCGCGTTCCCGGACCCCGAGCAGCGAAACCGCGCCCGGGTCGGCAGTAGGAGCGCTCAGCCGACCCGGCCGCTCGGCGCGGCGTCGACGGCCATCGCCTCGGTGGCCTCGGCGGCCGCCCGGCTGGTCCACGGCGAGACCTGCTCCGCGCGCTGGCGGGGCAGCACCGCGCTCATCGGCACGTACACCCGGGCGTCCACCGCCTCGGCCAGCAGCAGCGCGGCCATCGGGCTGGTCGGCCGGGCCGCCGGGTCGGCGTCGAGGCAGCTGCGGCACAGGTCGGCCACCTCGGGCGGCAGCCCGGGAACGTCGGGCAGCGGCCGGGGCTCGGGCCGGCGTCCCCCCGGCCCGAGCAGCCGGGTGGTGCTGTCCGCCTCGTACGGCAGGTGACCGGTGAGGCAGTAGTAGAGCAGCACGCCGAGGGCGTACATGTCGGCGGCCGGGGTGGCGGGCTGCCGGTCGAGCTGCTCCGGCGCCAGATAGGCGGGGGTGCCCACCACCACGCCGTCCGGAGTGTGGTCCGGCGCGCCGGCCGGGGTGGCGATACCGAAGTCGAGCACCTTCACCCCGCACGGGGTGAGGATCACGTTCGCGGGCTTCACGTCCCGGTGCACGATGCCGTGCGCGTGCGCGGCCGCGAGCGCGGCGCACACCTCGGCGCAGACCCGCGCCGCGATCCGCCAGTCCAGCGGCCCCGCGCGCAGGTGCGCGGCGAGCGTCTCGCCCTCGGCCAGCTCCATCACGATGTACGGCGCCGGCCGGCCGTCGGGCAGCGTGGCGGTGCCGAAGTCGTGCACGCTCGCGACGTTCGGGTGCACCAGGCGAGCCGCCGAGCGCGCCTCGGCCCGGATCCGCTCCACCGAGCCGGCCTCGCCGTCGAGCCGGGGCGAGATCAGCTTCACCGCGACGGTCCGGTCCAGCACACGGTCGTGCGCCCGCCAGACCTCCGACATGCCACCCAGGCCGGCCCGCTGTTCGAGCTCGTACCGCCCGCCCAGCGTCCGCATCGCCCACTCCTCGCCTCGTCCGGTGTGCCCTCCGGTCCCGCTACCCGGCCCCGGAGCTGTGCAAACCGGCGGGGGTTTCCATTCCGGCGGGGTAGCTTCGCGGCGAGGGGTCGACACAGGGAGGACAGCGGTGGCTTCGGTGCGCGTACGGTTCGTCGGCGGTCCGGCCGACGAGCTGACCCGGGACCTGCCCGCGGGGCCGGACGGCGGGCCACCGCCCCGGTGGGTGCTGCGGCATCCCGAGGAGCCGGCCGAGGGGGTGGCCGACCACCTCTACGAACGCGACGAGCACGCCGCGGCGGGCGGCTGGACCATGCGGTACGTGCACACGTTCCCGTTCGGCGCGACCGAGTGAGGCTCAGCCCGCCCGGACGCCGGTGGTGCCGAGGATGACCGAGGCGACCAGCTCCGGATCGTCGTGCATCGGCACGTGGCCGCAGCCGGGCAGGTCCAGGTGCCGCGCGGCGGGCAGCCGGGTACGCGCCAGCGCCGCCTGCCGGTAGGGCAGGATCCGGTCCCGGGTGCCCCACGCCACGGTGACCGGCACCGTCGGCGCGCCCGCGTAGGCGTACCCCCGGCCGGCGCGCGCGACGGCGCGGAACGCCCGCGCCTGGCGCAGCGCGCGGGCGTCGGCGACCGCGTCGTCGAGGGTCATCCGGTTGGGCCGGGCCAGGATCATGCCCATCGCCAGCATCCGCAGCGCGGGCGCGGCGAACAGGCGGCGCAGCACCGGCTCGGGCAGCCGGGCCGCGTTGCGGTGCAGGGCGAGCACGGTCAGCGCCCAGCGCAGCTCGCGGGCGGTGCAGAACCCGGCCGGGGACAGCGCGGTGGCCGACGAGACCGCGCCGAGCGCGGCGAGTTCCAGCGCGATCGCCCCGCCGAGGCTGTTGCCCGCGACGTGCGGGCGCTCCAGCCCGAACGCGGCGAACAGCTCGACCATGGCCGCGGTCAGGCCGGGCATGTCGGCGGGCAGCCCGGTGGCGGGCACCGGGGAGCGGCCGAAGCCCGGCAGGTCGACGGCTATCACGTCGTGCGCCTGCGCGAGCCGGTCCAGCACCGGCCGCCAGGCGCCGCCGTGGTGACCGATGCCGTGCAGCAGCACCAGCGTGGGCCCGGCGCCGCGCCGCTCGTAGACGACCTCCACCGGCGCGGTCACGGCCGTCCCTGCGGCGTGCTGGGGCCGAAGCCCCGCCCCAACGCGCGGGCCTGTTCCTCGATCAGCGGCACGGTGGCCCGGGCGGTGCGGCCCACCAGCCGGTCGGCCAGCGGACTGACCAGCACCGAGCGCACGGCCTGCACGCCGGCGACGGCGCGTGGCACGTACACCCGGCGGCTGCGCCGCTCGATCGCCCGGACGAACGCCTCGGCGCACTCGGCCACCGTCGTGGTACGCCGCAGCGGCCACGGCAGCTTCGTCAGCGCCGTCTCGAAGGCCGGCAGGTCGGCGCGCGCCTCGCGGACCAGGTCGGTGTCCACCCACGACGGATGGGCGGTGCCCACCGCCACGCCCCGGTGCGCCAGCTCCAGGCGGATCGCGTTGCCGAACTGCTCGACGCCTGCCTTGGAGGCGCAGTAGGCGGCCATGCCGGGCAGCGCGGCGAACGCCGCGGCCGAGGACACGATGAGCAGGTAGCCGCCCCGGTCGACGAGCGCCGGCACGGTCGCGGCGGCGGTGCGCATCACCCCGATCAGGTTGACCTCGACCGTACGCACCAGCGCCTCGACGTCGCCGACGGCGATCGTGCCGCGGTTGGCCACCCCGGCGTTCGCGACCACCGCGTCGATCCCGCCCAGCGCCGCCACGGTACCGTCGACCGCCTCGGCCAGCGCCTGCTGGTCGGTGACGTCGGCGGCGAACCAGACGTGCCCGGGACCCAGCTCGGCGGCGAGCGCGGCCAGCCGGTCGGGTTCCAGCCCGACCAGTGACAACCGCGCGCCGCGTGCGGCGGCGAGGCGGGCGGTGTGCTCGCCGATGCCCCGGGCCGCGCCGGTCACCAGCAGCACCTTGCCGGCCAACCGGCCGGAAAAACGACCGTCGATGGACATGCCGGGAAGTTACCACCGGGTAGCCCGGGTGTGGAAGACCCGGCCGGACCTGCCCGGATTCGAAGTCGGCCGGCGCGCACAGCTGGTACACAGGATCGGGACAGCCCGGCGACAGCGGGTCCGCCCACGATGGGGGCATGGTCATGAACGGGCAGGCCGCGCAGGGCCGCATCGAGCTGCACCGACCGGACGGCGAGCCGGTGCGGGTGCTCGTGGTCGACGACGAGCCGACGCTCACCGATCTGCTCGCCATGGCCCTGCGGTACGAGGGCTGGCAGGTCGCGACCGCCGGCAACGGGATGGCGGCGATCAGCACCGCCCGCCAGTTCCGCCCGGACGCCGTGGTGCTCGACGTGATGCTGCCCGACCTGGACGGCTTCCAGGTGCTGCGTCGCCTGCGCGAGGAGTCGCCGAGCGTGCCGGTGTTGTTCCTGACCGCTCGCGACGCCGTGGAGGAGCGCGTCGCCGGGCTCACCGTCGGCGGCGACGACTACGTCACCAAACCGTTCAGCCTGGAGGAGGTCATCGCCCGGCTGCGTGCGCTGCTGCGCCGCTCCGGCTTCGCGGTCGCCGCCCGCCAGGAGGCGGTGCTCACCGTCGGCGACCTCACCCTCGACGAGGACAGCCACGAGGTACGCCGCGGCGACGACCTGATCACGCTCACCGCCACCGAGTTCGAGCTGCTGCGCTACCTGATGCGCAACCCGCGCCGCGTGCTCAGCAAGGCGCAGATCCTCGACCGGGTCTGGAACTACGACTTCGGCGGCCAGGCCAACGTGGTCGAGCTGTACATCTCGTACCTGCGCAAGAAGATCGACGCGGGCCGCGCGCCCATGATCCACACGCTGCGCGGGGCGGGTTATGTCCTCAAGCCCGCCGAGTGACGCCCGCGGCCGGCTGCGCCGCCGCCTGGCCGGCTGGTCGCTGCGCCGCCGGCTCGTGCTCTCCGTGGTGGCGCTGCTCGCGCTGGTCAGCCTCGGCATCGGCGGCCTGACCACAGTCGCGCTGCGGCACTTCCTGATCAACCAGATCGACAACCAGCTCACTTTCGGCGACCGCCGCCCGGACGACCTCGAACGCTGGGCCCGGCGGGGCATGGATCCGCCGCGCCCGGACCAGCGGCCCACCCCGCCGGACTCCGACGAGGTGGCGCCCGCGCCCCCGGGCGGTTTCCCGCCAGGCTCGATCGCGGTCCGGGTGCCGGCCACCGCCGAACCCGTCGGCCGGATCCGCTCCGGCAACGGCGACAGTGAGGAGGTGCCCGCCGCCGACCTGACCGCGCTGGCCCGCGTACCCGTCGGCGAACGCCCGCGTACCGTCGTCGTCGGTGACCGCGGCGAGTACCGGGCGGTCGCGATGTGGTCGCCGCGCGGCGACGGCGACATCCTGGTCCTCGCGATCCCGACGGCCCAGGTGGACGACACCGTCATGTGGATGATCGTCGCGCAGGCCGGGGTGATCGGCGCGGGCCTGGTCATCGCCGGCGCCCTCGGTCTGCTCATCGTGCGGGTCACGCTGCGCCCGCTCAACCGGGTCGCCGCCACCGCCGCCCGGGTCACCGAACTGCCGCTCGATCGCGGTGAGGTCGCCCTGTCGGTGCGGGTCCCGGCCGCCGACACCGACCCCCGCACCGAGGTCGGGCAGGTCGGCGGCGCGCTCAACCGGATGCTCGGCCACGTCGCCGCCGCGCTCTCCGCCCGGCAGGCCAGCGAGACCCGGGTACGCCAGTTCGTCGCCGATGCCAGCCACGAGCTGCGCACCCCCCTCGCGGCCATCCGGGGGTACGCCGAGGTGGCCCGCCGGGGCCGCCAGGAGGTCCCGCCCGACGTGGCGCACGCGCTACGCCGCGTCGAGTCGGAGAGCACCCGGATGACGAGCCTCGTCGACGACCTGCTGCTGCTGGCCCGGCTGGACTCCGGCCGCCCGCTCGCCGCCGAACCGGTCGACCTGACCGCCACGGCGGTGAACGCGGTGAGCGACGCCCACGTCGCCGGCCCCGACCACCGCTGGCAGCTCGACCTGCCCGACGAGCCGCTCACCGTCACCGGCGACGCCCACCGGCTGCACCAGGTGCTGGCGAACCTGCTCGCCAACGCGCGGGTGCACACCCCGGCCGGCACCACCGTCACCGTCCGGCTGGCGCCCGCCGCCGGCGGCGTCGAGCTGCGCGTCACCGACGACGGACCGGGCATCCCGGAACAGTTGCAGCCGGAGGTCTTCGAGCGCTTCGCCCGCGGCGACAGCTCCCGCTCCCGCGCGCAGGGCAGCACCGGCCTCGGCCTGGCCATCGTCGCCGCCGTGGTGGAGGCCCACCACGGCCGGGTCGACGTGGTCAGCCGGCCCGGCCACACCGCGTTCACGGTCTGGCTGCCCGGATCCACAGCAGACGCATAGGTCACTCACGGCAGCGGGCCAGCGGACGCTCCGAGGCTTGCCGGCATGGACAGAACCGAGAGCCTGCCGACCCCGCCCACGGCCGGTCCACCCGGCGCCGAGCCGGCCCCCGCGCCCGTACCGGAGGAGACCCGCGCCGACCGCTGGGCCCGCCCGGCGCTGCTCGGCCTGCTGGCCGCCACCGCGCTGCTCTACCTGTGGGGTCTGGGCGCCTCCGGCTGGGCCAACGCCTTCTACTCGGCCGCCGTGCAGGCCGGGTCGCAGAACTGGACCGCGTTCTTCTACGGCTCGTCCGACGCGGCCAACTCGATCACGGTGGACAAGACCCCGGCCTCGCTCTGGCTGATGGCGCTCTCGGTGCGGATCTTCGGCTTGAGCAGCTGGTCGATCCTGGTGCCGCAGGCGCTGCTCGGCGTCGCCTCGGTCGGCGTGCTGTACGCGACGGTCCGCCGCTGGTACGGCCCGGCCGCCGGACTGCTCGCCGGGACGGTGCTCGCGCTCACCCCGGTGGCGACGCTGATGTTCCGGTTCAACAACCCGGACGCGCTGCTGGTGTTCCTGCTGGTCGCCGCCGCGTACGCGACGGTGCGCGCGGTCGAGACGGCGAGCACCCGGTGGATCGCGCTGACCGGCGTGCTCGTCGGGTTCGGCTTCCTCACCAAGATGCTCCAGGCGTTCCTGGTGATCCCGGTCTTCGCCGGGGTCTACCTGCTGGCCGCGCCGACCGGCCTCGGACGGCGGATCCGCCAGCTCCTGCTGGCCGGGCTCGCCGTGGTCGTCTCCGCCGGCTGGTGGGTGGCGATCGTCGAACTGGTGCCGGCGAGCGCCCGCCCGTACGTCGGCGGCTCGCAGAACAACAGCATCCTGGAGCTGACGCTCGGCTACAACGGCCTGGGCCGGATCACCGGCGACGAGGTGGGCAGCGTCGGCGGTGGCGGCGGACGGCCCGGCGGCGGTGGACCGTTCTCCGGTCAGACCGGGCTGCTGCGGATGTTCGACACCGACGTCGGCGGGCAGATCTCCTGGCTGCTGCCGGCCGCGCTGATCCTGCTGGTCGCCGGGCTGTGGCTGGCCGGGCGGGCACCGCGTACCGACCGGACCCGGGCCGGTCTGCTGCTCTGGGGCGGCTGGCTGCTGGTCACCGGAGTGATCTTCAGCTTCATGTCCGGCATCTTCCACGCCTACTACACGGTCGCCCTGGCCCCGGCGGTCGGCGCGCTGGTCGGCATCGGCGTCACAGCGCTGTGGCGGGCCCGTGCCGGCGCCGCTTCGGCTGCACCTGGCCAGGCCGCAGCGGCCCGGTGGCGTGGGTTCGCCGCCACGCTTGTCCTGGCCGCCACGCTGGCGGTCACCGCCTGGTGGTCCTGGCACCTGCTCGGCCGCACCCCCGACTGGTACCCCTGGCTGCGCCCCACGGTGCTCGCAGTGGGCCTGACCGCAGCCGTCCTCCTGGCCGCACCGGCGTTCCTCACCACCGGCCCCCGCCGGCCCGTCCCGCCCTCTCCCGCCTCCCCGCCCCCTCCCGCCTCCCCGCCCACCCCGTTGATCAAGGAGTTTGTGTCCGGGAACGGCGTTCAGGCTGACGCAAACTCCTTGGTCAACTCCGGCATGGGGGTGGCGGCGGGGCACCGGGGCGGGTTTGCCGGGCGGGTCGTGCGGTGGCTGGTGCCGGTGGTGTCCGTCGCCGGGATCGCGGTGGCGCTGGCCGGGCCGGCCGCGTACGCGATGCAGACCGCTGCCACCCCGCACAGCGGTGCCATTCCGAGCGCCGGACCGGCCGGAGCGGGGGGCTTCGGCGGCCCGGGCGGCCCGGGCGGGCGGATGCCGGGCGGCGGGGACGGGCAGTTCCCCGGTCGCCCAGGCGGCGGGAACGGGCAGTTCCCGGGCTTCCCGGGTTTCCCGAACGGCACCGGCTCCAGCGGCACGGGTCCGGACGGCACCGGCCCGGGCGGCGGAGCGAACGCCGGCGGATTCCCCGGCTTCCCGGGCGGTGGTTCGGCTCCGGGCGCGCCCGGCGGCACCGGTCAGGACGGCGGCGCCGGTCCGGAGGGTGGCACGGGACCGGACGGCCGGGGGCAGCGCGGCGGCGGCATGGGCGGGCTGCTCGACGCCCGCGAGCCGAGCGCCGAGATGACCGCGCTGCTCACCGCCGACGCCGACGACTACACCTGGGTCGCCGCCACGGTCGGCTCGAACAACGCCTCCGGCTACCAGCTGGCCACCGGGCGGCCGGTCATGCCGATCGGCGGCTTCAACGGCAGCGATCCGTCGCCGACGCTCGCCCAGTTCCAGCGGTACGTCGCCGACGGGCGGATCCACTACTTCCTCGGCGGCGGCGGGTTCCGGGCCAACGGCGGCAGCAACGCCTCGGCCGAGATCGCCGCCTGGGTCGCCGAGAACTTCACCGCGACCACCGTCGACGGCGTGACCGTGTACGACCTGAGCAGCGGAAAGCAGGGCTGAGCGATGACTGACACGTACGCGCCCCGGGCCGCCGTGCGGGCCCGGCCCGCCGCCGGCAGCGCGGTGCTGGACGTGGTGGTCCCGGTCTACAACGAGGAGACCGACCTCGGCCCCTGCGTCCGGCGGCTGCACGCGCACCTGACCGCGCACTTTCCGTACCCGTTCCGGATCACGGTGGCCGACAACGCCAGCGTGGACGGCACCCCGGAGGTTGCCCGGGCGCTCGCCGACGAGCTGCCCGAGGTGGGGGTGCTGCGCCTGGACGAGAAGGGCCGTGGGCGGGCGCTGCGCGCCGCGTGGTCGGCCTCGCCCGCGCCGGTGCTCGCGTACATGGACGTGGACCTGTCCACCGACCTGGCCGCGTTGCTGCCGCTTGTCGCGCCGCTCATCTCCGGGCACTCGGATCTGGCCATCGGCACCCGGCTGGCGCGGACCAGCCGGGTGGTCCGGGGCGCCAAGCGGGAGGTCATCTCGCGCGGCTACAACCTGCTGTTGCGCGGCACGCTCGCGGCGCGGTTCTCCGACGCCCAGTGCGGGTTCAAGGCGATCCGCGCCGACGTGGCGGCCGGGCTGCTGCCGCTGGTACGCGACACCGGCTGGTTCTTCGACACCGAGCTGCTGGTCCTGGCGCAGCGGGCCGGGCTGCGCATCCACGAGGTGCCGGTGGACTGGGTGGACGACCCGGACAGCCGCGTCGACATCGTCGCCACCGCGCTGGCCGACCTGCGGGGCATCGGCCGGCTGGGCCGGGCGCTGGCCACCGGGGCGCTGCCGCTGGCGCAGCTGCGCGCCCAGCTCGGCCGGGGACCGTTGCCGGCCCCGCCGGCGCGCGTGCCGGCCGGACTGCCGCGCCAGCTGGTCCGGTTCGCCGCGGTGGGCGTGGCGAGCACGCTCGCGTACCTGCTGTTGTTCCTGCTGGCCCGCGGACCGCTCGGGGCGCAGCCGGCGAACCTGCTGGCGTTGCTGCTCACGGCGGTGGCGAACACGGCGGCCAACCGGCGGCTCACGTTCGGGGTCAGCGGCCGGCGGCACGCCGGCCGCCACCACCTCCAGGGCCTGCTGGCGTTCGCGCTGGGCCTGGCCCTGACCAGCGGCTCACTGGCCCTGCTGCACGCCGCCACACGCCCGAGCCGCAGCCTGGAGCTGGTGGTGCTGGTGGCGGCCAACCTGGCCGCGACAGCCCTGCGCTTCCTCCTGCTCCGCCTGGCCATGCACCACCGCCCCTGACCCCACCCCGAACACCCCGTCGATCATGAGGTTGGCGGCGCGACACGCCGGGCGCCGGCACCGTCAACTTCATGATCGACGGGGCGGGTGGCAGGGTTGGGGGCGTGTACCGGGAGTGGGGGGCGGCGGGGGTTCCGGGCGCGGTGCTGTGGGGCAGCGTGTCCGGCGGGGGTGAGACGCGGGTGCTGCCGGACGGGTGCCTGGACCTGCTCTGGTCCAGCCGGTCCGGGCTGCTGGTGGCCGGTCCGGACCGCACCGCGCACCTGTCGCGGTCCGCGCCGGGGGACCGGTGGATCGGGCTGCGCCTGCCGCCGGGCACCGGCCCGGCCGTGTTCGGCGTGCCCGCCGAGGAGCTGCGCGACCGCCGCGTACCGCTGGCCGACCTGTGGGGCCGCGCCGCCGCCGAGGTGACCGAGCGGGTCGAGGCGGCGCTGGCCGCGCCGGGCGACGAGGCCGCCGGGGTGCTCACCCGGGTCGCCCGCGACCGGCTGCGCGCGGCCGGCGGCCCCGACCCGGTCGGCGCGCGTGTCGCCGCCCGCCTGGCCGCCGGGGCCACCGTCGCCGCGACCGCCGCCGAGGTCGGCCTCGGCGCGCGGGCCCTGCACCGCCGCAGCCTGACCCTCTTCGGGTACGGCCCGAAGACGCTCGCCCGCATCCTGCGGATGCGCCGGGCGCTGGACCTGGCCCGCGCCGGCGCGCCGCTCGCCGAGGTGGCCGCGCGCAGCGGGTACGCCGATCAGGCCCACCTGACCCGCGAGGTGCGGGAGCTGGCCGGGGTGCCCCCGTCGCGGCTGCTCGCCCCGGCCACCGCCTGACCGGCCGCCTTTCAGTCGCCCGCCGGCAGCGGGGCGAACAGGTCCACGCCGTTGCCGTCCGGGTCGTGCAGGACCGCGTACCGCTGGCCCCAGAACGCGTCCCACGGGGGCAGCTCCCCGTGGTGGCCGGCGGCGGTCAGCTCGGCGTACCAGCGGTCCACCTCGGCCGGGTCGGCGCACCGGAAGGCCAGGCTCATCCGGTTGTTGCCGCCGGACGGGTCGAAGTCGGGGTGGAAGCTGCGGATCACCTCGACCGTGTCCCAGGCCAGCCGTACGCCGTTCGGCAGGGTGACCTCCACGTGCCCTTCCGTCTCGGCGCCGGCCGGGATCGGCAGCCCCAGCCGCCGGTAGAAGTCGAGTGTGCGGGCCATGTCGGTGACCACGGCCCCGACCAGATCGAACTGCGGTGTCATGGCGTCACGGTAGGCGCGACCGGTCCGGCCCGTCTTGAACGGATCGGACGGGGGACGAGTGGCCGGTGTGGCCCCGCGTGCGACGCCCGAGGCGTTACGGTGGGGGACAAGTCCGGCGCGAAGCATGAAAGCTCGCATTCCGGGCGCGCACTGACGACCGGCGACGGAAGGAAGCAGCCGTGACCCACCTGGCCTACCTGGACGCGGGATCGGGCAGTCTCATCGTGCAGGCGGTGGTCGGCGGCGTGGCCGGAGTGGCCGTGGCCGCCAAGCTCTACTGGCGCCGCCTGGTGTCCCGGTTCCGCCGTCAGCCCAGCGACCAGGGCCCCACGGCGTGACGGTCCCCGACACCGGCGTCCGCGTGGAGCCCGGCTCCTTCCGCGACCCCGGCAACCGGGTGTTCCACCGGGGCGAGGAGGTGCTGCGCGGGCTCGACGAGCGCTCCGCCCGGGACTGGCGTGCGCTGTCCGTCACCGACTTCTTCCGCCGCGCGGCCGAGCGGGGGCAGATCGTCGCCACCGAGGAGCTGACCCCGACCCCCGTCGACACGCGGTGGGCTGCGGTGCTGCGGCACGAGCGGATCCCGTTCGTCTCGCACCCCTACGAGTGGTCGTATGCGATGCTGCGCGACGCCGCGTTGCTGCACCTCGACGTGCTGCGCGCCGCCCTGGAGGCCGGCTTCACCACCAAGGACGGCTCGGCGTACAACGTGCAGTGGCGCGGCGCGCGACCCGTCTTCATCGACGTCGGCTCGTTCGAGGCGCTGCGCGACGGCGAGCCCTGGGCCGGCTACCGGCAGTTCTGCCAGACGCTGCTCTACCCGCTGCTGATCCAGGCCCACCTCGGGCTGGACTTCCAGCCGTTCCTGCGGGCCCGCGTCGACGGCGTCGAGCCGGACCAGATGCGCCGGCTGTTCGGCGGCGCCCGGCGCTGGCGGGCCGGCGTGCCCACCCACGTGCACCTGCACGGCGCGATGCAGGCCCGCAACTCCGCCGCGAGCACCACCGACGTCCGCGCCCAGTTGCGCGCCGCCGGGTTCTCCCGCGAGCTGGCGCTGGCCACGGTACGCGGGCTGACGAAACTGGTCCGCCGCCTCGACCACCGGCCCGGCGACAGCCACTGGGCGGACTACCAGCGCACCTGCGCGTACTCGGTGCCGGACCGGCAGGCCAAGGAGGAGTTCGTCGACCGCGCGGTGGCCGCCACCGGCGGCGGCTCGGCGCTGGACCTGGGCGCCAACGACGGCCGGTACGCCCGCATCGCCGCCCGGCACGCCACGCACGTCGTCGCGGTCGAGCAGGACCCGGCGGTGGTCGACACGCTCTACCGCGCGCTGCGCGACGAGGGCGAGACGCGGATCCTGCCGCTGGTGATGGACCTGGCCGACCCGTCGCCCGGCGGCGGCTGGCGCGGCGTCGAGCGGGCCGCGTTCGCCGACCGGGCCCGCGCCGACGTGGTGCTCGCCCTGGCCGTCGTGCACCACCTGGCGATCGGGCGCAACGTGCCGCTGCCCGGGGTGCTGGACCAGCTCACCGCGCTCACCGCCACCGGCGGCAGCCTGGTGGTGGAGTTCGTCCACCCGGACGATCCGATGGCCCGCCGCCTGCTCGCCAACAAGCCCGACGGCCTGTTCCCGGACTACCGGCGCGACGCCTTCGAGGCGCTGCTGGCCCGCCGGGGCCGGGTGGTCGCCCGCACCGAGCTGCCGTCCGGCACCCGCACGCTCTACCAGGTGGTGGTGGGTGGCTGAGCGCACCCTCGCGCCACCCCGGGACCACACGGCCGGCCCGGACCGGCGGGAACGCCCGCAGTGGTGGCGGTCCGAGCTTGCGCGGCTGGCGGAGGTGACGGCGCTGGTCGGGCTGGTGGTGACCCAGCCGCTGCTCGACGTGCTCGGCCGCAGCCCCGACTTCTTCCTGTTCCACCGCGCGTCCCGGGGCGACGTGCTGCTCCTGGTCGCCCTGATYGCGCTCGCGCCGACGGTACCGTTCGCGCTGCTCGGCGCGCTGGCAGTGCCCGCCGGACGCCTTATCCGGGCCGCCGTGCACACCACCTTCGTCGGCCTGCTGCTCGCCGCGCTGGCCGTCCAGGTCGGCCGGCACGTCACGCCGCTTCGGGGCGTACCCCTGCTCGTCGCCGCCGGTGTGGCCGGAGCCGCCGGGGCGGCCGCGCACCGGCGGTGGCGGGCGCCCCGGCGGGTGCTGCGGGTGGCCGCCGCCGGGCCGCTGGTGTTCGTCGGGTTGTTCCTGTTCGCCTCGCCCGCCTCGGCGGTGGTGCTGCCGCGCGGCGAGGGCGGCGCGGCCGGGATCGCCGGCGCGGGCGCGCATCCGCCGGTGGTCATGATCGTGCTGGACGAGCTGCCGCTGGTCTCCCTGCTCGGCCCGGACGGACGCATCGACGCCGAGCGCTACCCGAACTTCGCCGCGCTCGCGGCCGGGTCGACGTGGTACCCCAACGCGACCGGCGTCAGCGGCTGGACGCCCTACGCGCTGCCGGCGATGCTCACCGGGCGCTACCCGGAGCAGGGCGCGGCGCCGCACTACTCGCAGTACCCGGACAACCTGTTCACCGCGCTCGGGGGCCTCTACCGGATCAAGGCCGAGGAGAGCATCACCCGGCTCTGCCCGCCCAGCCGCTGCGAGCAGGCCACCACGCCGGAGCAGGGGCTCGGGGTGCTGGTCCGGGAGAGCGGCAAGCTGATGGGCCGGATCGCCGCGCCGGTGGACAGCCGCGTCGACCCGGAGGACTCCTACCGCGAGCGGACCGCCGCCGAGGCCGGGCTGGACGCCGCCGAGCCGGTGCCGGACGACCCCAAGTTCCGCTGGGACACCCTCGACGACAACCAGCCGGCCCGGTTCACCTCGTTCCTGGCCGGGCTGCGCCCCGACCCCCGGCCCACGCTGCACTTCCTGCACCTGCTGATGCCGCACTCGCCGTGGGCGTACCTGCCGTCCGGGGCGCACTACGCCGCACCGGAGGACCTGCCCAACGACGGGACCGGCTGGGTCGACCTGGCCCGCGCCCGGCACCTGGCCCAGCTCGGCTACACCGACCGGCTGATCGGCGAGACGCTGCGGACGCTGCGAGCCACCGGCCTCTACGACAAGGCGCTGGTGGTGGTCACCGCCGACCACGGGGTGAGCTTCCGGCGGGACTGGCAGGGGCGGGGGATGGACGCCATCGAGCACGCCGCCAACGAGGTGGCCTGGGTGCCGATGTTCGTCAAGGAACCCGGCCAGCGCGCCGGCCGGGTGGACGACCGCAACTGGGAGCACGTGGACCTGCTGCCCACGATCGCCGACGAGACCCACATGCGGGTGCCCTGGCAGATGGACGGCCGGTCGGCCAAGGCGGCCCCGCGCGAGCGAGCCGACAAACGCTTCTACGACCGCCCCGGCCAGCCGGTGACGATCACCGGCGGGGTGCCCGCCCCGCTCCCGCCGCCGGCCGCTGATCCGCTCGTCGGGACCCGGGTCGGGAACGTGCCGATGGGCGGGTCCGCCACGGTGGCGAACCGGGACGCGTTCGACGCGGTCGACCCGGCGCGCGGCGGCCTGCCCGCGCTGGTCTGGGGGACGGTCCCGGACGACGTGCCCGACGGGACACGGCTCGCCGTCGCGGTGAACGGCACGGTCGGGGCGGTGGCGCCGGTGGTGCCCCCGGACGCCGGTGGCCGGCGCTTCGCGGCGTTCCTCCCCGACGACCGGCTCTTCGCCGCCGGCGCCAGTCGGCTCGACCTCTACCGGGTCGGCGACGACGGGGCGCTGCGGCGGCTCACGCTGTCGTGACGGGCCCCCGGCCGGCGCCCATGGTCGCGCTCCCAACCGGTTTCCGAACCGCCTGGCCGGGAAACAGGTGACGCACACCTCACCCCGAAACCATGACGAGCGGTGTTCTCCGCGCCGTGATTACGGTAGAAGCGAAGGCAATTCAACGAAGATCTTGCCGGCGAAGCGAGGAACAGATGACGGAAGTCAAGCTCGACCACCCCGGTGGGCAGCTGTCGATGCCGGTGCAGTCCGCGGTTGAGGGCCCCGCCGGGATCGGGGTGAGCAAGCTGCTCAAGGAAACCGGGATGACCACGTACGACCCCGGTTTCGTGAACACCGCGTCCTGCTCGTCCGCCATCACCTACATCGACGGTGATGCCGGCATCCTGCGGTACCGGGGTTACCCGATCGACCAGTTGGCCGAGAAGTCCTCCTTCCTGGAGGTCTCCTACCTGCTGATCTACGGCGAGCTGCCGACCCAGGCGCAGCTGTCGGAGTTCAGCGAGCGGATCCGGCGGCACTCGCTGCTGCACGAGGAGATGCGCCGGTTCTTCGACGGCTTCCCCCGTGACGCGCACCCGATGGCCGTGCTCTCCTCGGCCGTCAGCGCCATCTCCACCTTCTACCAGGACAGCCTGGACCCGTTCGACTCCGAGCACGTGGAGATGTCCACGGTGCGGCTGATGGCGAAGGTCCCGACCATCGCCTCGTACGCGTACAAGAAGTCGATCGGGCAGCCGCTGCTGTACCCGGACAACTCGCTCGGCTACGTCGAGAACTTCCTGCGGATGACGTTCGGTGTGCCGGCCGAGCCGTACGAGGTCGACCCGGTGGTGGCCCGGGTGCTGGACATGCTGTTCATCCTGCACGCCGACCACGAGCAGAACTGCTCCACCTCCACCGTGCGGCTGGTCGGCTCCAGCAACGCCAACCTGTTCGCCTCGGTCTCGGCCGGCGTGAACGCGCTGTTCGGCCCGCTGCACGGCGGCGCCAACCAGGCCGTGCTGGAGATGCTCCAGAAGATCCAGGCCGACGGCGGCGACGTCCGCTCCTTCGTGCAGAAGGTGAAGGACAAGCAGGACGGCGTGAAGCTGATGGGCTTCGGGCACCGGGTCTACAAGAACTACGACCCGCGTGCCGCCATCGTGAAGAAGGCCGCCCAGGACGTGCTCGGCCGGATGTCCAAGCCGGACCCGCTGCTCGACCTCGCTGTGCAGCTGGAGGAGATCGCGCTCGCCGACGACTTCTTCGTGTCCCGCCGGCTCTACCCGAACGTGGACTTCTACACCGGCCTGATCTACAAGGCCATGGGCTTCCCGACGAAGATGTTCACGGTGCTGTTCGCGCTGGGCCGCCTGCCCGGCTGGATCGCGCAGTGGCGCGAGATGATCAACGACCCGGAGACCAAGATCGGTCGCCCGCGGCAGATCTACACCGGCGCTACCGAGCGGGCGTACGTCCCCGCCGACAAGCGCTGAGCGTGCAAGGAAGGGCCCCTTCTTAACGCCTCCGGTAGAGGAGGGGCCCCCTTTTAACACGCGGACGACGAAGGCCGCCGACCCGAGCAGGGTCGGCGGCCTTCGTCCTGTGCACCGGGGGGAGGGGCGTTAACAAGGGGCCCTTCCTCTACCCGAGGCGTTAATAGGGGGCCCTTCCTTACCGCAGGCCGGCGGCGGTGAGGAGGTTGCCCTCGGGGACGCGCGGCGTGGGCCGGCCGTGTGTCATGCGGTGCTGGGCGCGGGCGGCGGTGAACGACGGGTCGCCGGCGATCGCGGCGGCGTACGCGGCAGCCGTGCGGGACGCGATGGCCGCCCAGCCGTACCGCTCGTGGACCATGGCGCGGGCCCGCCGGGCGAGCACGCGGGCCCGCTCTCGGTCCGACAGCAGCGCGTGCACCGCCTCGACGAGCCCGTCCGGGTCGTGCGGGGCGAACGTCATCCCGGTGACGCCCGGCTCGACGATCTCGGCCAGGCCGCCGGTACGGGCCACCGCCAGCGGCGCGCCCGCGGCGGCCCCCTCCAGCGCCACCATGCCGAACGGCTCGTAGATGCTGGGCACCGCGAAACAGTCCGAGGCGGCCATCACCGCGGGCAGGTCGGCGCCGCCGAGGAACCCGGGCATGCTGACGGTGCCGCCCAGCCCGAGGCGGTGCACCTCGGCCTCCAGGTCCGCCCGGTACGGCCCGTCGCCGACGATCACCGCGCGTAGGCCGGGGTGCCGGTCGCGCAGCCGGGGCAGCCCGGCCAGCAGGTGCTGTACGCCCTTCTCGTACACCAGGCGACCGGCGAACGTGACCAGCGGGCCGTCGGCGGCGAACCGCGCCCGGGCGGCGGCGACCGCCGACGCGGGCACCCGCCAGCGGTGCGGCTCGACGCCGTTGGGCACCACGTCGACGCGGGCGGCGTCCACGCCGAACAGCGCGCCCACCTCGTCGCGCATGTAGCCGGAGCACACGATCACGCGCCCGGACTCGCCGGCGAGCCAGTGCTCGACGCCGTGGATGGTGCGGTTCATCTCCTCCGGCAGCCAGCCCTGGTGCCGGCCCGCCTCGGTGGCGTGGATGGTGGTCACGAGCGGCACGTCCAGGTGCTCGCGCAGCGTCATCGCGGTGTGCGCGACGAGCCAGTCGTGGGCGTGGATCACGTCGTAGGCGCCGGACGAGGCGGCGCGCAGCGCGGCCCGCGTCAGCGTGTGGTTGAACGCCATCGTCCAGGCCAGCAGTGACCCGGTGGCCAGGGGGAAGGTGACCGGGTCCTCGGCGGCGCGGACGATACGGACGCCGTCGGCGTACTCCTCCAGGGGAGCGCCCTCGGCGTGGCGGGTGACGACCGTGACCTCGTGCCCGGCGGCGGCCAGCGCCACGGACAGCGCGTGGACGTGGCGGCCGAGCCCGCCGACGAGCACCGGCGGGTACTCCCACGACAGCATCAGGATGCGCCGGGTCCGGGGCCCGGCCCCGGCCGGCGACGGCGGGGCCGGGCGGGAGGTGAGAGTGGGCCGGTGGAGCCGGTCCGTCGCGGTGGCGGGCTGCGCGCCGACCCGCAGAGTGGTCACGTCGATCTCCGTCCATGCAGGGTGAGGCACGCCGGCAGCGGTGGCGGCGTCGAGCGGTGGTCAGGAGCGACCGGACGGCCGGCCGGGCGCCGGCACCAGCTCGCCGACGACGGCCTGGCCGGATACCGATCGCGGGCCACCGGGAGGGTGCTGACGTCGATCGGCAACCGGAACCGTCCAGTCACCCTGCCAACCTACTGTGCCGGATCCTCTCGCGCGCGGTGAGCGATCCTCATCACTCTCCGACGCCTCCGCGCACATGGGACGGTCACGGGAACGGGTGCGGATACGGGTTGATCTCCTCCGGGGCGAGCGGTTCGGCCCGGTGTCCGAGCCGGACCGGCAGCTCGCGCAGCCGGGGCAGGTCGACGCGCCGGTTGCGGTGACCGAACGTCATCGGCAGCAGCCCCGGGATCAGCACCTTCACGCTGGTGAGGCCGACGGCCTCCTGCTCGCGGGCGGTCTGGTCGACGACCACCACGTCCAGGCCCTCGTCGAGGTAGCGTCCGGTCACGTGCCGCAGGTCGTCGAGCAGGTCCGCGGCCGGGCGGTAGCGCGCCGCCGGTGGGAACGCCTCCGCCATGGACCGGATCTCGTCGCGCTCGTACAGGAACGCGAAGCGCGGCCAGGCGTCCGGGTCGGCCGCCACCAGCAGGTGGTCCTCCATGGTCCGGACCAGGTCGGAGTCGGCGACCAGGCCGGGGGCGGTGGTGTCCTCGGCGACCATCTCCCGGGTGGCCTCGGCGACGCTGGCGAGTTCCACCAGCGCGGACCACAGGGCGCGCTCCGGGTCCAGGTGCGCCCCGGCGCCGCAGAACGCCCGGGGACGTCCCGGCCGCACCTCGTCGTCGACGAGCATCAGCCAGACCGCCGGGACGCCTTCGGGCATGGTGATGTCGAAGACGTCCAGGCGGCTGCCGGTGGTGCGCTGGATCCAGTCGACGAGCACGCGGGTCATCGGGTCGGCGGAGGTCATCGGGTCCACGCGCGGCACCGGTAGCCGGGCGTACCAGGTGGACAGGAAGGCGTCCCGCTCGGCGACTTCGAAGATGCCGTGCAGGATCGCCTCTTCGAGGTTCGCGCCCAGCGCGCAGCCGTTTGAGCACTCCGGACCGAAACCCGTGCCGTGTGAGCCGTAGTAGGCGAAGGTCTCCGGCACCAGCACCGGGCCGTCGCGCCGGAACGAATACGCGTACACCCATTCCACGGGCCGGTCCGGGTCGTACGCGACCGCGTGGTCGTCGGGCGGCGCGGGCGGCAGCCCGAACTCCGTCGGCTCGACGGCCCGCCGCGGTCCGAGCTCGCGGAACGAGGCGCGGGTGACGGTACGGCGGGCGCGTGGCACGTTGCCGCCGAGCCGTTCCAGCGCCTCGGCGACGGCGACGGCCACGCTCGCCGGGTAGGTGAAGGTCCGGCCGTAGCCGGCCAGTTCACCACAGCACAACGGGCCACCGATCGCGCCGGCGAGGACCATCGGATGGTTGTGGTGGACGGTGATCGACGACAGCAGCCCGGTCTCCTCGTCGTGCAGCGCCGCCAGCAGGGCGAGGTGCTCGTCGGGAAGGCTGCGGGCCCGGTAGTCGTCCGGTGCCCGCTTCGGCCGGGACGTCAGCGTGAAGGTGCCGGCGGCCGGGCCGTCGTCCGGCAACGGGCCGCACACCGGGCAGCCGGGTTCGGGGACGAACCGGTGCCGCTTGACGGCCATCGAGGCCGTGGCGACCTCCAGCACCGCTTCCGCGCACCGGCCGTCGCCGCCCTGCGCGACCCGGCGCAGTTCGTCGGCCACGAGCGCGGCGACCGCGGCGCGTACCGGCGGGCCGAGGACGGGCCGGGCGGGCTGCACGGTGCCGTCGTAGAGCCCCTGCCACAGCGCGGACCGGTGCGGTGTCCCGGTGGTCCGCGCCCGGCGTTGCCGCACCTGGAGGCAGTGGTGGCAGCCCGGCCGGCCGGGTGTGACGAACGGTCCGATCCGTACGCCGCGCGGCGTGGTGTACACCGGCAGGAAGGACCGGCCGGCGTCGGCGGCAGCCCGGGCGGCCACGTCGACGTCCTCCGGTGGCCCGTCGACGACGAAGACGTCGACGTCGGTGACCGGGGCGGCGCCCAGCGCCTGTTCCACCGCCCGGCGCAGGGCGCCGACGCCGAGGATCCGCAGGCCGGGACGCGGCGCCACGTCGGACGGGGCGGGGACGGCCGGTGTGGTCGTGACGTCGGTCATGCGCTGCTCCCCGCTCGTGGCGACCACGCCGCCCTGATCATGAACGGCATCACCCGCTGCGCCCCGGGCAGCGAGTCGGCGGGCCGCACCAGCAGCGACCGTCCGTCCCGTGCCAGCTCGCGCAGCAGCGGCGGCAGCGCCGTGTCCCAGTCGTAGCCGCCCACGTCCGGCCCGATCTCGGCGCCGTCCGGGCGGCGTCCGGTCAGGACGGCGACCGCCGCCTGCATCGCGTTCGCCAGGGCGGTGTCCGTGTCGGTGGCGCAGCTGCGGGCGACCCATCCGCCGCCGACGGCGACGAACACGGTCGGGGTGCTCGATCCGTCGTGCCACGCCCGCGGCTCGTGGCCGAGGAGGGCCAGCTCGTGTGCCATGACGCGGGTCGGCTCCGGCCACCGCGCCCGGTCGAGCCAGCCGCCGGGCGGCCCACCGTCGGCGACCTCCGGCGGGGTCGCGGCCGCGCGTCGCAGTTTCAGGATCGCCCGGCCGCGCGCCTCCGCCCAGGTGTGACCGCCGGCGATCACCACGCCGTCCGGCCGTGCGTCGACGACAGCGCCACGCGCGGTGTCCCACCACACCGTGGCGGCGTCGCCGGCGCAGGCCCGCGCCGCGAGCGTCTCCAGTGCCGCCGTGGCGGCGCGCAGCAGCGCCTGCTCCCGGCTTGCGCCGACGGCGGTGAGCAGCCGCGGTGCGCCGCCGGCCAGGTCCACGACCGTCGCCTCGACGCAGCTGACCGAGATCTGCGAGTGGGCGCCGGTGTCGATGGCCAGCAGCGGGCCCAGCCGCGCGTCGACCAGGAACGGCATCCGGGCGACGAACTCCTCGACGCCCACCGGCGTGCGGGCGGCCATCGCGTCGACGTGCGCGGCGAGATCGGCGTACGGGGCCGGGGGCCGGCAGGAGCGGCAGCGGGGGTGCACGTCGAGCAGATGCTCGCTGGTCACAGCGTTTTCCAGGTCCACGCGGGTCATCCGGTTCGTGGCGGTGCTCTCCGCTCCCACCCGGTGGCGCAGGTACGCGAACCCGAGCGCCGCGCCGATCAGGCCGCAGACCGGCGCCGACAGCCACTCGGACGTCGTGTCGGGCTCGTCGGCGTCACCCGGGGGGAGCCCGGCGCCCTGCCGGCTGAGCAGGCCGCACTCCCAGCAGCCGCCGGTGACGCCGCCGCCGGTCGGGCCGATCCACGCCTCCGCGCCGCCGGGCACCGCGTGCAGGACCGGCACCCCGATCGCCCGGGCCGCCCGGTTCAGCCGCGTCGCCCGCCCGGCCATCGGACGCGCGGCGCAGTGCAGCACCGCGTCGTACCCCGTCAGCAGGCCGGCGAGCCCCTCGTCGGTGTCGAGGGCGGCGGCCGCGTCCAGCAGCGTCAGCCCGGTCGTCGGATCCTCGGCTCGACGCCGCTGCACGATCCGCCGGAAGCCGTCGCGTTCGGTGCCGGTCTCGGTGGTCTCGACCAGCGAGGCCGTACGCAGCCCGAGTTCGAACAGCGTCTGGACGAGCGCGAGCATGCCGGCGCCGGCGCCGACGAGCAGCACCCGCCCGTCGCGGAACGCCTCGAAGCGGCTCAGCGGCGCGTCGGTGACGTGCTCGGCGAACGCGATCGAGTCCCGGTAGGTGTCGAGTTCCCAGTCCCGCAACGTGTGTGGCGGCTCGCTGTCGAGGTCGCGGGCGATGCCCCGCCGCACCAGCATCCGGACCAGGTCGGTGACGAGCTGCCGCTGCGCCGGGGGCAGACCCGCGGTCAGCGCCTCCACCGTGCGGGTGCCGTCCAGATGCGGGGCGAGCCGCTGCACGAGGCCGTACGCCGACGCGCCCGCCAGGTGCGTGCCGGCGAGTCCCGTCTCCAGGTACACGCCGTCGTCGACCGGCACGTACATCAGGTCGTCGCGGAGCTTGACCCTCACGCGGCCCCCTCCTTCCGCAGGTGTCCCATCCGCACCGCGACCGCGCGTCCGGCGTCGGTGAACGCCTGCCGGCCGTGCAGGTACCGGGAGTTGTCCACGACCAGCACGTCACCGGACCGCCACGGCACCGCCACCGTCAGCCGCGCGGCGACGTCCGCGGCGGTGGCCACGAGGTCCTCGGGCACCGGCGCGCCGGTACCGGAGCGCACCCGCAGCCGCCGGTCGTGGTACTCGCCGGGCTGAGGGCGGCTGATGAACAGCGAGTTGCAGAACGCCGGCACACCTTCGAAGAGGGTCGGTGGCGTGCACCGGGTGCCGAAGCCGACAGTCATCGCGTCCTCGTCCACGTCGATGTGGATCGACTCCCACGGCCGCAGGTACGGCTCCCACTGCCGCAGCATCCGCTCCGCCGCCGCCGGGTCGGTCGTGCCGCACATCCGCTGCCACACCGGTGTGGGCAGCTCGCTCTCCCAGCGCAGCGTCAGTTCCTCGCAGGCGGCGCGGACCGTGGCGGGCAGGGCGGCCAGCAGCGCGAGACCGTCGCACAGCGTCGTGGCCCCGCCGTCGGCGGCGGGCCGCTCGCACCGGAACATCAGCAGGTCCGGCGCGCCGGGCGCGTACGACGCCTCCCGGTGCAGCGGCATGCCCTGCGTTCCCCGGGTGACTGTGGTCGTCGTCGGGTCACCGCCGATCACGTCCCGCTCGTCGTGGAACCCGCCCTGGTACGGCGACGCGGTCATCAGCGCGTCGCCGAGCGCGACGTAGTCCTCGTGCCGCCACCCGCCGCGCAGCAGCACCGCGCCGTGCTCGGCGACCGCCGCGAGCACCGCGTCCGGCGTGGGGGTGCCGACGAGCGCCGGAACGTCCTGTTCAGCCATGAGGGTTCCCTTCGGTGAGATGGGCCGCCAGCGCCCCGGGACGCGGCGCGGGCGTGCCGACCAGCAGTTGTGTCAGCGGGGACGCCCCGTCCGGCAGGCCGAGCCGGGCGGCGACGGCGTCGGCGGTGAGGCCGCCCAGCGCCCGGCTCGCCGCGCCGGTCGCGGTGGCGGCGAGCCCGGCCAGGTGAAGGGCCACACCGGCGAGCAGGTGCAGCCGGTGGAACGAGGCCGGGGAGAGCTGGTCGACGGGCCGGCTCCCGGCGTGGACCAGGTAGAGGGTCGCGCCGCGGGTGACCATCCGGCGGTCGACCCGGTGCGGGTACGCCGCCGCGTCGTCGGCCGCCCCCGGCGGCCCGGTCGGCACCAGCCGGTGGTGGTGCGGCTGGTAGCGGTACGCGTCCGCCGGGATGCCGTCGACGGCCCGGGCGAGGCACCAGAGCTCCGGGTACAGCGGCTGCCGGGCCAGCGCCGCCAGGGCCGGCGAACCGGCCCGGCCGGCGGCGCAGGCCAGGATGTCGGCGACCTGCCCGGCGGTCAGCCCCGGGCCGAGGTTCGCGGCGGAGGCGCGGCGGGCGGCGGCCGCGACCAGGTCGAGCGGCCGGGCCGGCGGCAGGTCCAGCGCCCGGCCCGCCGCCGGACCCACCGGAAGGCGGTCCGCCGGGAGGCGCCGGGCCGGGACGCCGTCGGCCGCAAGACGGTCGGCCGAGGGTGGCTCGGCGTCGGCGTGCCGGTCGTACCTTGCCCGGTGCAGCGCCACCGCGCTCGGGTGGGCGGCGTCGTGGCCGAGCCGGTCGTGGTCCAGCCCGGTCGCCGGGGGCGGCCCGCCGGACGCAAGCGGTGTCCCGGGGACGTCCGCGTGCGCGGGGAACTCGATCGCCGCGTAGGTGGCCTCCAGCTCGGCGTCTAGTCCGAGCAGCTCACCGGCGAGCGCCGGATCGAGGTCCAGGCGCGGTGTCGCGTCCACCGGCGACGTGAGCAGCTGGGCCAGCAGGACACCGGAGTCGACGATGCCCAGCCGGTAGCCGAACGCCCCGTACTTGCTGGTGTTCTTCCACGGCCGGTGGGTCAGCAGCAGCGCGTGCCGGGGCGCCGCCGCGACCCCGAGGAGCCGGTCGAGCCGGGCGGCCGGGCTGCCCGGGCGCAGCAGTTCCAGGCAGTGGTGCGGCGGGTCGTAGTGGTAGACGCCGGCCGCGAGGTCGGGGGAGCCGGCCCAGGCGAGGTAGATCTCGTTGGGGTGGAACGCCCCGCCGGAGGGCACCGACCGGCGCAGCGTGTGCCAGCCGGGCAGCAGCCGCGACGGCGTGCGCGTGTCCGACGGGGCGCCGGTCAACGCGGACAGCCCGGCCAGCGTGATCGTCTCCGCCCGGCGTGGCGCGTACCCGAGCAGCATCGCGCTGAGCCGGTCGAGGCAGCCGTCGCCGAGCGGCACGGACCCCGGGCCGGGCCACCGCAGCGGCCGGCGGGTCGCGCCCGGGTACCGCTTGCCGCACGGCGGCAGGTACGCCGTCGGCTGCCCGGTGTCGTCCCGCACCGCCGCCAGGTACCGGCCGGTGACGCCGGCCCGCGTGGCTGCCATCTCAGCTGCCCGCGCTCTCGTACCGGCGCAACCCGGCCCGGAAGACCGCCCACGCCCCGGCCGCGCAGGCCGCCGCGACGACCGGGGTGAGCGCGCCCGCCGTGGTCGAGGCGCCCTTGTCCAGCAGCGCGGCCGTCGGGAAGTAGCCGACGAACGCGACGGGTACGAGCGTCAGCAGCGAGCGCAGGCCGGTGCCGTACAGGGTCAGCGGATAGCGGGCCAGATCGCCCAGGGTGTGCACGCTCGCCGCGAGCGAGCTGGACGGGCTCAGCAGCCAGAAGACGACAGCGTTGGTGGCCAGGTTGACCGCCAGCTTGACCAGCACCCCGCTGGCGAGCAGCACCACCGCCCAGAGCACCGTCAGCGGCGTCCAGGCCAGGTCGAGGTGGACGGCCGCGGCGCCGAGCAGCGCCGCGCCGAAACCGACGTTGCCGAGGCCGTTGAACCCGACCGCGTTGCCGGTGACCTGGAGCACCACCGGGTAGGGCCGGACCAGCAGGTAGTCCAGCAGGCCGAGGTTGACCAGGCCGCCGAGATGCCAGGTCCCCTCGAACAGCAGGGAGCCGACGCCCTCGGCGAGCATCACCATGGCGCAGACGTACAGCACCTCCCAGCGGGTCCACCCGCCGAGCGCGGTCACCTGCCGGAACACCATCACCACGAAGACCAGCCCGGCGAGCTGACCGAGCACCGTCGCCCCGATGGTCAGGAGCGCGTCGGCCCGGTACTCGAGCACCGCCCGCAGATGCGCGCCGAGCAGCCGGCGGTAGATCCGTGCCTCGTGCATCATCGGCCGGTCACCCGCCGTGCGCGGTCAGCCGCCGCACGCCCGCGGACCACAGCAGCCGGGCCGCGCCCCACAACACCAGAACCCAGAGCAGCTGTACGCCGATCAGCGTCACCGCCTCGGCGCCACGTACCTGCCCCAGGTAGATCAGCGCCGGGGTGGAGACGATGCCGGGGAACGGGGAGAGCTGGCAGACGACCTGGAGCCAGCCGGGGAACAACGCGATCGGCACCAGCGCCCCGGACAGGATGTTGGTGACCGCCACCCGGGACAGGCTCAACCCGTGGAAGTTGCCGGTCCAGAAGCACAGCAGCCCGACGAGGTAGACCAGGCCGAACTTCAGCGGCACCACCGCCAGCAGGCTGAGCAGGAACAGCCCGGCCTGCCCGGCGGCGGGCAGCGCGGCGCCGCCGAACGCCGACACCAGCGTCGCCGCCATCACCGCCACCGTCAGCACTTCACCGACGACGTATCCGAGCGACAGCGCGAAACGCGAGAGCTGGTAGTCGATCGGCCGGACCAGGTCGAGCGCCACGGTGCCGTGCAGCACCGGGCCGGCGATCTGCGCGTCGGTGAAGCTCGACAGCAGCGCCCCGGTCAGGAACGCCACGACCAGGTAGCCCTTCATCTGCTCCCAGGACAACCCGCCCACCTCGCCGCCGGCCGCGCCGGCGAAGACCGCCTGCCAGACCGCGAACAGCGCCACTGTCTGCACCACGACCCCGGTGAGCTGGAGGAGGAACTCGCCCCGGTAGATCAGCAGCGTCGACCAGGACATCCGGGCCAGCGTCAGGTACGCCCTCATGCCGGCACCGACGGGCTCAGCTCGCCGGCGTACGCCCGGCGCACCACGTCCTCGATGGACGGCTCGTCGATCCGGATGTCCACCACCGGCGCCCGGCGGGCGACCACCGAGACGATCTCGCCCGCGCCGTACGCGCCGTGGTCGAACGTGACGGCGATCTGCCGTGCCGACCCGTCGTGGACCAGCCGGACGCCCGGCAGGTCGGCGTCGAGGTCGCCGTGCCAGTCGGCGCCGAGCGTCAGGTGCACGGTCCGCTGGTCGGCGACCAGCCGGCGGACGGCGTCGATCGAGCCGTCGAAGATGATCCGGCCCCCGTCGATGATCACGAGCCGGCGGCAGACCTGCTCGATGTCACCGATGTCGTGCGTGGTCATCAGCACCGTGGTCCCGCTCGCGCGCTGGGCCCGCAGGAAGTCCCGGACGGCCTGCCGGGCGACGATGTCCAGCCCGATGGTCGGCTCGTCGAGGAACACCACGGGCGGTGCGTGCAGCAGCGCGGCGGCCAGGTCGGCTCGCATCCGCTGGCCGAGCGAGAGCTGCCGGGCGACCACCGGCAGCAGCCGGCCGAGCCCGAGCAGCGCGTCGAACTCCTCCAGGCGTGCCGCGTACCGGGCCCGGGGGATGCGGTGGATGTCGCGCAGCAGCGCGAGGGAGTCGCGGACCTGCAGGTCCCACCAGAGCTGGCTGCGCTGGCCGAACAGCACGCCGATGTTGCGGGCGTTGGCGTGCCGGTCGCGGTGCGGGTCGAGGCCGCAGACGCGTACCCGCCCGGCGGTGGGGTGCAGGATGCCGGTGAGCAGCTTGACCGTCGTCGACTTCCCGGCGCCGTTGGGCCCGACGTACGCGACCGCCTCGCCGGAGGAGATCGACAGGTCGACGCCGTCCACCGCCACGTGCTCGACGTGCCGTGGCCGTACGAGATGGCGCAGCGAGCCGCGCAGGCCCGGCTGCTTGTCGGCGATCCGGAAGCGCTTGGTCAGGCCACTGGCCTCGATCACTGGCATCGGCGGTGTCGTTCCCGGTCAGCCGGCCGCGACGGCGGCACGGTGGTGCGGGCGCAGCCGCAGCACCGTGCCGAGGCCGTCGACCTCGGTCAGGGTGGTCTCGAACGCGGCGCCCATGACCCGGCCCAGGTAGCCCAGGCTCGCCGGGTCCGGGTCGAACCGCGCCGAGAGCTCCGCGCCGGTGGAGACCAGGTGCACCTCGTCGGCGAGGGCACCGGCGACGTTGACGAACTGGCACAGGTCCTCCCAGTAGAGGTACCGCCAGAAGTCGACGCTGACCACGGCGTCCAGGCTGTCCGCGGCGACCGGTGGCCTGATCCCGACCAGGTGGAAGTTGGCCGGACCGGCCGGCGCCCCGTAGTCGTAGGTCAGCGCGCCGTCGGGCAGCCCGGCCTCGGCGCTGCCGGTGCCGACCCACAGCACCCGGTCGCCGGGCAGGCGACCGGCGAGCCGCTGCACCGCCGGCCCGATCCGGCACCAGGAGCGGCGTACGCAGTCGTCCATCGCCCGGCGGTAGTGCACCACCCGCTCGGCCGCGCGGGCCACGTCCACCGGCCCGGCGAACTCCCACTCCACGACCGGGTACTTGAGCGCGACCCGATCCAGGTTGTCCATGAAGTCGTTCCAGTTCTGGATGACGTTGCGGTGGTGCGGCAGGTGGTAGACGGCGGCCAGGTCGTCGTAGGCGAAGTTGCGGTTGAGTACGCCGAGGTGCGCGTGCACCCGGTAGAAGAGCTCCATGTCCTCCAGGCCCCAGCGCAGGCCGAAGCCCTCGTCGAAGCCGCCGACCGCCTCGAACACGTCCCGGCGCACCGAGGCGTTGTGGGTGAAGCAGAACAGCCACCCGGCCAGCAGCCAGTCGTCGCCGGACGGTCCCTCCTCGGTCCCGAACCGCATGTCGCCGCCGCCGCGCCCACGCAGCCGGGGTACGGGCATGGTCGGCTGGTCGGCCAGCGCCGCGTGCACGTGCTCGATGCCGGTCTCGTCGCGCCGGCCCATCAGCACCGCCGGCGCGGACGGGTCGCGGTGGTGGTCGAGGTGGCGGCGCAGCAGGTCCGGCGTGGCGTACGAGTCGGCGTCGAGGAACAGCAGCAGCGGCGCGGTCGCCCGGCGCGCGGCCTCGTTGCGGGCCGCCGCCCGGCCGCCGCGCTCGGGCCGTTCGACGAAGTGCAGGCGCAGCCCCTTGCCGGCGTCGGCGATGCCGGAGTACTGGCTGCCGTCCCCGCCGTCGCGGACGACGATGACCTCGAAGCGGTCCGGGTCCAGCGTCTGACGCCGCAGCGACCGCAGCGTGAGCTCCAGGCAGGGGGCGTCCGCGTGGGTGGGGATCACCACGCTCAGCTCGACGGCTCGACCGGGTTCAACGCTCATCTGACGTACCTCTCCGCTTGTCCCACGAGCCGGGCCACCGGCCGCGCTGACGATGGGACGGAGCCGCCGGCGATCGCCGGCGGCTCCGCGATGATCAGTGGCAGTTGACGCAGCACCACTGGATCGGCCGGCCCTGGCACGCGGCGCCGCCGCAGGAGCCCTTGCCCATGGCGGACGGGTCGGTCAGCGTGATCCCAGCGGCCGTCGGCATGGCGTAGAGCCCCGCCGACGCCTCGTCACCGGCACCTGACCAGGAGACCGCTGTGGTGTCCAGGTCGGACAGGTCGATCGACATGTTCCTGCTTTCACCCATCGATTCATCCTCTTTTCGGATCGATGTGGACAGTGGAACGAAGCGTAGGCCGGTCCTGGCGGGATTCGCACCGCGCTGATGTAACAGGGAGATAAAGCGAGGCGGAACCGTCAATTCGCGCAGGTGAAGGCCGGTCGGGAACGGAAAGATTCCGGGCGGTGACGCGGCGTAGTTCGGGGATCCACTATTCGAGACGCCCAGGTCAGGTGGGGTCGAACGATGAATCACCGCATCAATTGCCTCCTTCTCCGATCGCGTGAAGCCGATGTAACGAGAAGATTAAGTAGGGGAAGGTGTCAATGAATGCGGGCGACCCTCTATTGTGAAGTGACCTGCTTATTCGCCGACCCCGGCTATGGAATGCCGGGACGGGTGGCCCCGATCGCCGCAGGCGGGCCCGAACGTGACATCCGGCCCCACGAGGGCGGATTTCGGTTACCGTCCGAACGGGTGGATTGACGAGGCGTACGACTGGGCATCACCGGCGTGCGCATCGGCGGCCCCCTGTCCGCTGCGCTCACGATCATGGGCCGAAGGAGCGACATGCAGGTCTGGCCGGGCGAGAGCTACCCCCTCGGCGCCACCTACGACGGGATGGGCACCAACTTCGCGATCTTCTCCGAGGTGGCGGAGAAGATCGAGCTCTGCCTGTTCGACGAGTGGGACATCGGCACCGAGCGCCGGGTGGAGCTGCGCGAGGTCGACGCGTACGTCTGGCACGCCTACATCCCCGGCGTCGAGCCCGGCCAGCGCTACGGCTACCGGGTGCACGGGCCGTGGAACCCGGCCGAGGGGCTGCGCTGCAACCCGCACAAGCTGCTGCTCGACCCGTACGCGAAGGCGGTCGACGGGGAGATCATGTGGCACCCGTCGGTCTACGACTACGAGGTCGGCGGCGACCCGGACCGGATGAACACCGAGGACTCGGCGCCGTACATGCCGAAGTCGGTGGTGGTGAACCCGTACTTCGACTGGGGCAACGACCGGCCGCCGCGCACCCCGTACCACCACTCGGTGATCTACGAGGCCCACGTGCGCGGGCTGACCATGCGCCACCCGGGCATCCCGGAGGAGCTGCGCGGCACGTACGCGGCGATCGCCTCGCCGGTGATGATCGAGCACTTCAAGCGGCTCGGCGTCACGGCGGTGGAGCTGATGCCGGTGCACGAGTTCGTGCACGACCACCGCCTGGCCGACCTGGGGCTGCGCAACTACTGGGGCTACAACACCATCGGCTTCTTCGCCCCGCACCACGGCTACTCCGCGCTGGGCCGCCTGGGCCAGCAGGTGCAGGAGTTCCGGGGCATGGTCAAGGCGCTGCACGCCGCCGGCATCGAGGTCATCCTCGACGTGGTCTACAACCACACCGCCGAGGGCAACCACCTCGGGCCGTCGCTGAGCTTCAAGGGCATCGACACCCCCAGCTACTACCGGCTCTCCGAGGACGACCGGCGCTACTTCGTCGACTACACCGGCACCGGCAACAGCCTCAACGTCCGCAGCCCGCACTCACTTCAGCTGATCATGGATTCGCTGCGCTACTGGGTCACCGAGATGCACGTCGACGGCTTCCGGTTCGACCTGGCGGCCACGCTGGCCCGCGAGTTCTACGAGGTGGACCGCCTGTCCACGTTCTTCGAGGTGGTGCAGCAGGACCCGGTGGTCGGCCGGGTGAAACTCATCGCCGAGCCGTGGGACGTCGGCCCCGGCGGCTACCAGGTCGGCAACTTCCCGCCGCAGTGGACCGAGTGGAACGGCAAGTACCGCGACACCGTACGCGACTTCTGGCGCGGCGAGCCGGCCACGCTCGCCGAGTTCGCCTCCCGCATCTCCGGCTCCGCAGACCTCTACCAGGACGACGGCCGCCGCCCGTTCCACAGCATCAACTTCGTCACCTGCCACGACGGGTTCACGCTGGCCGACCTGGTCTCCTACAACGACAAGCACAACGAGGCGAACGGCGAGGACAACCGGGACGGGGAGAGCCACAACCGGTCCTGGAACTGCGGCGTCGAGGGCGAGACCGACGACCCGGGCGTACGCGCGCTGCGGGCCCGGCAGCGGCGCAACTTCCTGGCCACGCTGATGCTGTCCCAGGGCGTGCCGATGCTCGGCCACGGCGACGAGCTGGGCCGCACCCAGCGCGGCAACAACAACGCCTACTGCCAGGACAGTGAGATCGCCTGGGTGGACTGGGACCGGGCCGACGACGAGCTGCTGGACTTCGTCCGCCGGCTCACCGACTTCCGCAACCGGCACCAGGTGTTCCGCCGCCGCCGGTTCTTCACCGGCCTGCCGGTGGGCGGCCGGGCCGCCGGCTCCGGACTGCCGGACCTGGCCTGGTACACCCCGGACGGCCGGGAGATGACCGGCGAGGACTGGGGCAACGACTTCGGCCGCTCGGTGGCCCTGTTCGTCAACGGCGACGGCATCGGGGAACGCGGCCAGTACGGCCAGCGCCACCGGGACGACTCGTTCCTGCTGCTGTTCAACGCGCACGACGCGCCGCTGGACTTCACGCTGCCCGGCGAGGAGTTCGGCAGCCGGTGGGAGTTGGTGATCAGCACCGCGGAACCCGACCCGGAGAAGACGACACTGGTCGAGGCGGGCGGCACGGTCTGCGTACCGGACCGCTCGCTGCTGGTCCTGGAGAGGACGGCCTGACCCATGCCCGACACCCCCCGCTCGACCTACCGGGTCCAGGTGCGTCCCGGCTTCGACCTGGACGCCACGGCCGAGCTGGCGGGCTACCTCGCCGCGCTCGGCGTCACCCACCTCTACACCGCGCCCCTGCTCACCGCCACGCCCGGCTCCACGCACGGCTACGACGTGGTCGACCACCGCGCGGTCAACCCGCAGCTCGGGGGCGAGCCCGCCCGGGCCCGGCTGGTCCGGGCGCTGCGCGCGGCCCGGCTGGGCCTGGTCGTGGACATCGTGCCCAACCACGCCGGCGTCGCCCGGCCCGAGGCCAACCCGGCCTGGTGGGACGTGCTGCGGCGGGGACGCGAATCGCCGTACGCGCGCTGGTTCGACATCGACTGGGACCGGGGGCGGCTGCTGCTGCCGGTGCTCGCCGACAGCGCCGACGCGCTCGACGACCTGAAGCTCGTCGACGGGGAGCTGCGCTACCACGAGCACCGCTTCCCGGTCGCCGACGGCACCGGTGACGGGACGCCCCGGCAGGTGCACGACCGGCAGCACTACGAGCTGGTGAACTGGCGGCGCGGCGACGCCGAGCTGACGTACCGCCGGTTCTTCGCCGTGTCCGACCTGGCCGGCCTGCGGGTGGAGGACCCGGAGGTGTTCGACGCCACCCACGCGGAGATCCTGCGCTGGGTCGACGCCGGGGAGGTCGACGGCATCCGCGTCGACCACCCGGACGGGCTGCGCGACCCGGCGGGCTACCTGGCCCGGTTGCGCGCCGCCGCGCCGCAGAGCTGGCTCGTGGTGGAGAAGATCCTGGAGTACGGCGAGGACCTGCCGGACTGGCCGGTCGACGGCACCACCGGCTACGACGCGCTGGCCGCCGTGTCCGGACTGTTCGTCGACCCGGACGCCGAGGCGGACTTCACCGCGCTCGACGGCCGGCTCACCGGCCGGCACACGTCCTGGGCGGACCTGACGCGCGCCACCAAGCTGGAGGCCGCCACCCGGCTGCTCGCCGCCGAGCTGACCCGGCTGGCCGCGCTCGTGCCGGAGCTGCCCGGCGAGCAGGTCCGCGCCGCCCTGGCCGAGCTGGCCGCGTGCTTCCCGGTCTACCGCGGATACCCGCCCGAAGGCGCCCGGCACCTGGCCGCCGCCCGCAGCGAGGCAGGCCGCCGCCGTCCCGACCTGACCGGCGTGCTCGACCAGGTCACCGCCCGGCTGCGCGACCCCGGCCACGAGCTGGCCGCCCGGTTCCCGCAGCTGACCGGCGCGGTGATGGCCAAGGGCGTGGAGGACACCGCGTACTACAGGTGGAGCCGGTTCGTCGCGCTCAACGAGGTCGGCGGCAGCCCGGCCCACTTCGGTGTGCCAGCGGCCGAGCTGCACCGCTTCGCCGCCGCCCGGCACGTGCGCTGGCCGGCGAGCATGACCGCGCTGTCCACCCACGACACCAAGCGCGGCGAGGACGTCCGCGCCCGCCTCGCGGTGCTGTCCGAGCTGCCCGGCCGCTGGGCCGAACGGGTCACCGACTGGATGTCGCGCGCGCCGCTGGCCGACCCCGCGCTGGCCCACCTGCTCTGGCAGACCGCCGTCGGGGCGTGGCCGATCGAACGGGAACGACTGCACGGGTACGCCGAGAAGGCCGCCCGGGAGGCGTCCGTCACCACCAGCTGGGCCGACCCGGACCCGGGCTTCGAGCACGAGCTGCACGCCCTGGTCGACCGGATGTACGACGACCCGGAGCTGCACGCCCAGATCACCGCGTTCGCCGCCGAGATCACGCCGCCCGGCTGGTCGAACGCGCTCGGGCAGAAGCTGGTCCAGCTCGCCATGCCCGGTGTGCCCGACGTCTACCAGGGCACCGAGCTGTGGGAGAACTCGCTCGTCGACCCGGACAACCGGCGGCCGGTCGACTTCGCCGTACGCCGGGACCTGCTGGCCCGGCTCGACGCCGGCTGGCGGCCCGCGGTGGCCGCCGACGGCGCGGCCAAGCTGCTCGTGGTGTCCCGGACGCTGCGTCTGCGCCGCGACCGCCCGGACCTGTTCGGCGGCTACCGGCCGGTGCCCGCGCGCGGCCCGGCCGCCGCGCACGCGGTGGCCTTCGACAGGGGTGGGGCGGTCGCTGTGGCGACCCGGCTGCCGCTGCGGCTGGCCCGCTCCGGCGGCTGGCGGGACACGGCGCTGTCACTTCCCGTTCACGAGTGCACCGACTTGTTCACCGGACGGGTCTACAGTGGTTCTGAGCTGCTCCTTCATGATCTGCTGAGCACCTACCCCGTCGCCCTCCTCGCACCCACCGACTCTGTGGAGGCCGCCGCATGACCGAGTTCACGGTGTGGGCGCCCGAGGCCGCCCGGGTGCGGCTGCGCCTGCCCGGCGTCGCCGACCACGCGATGCGTCAGGCGCCGGACGGCTGGTGGCGGGTCGAGGTCCCCGGCGCCGGGCCCGGCACCGACTACGCGTTCCTGCTCGACGACGACGCCCAGGCGCTGCCCGACCCCCGCTCGGCCTGGCAGCCGGCCGGGGTGCACGGGCCCAGCCGGCTCTACGACCACGCCGCGTTCGCCTGGACCGACGCCGCCTGGACCGGCCGGCAACTGCCCGGCAGCGTGCTGTACGAGCTGCACATCGGCACGTTCACCCCGGAAGGCACGTTCGACGGGGCGATCGCCAGGCTCGACCACCTCGTCGACCTCGGCGTGGACATGGTCGAGCTGCTGCCGGTGAACGCGTTCAACGGCGAGCACAACTGGGGCTACGACGGCGTCTGCTGGTTCGCGCCGCACGAGCCGTACGGCGGCCCGGACGGCCTGAAACGGTTCGTCGACGCCGCCCACGCCAAGGGCCTGGGGGTGATCCTCGACGTCGTCTACAACCATTTCGGGCCCTCCGGGGCCTACGCGCCGCGGTTCGCGCCGTACCTCACCGAGCAGAGCAACACCTGGGGCCGCACCGTCAACCTGGACGGCCCGCACTCCGACGGGGTACGCCGCTACATCGCCGACAGCGTGCTGGGCTGGCTGCGCGACTACCACGTCGACGGGCTGCGGCTGGACGCCGTGCACGCCATGCCGGACGGCCGGGCCGTGCACTGGCTGGAGGAGGTGGCCGCCGAGGTGGAGGCGCTGTCCACGCACCTCGGGCGGCCGCTGTCGCTGATCGCCGAGAGCGACCTCAACGACCCGCGCCTGATCACGCCGCGCGAGGCGGGCGGGTACGGCCTGCACGCCCAGTGGAACGACGACGCCCACCACGCGCTGCACACGCTGCTCACCGGCGAACGGCAGGGCTACTACGGCGACTTCGGCTCCCTGGAGTGCCTCACCGACGTGCTGACCGGCGGGTTCTTCCACGCCGGCACCTGGTCCAGCTTCCGCGGCCGCAGCCACGGCCGCCCGGTCGACAGGCAGCGCACGCCCGGCCACCGCTTCGTGGCGTACCTGCAGAACCACGACCAGATCGGCAACCGGGCCACCGGCGACCGGATCTCCGCCACGCTGTCGCCCGGCCTGTTGCGCGTCGGCGCGACGCTGCTGATGACCGCGCCGTTCACGCCGATGCTGTTCATGGGGGAGGAGTGGGCTGCCGCCACGCCGTGGCAGTTCTTCACCAGCCACCCCGAGCCGGAACTCGCGACGGCTGTCGCCACCGGCCGCAGACGCGAGTTCGCCGACCACGGCTGGGCCACCGACGACGTGCCGGACCCGCAGGACCCGCAGACGTTCCTGCGGTCCCGGCTGGACTGGGCCGAGCTGGACAAGCCCGACCACCGCGAGACGTACGACCTCTACCGGCGGCTGATCGCGCTGCGCCGCTCCCGGGCCGACCTGTCCGACCCCCGGCTGGACCGGGTCGACGTCCGCCACGGCGACCGGTTCCTGGTGATGCGGCGCGGCGACACGCTCGTGGTGGCGAACCTGGCCGGCCGGGCGCAGCGGATCAACCTGCCCGGGGTGGTACGCCGGGTGCTGCTCGCCACGTCCGAGGGCGTCACGGTGATGCGCGACGGGATCGAGCTGCCGCCGGAGTCGGCCGCGATCGCGGCGCTCTGACCGCTCCCGCGGCCCCGCTCCCGCGGCCCCGCTCCCGCGGCCCCGCTCCCGCGGCCCCGCTCCCGCGGCCCCGCTCCCGCGGCCCCGCTCCCGCGGCCCCGCTCCCGCGGCCCCGCTCCCGCGGCCCCGCTCCCGCGGCCCCGCTCCCGCGGCCCCGCTCCCGCGGCCCCGCTCCCGCGGCCCCGCTCCCGCGGCCCCGCCCCCGCGGCCCCGCCCCCGGGCCTCCGGCCCTCGGCGCCGATCTTGGAGTTGTGGCGCCTCGAAGGTCGCGCATGCCGGGTTTGCGAACCACCACAACTCCAAGATCGGCGGGGTGGGGAGCGGTGAGTTCGTCGACGGGGCGGGGTCCTAACTCCGACGACCCGGCCCCTGGAGGTTTCATGTCCGACACGCTGACCCGCCGTGAGCTGTGGGCGCTCGCGCACGCCGAGCGCGCCGCCTTGGCCGACGACCTCGCCGGAATCGACGCGGCGCAGTGGGCGCGGCGCTCGCTGTGCGGACGGTGGACCGTTGAGGAGACACTCGCGCACCTGACGGCGGCGGCAAGCGTCGGCCGGGCCCGCTGGGTCGCCAGCGTGCTCGGCGCCCGGTTCGACTTCGACCTGCACAACGACCGCCGGCTGGCCGAGCACCGGGGCGCCGACCCGGGGGAGACGCTCGACCGGTTCCGGCGGATCATCGGCAGCACCACGTCGACGTTCGGCCCGACCGAGGCGTGGCTCGGTGAGGTGGTCGTGCACGCCCAGGACATCCGGCGGCCGCTCGGCCTGGCCCGGACGCCCCCGGTCGAGGCGGTGACGCCGGTCGCCCGGTTCTACGCCGGGCGGGACTTCACGGTGGCCGGGCGCAGCGCGATCGACGGCCTGCGGGTGGAGGCGACCGACGGGCCGTTCACCGCCGGCGACGGCCCGCTGGTCAGCGGCACCACGCTGGCGCTGACGATGGCGATGGCCGGGCGGGCCGCGTACTGCGACGACCTCACCGGGCCCGGTGTCCCCACGCTGCGGGAGCGCTGCACGCCCGTGTGACCACGGCGGGTGCCCGGGTCACGGCTTCGGCAGCGTCAGGATCTCCGCGCCGTCGTCGGTGATGGCGATGGTGTGCTCGCTGTGCGCGGTGCGGCAGCCGGTCGCGCTGCGCAGCGTCCACCCGTCGGCGTCGGTGACGAGCGTGGCGGTGTCCGCCATCACCCACGGCTCCAGCGCCAGCAGCAGCCCGGGGCGCAGTTTGTACCCGCGTCCGGGGCGGCCGGTGTTCGACACGTGCGGGTCCTGGTGCATCGTCGACCCGACGCCGTGCCCGCCGAACTCGGTGTTGACCGTGTAACCGGCCGCGGTGAGGACCGATCCGATTGCGTGCGAGAGGTCGCCGATCCGGGCGCCGGGACCGGCGGCGGCGATCCCGGCCTGCAACGCCCGCTCGGTCGCGTCGATGAGCGCGACGCTCTCCGCGGGCCGGGCGTCACCGACGAGGAAGCTGATCGCGGAGTCGGCCACCACTCCGCCGAGGCTGACGGCCAGGTCGAGGCTCAGCAGGTCGCCGTCGGCGAGCGTATAGTCGTGCGGCAGGCCGTGCAGCACCGCGTCGTTCACCGACGTGCAGATGTAGTGGCCGAACGGCCCGCGCCCGAAGGACGGCTCGTAGTCGACGTAGCAGGACTGCGCCCCGGCCTCGACGATCATGCGCTGGGCCTGCCTGTCGATGTCGAGCAGGTTGGTGCCGACGGTGGTGCTGCTCCGGAGGGTCTGCAGGATGTGGGCGACCAGGGCGCCGGTGTCCCGCGCCCGCCGTACGTCGGTGGGGCTCAGGATCTCGATCATGCGGGCGCCTTCCTCACGCGACCAATAAGTATCCCGGTCATGTTATCCCGGTATTAGAATCTCGGCATGGTCCGGTTGCCCCTCACTCCCGCCGAGGTCGAGCGCGGGCAGCGCCTCGGCGCGCTCCTGCGCCGCGCCCGGGGTGAGCGATCCATGCTGCTCACCGCGCTCGACGCGGGTGTCTCCCCGGAGACGCTCCGCAAGATCGAGTCCGGCCGGGTGGCCACCCCGGCGTTTCCCACCATCGCCGCCATCGCCGACGTCCTCGGCCTCTCCCTGGATGCGGTCTGGTCGGAGATCAACCACTCCGACGACGTGGCGCGTCTCGCGCCGTCCGAGCGGCGCCTCGCCTCGTAGGGCAGCCCTCTCGACGGGGTCGAGCATACCGAGTATGTAAGATTCCGCGCATGCCACCCTCGCGTCGCGCCGTCGCGCTTGTCGTTCCCGTCGCCGGTTTCCTGCTCGGCTTCCTGGACTTCGTCTGGATCAAGTGGGTGCCGTTCCCGTTCGCCGAACTGGGCAACTCCACAGCCACCTGGGCGGTGGCCGCGTTCGCGCTGGGCTGGTGGATCCGGTCGGGCGCGGTGCGTGCCGCCCTGGCCGCCAGCGTCCTGCTGATCGTCGCGGTGCCCAGCTACTACCTGGCGGCGACGCTGCTCCAGGGCGACGACCTCGCCGTGATCTGGGCGCTCACCTCGTTCGTCTGGATGGCGTTCGGCGTGGTGGCGGGCGTGGTGTTCGGCGTCGCCGGCATCTGGGCGCGGACCGACGGATGGCGGCGCGTCGTGGGGACCGCGCTGCCGGTGGCCGTGTTCGTGGAGGAGGCGCTGCGGTTCGCGCTGAAGTCCGGGTCCTACCCCGGAGCCTGGTGGAACGTGGCGATCGACCTCGGGCTGGCCGTGCTGCTCGTGGTGCTGATCGGCCGGTCCGCCCGGGTACGGCTGCTGGCCGCCGCGGTGGCGCTGCCGCTGGCCGCGGCGGGCGCGCTCACGTTCGCCGCCGTCGCGGGGAGCTGACCTGCCCCGCCGCCGAGGCTGCGAGCCACCCCGCCGGCCGAGGATGCGGGCCACCGCGTCGGCCGAGGCGGCGGGCCGTCGGCCCGACCGGGATCGGCGACAATGACCCGAGAACGGTTTGGTCCGGATGACGGGGGAGGAAACGGATGATCCGACGGCAGGTGCTCACGGCGGCGATGCTCACGGCGACGGCCCTGGTGGCCGGCTGCACAAAGGACCGGCCCGAAGCCGCGTCGCCCACCAGCGCCCCGACCGCACCCGCCGCGTCGGCGACGCCGAACGCCGAGCCGGTGCCCGCGCCGGCCGAGCTGGCGGCGCTGGAGCGGCGCTTCGGCGCCCGGATCGGCGTCTACGCCGTCGACACCGGCACCGGCCGCACCCTCGCGCACCGGGCCGACGAGCGGTTCGCGTACGCCTCGACGTGCAAGGCGCTCGCCGCCGGCGCGATGCTGGCCGCCACGTCCGACGCCGACCGGGACCGGGTGGTCCGCTACCGGCGCGCCGACCTGGTGGCGCACTCACCGGTGACCGAACGGCACGTGGAGACCGGAATGACGCTGCGGGACGCCGCCGAGGCGGCGGTGCGGTACAGCGACAACACCGCCGGCAACCTGCTGTTCGACGCGCTCGGCGGCCCGGCCGGCTTCGCACGGGCGCTCCGGGAGGTGGGCGACTCGGTCACCCGGCCCGCCCGTACCGAGCCGGACCTGAACGCGGCCACGCCCGGCGACGAGCGCGACACCAGCACGCCCCGCGCGCTGGCCGGCTCGCTGCGGGCGTACACGCTGGGTGAGGCCCTGCCGCCCGCGGACCGGGACCTGCTGTTGAGCTGGATGCGGGCCAGCACCACCGGCAGCGGGCTGGTCCGGGCCGGCGTGCCGGCCGGGTGGCAGGTGGCGGACAAGTCCGGCACCGGCGGGTACGGCACCCGCAACGACATCGCCGTGGTGTGGCCGCCGGACTCCGCGCCGATCGTGCTGGCGGTCATGTCCAGTCGCGGCAGCCGCGACGCGAAGCCCGACGACACCCTGGTCGCCCAGGCCGCGCGGGCGACGGTGACCGCGTTGCGCTGACGGGAGGCCGGCTCAGGGGATGGGCCACTCGTGCACGGGCCGGTTGCTGTGCATCAGGTCGACGTAGTGGCGGACCACCTCGCGCAGCGCCGCCGGACGGTCCAGGTGGTCGGCCGACTCCAGCCGGTGCAGCGTCTCCACCTGCCAGGTCGCGCCGTTGCGGCTGGTCAGGCAGCGCTGCTCGACGATGCCGAGCAGCCGGTCCCGCTCGGCGGGGTCGAGGCCCCACCGGTCCAGCCCGTGGTGGGCCATCGGCAGCAGCCGGCGCAGCACCAGCTCGGTCACCGGCAGGTAGCCCAGGCCGGGCCAGTACACCTGGGCGTCGATGCCGTGCCGGGCGCAGGCGTTGAAGTTCTCCTCGGCCGCGCTGAACGACATCTGCGACCACAGCGGACGGTCGGACTCGGCGAGCGCCCGCACCAGGCCGAAGTAGAACGCGCCGTTGGCGACGGTGTCCAGCACCGTCGGCCCGGCCGGCAGCACCCGGTTCTCCACCCGCAGGTGCGGGCGGCCCTTCAGCACGTCGTAGACCGGCCGGTTCCACCGGTAGATGGTGCCGTTGTGCAGCCGCAGCTCGGCCAGTTTCGGCACGCCGCCGYTGTGCAGCGTGATGGCCGGGTCCTCCGGGTCGCAGACCGGCAGCAGCGCCGGAAAGTAGCGCACGTTCTCCTCGAACAGGTCGAACACGGAGGTGATCCAGCGTTCCCCGAACCACACCCGCGGGCGTACGCCCTGGGCCTTGATCTCCTCCGCCCGGGTGTCGGTGGCCTGCTGGAACAGCGGCACCCGGGTCTCGCGCCACAGCTCCCGGCCGAAGAACAGCGGCGAGTTCGCGCCGAGCGCCACCTGGATGCCGGCGATCGCCTGGGCCGCGTTCCAGTAGTCGGCGAACTGCGCCGGGCTGACCTGGAGGTGGAACTGGGTGCTGGTGCAGGCCGCCTCCGGGGTGATCGTGTCGGCGGTGGTGGCCAGCCGCTCCACCCCGCTGATCGCGATCGGCAGGTCCTCGCCCCGGGCGGCGAAGATCTGCTCGTTGAGCAGCGCGTACCGGGGATTGGCCGACAGCGTCTCGGCGGTCAGGTGCTCCGGGCGCAGCGTCGGCAGGATGCCGACCATCACCATGTGCGCGCCGACCGTGCGGGCCTTTGACTCGGCGGCGTTCAGGCTGGCCCGCACGTGTTCCTCGAACGCGGCGGTGCCGGTGCCGGCCAGCCGGCGCGGCTCGACGTTGATCTCGACGTTGAACTGGCCCAACTCGGTCTGGAACGCCGGGTCGGCGATCGCCTCCAGCACGTCGGCGTTGCGCATGGCCGGGTCGAAGTCGTCGTCGACCAGGTTCAGCTCGATCTCCAGGCCGGTCATCGGCCGCTCCACGTCGAACCGGGACTCGCGCAGCATCTCGGCGAACACGTCCAGGCACCGCCGGACCTTCTCGCGATAGCGGGCCCGGTCCTCCCGGCTGAAGGTACGCACGCCGACGTCCTCGCCCATGGTCACCACCCTGTCACCGTTGGTTCTTCCCAACCTCGCACGGAGTGGCGGGTCAGGAAAGGTCCGCCAGACCCTTTTCTGTACCCCGTGGCGGCCCCGGTGATCCCCGTCGCGGGGCAGCGGGTTCTGTCCGGGCCGCCCGGCCCGGGCGGCTAGCATGGCCGCCGACGGCGAAGGGGAGTGGCTGATGCGCGACGGGTGGATCCGGGCGTTCGTGGTGGCGGCGTTCGCCGAGGGCTGCTCGTGGGCGGCGCTGCTGGCCGGCATGGCGGTCAAGTACGGGCCGCCCGGAAACGAGATCGGCGTGAAGATCTTCGGCCCGATCCACGGCGCGTTGTTCGTGGTCTACGGACTGCTGACGCTCGTGGTGGCCCGGCGGCGCCGCTGGACGCTCGTGCAGACCGGGCTGGCCCTGGTCAGCGCGGTGCCCCCGTTCGCCACCGTGCTGTTCGAGCGCTGGGCGCGCCGCCGGGGCCTGCTCGACGCGCCGGCCCCGGTCGAGCGACCGCTCACCCCCGCCGGTCGCTGACCGAGGCAAGGTCCTCCGCGAGGAAACCGGCCAGCACGTCGGTCAGCTCCCGCGGCGCCTCCTCGGCCATGTGGTGCCCGGACGGGATCGAGGCGGTCCGCACGTCGTCGGCCCAGTCCCGCCAGATCGCGGCCGGGTCGCCGTACAGGTCGACCATGTCGTCGCGCTCGGACCAGGCGAACAGCACCGGGCAGCCGATCCGGCGTCCGGCGGCGCGGTCCGCGTCGTCCGCCGCCCGGTCCGGACCGAGCCCGGCCCGGTAGTCCTCACACATGGCGTGCACGGTGGCCGGATCGTGGATGGCTCGCCGGTAGTCGGCGTACGCCTGCTCGCCCATCTCCTCCGGTGAGCCGCCGTACCAGGCGTCCGGATCGGCGTTTATCACCCGCTCGGCCGGTTTGGCGAGCTGGCCGAGGAAGAACCAGTGCCACCAGCGGGCGGCGAACCGGGCGTCGCAGCGGGCCAGCGCCTCACCGATCGGCACCCCGTCCAGCACACCGAGGCGGCTCACCCGGTCCGGGTGGTCCAGGGCGGTGCGCATGGCCACGTACGCGCCGCGGTCGTGTCCGACGACGGCGGCCCGGCGGTGGCCGAGCGCGTCGAGCAGCCCGACCACGTCCGCGGCCATCGCCCGCTTGGAGTAGACCGTGTGCTCCGGGTCGCTCGGCGGCTTCGACGAGCCGCCGTAGCCGCGCAGGTCCGGGCAGATCACCGTGTGCCGCGCGGCCAGCCGCGGCGCCACCCGGTGCCAGGTCGCATGGGTACGCGGGTGCCCGTGCAGCAGCACCACCGGCGGCCCGGAGCCGCCGTGGCGTACGCGCAGGCGCACCGCGCCGGCGTCGATCTCGGTGAGCGTGAATCCGGCGAACATGGCCGCAGCGGTGCCCGCCACCGGCGACGGGGAAACCTAGGTCAGCGCGGAGCAGGCGGCCACGCCGAACAGCAGCACGGCGCCCAGCACGGCCTGGAGCAGCAGCGCCGGACCCAGGTGCGACCAGAGCGTGGCGGTGCGCGGGGTGAGCAGCTGCCCGGTGGTCAGGTTGACGATCCGCTCGATCCGGGGCGGCAGATCCTCGTCGCGCTGCGCCCGCAGCGTGAGCTGGACGTGGTCGCCGGGGTGCAGCGCACTCTGCGGCAGGTGGCCGTGCAGCTCGACCTCGACCAGCCGGCCGGCGGCGTCGCGGACCCGGACCGGGGTGACCAGGAACTCCGGCCCCTTCTTCAGCTCCTTGAAGCTGCGCCGGGCCCCGCCGCCACCGCTGCTGAGCAACGCGCGCACCACCTTCAGCAGCAGCCCCACCACCCCCGCGGCGGTCAGCACCGCGACCAGCGCCGGCTGCCCGACCCGTACCTCCCGGGCGTAGCCCTCCATCAACCGGACGAGACGTCCGGTGACGACGCGCTCCGCCGGGTGGACGACGCGACGGGTATGCAGCTCCGTGTCCATGTTCACCACCGAGAGTTCCGATCCGTGCACAGATGGTATCGACCCGTGGAGTTGAACGACGTGAATGAACACCGGTCACGCCCGGGCGGCCGGCAGGTGAACTCCGCCGGGGCGCGGGTATGCGTGCGGCCGAGCCGGAAAGGGGTCGAGCATGCAGCTGTCCTTCCTGCGCCCGCTCTACAACCGTCCCGGGCCCTGGTGCTCGGTGTACATGGACGCCTCCCGCGACACCCAGGACGCGCGAGCGCAGGTCGACCTGCGCTGGCGGGCCCTCAAGGGCGATTTGCTGAGCCAGGGCGCCGACCCGGTCACCGTCGAGGCGGTGGAGGAGGTCGTCCGCCGGCACCAGCCGATGCCCGGTGACTACGGGATCGCCGTGTTCGCCACCCGGGGCCGCGTGGTGCTCACCGAGTACCTGTCCGCGCCGCCGCTGCGTGACCTGGCGAGCTGGTCGGCGCTGCCGCACACCATGCCGCTCGTGGCCCAGCGCGGCGAGCAGGTGGCCTGGGTGCGGGTCCTGGCCGACCGTACCGGCGCGGACGCGATGGCGGTCAGCGCCGGCGGCGTTCCGCGCCGCGCCCACGTCACCGGCGGACAGAGCCGGCAGCTGCGGCGCGGACAGCCGGGCGGCTGGTCACAGTCCCGCTACCAGCGCGCCGCCATGGAGGCGTGGCACCAGAACGCCGGCGACGCCGCCGCGGCCACCGCAGACCTGGCCGAGCGGGTCGGCGCGGACGTCGTGGTGGTGGCCGGGGACATCCGCGCCACCGGCATGATCGCCGCCCAGCTGCCGGAACGGTGGCAGGACGTGCTGGTCCGCACCGACGCCGGCGCCCGCGACGTCGGCGCGGACGACACGCTGATGGACGACATCACGGCGCAGACCGTCGCCGAGGTCGCCGACCGGCGCGTCACCGCCGCCCTGGACCGCTTCGGCGTGCAGGAGGACGTCGGGGCCGGCCTCGACGCCGTGGTCTCCGCGCTGCAACGCAACCAGGTCGACACCATGCTCATCGTGGACGACCCGTCCGCCGACGGCGAGCTGTGGGTGGGCCCCGAGCCGACCGAGATCGCCACCGACCCGGGGCAGCTGTCGGACATGTCGGTGGCCGACCCCCAGCGGGTACGCGCCGACGCCGCGCTGCTGCGCGCGCTGATCGGCACCGACGCGGACCTGACGGTGCTCGCGCCCGAGGAGGCGCCGGAGCTGACCGACGGGGTCGGCGCGGTGCTGCGCTACGTCGACGCGAGCACGCCCGGGCGGGGTAATGGCTGAGCGCATCGTCGCCGACCTGGTGGTCGAACGCCTGCGGGCCTGGCGGGTGCCGCGGGTCTTCGGCTGTCCGGCCGCGGCGATCGCCCCGCTCGTGGGCGCGCTCGACGACGCGGGCGGGGACCCGGCGTTCGTCCCCGCCCGGCACGAGGAGACCGCTTCGTACATGGCCACCGGGCACGCGAAGTTCACCGGCGGCGTCGGGGTGTGCCTGGCCACCCAGGGGCCCAGCGCGGTGCACCTGCTCAACGGGCTCTACGACGCCAAGCTGGACAGCAAGCCGGTCGTCGCGATCGTCGGCGAGGACGTCACCGGCCCGCTCGGCGGCGCGCACGAGGAGATCGGGCTGAGCCGGCTCTTCGGCGACGTGTGCAACCAGTTCGTCCGCTACGGCCGCCGCCCGGAGCAGGTGCCGGCGCTGCTGGACCAGGCGTTCCGTACCGCCGCCGCGACGCGCAGCCCGACCTGCGTGGTGCTGCCGCGCGCGTTGCAGGTCACCGCCGTACCGGACCTGCTGCCGCAGACCGCCGGAGTGGTCACCGCGACGCCCGGCGAGCCGCTGGCCCGGGTGCTGCCGCACGACGCCGACCTGGACGCCGCCGCCTCGCTGCTGGGCAGCGGGCAGCGGGTGGCGATGCTGGTCGGCCAGGGCGCGCACGGCGCGGCCGAGGACATCGTCGCGCTCGCCGACCGGCTCGGCGCGGGCGTGGCCACGTCGCTGCTGGGCAAGCCGGTGCTGGACGAGCGGCTGCCGTTCCACACCGGCGTGCTCGGCGAGGTCGGCACCACCGCCGCCGCGCAGCTCATGGGCGGCTGCGACACGCTGCTGATGATCGGCACCAACGATCCGTGGACCGACTGGTTCCCGATGCCCGGCCAGGTACGCACCATCCAGATCGACATCGACGGCCGGCGCGTCGGCACCCGCTACCCGGTGGACGTGCCGCTCGTCGGCGACACCGCCGAGACGCTGCGGGCACTGCTGACCCGGGTGCCCGACCAGCCCCACCGCGAGTGGCGCGGCATGGTGGAGAAGATGGTGGACCGGTGGCGGGAGACCGCCGCCGAGCGGGCCGCCACGCCCGCCGAGCCGGTCAACCCGCGGCTGGTGCTCCACGAGCTGTCCGCCCGGCTGCCCCGGCACGCCTCCGTCGCCGTCGACGTCGGCTCGGTCGTCTACTGGTACGCCCGGCACCTGGAGCTGCCACCGGGGGTGCAGGCGCGGCTGTGCGGCACGCTCGGCTCGATGGGCTGCGCGCTGCCGTACGCGGTCGCGGCCAAGCTGGCCCGCCCGGACGAGCCGGTGATCGCGCTGCTCGGCGACGGCGCGATGCAGCTCAACGGCCTGGCCGAGCTGATCACGGTGGCACACCACTGGACGCGGTGGCGCGATCCCCGGCTGATCGTGCTGGTGCTGAACAACCGGGACCAGTCCGGTGTGGGCGGCGGGCGTACGCCCGGGGGACGACGCTCCGACGTGCCGTACGCCGGGTGGGCGCGCCTGCTCGGGCTGCACGGCGTACGGGTGGACCGGCCGGACCTGGTCGGCGCTGCCTGGGACGAGGTGCTCGCGGCCGACCGGCCCGCCGTGCTGGAGGCGGTGGTGGATCCGTCCACGCCGCTCGACGTGCCCGAGCCGGCGCTGGCCGACCTGCGCGGCCTGGTCGCCGACGGGGACGCCGCCCGCCGGGTGCGGGAACGGGTGATCCAGACCGAGGCCATCGCGGCCGACGAGATCGTCTAGCGGCATCCGGGCGGCCCACCCTCTCTTCCCTCGCGATCTTGCAGTTCCGGCCCCCCGAGTGCCCGGTTCAGGACGGTTTTCCGGGGACCGAAGTGCAAGATCGCGGGGAAGGTGGCAGGGGGCAGCGCTCGCGGTCGCCGGGCGGCCCGGAGACGTCTCGATACTCGGGTGTGACCAGCGCGAAGTCGTTGCGTTCCGGCGGCGGTCCGTCCCGGTACGGGGGTGATGGTCGCCGCCGGGGTGCTCCCGTCGTCGGGCATGCGCCGTGCAGTGCCCGTCCCGGTCCGGCCCATACCCGCCCGTGACGGCGGGCGCGCGGCGCGACGGCGTACCTGGGTGCCGCGGGCGGTGCGGCCACCGGGCGGGCCTTGGTCCTGCCCCGTGGGGAGATGCCCCGTTTAGACCCCAGAGGGACGGGAAGCCGGGCCGCGTGGTGAGCGAACGAGTCGAACGGGCCGGCGGCGCGGGACTGCCCGCCGAGCGGGTGGTGGCGGCCGGCAGCGCCGCCCGGACCCTGGTCGCCGCGACCGCCCGGGCGCTGCGCGGCGACGACTGCGGCGACCTCGGCCACCCGGGCGCGCTGTCGCGCCTCGGTGGCGCGCCCGAGCCGGTACGCCGGGCCGCCGCGTCGCGGGCCGCCGGGCGGGCCGCGCTCACCGCCGCCCAGATCGCCGCCGTGGACGCCGAGCGGGTGGCCGGATGGTTCACCGGACAGTACCCGGACCGGCGCTGGCCCGGCGTGGTGCTCGGTTCACCGCACGGCGCCGCCGCCCACCTCGCGGTGGCGCTCGGCGTGCCGTGGTTGCCGGCCGGCTTCGAGATCACCGCCCGGTGGAGCCGGGGGACGGTGGACCGCCCGGACGCCGCGTACGCGCACGGCGCCACGCTGGCCGCCCGGATTCTCGACGCCAATCCGCGCGTGCACGTACGCCAGGTGCACTGCCCGGCGAGCCGGGGCGCGGCGGCGGGCGCGGTGGTGACGTTCGCGGTGCGCTGGCGCACGCTGCCGAAGGCGTACGCGCGTTTCCTGGCCGACCGGCTGGAACCGGCCGCGCCGGTGCTGCTGCTGCACGACGCCCGCACCTGGCCGGTGCGCGACGGCGGCGACGGGCACAGCTTCCAGACCGGCTGCCCGGCCGGCGGGCTGGACCCGGTCGACTTCCACCCGGACGCCCGCGCGCTGGGTCAGGTGCTGCGCGCCGCCGGCGGGGACGAGTCGCGCTGGGTCACGCCGGAGGTCACTGTCGCGGGCGCGTTCGCCGAGCACGGTGTGGAGTCCGGTTTCGAGCACGACGCCCGGTCTGCGGGGGACCGGCACGGGCACCCGCTGCACCGGGTCGTGGTGCCGCAGCCGGACGCGCTGAGCGCGGTGACCGCCGACCTGTACCGGCGCTGGCTGCGGCGGGCCGGCAAGACCGGGGACCGGCTGGTGGTGGAGTGCGGGCGGCTGCTCGATCCGGGGCAGGTGCTGCGGGCCGGCCTGGTGCCCTACTGGTGCGAGAACGCCACCGCGCGCCGGGTCGCCGGCGTCGAGTGGTGGCTGGCCGGCAGCGAGCCGTTCAGCTCGGTGGACGTGCTGCCCGAGCCGCCCGGCCTGCGCTCGCCCGCGCACGCGAGCCTGCCCCAGTGGCTGGCGGTGGCCGGTTTCGGGCGCAAGCGGCGGGCCCTGGACCGGGGTGCCGCCCGCGGCTACCCGGTCGCCTCGGTACCCACCCGACGTGCCACGGAGGTGTTGCGCAACCAGCCCTGCGACCTGCCCACGCCGCCGCCGCTGCGGGCGGCCGAGGCCCTCACCGCGCTGCGTGACGCGGGCGCGCACCAGGGCCTGCTGGTCTGCTGAACCGCCGCCGGGACCGGCTGCCGGGCAACCTGGCGAAACTTCCTCGCGATCCTGCGGTCCGTGATTGAGTACCTACGGAGCGGGAAGACCGCTCGCCGCGGAACGGCCCACGACGCCGTGCGGCGGACGGCCACCGCCTTCGACGTACTCCGTCACGTAACCCAACTTCCTCACCCGGTGCGTGGTCCGACCACGCGCACGACCGGTTACGACCGGGCGGGGACCTTCGGCGAGGGGGGCGCGGATGTTCGGACAGACCACCACACCCACACCACCGACCACCGACCGGGGTCTGGAGGACCTGGACGCCGCGGCGCTCGCGTACGCGGCCCGGATCGAGGGACTGCCACCGGAACGGCGGCAGGAGGCGCGGGACGACCTGGTCCGGTTCGCGCTGCCGTTCGCCGGCCGGCTGGCCCGGCGCTACCGGGGACGCGGCGAGCCGCTGGAGGACCTGGAACAGGTGGCCCGTCTCGGGCTGGTCAACGCCGTCGACAGGTACGACCCGGAACGGGGCTCGTTCACCGCGTACGCGGCGATCACCATTGTCGGCGAGATCAAACGGCACTTCCGTGACCGCACCTGGGGCGTGCACGTGCCGCGCCGGTTGCGCGACCTGATCCTCGAGGTCGGGCAGGCCACGGCGACGCTCACCAGCGAGCTGTCCCGCGCCCCCACGGTGGCGGAGCTGTCCGCCCGGCTGGAGACGCCGGAGGAGGAGATCCTCGCCGCGCTGGAGTCGGCCGCCGGCTACAGCCCGGCGTCGCTGAACGCGCCGGTCGGCGGGGAGAGCTCGGCCGAGTTCGGTGACCTGGTCGGCGAGTCCGACCACGCGCTGGAGTCGGTGGACGACCGGGTCACGGTCAGCGGCCTGCTGCACCGGCTGCCCTGGCGGGAGCGCCGCATCCTGGCGATGCGCTTCTACGGCAACCAGACCCAGGCGGAGATCGCCGCCCGGTTCGGCATCTCGCAGATGCACGTGTCCCGGCTGCTGTCGCGGGCGCTGACCTGGCTGCGTCAGGCGATGCTGGCCGAGGCGCCGCCGCCCTGGCAGAACGGCGCCGCCGAGGCCGAGCCGGCGAAGGCCCGCATCTCGGTGAAGCAGAACGGCGACCGGGTGGTGGTCGAGGTCGGCGGCGAGGTCGACCGGGCCGGCGCGGACCAGCTGCGCCGGGCCGTGCTCAAGGCGGTCACCGGGCAGCCCCGCGAGGTGGTGGTGGACCTGGTCGGCGCGGGTGGCTTCGACGCCGGCGGGATCGCCGCGCTGATGGCCGGTCGGGACGCCGCCGCGCGTACCGGGGTGCCGCTGCGGCTGACCCGGGTGCAGCCGGCGGTGCGCCGCTCGCTGACCGCTGCCGGACTGCCGGCCGCCGACTGACCCGCCGCACGCACGTACCGCGCCGGCTCCCACCACGGGAGCCGGCGCGCGGCGTACGCGACGGGGGCCGGCACCCGCACGGCGCCGGCCCCCGTCGGGTGTCTCAGTTCTCCGGGGTGTCCCCGTGCCCGCGCGGGTGCCGCCACCTGTCGTTGGGCTGGTCGTCGCGCTCGGCGTTGAGGGCGCTGTCCTCCGGCTCGTCGGTCTCCTCGAAGCTGGGCCGGCGTACCTCCTCCGGCACCGGCACCTCCACCGGCCGGGCGCCGGACTGCGGAGCGGGCTGGTAGTCCACCGCCTCGGGCGCCCCGTACGCGCCGCCGGCCGACGGGGACTCCGGCAGGTGCCGCTCGTGGCGCAGCTCCTCGCGGAAGCTCTGCGGCGGCTTGGTGGTGCGCTGCGGCAGGTCGCGGCCCAGGTCGGAGACGAGCGGGCCGTACTTGAGGTCGAACGCCGGCCGCTCGGAGCGGATGCGCGGCATCCGGTCGAAGTTGCGCAGCGGTGGCGGGCACGTGGTGGCCCACTCCAGCGAGTTGCCGAAACCCCACGGGTCGTCCACGGTGACCATCGCGCCGTACCGCCACGACTTCCAGATGTTCCAGATCACGAACAGGGTGGACGCGCCGAGGACGAACGAGCCGATGCTGGAGATCGTGTTCAGCGTGGTGAAGCCGTCACCGGGCAGGTAGTCGGCGTACCGGCGGGGCATGCCTTCGTTGCCGAGCCAGTGCTGCACCAGGAACGTGGCGTGGAAGCCGACGAACATGGTCCAGAAGTGCATCTTGCCCAGCCGCTCGTCGAGCAGCCGCCCGGTCATCTTCGGGAACCAGAAGTAGAGCCCGCCGAACGCGGCGAACACGATGGTCCCGAACATCACGTAGTGGAAGTGCGCCACCACGAAGTAGCTGTCGGTGACCTGCCAGTCCAGCGGCGGGCTGGCCAGCAGCACCCCGGTCAGGCCGCCGAGCAGGAACGTCACCAGGAAGCCGACGGCGAACAGCATCGGCGTCTCGAACGTGATCTGTCCCTTCCACATGGTGCCGATCCAGTTGAAGAACTTCACGCCGGTCGGCACCGCGATCAGGAAGCTCAGGATGCTGAAGAACGGCAGCAGCACCTGCCCGGTGGCGAACATGTGGTGCGCCCAGACCGTCATCGACAGCACCGTGATGGCGATGGTGGCCAGCACCAGGCCGGTGTAGCCGAAGATCGGCTTGCGGGAGAACACCGGAATGATCTCGGTGATGATGCCGAAGAACGGCAGCGCGATGATGTAGACCTCGGGATGGCCGAAGAACCAGAACAGGTGCTGCCACAGCATCGGCCCGCCGGTCGTCGAGTCGTACACGTGCGAGTGCAGGAGCCGGTCCGAGGCCAGCGCCATCAGCGCGGCCGCCAGCAGCGGGAACACGAAGATCACCAGCACGCTGGTGAGCAGCGCGTTCCAGGTGAAGATCGGCATCCGGAACATGGTCATGCCCGGGGCCCGCAGCGTCACGATCGTGGTGATCAGGTTGACCGCGCCGAGGATCGTGCCCAGGCCGGACACGGCCAGGCCGACCACCCACAGGTTCCCGCCGACGCCGGGGGAGTGCTGCGCGGTGCTCAACGGCGTGTACGCGGTCCAGCCGAAGTCCGCCGCGCCGGCCGGGGTGGCGAACCCGCCCACGACCATCAGCGCGCCCAGGAAGTAGAGCCAGTACGCGAACGCGTTCAGCCGGGGGAACGCCACGTCGGCGGCGCCGATCTGCAGCGGCACCAGGTAGTTGGCGAACCCGAAGAACAGCGGCGTCGCGAACAGCAGCAGCATGACCGTGCCGTGCATGGTGAACATCTGGTTGTACTGCTCGGGGGAGACGATCTGCATCCCCGGCCGGGCCAGCTCCGCCCGGATGACCAGCGCCAGGATCCCGCCGACGATGAAGTACGCGAACGACGTGATCAGATAGAGCAGGCCGATCTGCTTGGCGTCGGTGGTGCGCAGCAACCGCCACAGCGCGTTGCCCTTCACCGCTTCCCGTACGGGCCCGGGGAAGCCCCCGAACCGGGCCGGCGCGAGGATCGCGGGCCCCCGGTCTCGTGCCGGTTCCGTGACTACCCGCTTGGGCATGGCATCTCACCCCGTGTGACGACAGACAGGACGGGCGGGCGTACCCGGCCCTCTGCCCATGTAACCAGGCGAGAGCGGAGAATTCGGTCAATTAGCGGGGAGCATGGCCCAGACGACCTTGCCGGCGCCGACCGGGGTGCTGCCCCAGCGCTGGGTCAGCTCCCGCACCAGCATCAGCCCGCGGCCCCCCTCGGCGCGCGGGTCGCGGCTGGTCGCGGCGCGCGCGTCGGCCGGGCTGCCGTCCATCACCGCCACCCGCAGGTACGGCCGGCGCAGCGTCAGCGTCACCTGCATCGGGGTGCCGGCGTGCCGCACCACGTTGCCGACCAGCTCGCTGAGCACCAGCGAGGCCGGGCCGGCCAGCTCCGGCACGTTCCACCTGCCGCACGCCTCGGTGACCAGCTCCCGGGCCCGCCGGCAGGCCCCGGCCACCGGCTCCAGCCGCGCCCGCAGCCGGGGCGCCGAATCCGCGCCGGCCAGCGCCGCCGCCTCGGCGCAGTCCCGGCGCACCGGCACCACCCGGCAGGCGGTGGTCTCGTTCAGCCAGGCCGCCGTCTCGGCGCAGGGCGCGGCGAGCACCATCGGCACCGCCGGCCAGTCGGCTGCGCGCCGCGCGGCGGCGGCGAAGACGGACAGCGCCAGCGGCTCGCCGACCTCGATCTCCTCCAGGTCGACCACCAGGGCGTCCGGCTGCGCGGCGAGGCACCGGTCCAGCACCTCGTGCACCGCGCGCATCGTGCCCAGGTCGAGCGCGCCGGCCAGCCGTACGACAGTGACCGGCGACTCGTCGCGGACCTCGCACCTGATCCGGGTCACCATCGCCGTCCTCGTTTCCGTTTCGTCGGGGAGGGTCGCCCGGCCGCGGCGGTCGCCGCCTCCCGCAGCCGGAGGACTACGGACGTACCCGGGCCCCCGGCCCCCGAAACCGGGCATCCGGGCCGCCGGGGCGCAGGTCAGCGGCGGTCGCCGCGTCGCGACGCGAGCAGCCCCAGGACCAGCATGGCGGCGCCCAGCAGCAGGTGCAGCCAGGCGTCGGCGCGGTTGACCGCCAGCACGTTCGCCGAGTCGCGCCGGTCGACCGCCAGGCCGGTGAGCCACAGCGCCAGGTACACCGCCCCGGCGCCGACCAGGAACGCGCGGGCCCCGGCGACGGTACGGGCCAGCGCCAGCCCGGCCACCCCGAGGACCAGGTGCACCAGGTTGTGCACGACCGAGACCTGGAACAGCCCCAGCAGCCGGGCGCCCGACCCCGGGCCGGCGAAGCGCAGATCCGCGTAGTCGCTGGTGATGCCGGGCACGAAGCCCAGCGCGCCGAGCAGCAGCAGGAGCACGGCGAACCCGGAGGCGATCCGGCGCACCGGCGCCCGGCCGTCGGCCGGGTTGCGGCGCGCCCGGGAGTGCGCCATCGAGTTCGTCACGCCGGCCTCCTCGCCACGCGGGGAGCGACGGTTTCCCGGGCCCGGCGCGGGCAAACGCCGGGCCGGCGGCGTACGTCAGGCGGGCTGCAACGGCTGCGCCGCGCCCTGGCGGACCCGCTCGTACAGCTCCAGGTAGCGCTGCGCCATCCGGGCCGGGGTGAACCGGCGCGCCGCCTCGCGCCGGCACTCGTCCGGCTCCAGGCCGCCGGCGGCGAGAACCAGGCCGCCGGCGGCGAGAACCAGGTCGCCCAGCTCCTCCTCGACGCCGGTGAGCAGGCCGGTGCGGCCGTGCTCGATCAGCTCCGGCAGACAGCCCCGGGCGGTGGCCACCACCGGCGTGCCCAGCGCCAGCGACTCGACCACAGCGGTGCCGCCCGGCTCCTCCCAGCGCAGCGGGAACAGCGACGCCCGCGCCGAGGCGACCAGGTCGTCGCGGTCCCGCCCGGCCACCGTGCCGACCCAGCGCACCCGGTCGCCGTCGACGTACGGCGCGACGTGGTCGTGGAAGAAGCGCACGTCCGGGTTCTGCCGCGCCTCGTCGCCGGCCGCGGCGAGATCCTCCGGCCGGTGGTACGGCCCGACCGGCCCGGCCAGCACCAGCGGGAAACCGGCCTCGTGGGCGAGCCGCGCGCCCAGGTCCTGCCCCTTGCCCGGGTTGATCCGGCCGAGGATCACCACGTGGTCGCCCTTGGGCACGGGCGCGTGCCGGTCCGCGTCCACCGCGAGCGGGGTGGACAGGTGCACGTGCCCCACCGAGTGCGCCCGGAGCGCCTCCGGCGCGCGGGCCAGCTGCGACGCGGACACCCCGTTGACCCGTACCCGGTCGCCGCCGTCGAGGTTGCCGTACAGCTCGGGGTGCTTGGCCAGGTCCCAGTGCAGCGTGTGCAGCGCGGGCGGGGCGTCCGGGCCCATCGCCGCGAGCGTGGCCAGCCCGACCGCCTCCACATGGTCGTGCACGAGGTCGATGTCATCGCGGGCGTGCAGCGCCCGCACCACCCCGGACAGGTGCGCCTGGGACACGCCGCAGACCTGGTTGTACGGCCGTTGCAGCGCGTGGAACTGGCCGTCCGGGAAGACCGCTATCTTCTCGTCCACCGGCAGCGTGCTGCTCTCCACCGAGGCCAGCACCACCCGTACGCCCAGCCGGCGCAGCTCCGGCACCAGCGTGGCCACCACGTTCTCGATCCCGCCGTAGCCGGGCGGCGGCACGGACAGCCACGGACCGGCGTTCATCAGCACGGTGAGCGTCACGGCTTGCTCCTCCTCGCGCTCACGCGGCCGCGACCCGGCGGCGGCGCGGGATGCGGTGCCGCAACTGCGCCAGCGGCGGGCGCTCCTGCACCGACACGTCGTTGACCACGATCTCGCGGTCCAGGTTGGGCAGCGTCTCCGAGCCGCCCCGGCGGAACTGGGTCAGCAACGCGCCCGGCATCACCCCGGGCGCCGCCCAGCCGCGCCGTTGCAGCCGCGACCAGGCGGTCAGCATGATCTGCGCGGACATCCGGCCCAGCGCCGCGGTGTCCTGGTGCCGGTGCTTGCGCTCGCCCAGGTCGACCTGGGCCAGCGCGTCCAGCCCGACCAGCTCCAGCAGGTCGATGAGCATGGCCGTCTCCACCCCGTACCCGGTGACGAACGGCACTCGCTCCAGCACCTGGCGGCGGCCGGCGTACTCGCCAGCGAGCGGCTGCACGAAGCCGGCCAGCTCCGGCCAGAACAGGTTGAGCAGCGGCCGGGCCATCAGCTCCGTCACCCGTCCGCCGCCGTCGGGCTCCACGCTCGTCGCGCCGACCAGCGGCCGGTGGTAGAAGCCCTTGACGAAGTCCACGCTCGGATCGGTGAGCAACGGCCCGAGCAGCCCGGTCACGAAGTGCGGCCGGAACTCGCGCAGGTCGGCGTCGATGAACGCGACCACGTCCCCCTCGGCCGCGGCCAGCCCGGCCCAGAGCGCGTCGCCCTTGCCGGTCAGCCGGGGCAGCCCGCGTGTCATGGCGTCCTGGCTGACCACCTCGGCGCCGGCCGCGCGCGCCACCTGCGCGGTCCGGTCGGTGGACCGGGAGTCGACCACGATCAGCTCGTCGACCAGCGGCACCCGGTCCATCAGGTGCTCCCGGACCGTCGACACGATCGCGCCGACTGTCGCCTCCTCGTCGCGCGCCGGCAGCACCACGCTGACCCGGCTGTTTCCCTTTGCCCGGACCAGTCGCTGCGCCGGCCAGTCGGCGGCGGTGCTGGTGCGGTACGTGGCCCACGCCTCAACCACTGGTGAGACGGCTGAATCTGCTTCCCGCACAGGCACCCCCATTGACGGTGGAATAGCGGATCTGGTTTTCCCAATCCCGCATCCGCGCTAACCGGATCTTGCCCAACATCCTGATCACCTGGCGCGTACCGGGAGGTTCCGGGCGTATGAACGTTGCGTTGCGCACCGCGGCGGAGTTTGGCGAGACGCCGCCGGGGGGAGTGGTGTCCGCAGTTTGCCAGTCGTGCGAGAGGGTTGATCGGATGCGTGCCTGCCGGGTGGGACTTGTCGGAGCCGGCGGGGTGGCGCAACGCCACGCCCGGGTGCTCACGGGCTTCGAGGACGTGGAACTGCTCGGCGTCACCGACGTCGCGCCGGACGCGGCGGGGGCGCTCGCCGGCACGTACGGCGGCCGGGTGTTCCGGGACGTGGACGAGCTGCTCGCGGCCGCCCCGGACGCGGTGTACGTCTGCGTGCCGCCGTTCGCGCACGGCCCGGTCGAGGAGGCGGTGGTCGCCGCCGGCGTGCCGATGTTCGTGGAGAAGCCGGTGGCGCTGGACCTGGAGACCGCCGAGCGGGTCGCGGCGCTGGTGGAGCAGCGCGGGCTGCTCACCGGCGTCGGGCACCACTGGCGTTACCTGCACGTGGTGGAGGAGGCCCGGCGGCTGCTGGCCGACCGTCCGGTGCGGATGGTCAACGGCGCCTGGCTGGACAAGGTGCCGCCGGTGGCGTGGTGGGCGCGGCGGGACCGCTCCGGCGGCCCGGTGGTCGAGCAGGCCGCGCACGTGCTGGACCTGGTCCGCCTGCTGGCCGGCGAGGCGGTCGAGGTGACCGCGTACGGCGACGGCAGCCCGCCGCCGGTCGACGGCGCCGACATCGACTCGGTGACCGCCGCCACGCTGCGCTTCGGCTCCGGCGCGGTCGGCACGCTCGCCGCGTCGTGCGTGCTGGGCTGGAAGCACCGGGCCGGCCTGGAGATCCTCGCCGACGGGCTGGCGCTGTGGCTGGCCGAGGACGGCCTCACCATCCGCGACGGCGACGGCGAGCGGCACCTGCCGGCCGACCCGGACGGCGCGCGGGTCGCCGTCGACCGGGCCTTCGTCGACGCCGTGTGCGGCCTCGGCGACGACGTCCGGGTGCCGTACGCCGAGGCGCTGCGCACCCACCGGCTGGCCCTGGCGGTCGCCGAGTCGGCGCGTACCGGTCGGCCGGTGGCGCTGCCGACCGGCCCGGCGGCCCGGCTCACCGCGCCGGTCGCGGACGCGGGGGTGAGCGTCGATGCGTGACCGGGTGGTGGTGGTCGGCGGCCCGGGCCGGGTCGAGCTGGCCGAACTGGACGCGCCGGAGCTGCGCGAGGGCACGTTCCGGGTGGAGACGCTCTACAGCGGCGTGTCGGCCGGCACCGAACTGAGCTTCGTCAAGGGCACCAACCCGTACCTGCACGTCACCTGGGACGCCGCGCTCGGGCTGTTCCGGCCCGGCGGGGCGAGCACGCCGTACCCGGTGACCCGGCTCGGCTACATGCAGGTCGGGCGCGTGGTGGCCAGCCGCACCCCGGCCGTCGCGGTGGGCGAGGTCGGGGCCATGACGTACGGCCACCGCAGCGGCTGGGTCGCCGACCCGCTCACCGAGCGGTTCGTGCCGCTGCCCGACGACCTGGACCCGCTGCTCGGCGTGTACGTCGCGCACATGGGCCCGATCTGCGCCAACGGGCTGCTGCACGCCGCCGCCGACCTTTGCGGCGCCGACGTGCGTACGCTCGGCGACGGCGTACGCGGTCGCCGGGTGGCGGTGGTCGGCAGCGGCGTGGTGGCGCTGCTGACCGCGCTGTTCGCCCGCCGCCACGGCGCCGCCTCGGTGGTCGTGGTCGACCCGACGCCGGCCCGGCGGCAGGTCGCCGAGGCGCTCGGCCTGGACACGCTCGACCCGGACGCGGACGACCCGGCGGTGGTGCTCAAGACCCGGTGGAACCACGCGGCCGGGGACCGGGGCGCGGACGTGGTCTTCCAGTGCCGCGGCCAGGACTGGGCGTTGCAACTGGCGCTGCGCCTGCTGCGCCCCCAGGGCACGGTGATCGACCTGGCGTTCTACCAGGCCGGCGCGGACGCGGTCCGGCTCGGCGAGGAGTTCCACCACAACGGGCTGTCGCTGCGCTGCGCGCAGATCGGCCGGGTGCCGCGCGGCCTGGCCCCCGCCTGGGACCGGGAACGGCTGTCCGCGGAGACGGTGGAGCTGCTGCGCCAGTACGGCGACGTGATCCGCAAGCACCTGATCTCGGCCGTGGTCCCCCTGGACGAGGCCCCCACCCTGCTGACCGACCTGGCCCAACGCCGCCGCACCGAACTCCAGGCGATCCTGACCCCCTGACCCCACCCCCGCTCGCGTCGATCATGAGGTTGACGGCGACAAATCGGACGCCGGCGGCCGCCAACCTCATGATCGACGGAAGCGGACGCGAAGGGCGGAACCCGGCGCGCGGCGGGCGGGGGTCACAATCGGCTCCGGTTCGCGTACCGTTGCCGCTCATGGGTGTGTCGCAACGGTTGAAGACCAGGTTCCGCCGGTTCCTCCAGCGCCCGGGGACGACTGTCGACCTGGCTCCGCTGGAGAAGCTGCTGCCGGCGATCGAGGCGCGCGAGGCTGACCTGGAGAAGCTCTCCGACGCCGAGCTGACCGAGGCCGCCGGCCAGGCGTCGGGGTACGAGGAGATCTGCGCGATCGGGCGGGAGGCGGCCCGGCGTGGGCTCGACCAGCGCCCCTACGACGTGCAGCTGCTCGGCGCGATGGCGCTGCTGTCCGGCAAGGTCGCCGAGATGGCCACCGGTGAGGGCAAGACGCTCACCGCGACCGTCGCCGCGTACGGCCACGTGCGGCTGGGCAACGGCCCGGTGCACGTGCTCACCGTCAACGACTACCTGGCCCGCCGCGACGCCGAGTGGATGACCCCGGTCTACGACCTGCTCGGGCTCAGCGTCGGCTGGGTCAACGAGGCGTCCACGCCCGACGAGCGGCGCGCCGCGTACGCCTGCGACGTCACCTACGTCTCGGTCAGCGAGGCCGGCTTCGACTTCCTGCGCGACCAGCTCGTCACCGACCTGGCCGACCGGGTGCAGCCGCCGCTGAAGACCGCGATCGTGGACGAGGCCGACTCGATCCTGATCGACGAGGCCCGGGTGCCGATGGTGCTGGCCGGAGCGGTCGGCGGCGAGCAGGACCCGGTGCACGCCGCCGCCGCGCTCGTACGCGGGCTGCGCAAGGGCAAGCACTACACCGTCGCCGAGGACGGCCGCAGCGTCGCCTTCACCTCGGTCGGCCTGGCCACCGTCGAGGCCAAGCTCGGCGGCATTGACCTGTACGACGAGGAGCACGTCGGGCAGCTCTCCGCGGTGAACGTGGCGCTGCACGCGCACGCCCTGCTGCACCGCGACGTGGACTACATCGTCCGGGACGACTCGGTCGAGCTGATCGACGAGATGCGCGGCCGGGTCGCCCAGCGCCGCCGCTGGCCCGACGGGCTGCAGGCCGCGGTCGAGGCGAAGGAGGGGCTGGACGCCACCGCCGAGGGCGAGGTGCTGGGCACGATCACCGTGCAGGCGTACATCGCGCTCTACCCGACGGTCTGCGGCATGACCGCGACCGCGGTGCTCGTCGGCGACCAGCTCCGCGAGTTCTTCGGCCTCGAGGTGGCGGTGATCCCGCCGAACACCCCCTGCGTCCGCGAGGACGAGCCGGACCGCATCTACGCCACCCGCGCCGAGAAGGAGGAGGCGCTGGTCGACGAGATCACGCGCTGCCACGAGGCGGGGCGGCCGGTGCTGGTCGGCACGCTCGACGTCAAGGAGTCCGAGGGGCTGGCCGCCGCGCTGAACGCCGCCGGCGTGTCGTGCGTGGTGCTCAACGCCAAGAACGACGACGAGGAGGCCGGGATCATCGCGGAGGCCGGCGCGTACGGCGCGGTGACGGTCTCCACCCAGATGGCCGGCCGGGGCGTCGACATCCGGCTGGGCGGCAGCGACCAGGCCGACCGGGACCGGGTGGCCGAGCTGGGCGGTCTCTACGTGATCGGCAGCGGCCGGCACGACAGCCGCCGGGTCGACGACCAGCTCCGCGGCCGGGCCGGGCGGCAGGGCGACCCGGGCGGGTCGGTGTTCTTCGTCAGCCTGGAGGACGACCTGGTGGTCCGGCACGCCGGCGACACCGTGCCGGCCTCGCCCCGGATGAACGCCGACGGCCTGGTCACCGACCCGCAGGTCGACTACGCGGTCGAGCACGCCCAGCGCGTCGCCGAGGGCGTCAACCACGAGATCCACCGCAACACGTGGCGCTACAGCCAGGTGATCGAGCAGCAGCGCAAGGCGCTCGCCGAGCGCCGGGAGCGGCTGCTGACCAGCGACATCGCCGCGCTGATGCTGCTGGAGCGGGTGCCGGAGAAGGCCGGCGAGATGGACGAGGACCTGCTCGCCGACGTGGCCCGCAAGATCGCCCTCTACCACCTGGACCGGCTCTGGGCCGACCACCTGGCCGAGCTGTCCGAGGTCCGCGAGGGCGTGCACCTGCGGGCACTGGGCCGCCTCGACCCGCTCGACGAGTTCCACCGCAGCGCGGTGCCGGCGTTCAACGCGCTGGTGCCCGAGATCGAGACGCGGACCGTGGCCACGTTCGAGGAGACCGAGTTCGACGAGGGCTGGGAGCCGGACTCGTCGAAGCTGGTGCGGCCGAGCGCCACCTGGACGTACCTCGTGCACGACAACCCGTTCGGCTCGGAGCTGGACCGGCTGATCGCCTCGGTGGGCCGGCGGCTCATCTCCGGGTCGCGCTGACCCGCGCGGAAAGGCCCTTCCCGGCGCGACCGGGAGGGGCCTTTTTGCGCGGTTTCGCCCGCGGTCTGGGAGGGTAGTAGGCCGAGGCCCGGCCACAGGAGGGACGGACATGGGACAGGCAACGGCGCCGAGCGGGGACATCGGGTGGACGGTGGAGGCCACGGCCCGGTGAACCTCGACACGCGCCAACCCATGATCGACAACCTTGGTGTGCTGGAGACCGCCGCGCTGCTGCGCGAGCTGACCGCCGGACTGATCGGCGCGGCCGGGTTCGACGAGGCGCTGGACCGCCTGGTCCGCATCGCCCGCGACGCCGTACCGGCCGTGGACAGCTGCGGCTTCACCGCGCTGCGCGCCGGTGAGCCCGCCGGTGTGGCCGCCTCCGATCCGGAGCGGGCCGAGCTGGACGACCTGCGGCACGGCCCGGACACGCCCGCGATGACCGCGATCCGCCGCCGGGAGATGATCACCGCGGGCGGGCTGTCCGGCGACCCGCGCTGGCCGGTCTGGAACGAGCGGGCCCGCGCCCTGGGGGTGCACGGGGTGATCTCCGCGCCGGTCGACATCGACGAACAGGTCATCGGCGCGATCAACCTCTACGCCGACTCGCCCGACGCGCTGACGCCCCGGCACCAGCTCACCGCGATGCTCCTGGCCGAGCACGCCGGGCTGCTGCTGGCCGCCGCGCGCGACCGCGAGCGGGCGGCCACCCGCGCCGGTCAGCTCGACGACACGCTGCTGGCCGAGGGGGTGGTCGGGCAGGCCGTCGGCGTGATCATGACGCAGCGCGGCTGTCCCGCCCCGGAGGCCCTGCGGGTGCTGCGCAGCGCGGCGTCCTCGCTGGACATCCCGCTGCGCGAGGTCGCCGAGCGGCTCGTGCTGACCGTCTCCCGGCCCCGGGACAACTGAGCGACAGTCGTTTCGCCCCGCGGCGCCTCGGGTAGCACTCTGGACTGGTGAGCTGCGCGGACCTGGGGAGGAAGCGATGCAGAGCCGTCTACGGGTGCAGGGGCACCCCATCCAACCGATGCTGGTGACGTTCCCGTTCGGCCTGTTCGTCTGTGCCGCGGTCTTCGACCTGGCCGACGTGGCGGGCGGTCCGGCGTTCCTCGGTGAGGTGGGCTACTGGACCGCGGTGGCCGCGCTCGTCGCGGCCGGGCTCACCACCGTCGCCGGAATGGTCGACCTGTGGGACGTGCGGGCCGGCCGGACCAGCCGGACGGTGCTGATGTTCAACCTCGTCAACGCCGTGATGGCGGCGCTGTTCCTGCTCTCCTGCCTGATCCGGGCGAGCGCGCCGCAGCGGGGCGCGACCGGTGTCCTGCTCGCCGCGGAACTCGTGGCGCTCGCCGTCGGCGCGGTCGGCGTGGCCCTGGGCGCGCGGCTGATGCAGCAGTTCGACCGGGTCACCGAGCCGGCCGGGTTCGAGCCGTTCGCCGACGTGCCCGCCGGTTCCACAGTCGAGATCGCCCGCCCACGCCCGTACTGACGCCGGCCGAAATCCGTTGCCGCGGTCGGCGCGGAGCGGCAGGCTCGCGGGCATGGTCGGGACGTTCGAGGAACTGGTAGCCGAAGCCGAGGCGGCGCCGGTCGAGGGCTGGGGCTTCGACTGGCTGCGCGGCCGCGCCACCGAGGAGCGCCCGCCCTGGGGGTACGCGCGACTGGTCGGCGAGCGGATGGCTGCCGTGAAGGCGGCGCTGGACATCGACACCGGCGGGGGAGAGGTGCTGGCCGAGGTGCCCGCGCCGCCGCCGCTGCTGGTCGCCACCGAGGCGTGGCCGCCGAACGTGCCGGTGGCCCGGCGCAACCTTCGCCCGCTCGGCGCGACAGTGGTGCGGGTGGGCGACCGCCCGCCGCTGCCGTTCCGGGACGCCGCCTTCGACCTGGTGGTGAGCCGTCACCCGGTGCACACCTGGTGGGACGAGGTGGCCCGGGTGCTGCGGCCCGGCGGCGCCTACCTGTCCCAGCAGATCGGCCCCGGCACGGTGCGGGAGCTGAGCGAGGCGATCCTCGGGCCGCTGCCGCCGCCGGAGCACCGCCACCCGGAGGTGGCGGTCGCCGACGCGCGGGCCGCCGGGCTGAACGTCGTCGACCTGCGCGAGGCCACGCTGCGTACCGTCTTCCACGACATCGGCGCGGTGGTCTGGTTCCTGCGCAAGGTGGTCTGGACGGTGCCCGGCTTCACCGTGGGCCGCTACACCGACGAGCTGCGCCGCCTGGACGAGCGGATCCGCGCCGACGGACCGTTCGTCGCGTACGCCCGCCGTTTCCTCATCGAGGCGCGCCGGGGCTGAGCGGGCCGGGCCGGTGGGCGGCGGCGTGGTGCGCGGCCAGCACGTCGGCGCCGAAGTCACCGGCCGGGCGGCGCAGCACGGTGTGCGCGTGGTTGCCGTCGTCGGTGGTGTTGTCGTACTCGATCAGCAGGTCGTCGCCCTGCACCCGGTAGTAGTGCCGCCGGCCCGGCTCGACCGGCCCGGCCCAGGCGAAGTGCAGCTCGCCGCCGTCGAGCCGGTCGGCCTCCCGGGCCGCCAGCTCCGGCGGGAGCCGGTCCAGGTAGAGCGCGACCAGCCGGTCCAGCAGCGCCCGGCCGGTCGGCCGCAGCCGCCCCCGGGGTACGCCGGGCGGGTCGAGCCGGCCGGGGGCGGTGGCCCGGGTGGCGCTGATGATGTCGGCGGGCGCCTCGTCGGCGATGATCGCGGCGGACCGGCCGCCCGGACCGAGCGCGTCGAGCAACTCGCGGGCCAGGTCCTCCTCCGGGCCGAGCGGCCGGGTCACCGGGCGGCCGGCGTGCCGGACGGTGGCCGGGTTCGCGCCGAGGAAGACCGGCGCGGGGGAGACCCGGTCGTCGGCGACTGTCATGCTCACCGACAGGTGGTGTCCCTCGAACCGCCAGGCCCAGTCGTCGTCGCGGTCCGGGTCGCCGAAGACGGCCACCCAGTAGTCGCCGCTGTGCCGTCCGCGCCGCCAGTCCTCGGCCCGGTCCAGCACCTCCTCCAGGGCCATCACGGTCATGGCCTGCGCGTACGCGGCCGGGCTGAGCGCGGTGGCGAGCAGCCGGTGGGCGGCCTTGCGGGCGTCGACGTCCAGGCCGGCGAGCGCGACGCCGGGCCGGGGCCGTGGCCGGTACTCCAGCCAGCGCCGGGCCGGCTCGTCGTCGAAGGCATGCCGGGCGGCGTCGCGGGCCGGCTCGTCCAGCGCGGCCAGGAACGCCGCCGCGGCCGCGCGCATCTGCTCGGGTACGGGATCCTCCACCGTCTCTGTATACCGCCTGGGGCTCACTCGCGGCGCAGCAGCGCCAGCATGTCCGGCAGCTCGAAGAACCGGGCGGTCTCGACCGCCGACGGGCCGCCGTGGTCCGGGTCGGCGCCGGCGTCCAGCAGCGCGCGGACCGCCGCCTCCTGACGCCGGAACACCGCAGCGGCGAGCGCGGTCTGTCCCCTGTCGTTCACCCGCGCCGGGTCGGCGCCCCGGGCCAGCAGCGCGGCCACCGTGTCCGGGTGGGCGTGGTACGCGGCGAGGATCAGCAGCGTGTCGCCCTTGGCGTTGGTGAGGTTGACCGGCAGCCCGGCGTCCACGTTGGCGGCCAGTTCCTCGGTGGCGCCGGCCCGGGCCAGGTCGAACATCCGGTGGGCGAAGGCGATGGTCTCGTCGTCGAGTTCGTCGGGCATCCGCCCAGGCTATGGCGTCGCGGCCGGACGCGCCTGGTAGCTTGCGCAGCCGGGCACGGGAGGCGCGCGCATGGACGATCGGGTGTACGTGGGCAACGCGGCGGTGGACGGCGCGACCGACGCGGGCTGGCTGCTGGGTCACTTCAAGCCGGCCGGGGACGTGCGGCACAGCACCGACGTCGAGGTGAAGTGGGGCGTGCACCCGGCGGGGGAGAGCCGGTCCCGGTGGGCCACCGGTGAGCGCCGTACCGCCCTGCTGGTGCTGATCAGCGGCGCGTTCCGGATCGAGTTGACGGACCGCACGGTGGTGTTGCGCGCGCCCGGTGACTACGTGGTGTGGGGCCGGGGCGTGGACCACTCCTGGTACGCCGAGCGGGAGTCCACGGTGCTCACCGTCCGCTGGCCGTCCGTGCCCGGCTACAAGGTCGATCCGCCGGTCCTGCGCTGAGCCCGCGAATCGGCGTCCCAGCATCTGGTATTACCTACTTAACCGATAGGCTTTGCCGTCTAAGCTGTGCGGGTACATCCGCTCCGCACCGTGAGGACGTCCCGCCGATGACCAGCACCGCTCCCGCCGATCTGCTCGCCGTCGCCGCCCGCTGGGCCGACCCGGACGGCTGGCCGGTGCCGCTGTGCTTCGACGCGTCCGAGCGGTGGTACGCCCGCCTGGACGCCGGCGACGAGCACGAGGTGTGGGCGCTGAGCTGGCTGCCCGGACAGGGCACCGGCCTGCACGACCACGGCGGCAGCGCCGGCGCGTTCCTGGTCGTGGCCGGCGTGCTCACCGAGGAGACGGTCAGCGGCGCGCGGCTGCGCCCGCACCGGCTCGCCGCCGGCGCCGGGCGGCGCTTCGGCGTACGGCACGTGCACCAGGTCACCAACCACGGCGACCAGCCCGCCGTGAGCGTGCACGTCTACCGGCCGGCGCTGACCCGGATGACCCGCTACCGCCTCGTCGCCGGCCGGCTCCAGGTCGCCGAGGTGGCCGAGGCCGGCGTGGCCTGGTGACCCACCCCCGCAACCCCGACGAACGGAAGGACGCCACGATGGCGCAGATCCCCACCACCGCAACCGAGCGCTGTCCGGCTCCGCCACCCGGCTCGCGGGGCATCGACGAGATCCTCGCCGCCGCCCGGGCCCGCCTGCGCCGCCTCGACCCGGAACAGGCGCACCTTGCGTGCCGGGCCGGGGCGCTGCTGGTGGACATCCGCCCGGCCGCCCAGCGCGCCGCGCAGGGCACCGTGCCGGGCGCGCTCGTCGTCGAGCGCAACGTGCTGGAGTGGCGCTTCGACCCGCGCTGCGCGGCACGGCTGCCGCAGGCCGTCGACTACGACGTGCCGGTGATCGTGCTCTGCCAGGAGGGCTACACCTCGTCGCTGGCCGCGGCCGCGCTCCAGGACATCGGCCTGCACAAGGCCACCGACGTCGTCGGCGGCTTCGCCGCCTGGCACATCGCCGGCCTGCCCACGCTCGGTCCCACCCCGCCGACCCGACCCTCGTCCGCCGCGCCCCCGGTCACCGCCGGTGGGGCGCTCCGCTGACCGTCCCGCCACACCGGCGGGGCGGGGCGACCGCCCGCACAGGAGGCTCCCATGTCCGTCGTCGCCCTCACCACCCGTCCGGCTCGATCGGGCCGCCCCGACCGGGCAGTGCCGCCCCGGCCGCGTACCGCGCCGACCGTGACCATCACCCTCGACCTGGGCGCCGGCCCACTGACGCCGGGCCTGGCCCGCCTGGCCGAACTGCTGGACGAGCTCGCCGCCTCCGGCGAGGCGGTGGTCGGCCCGGACGAGCAGCGGGCCGCCCGTACCGTGCTCGACCTGCGTCGCGCCGCCACCGCGCCGCCGCCACCGGCTGGCGGCGGCGTGCGCATCCTCACCGGCACCCGCCGGGTCCGGCTCGGCGACACCGAGATCACGCTCACCCGGATCGAGTACGACCTGCTGCTCTTCCTCGCCGAGCACCCGCGCCGGGTGTTCACCCGGCTGCAACTGCTCGCCAACGTCTGGGGCTACGAGCACGCGGTGGCCCGGACCGTCGACGTCCACGTCCGCCGGCTGCGGGCCAAGTTCGGGCCGGACACGCCGCTGGTCACCACCGTCTACGGCGTCGGCTACCGCCTCGCCGACGACGCCGCGATCACCGTGGACCGCGACGCCTGACCCGCCCTTCCCGCACGCGGCGCATCCGGAGAACCGGGTGCGCCGCGTTCACGTTCAGGTCGCATCCGCCATTGTGAACCGCCGGGGAGACCCCCCGTACCAGCCCGAAACGACGCTCTGCTGTAATCAACGGGCCTCGCACGCAGAGCGAGCGCACGGCTCCGATGTGTTCGTCAAATGTCACATTCATGCAACGCAGCCGCCTCTTGACCCTCGCAGAGACGCCGGGAAGCATCGATGAGGCGGCGTCCCGGGCCGTGGGGAGATACCCGGACCAGCCCAAGGAGGACCATGTCGGTCAGCCCCGCCTCGTCGCGCGCCGGATGGCATACGTCCCAACCCGCGGTTCCCGGTCGTCCCCCCGGCGGCCAGCGTCGTCCCGCCAACACCGCCGCGCCCATGCTCACCGTCACCCTGAACATCCCACTGGCCTGTGAGGAGTCGCTCACCCCGGCCGCGCGCCGGCTGCTCGACGCCGCCCGCGAGATGCTCGAACGCGGCGACGCGGTGGTCAGCGCCGCGGTTCCGGCCGAGCGCCGGCCCGACGCCGTCCCGGCCGGCCGCGCGCCGTCCCGGCCGCTCGCCCCGACCATCCCGACCCTGCACATCCTGGCCTCGTCCCGGTCGGTGCTGCGCGACGGCGAGCCGCTGCCGCTGACCCGGCTGGAGTTCGACCTGCTGCTGCACCTGGTCGCCCACCCCCGCCGGGTGTTCACCCGCCTGCAACTGCTCAACGCGGTCTGGGGGTACGAGCACGCCGGCGTCCGCACCGTCGACGTGCACGTCCGCCGGCTGCGCGGCAAGGTCGGCGTGGACGTCCCGCTGGTCACCACCGTCTACGGCGTCGGCTACCGGCTCGCCGACGACGCCCGCGTCACCATCGACCGCACCGGCTGACCCGGGACACCCACGCGCCGATCGCCGCCGGACGGAGCCCTGACCGCCCGGAGGGATCAGGTGGTGACCCGCCCACCCGCGCGGCACGATGGTCCGATGCGTGTCCGCCCGATCAGCCCCGACCGGCTCGTCACCGAGTTGGCCGGGCGTCTCGCCCGCACCGGGACGCCCGGCCGGCTGCGGGTCGCCGTGGACGGCCCGCCCGCCGCCGCACCGGACACGCTCGCCGAAGCCCTCGTCGCCCCGCTGCGCGCCGCCGGCCGGCCGGTGCTGCACGTACGCGCCGACGACTTCCTCCGCCCCGCCTCGGTCCGCCTGGAGCACGGCCGCACCAACCCCGACGCGTACTACGAGGGCTGGCTCGACGAGCCCGGGCTGCGCCGTGAGGTGCTCGACCCGGCCGGCCCGGACGGCTCCGGCCGGCTGCTGCCGTCGCTCTGGGACGCCGCCGCCGACCGGGCCAGCCGGGCCGCGTACGTGGATCTGCCGCCCGGCGGGGTGGTAGTGGTCAGCGGCGCGCTGCTGCTCGGCGGCGCGTTGCCGTTCGACGTCACGGTCCACCTCGTGCTGTCCCCGGCGGCGCTGGACCGGCGTACCGACCCGGCGCTTCGCTGGACGCTGCCCGCCTTCGCCCGCTACGCCGACGAGGTCGACCCCGCGTCCTTCGCCGACGTGGTGGTCCGGGCCGACGACCCGCGCCGCCCCGCGCTGGTCGAGGCGGCCTGACCAGCGGCTACGGACTCACCGGAAACACTCAGGAACAGCCGGTTTGGGCCGCCGTGGGCGGGGGTAATCGCCCGGCTCACAGAGCACGGGTGATCTCGTCGCCCGCGCATCCACAGTCGGACCGGGGTCCGGGGCGCTGGCCGCCCCGGTCCGGTATGAGGACGTAGGAAAGGCAGGCAGCGATGCTCGTCCACGACACGACAGCCACCGGCCGCTCCCAGGCGGAGGTCGACCAGATCCGGCAGTCCCTGCGGTCGCGGTACGACGAGCTGACCGCCGAGTACGAGCAGACGCTGGCGCAGAGCCACGTGCTGCGGCTGGTCGAGGTCGGCGACACCGCCGGCGACGACCAGGCCGACAGCGGCACCAAGACCGCCGAGCGGGACACCGCGCAGTCGCTGCTCCGCACCATCCTGGACCGGCGTGCGCAGTTCGAGCACGCGCTGACCCGCCTGGACGAGGGCACCTACGGCTTCTGCGAGGGCTGCACCGCCCCAATCCCGGTGGAGCGGCTGGAGATCTTCCCCTCCGCCACCTCCTGCGTGGCCTGCAAGCAGACCCGGGAGCGGCGGGCGGCCTGAACGCCGATGCGGTTGCCGGTCGGTCCGCCGACGCGATGAACTCCCACCATGGGTGAGATCAAGGTGGGCACCGCCTCGTGGACCGACCGGACGCTGCTCGACTCCGGCTGGTATCCGGACAGCGCCGACACGCCGGAGCGCCGGCTGTCCTACTACGCCCGGCAGTTCCCGCTGGTCGAGGTGGACGCCACCTACTACTCGCCGCCGGCCGAGCGCACCGCCCGGCTGTGGGCCGAACGCACCCCGGCCGGGTTCACCTTCAACGTCAAGGCGTTCAGCCTGCTGACCGGCCACCCCACCCGTGTCTCCGCGCTCTACAAGGACCTGCGCCCGGACACGGACAAGCGCAACGTCTACCCGGACGACCTGCCCGCGCAGGCGTACGAGGAGGTGTGGACGCGGTTCCTGTCCGCCCTGGACCCGCTCGTCGACGCGGGCAAGCTGGGCGCGCTGCTGTTCCAGTTCCCGCCCTGGTTCACCATCAAGCGGGACAACAAGCAGTACCTGCTGGAGGTGGCACGCCGGTGCGCGCCGCTGCGCCCGGTCTTCGAGTTCCGGCACGCCTCCTGGTTCGACGGCGACAACGCCGAGGAGACGCTCGGCTTCCTGCGCGAGCACGCGCTGCCGTTCGTCTGCGTGGACATGCCGCAGGGACACAAGTCGTCCGTCCCCCCGGTGCTGGCGGCCACCGCGGACCTCGCGATGGTCCGCTTCCACGGGCACAGCGACAAGTGGACGAGCAAGGACATCCACGAGAAGTTCGGCTACGACTACTCGAAGCGGGAGCTGCGCGACTGGGCGCCGAAACTGCGCGAGCTGGCCGGCGAGGCCGAGCAGACACACGTCCTGATGAACAACTGCTACCGGGACTACGCGCAGCGCAACGCCACCACACTCGCCGGCCTGCTGGATGCCTGAGTGGCTCACCCGGTAAGGGTGAGGCTCGCTCACCCGCCCCCGCCGCAGCATGGACCGTGGGCGCCAGCTCGGGCGCCGCGACGAGGAGGTGGGTCATGACGGTACGGGTGGTGGCGGATCGACGCCGCGGTGGCGTACTGCACGTGGTCGGCAGCTCCGAGGCGCCTCGGCGGGCCGAACGGCCCGGCCGGTTCAGTCCGACCCGGTTGTGGCGGGGACCCAGCGGACCGCCGCGCCGTGCCGAAGACCGACGCTGGGAGACCGAAACCCGGGGGTGAGCCCGATGGCCGAACAGCTGTTGTCCGCGTTCGAGTCCTCGCTGGACAAGACGAACGTGATCCTCAAGGAGATCGAGTCCGCGTACGGCTGGCCGAAGGACCAGCGCAACCAGTCCTACGCCGCGCTGCGTACGGTGCTGCACCTGCTGCGGGACCGGATGCCGGTGCAGGAGAGCGTCGAGTTCGCCCAGCAGTTGCCGGTGCTGGTGCGCGGCATCTACTTCGACGGCTGGCAGCCGGAGAACGTGCCGATCAAGCTGAACCGCGACGACTTCCTCTACGAGGTGCGCCAGGGTTTCCCGTACGACGTCGAAGGCGGCGCGCAGCGGGTGGTGCAGGTCGTGCTGGACACGTTGCGCCGGCACGTCACCCAGGGTGAGTGGCAGGACGTGAAGTCCACCATGCCGAAGGATCTGCGTCAGCTCATTCCCTGACCCGGCGCCGGTCCGGTCCGTCCCGCCCCCTCGGCGGGGCGGGCCGGCGGCGTCCGGGACACCGGCAGCCCGGCCCGCCGGGCCAGCCCGGCGAACGCGACGGCGTCGACGATCGCCGCGCCGCCCGGGTCGTTGTTGAAGTACACGTACGCCGGCTCGCCGCCGCCGAACGCCTCGGCGAGCCGGCGCGTCCAGCCGGCCAGCGCGGACCGGCCGTAGCGTGGCCACGGCCGGGCCCGGCCCTCGTGCAGCCGCAGGTAGCCGAAGTCGGTGGTGCGCCACAGCGGCGTGATCGGCCGGCTGAGCCGGTCGGCCCAGACCAGCGCCGCCCGATGCCGTTCCAGCACCCGCCTCGTGTCGTCGGTCCACCACGACGGATGCCGCGGCTCGACCGCCACCCGCACGCCGGCCGGGAACCGGCGCAGCACGTCGGCGAGCGCGTCCGGGTCGGCGCGCAGCGTCGGCGGCAGCTGCACCAGCACCGGCCCGAGCCGGTCGCCCAGCCCGGACGCCCGGTCCAGGAACCGGGCCACCGGCTCGGCCGGGTCGCGCAGCCGCTTGACGTGGGTCAGGTAGCGGCTCATCTTCACCGCCACGCAGAAGTCGCCGGGCGTACGCTCCCGCCACGCGACGAACGTGTCCCGTTCGGGCAGCCGGTAGAACGCGTTGTTCACCTCGACCGTGGCGAACCGTGACGCGAAGTGCTCCAGCCAGCGCCGCTGCGGCAGCCCGGCCGGGTAGAACCGCTCCCGCCAGTCCCGGTACTGCCAACCCGACGTGCCGACCAGGATCATCGCCGCGCCCTACTGAAGATTGATCTGGAACACCTCGAACGTGGCGCCGAACCGCGCGCCGAGCCGGCTCCCGGCCGGCCGGGCCATGCCCTCCAGGAACTCCTCGGCGTCGAAACCGCCGTCGCCGAGCCCGCTCAGGTACGCCCCGTGCGCCCGCAGCGACGCCACGCCCTTGTCGAACGTGTCGGTAACGTCCACCCCGTGCCGGGCTGCCGGCGACCCGGCCGCCCACACCTCGCGGACCCGCGACCACGGCTGCGTGCCGTCGGTGAGCTGCTCCGGGAAGATCCACCGGTTGCCGGCGTCGCGGACCGCGTCCAGCGTGGCCCGGCCGCAGGCGATGTGGTCGGCCTGGTTGAGCGCGTACGCCCCGTCCCAGGTCTCCCGGAAGTTGTTCGTCAGCACCACGTCCGGCCGGTGCCGGCGCACCACGGCGGCGATGGCCCGGCGCAGCGGCACGCCGTACTCCAGCAGCCCGTCGGGCAGGCCGAGGAACTCGACCACGGGCACCCCGACCACGGCGGCGGAGGCGCGCTGCTCCTCCTCGCGCACCACCCGGGCGCGCTCCGGCGCCATCCCGTCGATGCCCGCCTCACCGCTGGTCAGCAGGCAGTACACCACCTCCTTGCCCTGGGCGGTCCAGCGCGCCACCGCGGCGGCGGCGCCGAACTCCAGGTCGTCGGGGTGCGCCACCACTGCGAGCGCCCGCTGCCAGTCCTCGGCCAGTGGGGTGAGCGGCTCCGGCTGCGTCACGTGCGCCTCCTCGCGGTCGTCCTCCCGCCATCCTGGCATCCACCCGTCCCGGCCGCTTGCCCCGCGAACCGTCCGTACGGCGGCGTCCGGGCGTCTACCGTGTGGTTAGAGACGATCGGGCGTGGGGTACCACCCGCTGCACACGGACCCCGGCACCACGCGGGGCGGCACACCGAGGGAGCACCCATGGCATTGAACGACGACGACATCCAGAGCAGCGGCGGCAGCGGCCTGGAGGGCCCCGCCGACGGCGGTGCCACCCCGGGTCAGCACGACGGTGGCGCGGACGGCAGCGCGGAGGGCCCGGCCGACGGCGGCGCGACTCCGGGTCAGCACGACGGTGGCGCGGACGGCGGCGCCGAGGGTCCCGCCGACGGCGGCGCGACTCCGGGTCAGCACGACGGTGGCGCGGACGGCAGCGCGGAGGGCCCGGCCGACGGCGGCGCGACCCCCGGTCAGCACGACGGCGGCGCCGACGGCAGCGCCTGACACATGAGCACGCACGTCGACCCGCCGGGTGGCCACGGCCGCCCGGCGGTTCCGCTTTCCGCCGCCGAGGCGCTGGCCCGGTGCGTAACGGTGGAGCCGGCCAAGTTCGCCGCCGACCACTGGGGGCGAAGCCCGCTGCTGTCCCGCGCCGCGGAGCTGCCCAGCCCGGACGGCTTCACCGACCTGCTCAGCCCCGCCGACGCCGACGAGCTGCTCAGCCGCCGCGGCCTGCGTACCCCGTTCCTGCGGGTCGCCAAGGACGGCCGGCTCGTGCCGGCGGCGCGGTACACCGGCGGCGGTGGCGCGGGCGCCGAGATCGGCGACCAGGTCCTCGACGAGAAGGTGCTGGCGCTCTACGCCGACGGCGCGACGCTGGTGCTGCAGGGCCTGCACCGCACCTGGCCGGCGATCGTCGACTTCGCCCGCGACCTGGGCGCCGCGCTGGCCCAGCCGTTGCAGGTGAACGCCTACCTGACCCCGGCGGGCAGCCAGGGCTTCGCCACTCACTACGACACCCACGACGTGTTCGTGCTCCAGGTCGACGGACGCAAGCACTGGCGCATCCACCCGCCGGTGCTGGCCGACCCGCTGGAGCGCCAGCCCTGGGGCGGCCGGGCCGACGAGGTCTCCGCGACCGCCGAAGGACGCCCCGAGCTGGACGTGGTGCTCTCTCCGGGCGACGCGCTCTACCTGCCGCGCGGCTGGCTGCACAGCGCCCAGGCGCAGGAGTCCAGCTCGCTGCACCTGACCGTGGGCATCCGGGCGCTGACCCGGTACGCGGTGGTCGAGGAACTGCTCGCGCTGGCCGCCGAGGACGCGCGGCTGCGCGCGAGCCTGCCGTTCGGGCTGGACCTGGCCGACCCGGACGCGATCGAGCCGGAGCTGACCGAGACCGTCGAGGCGCTGCGCGACTGGCTGCTGCGGGCCGACCCGGCGGCGGTGGCCGGCCGGCTGCGTGCCCGGGTCTGGCCGGCGGCCCGCCCGGCGCCGATCCGGCCGCTGGCCCAGGCCGAGGCGCTGGCCCGGCTGAACGCGGACAGCGAGGTCGCGGTGCGCGGCGGCCTGCGCTGGCAGCTCACCCCGGCCGCCGACGGACGGGTCACGCTGCGCGTGCCCGACCGCACGCTCACCCTGCCCGGCACCTGCGAGGCGGCGCTGCGCGCGCTGCTCACCGGCGAGGTGACGAGGGTCGGCGACCTGCCCGGCCTCGACGACGACGCCGACCGCCTGGTGCTGGCCCGCCGGCTGCTCAAGGAGGCAGTCCTGGTTCCCGCCTGACCCGGTGATCATGAGGTTGACCGGCGGCGCGACGGCGTGTCGCGCCGCCAACCTCATGATCGGCGGCGGGTGAGGGGCGGCGGTCAGCGGGTGTAGGTCACCGTCAGCAGGAGCAGGGTCGTCACCAGGCCGGAGACGGCCACCAGGATCATCGGGCGTGGGGTCAGCACGGCGTGGCGGCGGTCGGCCAGCAGCCGTGCGGGCGCCAGCCCGATCACCGGGCCGAGCAGCGTCACCACCAGCGCCAGCACCGGCAGACCCACCGCCAGGTCACCGCTGGCGCCGGCCGCCAGCGCTCGCGCCGCCACCCCCAGCGCGTACGCCACCAGCGCCCCGCCGATGCCGCAGGCGATCAGCAGCGGATTCACCGAGCCGGGCAGCTCACCCGGGGCGCCGGTGCGCTCCAGCAGGTCCCGGACCGCGCGCAGCAGCGGCACCGGGTCACCGGCGGCCCCGCGTACCGGGCCGGGCGGGTCACCCAGCCGCCGGGCGCCCACACCGAGCCGGGCCCGCAACTGCGTCCACAGGTGAGTGACCTCGCCGTCGACCCGCTCGACCATCCGGGACGCCTCGGCCACCTCCGTCTCGGCCTGCCGCATCTGCTCGGTGGCCTCGGCGACCGCCCGGTCCGCGGCGGCCACCTGCTGGTCGTACCAGGTGTGCGCCTCGGCCCGCTGGGCGGCCACTCGGGCGGTCAGCTCGGCGAGCCGGCGGATCTGCGCGCTGTACGTCTCACTGGTAACCGGTTCGTTCATCGGGACGGACCATAAGGGATGATCACCTGTCCGGTGCGGTGCACCGCCCGGTCGAAGTAGAGACCGCGCCACGGCCGGGGATACCAGTCCGGCCCTCCGCTGCCCGGATACAGCGAGGAGCCCAGCTCACCGCCCTGCACGTCGAGCGCCACCCAGGCGCCGATCTGATCCGTGCGCGCGCCCGCGCCGCCCAGGTCGGCCCGCATCCGGGCCACGCCCCGCCACCAGGCCAGCACGTGCGTACGCCGTTCCGGCCCGTCGTGCAGGATCCGGCGCAGCTGCTCCAGCCCGGTGCGCGTACCGGCCTTGCCGGCGAGCGCCGCCGCGGCCGCGTCCACCGCGTACAGCAGCAGGAAGTGCGGGGTACGCGACGCGCCCGGCGCGCCCAGCCCGTCACCTGCCTCGGCCATCAGCTCCGGCACCGTCTCCTCGTCGTACCAGGAGGCGTCCCCGGCCAGGTCCTCGTAGAGCGCGCGGGCGGCCGGGTCGGCGTCCGGGTCCAGGCAGGCGATGGAGAAGCGGGCCGCGCCGGGCGGGTACTGCCGGGCCAGCGAGCGGGCGGCGGCGTCGAGCACCGCGCACGCCTCGTCCACCCGGGTGCCCAGCACCGCCAGGTTGCGGCCCGGGGCGCGGGGCAGCCGCAGCGCCGCCGAGCGGGCCTGCACGTCGATGATCTCGCCGAGCAGCGCCACCGGGTTGCGCGGGACGCCCTGCTCCGGCGCGGTCAGCGCGCGGAAGTCCGGCGCGTCGGCCAGCTTCGGGATCGCGTCGCCGTCGAACAGCCGGGCCGGCGCGGCGTCCTGCGGGCGCATCCGCCACAGCCGGTGCTGGAGCTCGCTCCACGTCTCCCAGTCGCTGGCCGACGGGATGCGGGCCACCTCGTTCCCCTCGGCCAGGCCCGACTCGGCGTTGATGACCGCGTGGTGGCGGGGCAGCGACTGCGCCGCGTCGTTGCGCTCGGCCAGGATGCGCAGCGCCTTCGGCAGCGCGATCCGCAGCGTGAACTGGGCGACCAGCGCGGGCCGCCCCCACAGCGCCTCGATGCCGCGTACGTCCTGCGAGGCGAGCACCAGGTGGATGCCCTGCGACCGGCCCCGCCGGGCCAGGTCCTCCAGCAGGTCGGCGGCCTCCCGGGCGACCACGTCCCGGCCGGCGAGCAGCGCCTGGAACTCGTCCACCACGGCCACGATGCGCGGCCAGTGCCCGTCCGGGTCGACCGCGCGCAGCTCGGCCAGCTTCGTGACCTCGTGCTTCTTCGCCGCGTCGGCACGGCGGCGCAGCTCCTCGGCGAGGAAGCGCAGCAGCGCCAGGCCGAACTCCCGGTCGGTGTTGACGTTGATGCCGACCAGCCGCATGTGCGGCAGCCAGCTCGGGTCGCGCCGGCCCTGCGCGAACCGGGCGAAGGACACGCCCTCCTTGAAGTCCAGCAGATAGAACTCCAGCTCGGCGGGGGAGTAGCGGGCGGCGAGCGCGCCGATCCAGGCGAAGATCAGATTGGTCTTGCCGGTGCCGGACGGGCCGCCGATCAGCGCGTGCGGCGGGTAGTCGCCGAGCGTGAGCAGCACCTGCCGCCCGTGCGGGCCCTCGCCGACCGGCGCGCTGAGCCCGTGCGACGAGTCCTCCCGCCAGTACTCGTCCGGAGGCGGGAGCAGGTCGGTGAACGGCGTCGGGGGAGGGCCGGCGGCGACCCGGGAGGCAACCGCGCGGCAGGTCTCGGTGACCAGCGCGGGCGGCGGCGGCGCGTCGAGCCGCACCGGCAGCCCGGCCACCCGGGCGTCGTCCGGCTCGACCACGATCCGGGTGACGGTCGGGTCGTCGGGCAGCTCGATGCCGCGGACCACCAGGTGCACGCCGCACGCGGCGCCGGTGCGTACCACCCGGTCGAGCTGGCCGCGCTCGTGCCGGGACAGCTCGTCACCGCCGAGCAGCACCGCCACCCGCCACGGCTCCGGGCGGCGTCCGGTCGCGGCGGCCAGGTCGCGCAGCGAGGCGTACTCACCGGCCAGCACCGTGGCGTTGATCCGGCGGATCTGCTCCACCAGGTCGTCCAGCAGCCGGCCCAGGCCACCCGGTCCGACGAACGTGAGCAGCCCGGCGGTGCCGAGCGGGGCGAACCCGGCCAGCCCGCCGCCCAGGTGCTCCGGGTCGTAGCCGTACAGCCGCACCGCGCCCGGGTCGGCGCGGCCGACCGAGCGCAGCAGCAGCGCCGGCACCACCGCCGCCAGGCCGTCCCGGTCGCCGCCGGCCAGGTGCGCGTGCCCGGCGTCGAGCAGCGGCACGAGCGCGGGCACCGGTTCGGCGCCGTCGAGGCGTACCGTGCCGACCCGCAACGCGCCCGGTGGCTCGGACCGGCCGGCGGGGGTGGCCTGCCAGCGGTCCCAGGGCGCGGACGCCGCGCCCGGCGCCTCCCGCTGCGCCGCGGCGGCGGCCCGGCGGGCCAGCTCCGCGAGGCGGGCGGTGTGCCGGGCGTCGATCTCGGCCAGGCGCCGGTCGCGGGCCGCGCCCACCCGGGCGGGCACTGCGGCGGCGGCTTTGCGGGTACGCGCCAGCCGCTCCCGGCTCGCGGTCAGTTCCGCCTCGGCGGCGGCGAGCCGGGTACGGGTGGCGCCCAGCGCTTCGGAGAGCATCCCCCGGACCCGCGTCACCAGTTGCGTGCGGACGTCAGCCACGGGACGTCTCCCGTTCGTCGGTGTCCTTCGGCAGGTCCCGGCCGAGCCGGTCGAGCAGCACGCCGGTGAGCACGCCGGCGGTGACCGCCGGGTCGGCCGCGTGCGGCTGCTCCGCGTCGTCGTCGCGGCGCGGCGGGGGCATCCGGCACACCCGGGTCAGCAGCGTGTCCAGCACCGGCCGCGGCAGGCCGGGCAGCAGGTCACGGACCCGGGACTCCAGCGCGCCGCGCAGCCGGGGCAGGTCGTCCGCGCGGGGCGGGTGGCCGAGCAGCTCACCGGCCAGCTCGCGCAGCAGCGGCGGGGCGATCGCGGCCAGCCCCAGCCCCACGTCGGCGTGCGCGCCGCGCAGGTCGCGGTGCAGCCGGTCCCGGTCACCGGAGCGGACCCCGGCGACCACCCGGCGCAGCAGCTCCCGGGAGTCCCCGACGCGCTCGTCCGGCTCGTCGGGCGATCCCTCCCGGCCGCCGGTCAGCTCCGCCACCCGTACCGCCCACCAGCGCCGTACCGCGGGTTGCTCGCCCGGCTCGGGCGCGGCGCCCGGCGCGGGCGGCGCCTCGCCGCGCGGCGTGTCGTGCCTGGGTGGCCGCTCGCCCGGCGGGGCCGGCGGCGCGCCGTCGGGGGCCAGCCCGATCGCGGCCAGGTACGCGGTGAGCTGCTCCTGCGCCACACGCAGCGCGTAGCCGGCGGTTTCGGCGTGCTCGGTGGCCGAGGACAGCTCCGGCACCCCCATCGGGTCGGCCGACTCCTGGCGTACCCAGCGCAGCCGCTCCTGCGCCTGGCCGAGCTTCTCCAGCGCGGCGGCGAGCTGTGCCAGCGGCAGGTCCTCGGCGGCGGCGCGGACCTGGGCGCCGATGTCCTCGACGATGGACACGGCCCGGCCTCAGAGCGTCGCGACGTAGAGTTGCGCCTGCTCGACCGCGACGAGTGTCGCGGCGAGACACTCCTCCAGCTCCTGGCTGGCCTGTGTCAGCGAGGCCTGGGCCGCCTCGACCGTCTCGTGGCCGCTGCCCTCCAGCGCGCCGGCCAGGGTCTGCTGTGCCTCGGCCAGCTTCTCGCCCGCTGCCTGCACCGCTGTCTGGCCGTCACCGATCTGCTGGAGCGCGACATCGATGGCGGCCTTCAGCTCGGCGACGCTCGCCACGGAACCTCCTGGGGGCAAAAGAGATCTCCATTACAACCCATCGGAACGAGTGGGCGAGCATCCACCCTCAGGCGGTTGTCGCCCGCGTGTCCGGTTGTGGCCCTGACGTGCGCGAAGACCTCGCCGCCGGTCCCGTCGGCGAGCCCGCCGGTCCCGTTGACGGAACCGGATGATCTAGCGGCCGAGCCAGCGCGGGCCGCGTACCTCCGCGCCGAGCGCGGTCACCCGCTCGCGCAGCTCCCGGTCGGCGGTGACCACCACCCGCCGCCGCTGCGGCGCGGCGGCCACCAGCTCCACCACCGTGTCGTCGCCGGAGCCGGGCGCGGACACCACCTCGACGCCGGGCGCCGAGGTGACGTGCCGGGCCGCGCCCTCCACCACCAGCACCACCTGCACCGGCGGGGGTAGCTCCGGCGGCAGGCCCGCCTCCCCGACGGACGCCAGCGCGTCGCGCAGGCGCGCGGCCGCGCCGGCCCGGTCCCGCCACCAGCCGTCCGGGCGCGAGCCCACCACGTTCGCGCCGTCCACGACCAGCAGCGGTCTGCTCTCCATGCCCTCAGCCTGCCATCCGGTCGCGTTTGTCGCGCCGACCGCCGGGTAGCCACCGCCGACCGTGCCGCGCGTGCCGGGTACCGGTCGTGCCGACCGACTGCGGAGGACGATGATGATGGGACCGGGTGACTTCGGCAACGACCCCTGGGACGAGTTCCTGGCCCGATACTTCGGCCGGGGCGAGGGGGGACGCCGACCGGCGCACCGGGTCGACATCACCCGACTGATGACCGCCGACGCCCGGGAGATGCTCGCCGACGCGGCCCGCCGGGCCGCTCAGAAGCACAGCAACGACCTGGACACCGACCATCTGCTCTGGGCGGCGTTGCAGCGCGAGCCGCTGCGCGACCTGGTACGCCGGGCCGGCGCCGACCCGGACACGCTCGTCAACGCGCTCGGCGGGCGGGGTGAGGGCGCGCCCCGGGGCGAGGTGCCGCCGAACCTGTCGCTGACCCCGGCCGCGAAGCGGGCGCTGCTGGACGCGCACCAGCTCTCCCGCGCGATGGGCGCCAACTACATCGGTCCCGAGCACATCCTGATGGCGCTGCCGCTGAACCCCGAGTCGCCGGCCGGCCGGATGCTCGCCGCCGGCCGGATCCAGCCGGAGTCGTTGCAGGCGGCCAGCGCCGAGCGGGGCGCGGCCGGCACGCCGCGCCCGGACCGCGGCACCCCCACCCTCGACCAGTACGGGCAGGACCTCACCGAGCTGGCCCGGATGGACCAGATCGACCCGGTGATCGGCCGCGCCGACGAGATCGAGCAGGCGGTGGAGATCCTGTCCCGGCGGACCAAGAACAACCCGGTGCTGATCGGCGAGGCCGGTGTCGGCAAGACCGCGATCGTGGAAGGGCTGGCGGAACGGATCTGCGACGGCGACGTGCCGCAGACGCTGATCGGCAAGCGGGTGATCCAGCTCGACCTGTCCGGCCTGGTCGCCGGCACCCGCTACCGGGGCGACTTCGAGGAACGCCTGAAGAAGGTGATCGACGAGATCCGCGCCCACCGCGACGAGCTGATCATCTTCCTGGACGAGATCCACACGCTGGTCGGCGCGGGCGGCGCCGGCAGCGAGGGCGGGATGGACGCGTCGAACATGCTCAAGCCGGCCCTGGCCCGCGGCGAGCTGCGGGTCATCGGCGMGACCACGCTCGACGAGTACCGGCGCAGCATCGAGAAGGACGCCGCGCTGGCCCGCCGGTTCCAGCCGGTGCTGGTGCCCGAGCCGAGCGTGGAGGACACCGTGGCGATCCTGCGCGGGCTGCGCGACCGGTACGAGGCGCACCACCAGGTCCGGTTCACCGACGAGGCGCTGATCGCCGCCGGTGAGCTGTCCGACCGGTACGTCACCGACCGGTTCCTGCCGGACAAGGCGATCGACCTGATCGACCAGGCCGGCGCGCGGGTGCGGCTGCGGACGCGCACTCCCGCCGAGGACGTGCGCGAGCTGGAGCAGCAGCTCGAGGACACGCGCCGGGACAAGGAGCAGGCGGTTTCCGACGAGCAGTACGAGCGGGCCTCCGCGCTGCGCGACCGGGTCGCCGAGCTGGAGGACCAGGTGCGCCGCGCCCGCGGCGACGAGGGACCCAACCACGTGCCCGAGGTGGGGCCGACGGAGATCGCCGAGGTGGTCTCCCGGGCCACCGGCATCCCGGTCACCCAGCTCACCGAGGAGGAACGCGACCGGCTGCTGCGCCTGGAGGGGCACCTGCACGAGAAGATCATCGGCCAGGACGACGCGGTCAGCGCCGTCTCCGAGGCGGTGCGCCGCTCCCGTACCGGGCTGGCCGACCCGAACCGGCCGATGGGCAGCTTCCTGTTCCTCGGCCCGACCGGCGTCGGCAAGACCGAGCTGGCCCGCGCGCTGGCCGAGGCGCTGTTCGGCGAGGCGGACCGGATGGTCCGGGTGGACATGAGCGAGTTCCAGGAGCGGCACACGGTCAGCCGGCTGGTCGGCGCGCCGCCCGGGTACGTCGGCTACGAGGAGGCCGGCCAGCTCACCGAGGCGGTCCGCCGCCGCCCGTACGCGGTGGTGCTGCTGGACGAGATCGAGAAGGCGCACCCGGACGTGTTCAACATCCTGCTCCAGGTGCTCGACGACGGCCGGCTCACCGACAGCCAGGGCCGGACGGTGAACTTCAAGAACACCGTGCTGATCATGACGAGCAACCTCGGCTCGGAGCTGATCACCGGCGCCCAGCGCACCGTCGGCTTCGCCAGCGGCGCGCCCGGCCAGCAGGAGAGCGACGAGCTGCGGGAACGGCTGATGCGCCGGCTCCAGGAGAACTTCCGCCCGGAGTTCCTCAACCGCATCGACGAGGTGATCATCTTCCAGCGGCTGGAGGCCGAGCAGCTGCGCCAGATCACCGGGCTGCTGCTGGAGGAGACCCGCCGCCGCATGCACGCCCAGGACATCCAGGTGGACTTCAGGACCGCCGGCGTGGACTGGCTCGCCGAGCACGGCTACCAGCCGGAGTTCGGCGCCCGCCCGCTGCGCCGGGTGATCCAGCGCGAGGTCGACAACCGGCTGTCCCGGATGCTGCTGGAGAACGAGATATCCCCGGGGCAGAAGGTCATTGTCGACGCCCGCGACGACCAGCTGGTATTCGACGTCACCGCCGGTGAACGCGGGCACGCGGCAGCCACCACGTCTCATCCCCGATGACCGGCGACGGTCCGTTCCCACGGGCCGGACCGCCTCGTCACCGACGGATCGAAAGGGCGGACATGACCGAACCCGAGGAGGTCCCCGACGGCGACATCGGGGCCGGTGAGCCGATCGAGGCGGCCCCGACGGCGAACCCGTCCCGGGTGCGGGTGCCGCCGGAGGGCCTGAAGCAGCACACACCGAACGAGGGCGAGCCGGCATCCGGGCCGCCGCCGGCAGAGGAGGCGTGATGGCACGCGAGGCGCGACTCGACCCCGAGGTCGAGGTGATCTGGGACGACTTCCACGCCGAGGTGAACGTGTCCTCCGAGACGCTGCGGCAGTGGCTGCTGACCCGCGGCTCGGGGGAGGAGGCGTTCGGCCCCGGCCCGGACCTCGACCTGCCCGAACCCGGCCGGCAGATCCTCGCCGTGCTGCGCAAGCGCAAGGTGGACCTCACGCCGGAGGACATCGAGGTGATGCGCGAGGCGATCACCCGGATCCGGGAGCTGACCGCGCAGCGGCCACGCCGGGGCAACGCCGACGACGAGTGGCGGCACGCCCTGCTCGACCTCGGCCACGACGTCCTGATCGAACGCTGAGCCGGTACGCCGGCGCCCGGGCGGGTCACCCACCCGGGCGCCGGCGTCTACTCCGACTCCAGGCTGGGCAGCCGCAGCCCGGCCGCGTCCGCCGCGGCCAGCAGGTCGTCCCGGGCCCGCTCCGCACGGCTGAGCAGGTTGGCGTACTCGGTGACGTCGGCCGGGTCCGGCACCTCCGGCAGCCGCCGCAGGAACGCCTCCACCTCGGCGGCGGCGGTGGTGTGCGCGGTGGCCGCCTGACGCAGCAGCTCCCGCTGGTCGGCGGCCGGATACAGATCAGTCATGTCGCCGGTGTTACCCGGGTTCAGGCGATTCGCACCCCGCCGGTGCCGTTGGGCTGCACGCCGAACTCCGGGTGCGCCAGCAACCAGCCCAGATAGTCGGGATGGTTGGCCAGCGCGTCCGTGTACGCCGCCACCGCCGCCGCCAGCACCGGGTCGGCCACCGCGGCCGCCGGCACGTCCGGGTGCCAGCCGAGCAGCAGCCGCCAGCGCAGCGGCGAACCGGCCAGCCGCCGCGTGACCAGCCCGGCGACCGGCCGGAACGTGGCCTGGCACAACGCCACCGCCTCGCCCGCGTCCACCAGCTCCAGGGCGGCCCGCACGTCCGCCTCGTACACCTTCTTGGGGGTGAAGCCGGCGCGGGCGCACGCGGCGGCGAAGCAGTCGCCGAAGCAGCCGTCGCCCGGCGCGGCCACCCACCGCTCGTGACTCAGGTCGACCAGGTCGATCTCGGCGCGACCGGCCAGCGGGTGGGTCTGCGGCAGCAACACGCAGATCGGCTCCACCGCCACCTCCCGCCAGCTCAGCCCGAACCCCGCCGACGGCGTCGAGTCGCCGCACACCCCGGTGAGGGCGAAGTCGAGCCGGCCGCCGGCCACCATCTGCGCCAGCTCGTCCACCGACCACGAGGCGTACGTGGTGATCTGCGCGTCCGGCCGCTCGGCGGCGAGCCGGTGCACCAGCCGGCCCATGATCGGGCTGTTCACCCCGCCGAAGCGGTAGCGGCGCAGCGGGTCGCCCGCGCCGGCCATCCGGGCCGCCTCGTCCCGCAGGCCCTTCATCGCCGGCAGCAGCACCCGCGCCCGGTCCAGCACCAGTTCGCCCAGCGCGGTCGGGCGGGCGCCGCGGCGGTCCCGTTCGAACAGCGGCCCGCCCAGCGCCCGTTCGATCCGCTGAAGCTGGGCGGTCAACGCCGGCTGGGCCAGGCCGAGCGCCGAGGCGGCCTTGGTGACGCTCCCCGTCTCCGCGATCGCGCAGACCACACGCAGGTGTCGCAGCTCCAGATCCATACCGTGACGGTAGGACCACGAACCGATACGCGAAAGGGGCGATCGGCTCAGCTCTGGCGGCGGTGTTCCAGGTCACTCAGCCGGGTACGCCGTCCGGAGACCGCGTCGCGCACCTTGTCGAGCACCCCGACCGCCGGCTCGACGATCTTGTTCCAGGGCGGGGTGGCCGGCGTACCGGGGTGCGGCCGGGTCGGCGCCGCCTCCTCCGCGATCTCCCACCGGTTGCCCAGCCGGATCAGCTCGGCGTCGCTCGCCACCTCCCGCAGCGGCGTGACCAGCGCGGCGACGCGGCTGACGTGCCGGCGCACCCGCTCGGCCACGTCGGCGACCGCCGGGTCGTCCGCGCCGGACAGCTCCTTGAGCGCGGTCAGCAGCCCGGCGTCGGCCTCGATCTCCCGCTCCACCAGCTCGACGGCGTCCGGCATGGCGGCCCGGGCCGCCGGGAACAGGTACTGCTCCTCGGCCGACAGGTGCCGGGACACCGCGGCGGTCAGCACGTCCAGCACGTCGCGCCGCTCGGCCGCCGTCAGCGCCGCGTCGCTGACCCGGTCGGCCAGCCCCAGCAGCGCCCGGTGCTCGGTGTCCACGAGGTCGGCCACGCTTCGCCCACCCGGCCGGTACGCGTCGTCGGCGGCGGGCGGCAGCGGCGGCAGCGGGACGGTCATGGGGCCCTCCTCGTGACGGCCGGGGTCGATGTCCCGGGCGCCTCCGCCGGTACCCGGCCGGGAGATCCACGAAACCGCGGCGCGCACCGACGGCCGCGACGACCCCGCCTGCTGATATAAGGAAGCGATGACGAGCGACGCCCTCCCCGCCCGGCCCGACGCCACCGACGAGGTCGTGGACCTCTGCCGCGACCTGCTGCGCATCGACACCACGAACACCGGCGACAACGACACCAGCGTGGGGGAGCGGCGCGCCGCCGAGTACGTGGCGGAGAAGCTCGCCGAGGCCGGCGTCGACGCCGAGATCCACGAATCCGCCCCCGGCCGGGCGAACGTGGTCGCCCGCATCCCCGGCACCGAGCCGGGCCGCGACGCGCTGCTCGTGCACGGCCACCTCGACGTCGTGCCCGCCGACCCGGACGAGTGGTCGGTGCACCCGTTCTCCGGCGAGATCCGCGACGGCTACCTGTGGGGCCGCGGCGCGATCGACATGAAGGACTTCGACGCCATGGTCCTCGCCGTGGTCCGCGGCTGGCAGCGCGCCGGCGTCCGCCCCCGGCGCGACATCGTGCTCGCGTTCACCGCCGACGAGGAAGCCGGCAGCGACTACGGCGCGCACTTCCTCACCCAGCGGCACCGCGACCTGTTCGACGGCTGCACCGAGGCGATCGGCGAGGTCGGCGGCTTCTCCTACTCCGTGGACGAGCAGCGCCGGCTCTACCTGATCGAGACCGCCGAGAAGGGCATCGACTGGCTGCGCCTGCACGCCAAGGGCCGGCCCGGCCACGGCTCGATGATGCACGACGACAACGCGGTCACCGCGCTGGCCGAGGCGGTCGCCCGGATCGGCCGGCACCGCTTCCCGGTGGTGATGACCGACACCGTACGCGCCTTCCTGGCCGAGGTGTCCGACGTGCTCGGCATCGAGATCGACCCGGACGACCCGGAGACCGCGATCGCCAAGCTCGGCCCGATCGCCAACATCATCGGCGCGACCATCCGCAACACCGCCAACCCGACCCGGCTGGCCGCCGGCTACAAGGACAACGTCATCCCCGGCCGGGCCACCGCCACCATCGACTGCCGCAGCCTGCCCGGACAGAGCGAGGAGCTGGAACGGCAGCTGCGCGAGCTGGTCGGGCCGGACATCGCCATCGAGTACGTCCAGCGCCAGCCGGCCCTGGAGACCACGTTCGACGGTGACCTGGTGGCGGGCATGTCGGCCGCGCTGCGCGCCGAGGACCCCGGCGCCCACCCGGTGCCGTACATGCTCTCCGGCGGCACCGACGCCAAGGCGTTCTCCCGGCTCGGCATCCGCTGCTTCGGTTTCGCGCCGCTGCGGCTGCCCGCCGACCTCAATTTCTCCGGCCTGTTCCACGGCATCGACGAGCGGGTTCCGCTGGACGGACTACAGTTCGGCGTGCGGGTTCTGGACCGCTTCCTGCGTACCTGCTGACCGCGCCCACAGCGGCGCCGTCGGCACGGAACCCTCCCCCCATCGCGAAGGGACTGCCACACATGACCGACCAGCACGGTGAGCTGGATGCCGCCCTCGAGCGGGTGATCGACGCCGCTCGCGCCCACCTGGCCGCCGTCCGGGCCGCTCAGGGCCGGATCGACGACGACGCCGTCTGGCAGGCGTACGTCGCGTTGAACAACGCCTCGTTCGCCTACGACGAGCAGCTGCTCGACGCGTTCGGCGAGGTGACGCCCTGGGACGTGGAGTCGATCGACCCGGACGAGGCCGACGAGCGCTTCGGTGCCGTGGAGGGCGGCGAGCCCACCGACCCGCACCCGCGGGTCATCTCGGTGCGGCAGCGGCGCGACTACCGGGTGCCGAGCGTCGCCGCGCTGCTGCGTGCCGCCGAGGCGGCCCGCCGCGACGGCACCCCGGAGGACGACGAGCCGGCCCCGGTGGAGGGCGTCGGCGAGGCGGTGCTGGAGCTGCTGCAGAGCGGCGACGGCTCGCTGTCCGCGCTGGACGTGCCGGAGCTGGAGCCGCTCGACGGCGTGGTCATGGTCAGCGAGGTCGGCACCCCGGTCGACCTGGAGTCGTTCGACGACGACGACCCGGTCGGGCCGTTCCAGCCCGCCGCCGACGACCGGCTGGTCGGCCGGCTCGACGAGCACCCGTTCATGGAGCTCGACGAGGAGCACGACCACGCGCACTAGGCCGTGCGCGTCCCCGGGGCGGCGCCGCGGCGCGCGGCCCCGGGGACGGGCCCGTCAGTACGACAGGCCCGGCTGCGGCTTGTTCACCAGGCGGCGGCGCAGCACCACCTGCCGCGTGCCGTCCCGGTAGAGCCGCACCCGGGCCAGCTCCCAACCGGAGAACTCGGCCTGGATCGCCAGCTGCGCCGCGGCGGTCAGCCGATCGACGTTCGAAGGCAACCGCAGCGGCGCGTATTCGTAGTCCATGCCCCTATGCTGCCCAGGTCGCGGGCCCTCCGCCACCCCCTGACGGTGACCCGGACCGCCCCGCCGCGGCTCATCCGTCGCGCTCCGGGTAGCCCACCGGCACCGCCGACACGTCGTCCAGCGCCGTGACGATCTCCTCCGGCAGCGTCATCCGCTCCACCTGCAACGCGCCGAGCAGCTGCCCGACGGTCCGGGCGCCCAGGATCGGCGCGGTCACGCCGGGCCGGTCCCGCACCCAGGCCAGCGCCACCTCCAGCGGCGACACGCCGAGCCCGCCGGCCGCGATGGCGACCGCCTCCACGATGCTGGAGCAGCGCGGCTCCAGGTAGGTGGCGACGAACCGTTCGAAGTGCGGCGACACCGCCCGCGAGTCGGCCGGGCGGCCGTTGCGGTACTTGCCGGTCAGCACGCCCCGGCCCAGCGGCGACCAGGGCAGCACGCCCAGCCCCATCCCGGCGCAGGCGGGCAGCACCTCCCGCTCCACGCCGCGCTCCAGCAGCGAGTACTCCACCTGCGCGGCGACCACCGGGGCGCGCCCCGGCCAGGCGGCCTGCCAGGCGGCGGCGCGGGCGGTCTGCCAGCCGGAGAAGTTCGACACGCCGACGTAGCGGGCCTTCCCGCTCGACACGGCATGGTCCAGGGCCGAGAGCGTCTCCTCCAGCGGGGTGTCCGGATCGTACCCGTGCACCTGCCACAGGTCGACGTGGTCGGTGCCCAGCCGGCGCAGCGAGGCGTCGAGCGTGCGCAGCAGGTGCCCGCGCGAGCCGTCCCGGCGGCGGCTGCCCGGCCGCAGCCCCGCCTTGGTGGCGATCAGCAGCTCGTCGCGGTCCACCAGGCTGCCCAGCAGCGAGCCGATCACCGATTCGGCGTCGCCGTCGGCGTACACGTCCGCGGTGTCCACGAGGTTGCCGCCCGCGTCGAGGAAACTCTTCAGCTGGGCGGCCGCGTCGTCGGCGTCGGTGTCGCGTCCCCAGGTCATGGTGCCGAGCGCGAGCCGCGATACCGCCAGCCCGCTTCGGCCGAGCGGTCGCTGTTGCATGCGTGAACCTTATTTCGAACCCGGCGTCACGGATATCCTCGCCGCAGTCAAGTTCCCGCGCGACATCAGACCGGTGTGACATGTTCGGGTGAGCCGGACGTCGAGGGCGCCACGCTCATTGCGTAACCTGATGCGACCTGTGGTGCGGATGGCGGGAGGATCAGTGCGACTCGGGCTCAACCTCGGATACCAAACGGCGTGGAGCACGCCGTTCGACCACCTGGCATTGGCCCAGGAGGCGGACCGGCTCGGCTACTCGGTCGTGTGGGCCGCGGAGGCGTACGGCTCGGACTCGCCGAGCATCCTGTCCTGGATCGCCGGACAGACCGAGCGGATCGACGTCGGGTCGGCGGTCATGCAGATCCCGGCCCGCTCGCCCGCCATGACCGCGATGACCGCGGCGACCATCGACACGATCTCCGGCGGCCGGTTCCGGCTCGGCCTGGGCGTGTCCGGCCCGCAGGTCTCGGAGGGCTGGCACGGCGTGCGGTTCGCCAAGCCGCTGGCCCGCACCCGGGAGTACGTGGACATCGTCAAGCTGGCGGTGGCCCGCAAGGAGGTCGCGTACGACGGCGAGCACTACACGCTGCCGCTGCCGGACGGCCCGGGCAAGGCGCTGCGGCTGGGCTTCCACCCGCCGCGCGAGCACATCCCGATCTACCTGGCCGCCGTCGGCCCGAAGAACCTGGAGCTGGCCGGCGAGATCGCCGACGGCTGGCTGGCCGTCTTCTACTCCCCGGAGTTCGCCGAGGAGCACCTCGCCTCGGTCCGGGCCGGCCGCGCCGCCGCCGGCAAGGAACTGGCCGGCTTCGACGTGGTGCCGTCCGTGCCGGTGGTGGTCGGCGACGACGTCGCCACCTGCGCCGAGCTGGTCCGCTGGTACGCCGCGCTGTACGTCGGCGGCATGGGCAGCCGCAAGCAGAACTTCTACAACCAGCTCGCCACCCGGATGGGCTACGGCGACGCGGCCCGCGAGGTCCAGGACCTCTACCTGGCCAAGCGGCAGCGCGACGCGGCCGCCGCCGTACCGATGGAGTTCATCGACCGCACCTCGCTGCTCGGCCCGAAGGAGCGCATCGCCGAGCGCATGCGGGAGTACGCCGCCGCGGGCGTGACCACGCTGTCGGTGTCGCTGTTCGTGGCCGACCGGGAGAGCGGGGTGCAGACCCTGCGGACCGTCGCCGAGGCGCTGGAGCTGTCCGGAGTCGGGGAGTGACCTGGATCGAGGCCATCGTCCTGGGCCTGGTCCAGGGGCTGACCGAGTTCCTTCCGGTGTCCTCGTCCGGGCACCTGCGGATCACCTCGGAGCTGTTCTTCGGCCGGGACGCGGGCGCGTCGTTCACCGCGGTGACCCAGCTCGGCACCGAGGCCGCCGTCCTGATCTACTTCGCCAAGGACATCTGGCGGATCGTCCGCACCTGGTGCCTGGGCCTGTTCGACCGCTCGGTGCGCTCCAGCCTCGACTACCGCATGGGCTGGTACGTCATCGTCGGCACCATCCCGATCGGCATCTTCGGACTGATCTTCAAGGACCAGATCCGCACCGCCGGCCGCAACCTCTGGCTGATCTCCTGCACGCTGATCATCGGCGCCGTGCTGCTGGCCTTCGCCGAGTACTGGGGCCGGCAGACCCGTACGCTGGAGAACTTCCGGATGCGCGACGGCGTAGTGATGGGCTTCGCCCAGGCCGCGGCGCTCGTACCAGGCGTGTCCCGCTCCGGCGGCACGCTGACCGCGGGCCTGCTGCTCAACCTGACCCGGGAGACCGCGGCCCGCTACTCGTTCCTGCTGGCCATCCCGGCCGTGGTGATCTCCGGCGTGTTCAGCCTGCCGGACGTCTTCGAGCCGTCCGCGCCCGGCACCGCCGCGCCGAGCGTGGCGCAGATGGTGGTGGCGACGCTGATCGCGTTCGCCGTCGGGTACGCGGCCATCGCCTGGCTGCTGCGCTACGTCGCACACCACACGCTGTACGTCTTCGTGCTCTACCGGGTCGCGCTGGGCAGCCTGGTGATCTGCCTGCTGGCCACCGGCACGATCAGCGCCACCTGACGCTGTCATGCGAAAGGCCGGCACCCGATGTTCGGGGTGCCGGCCTTTCGCTTGTCTCAGCTGTTCCAGTGCTCGGCGACCAGGTCGGCGGCCTGCTGCTCCCACTGGGCGTAGTGGTCGGGGTACGCACTCACCTGGACGGTCTGGGCGGCCTTGGTCAGCGGCATGTCCTTCCAGCCGTCGACCTGCTTGAGGCCCTTGAGGAACGCGGTGGTGGAGTATTCGGGGTCGGTGATCTGCTCGACCGTGCCCCAACCGGAGGACGGGCGCTGCTGGAACAGGCCCTGCGAGTCGTGGTCGTTGCGGTCACCGAGGTGGCCGAGGTTCTCCAGCTTCGACTCCTGCAGGGCGGTGGCGATGGAGACGACGGCGGCGCGTTCGTCCATGCCGGCCTTCTTGGTGGCGGCGATGATGGCCTTGACGTTGGCGGTCTGCTCGTCGTCGAGGTCGATGCGGGACTGGGTGCCCTGCACGCCGTGCGGGATCAGCGCGGCGCTGTCGAGCTTCGCGGCCTGGGTGGTGGTGACCGCGGCGGCGTTGCGGGTGGTGGGGGTGCTGGTGTCGTGGTTGAGGGGGCCGGCGGCGAGGCCACCGGCGACGGTCAGACCGGCGATACCGAGGATGCTCTTGCGCAGGATCGTGTTCATGAGGGGGCTCCATTCGGGGGTCGACGCACCCGGGGGCGAGTGCGTGGGCACCGTCAGGCGCTCAGAGAAGTCTGGGGGGATCCGGCGTCTGCTCACGCGGACCGTGGACGCCGGGGGTGGCGTGCGGGGCTCGCTGGTCGCGCCGGAGACATGTCCAACGACCGCCGGCCCGGGATCATTCCCGGACGCTGCCGCCCGCCTTCTCGGGCTGCGGGGGCGCTGCTGCGGTCGTTCACCAGATATAACGCCCCGGCCCCGCAGGCGATTCCGCCGTGCGGGTGTCCCCGACCACCCCGAAATCAGACACCCGACGCAAACGGACACTCCCTCCCCGACACGCCCCGCTCTCTCGTTCCGACGCATCCGGCCCACTCCGCCGACCGCTCCACCTGCGCACGCCCATCTCCGCCCCGCTCACGTAGCGCCCGCTTACGTCGCGCCCACGTCGCGCCCGCCAACGCCCGGGCTTCCCTGCCGCGTCGATCATGAAGTTGGCGGCACCTCGTGTCCGTTTTGTCGCCGTCAACCTCATGATCGTGTGGGAGGTCGGGTCGCCGACGGCAGATCAGAAGCGCATCGCCGTCTCGAAAGGGCTCGCCGGAGATCTTGGTACGTAACGGCCCCTACAAGGGCGGGAACGTACCAAGATCTCCGGCGTGCGCCGCTACCTCAGGAGATCTTGGAAGGAAATGGCTCTCATAGGGGCCCAAAACTTCCAAGATCTCCGGCGGAGTGCCGCGCGAGACGAACGAGCTGCGCAATGCGACGGGCGATCACGATCGACGCGGACGGGATGTGAGGGCGGGGACGGGGTGTGAGGGCGGGGAAGGTCGGCGTCGTGGCGGGACGATCAACGTCGGGGCGTACCGCCTAGGGTGGTCTGCGTGGCGACCCTTCTGCTTCTGCGACACGGCCGGACCACCGCGAACGCCGACGGCGGCCTGGCCGGGCGGCAACCGGTCGAGCTGGACGACACCGGCCGGGCGCAGGCGACGGCGGTGGGCGCGCGCCTCGCCGGGCTGCCGCTCGCGGCGGTGGTGACCAGCCCGCTGATCCGCTGCCGGCAGACCCTCGAACTGGCGCTGCCGCACGCCGAACCGGTGGTCGACGACGGGCTGATCGAGTGCGGGTACGGCGACTGGGAGGGGCAGTCGCTGAAGAAGCTGGCGAAGGAGCCGCTCTGGCCGGTGGTGCAGCAGCATCCGAGCGCCGCCGCGTTCCCGCAGGGGGAGTCGATGGCGGCGATGTCCGCGCGCGCGGTGGCGGCGGTACGGGCGTGGGACGCGCGGGTCACCGCCGAGCACGGACCGGAGGCGGTCTGGCTCGCGTGCAGCCACGGTGATGTGATCAAGGCGATCGTGGCGGACGCGCTCGGCGTACACCTTGATCTTTTTCAGCGGATCGTGGCCGACCCGGCGTCGGTGACCGCGATCCGCTACACGCCGCTGCGGCCGTTCCTGGTCCGGCTCAACGACACCGGCGGCGACCTGTCGGCGCTGGTCCCGCCGCCGCGCAAGCGGCGCCGGCGCGCGGCGCGGCCGGCCGAGTCGGACGCGGCGGTCGGCGGGGGCGCGGGCGCGGCCGGATAGCCGGCCCGGCGCGGCGCGTTCGCTCTGGGCGGATTCGGCGTCGGTGGGCTGCGCGGCACTTCCACGCGCCGGATAGGGTCGTGGGTATGACGCACCAGGTGCACGCCTTCGAGCCGCCGGAGCGGTTCGTCGCCGGTACGGTCGGCCCGCCGGGGGAGCGCACGTTCTTCCTCCAGGCGCGCGGCGGCGGCCGGCTGGTCAGCGTGTCGCTGGAGAAGGTCCAGGTGTCGTTGCTCGCCGAGAAGCTCGAGGAGCTGCTCGCCGAGGCGCAGCGCCGCTTCGGCGTGCAGCTGCCGGAGGCCGCGCCGCCGACGGGCGGCGACAACGAGCCGCTCGACACCCCGGTGGACGAGGAGTTCCGCGTCGGCACGCTGGGCCTGGCCTTCGACGTGGACACCGCGACAGTGGTGATCGAGGCGATCGCCGTGGGCGAGGCGGAAGTCGAGGTCGAGCTGGGCGACGCGGACGACGACGCCGACGAGGAGCCGGACGAGCCGGACGACGACCTCGACCGGCTCCGGGTCCGGCTGACCCCGGAGGCGACCCGCGAGTTCATCGAGCGGGCCAAGCGCGTCGTCAACGCCGGCCGTCCCCCCTGCCCGCTGTGCGGGCAGCCGCTGGACCCGGCCGGTCACCTCTGCCCCCGGAACAACGGCTATCACCGGTGACGTCGTCGGAACTGCAGCCCCGACAGGACGGAGCCGAGGCGCTGCGGCTGCTCGCCGACGGTGAGCTGACCCTGGAAGGGCGGCTTGTCGACGCCTCCAACGCCACGCTGCGCGCCATCGTCGCGCTCGGCGACGTCACCGCCCACTGTGTCTACAAGCCGGTGCGCGGTGAGCGCCCGCTGTGGGACTTCCCGGACGGCACGCTCGCCGGCCGCGAGGTGGCCGCCTACCTGGTGTCCCGGGCCACCGGCTGGGACCTGGTGCCCCCCACGGTGCTGCGGGACGGCCCGTTCGGCCCCGGCTCCTGCCAGCTCTGGATCGACGAGCCGGACGACGCCGAGCCACTGGTCGGGTTCGTGCCGGCGCGGGAGATCCCGCCGCGCTGGTTCCCGGTGGCCGCGGCCCGCGACGACGACGGCGCCGCGTACGCGCTGGCGCACGCCGACGACCCCCGCCTGGCCCGGCTCGCCGTGCTCGACGCGGTGATCAACAACGCCGACCGCAAGGGCGGTCACGTGCTCGTCGGCCCGGACGACCGGATCTACGGCGTCGACCACGGCGTGAGCTTCCACGTCGAGGAGAAGCTGCGTACGGTGCTGTGGGGCTGGGCCGGCCGCGAGCTGCCGCCGGACGCGGTGGAGATGCTCGACGGCCTGGCCGGTCAGCTTCGCGGCCCGCTCGGCGAGGAACTCGCCGAGCACCTGACGATCGGCGAGACGGCGGCGCTGGCGGCCCGCGTCGAGCGGCTGCGCGGGACCGGCCGGTTCCCGCTGCCTCCCGAGGAGTGGCCGGCGATGCCCTGGCCGCCGATGTGAGCCGCTGTCGCGTTGATCACCCGTAGGGCGGCACCCGAGCGTCTGACGGATCGTTAGGCTGGCGGTCATGGAGTCTTGGGCGGGACACGAGGTGCCGCGGCTGCCCGGCGAGGGCGTGCCGCTGCGGTTGTACGACTCGGCGCGGCAGGGCGCCCATCCCAGCCGGCCCGAGGGCGCGGCCTCGATGTACGTCTGCGGCATCACCCCGTACGACGCCACGCACCTGGGGCACGCCGCCACCATGATCGCGTTCGATCTGGTGCAGCGGATGTGGCGCGACGCCGGCCTCGACGTGCGGTACGTGCAGAACGTCACCGACATCGACGACCCGCTGCTGGAACGCGCCGAGCGCGACGGCGAGGACTGGAAGGTCCTGGCCATGCGGGAGACCGCGCTGTTCCGCGAGGACATGGAGGCGCTGCGGATGATCCCGCCGGCGCACTACGTCGGCGCTGTCGAGTCGATCCCGGAGATCGCCGAGAAGGTGCTGGTGCTGCTCAAGGACGGCGCGGCGTACCGGCTCGACGACGGCACCGGCGACGTCTACTTCGACATCTCCGCCGCCCCGCGCTTCGGCTACGAGTCGAACCTGTCCCGCGAGGAGATGCTCGAACTGTTCGCCGAGCGCGGCGGCGACCCGGAGCGCGCCGGCAAGCGCGACCCGCTCGACCCGCTGCTGTGGCGCGGCGCCCGCGAGGGCGAGCCGTCCTGGCCCGGCGGCGAACTCGGCGCGGGCCGCCCCGGCTGGCACATCGAGTGCACGGTCATCGCGTTGAACCTGCTCGGCGACCGGATCGACGTGCAGGGCGGCGGCAACGACCTGATCTTCCCGCACCACGAATGCTCCGCCGCGCACGCCGAGCGGCTCACCGGCGAGGCGCCGTTCGCCGACCACTACGTACACGCCGGCATGATCGGCCTGGACGGCGAGAAGATGTCGAAGTCCCAGGGCAACCTGGTCTTCGTGTCCCGGCTGCGGGCCGACAAGGTCGACCCGATGGCGGTGCGGCTGGCGCTGATGAGCGGCCACTACCGCACCGACCGCTCCTGGACCGACGATCTGCTCACCGAGGCGCAGGAGCGGCTGGGCCGCTGGCGGCGGGCCGCCGCCGCGCCGGCCGGGCCGTCGGGGGCGGCGTTGCTGGCCGAGGTACGCGAGCGCCTGGCCGACGATCTGGACACGCCGGGCGCTCTGGCGGCGGCTGACCGTTGGGCCGACGGAGCGTTGAACGGCGTCACGGACGACCCGGAGGCCCCGGTGCTGTTCACCGACACGGTCGACGCGCTCCTGGGCATCGCCCTGTAGCCGTTCCGCCCGGCCGCCCGCGCACCCGTCCCTCGCTCACCCGCCCCCGCCCCCGCGCCGCGCCGCGCCGCGCCTCGTCCTCGCCTCGCCTCGCTCCCGCCTCGCCTCGCCGATCTTGCACTTGCGGCCCGCGTTCTCGCCGTTTCGCCCCAGTTTGCGGGGTCCGAAACCGCAAGATCGCGTCGCTCGGCGGGCGGGTGGAACGTGACGGGTGTCTCGAGGGCGGTTTGACACCCACGGTGTTCCACCCGGCACGACCCGACCCGGGGGCTCCGCCCGGGCGTGGCCGTTCCGGGAGCATGTGTGCGCCGGCCCCGCCGGCACGCCTCGGCGATCTTGCACTCGCGGCCCCTGGAGCGTCGGAAATGCGCCGTCTGCTGGGGCGGAAAGTGCAAGATCGCCGGGGCGGGGGCAAAGCGGTCAGCCCAGGACCAGGCCGGGGTCGGGGTCCTGGTCGGGAGCCGGGGCGGGGATCCTGTACTCCTCGGTGAGCGTGGTCATCGGGCCGGGCCAGGTCGCCTGCGCGACCTCGATCGGCTTGCGTCGCTCGTCGTACGCCACGTGCAGCAGGTGCAGCACCGGCGTGTCCGGGCGGATCTGGAGGATCTCCGCCTCCTCCCGGCTGGGCTGGCGCGCGCTGATCGTGTCGGTGGCGGTGACGTACCGCCGGCCGGTGACCTCCTCGGCCTCCTGGTAGAGCGGCCGGCCGAACGCCTCGGCCCGCTCCAGTGACGTGCCGGCGGTGTCGGCGGGCAGGAACCAGGACGCGCCGACCTCGACCGGGGAGTCGTCGGTGCGTACCAGGTGCCGGCGGCAGAGCAGTTCGGTGCCGTCGGCGACGCCGAACGCGTCGGCCACCTCGGCCGGGGCGGGGGAACGGCCGACCGAGACGAGTTGCTGGCGGTACCGGGCGGCCAGGTCGGTGTGGTAGCCGCGGAAGCCGCCGTACCGGCCCCGGGACAGGCGGTTGAGGCGGCGCCGGGTGCCCCGGACGTACGTACCGGAGCCGGGTTTGGTGATCAGGATGCCCTCGACCCGCAGCTGGTCGACGGCGCGCTGCACGGTCTGCTTCGCCACGCCGAACATCTCGGCGATGGCCGGGATGGACGGCAGCCGCTCGCCGGGGCCCCAGTCGCCGCGGCGCACCTGGGCCTTGAGCTGCGCGGCGATCTGCCGGTGCGGGAACTCGGCCGCGCCGGGGTTGATCTGCATCCGGGCCTCCTCAGAACAGCTAGGTTCCTAGGATGCCCTAGAGGGTATGACCGCGCCACCCCGGACACGCAGAAGCCGGGCCCCGGCAGGGGGACCCGGCTTCGACGGAAAACGGCTACCAGGAACCCGCTGTCGGCCCGGCGGAACCGCCGCGGCGACGCAGGTACTTCTCGAACTCCTGGGCGATCTCGTCCCCGGTCAACGGGGTGATGCCGGCGTCGCCGACCCGTTCCTCCAGCTCACGCACGTACTCGCCGAGTTCCGCGTCCTGCTCGGCGGCGCTGCGCACCCGCTGCTCCCATTCGGCTGCCTCCTCGGCCAGGTCGGCCATCGGCACCGGCAGGTCGAGTACCTCCTCGACCCGGTGCAGCAGCGCCAGCGTGGCCTTCGGGCAGGGCGGGTTGTTGGCGTAGTGCGGCACGTGCACCCAGAACGACACCGCGTCGACCTCGGCGCGGGTGCAGGCGTCGTGCAGCACGCCGACGATGCCGGTCGGCCCGTCGTACCGGGTGGGGGTGAGCTGGTAGCGCTTGGCGGCGTCGGCGTCCGACGCGCTGCCGCTGATCGGCAGCGGCCGGGTGTACGGCACGTCTGCGAGCAACGCGCCGAGCAGCACCACCCGCTCGACCTCCAGGCTGTGGCAGATCTCCAGCACCTGCTCGCAGAACGTCCGCCAGCGCATGCTCGGCTCGATGCCCCGGATCAGCACCACGTCCCGTTCGGTGCCCTCCGGGCTGGCCACCATGAACCGCGTGGTGGGCCACTCGACGCGCCGGGTCTCCCCGTCGGCCATGGTGATCGTCGGGCGGCTCACCTGGAAGTCGTAGAAGTCCTCCGGGTCCAGCTCGGTCACCTCCCGGGCCTGCCAGACCTGCTCCAGGTGTTCCACGGCGGCGGTGGAGGCGTCGGCGGCGTCGTTCCAGCCCTCGAAGGCCGCGATGGCGACCGGCGAGCGCAGTACCGGCAGCCCGTCGAACTCGGTCACGCCGTCACCTCACCCTGCTCGTCGGGCGCGGCGTCGCCCCGTCGCACTGTCGCACCCCTGTTGTCCTTCACGTCCGCCAGCCTACGTGCCGCCGCCGGAGCGGGCCCGTCGGCCGCGCCGGTCGCCGAGCCCGACCACCCGGGCGAACCGGCGCAAAGGCGTACGCGGTCCGCCGGGCAGTATGTGGGAAGGCCCGGTTCGGGTGAGTCTGGCGTACTCGGGCGCACTAACCTGGGCCATGTGCCTATTTCGTTGCGTGACCTGCTGGCCGATCGGATCCTGATCGCGGACGGCGCGATGGGGACGATGCTCCAGGCCGCCGATCTCACCCTTGACGACTTCGACGGCCTCGAAGGCTGCAACGAGATCCTCAACGTGACCCGGCCGGACGTGGTCCGAGGCGTGCACGACGCCTATCTGGCCGCCGGCGCGGACTGCGTGGAGACCAACACGTTCGGCGCGAACCTGCCCAACCTCGCCGAGTACGGCATCCCCGGCCGCATCCGGGAGCTGTCCGAGGCGGGCGCGCGGATCGCGCGGGAGGCCGCCGACGAGTACGCGACGCCGGAGCACCCCCGGTTCGTGCTCGGCTCGATGGGTCCGGGCACCAAGCTGCCCACGCTCGGGCACGCGACCTACGCCTCGCTGCGTGACGCGTACCAGGAGAACGCCGCCGGTCTGATCGCCGGCGGGGCGGACGCGCTGATCATCGAGACCTGCCAGGACCTGCTCCAGGTCAAGGCGGCGGTGGTCGGGTCGAAGCGGGCCCGTGCCGAGGCGGGCCGGGACGTGCCGATCATCTGTCAGGTGGCGGTGGAGACCACCGGCACGATGCTGCTGGGCAGCGAGATCGGCGCGGCGCTGACCGCGATCGAGCCGCTCGGCGTCGACCTGATCGGGCTCAACTGCTCGACCGGCCCGGCGGAGATGGGCGAGCACCTGCGCTACCTGGCGCAGCACTCGCGTATCCCGATCTCGGTGATGCCGAACGCGGGCCTGCCGGTGCTCACGGCCGACGGGGCGTACTTCCCGCTCAGCCCGGACGAGCTGGCCGACGCGCTGGAGCGGTTCGTCACCGACTACGGCGTGGGCCTGATCGGCGGCTGCTGCGGCACCACCCCGGAGCACATCCGGGTGCTGGTGGAGCGCCTCGGCGGGCGGGCGCCGGTGGCGCGGGAGCCGAAGCCGGAGGCCGGGGTCTCCTCGATCTACCACCACGTGCCGTTCGCCCAGGACGCCAGCATCCTGATGGTGGGGGAGCGGACCAACGCCAACGGCTCGAAGGCGTTCCGCGAGTCCATGCTCGCCGGGGACTGGCAGGCCTGCGTGGAGGTCGCCCGCAGCCAGGCCCGGGACGGCTCGCACCTGCTCGACCTCTGCGTCGACTACGTGGGCCGCGACGGCACGCAGGACATGCGGGAGCTGGCCGGGCGGTTCGCCACCGCGTCGACGCTGCCGATCGTGCTGGACTCCACCGAACCGGCGGTGATCGAGGCCGGCCTGGAGATGCTCGGCGGCCGGTGCGTGGTCAACTCGGTCAACTTCGAGGACGGCGACGGCCCCGACTCCCGCTATGCGCGGGTCATGCCGGTGGTCAAGGAGCACGGCGCCGCCGTCGTGGCGCTGCTCATCGACGAGGAGGGCCAGGCCCGCACCCGCGATTGGAAGGTACGGGTGGCCTCCCGGCTGATCGACGACCTGACCGGCCGGTGGGGGATGCGCCGGGAGGACATCCTCATCGACGCGCTGACGTTCCCGATCGCCACCGGGCAGGAGGAGACCCGCCGCGACGGCATCGAGACGATCGAGGCGATCCGGGAGATCGCGGCCCGTTATCCGGGCGTCAACTTCACCGCCGGCATCTCCAACGTCTCGTTCGGCCTCAACCCGGCGGCCCGGCAGGTGCTCAACTCGGTGTTCCTGCACGAGTGCGCCCAGGCCGGGCTGACCTCGGCGATCGTGCACGCCAGCAAGATCCTGCCGATGTCGCGGATCCCGGACGAGCAGCGCGAGGTGGCGCTCGACCTGGTGTACGACCGGCGCCGCGAGGGCTACGACCCGGTGCAGCGGTTCATCGAGGCGTTCGAGGGCGTGGACGCGGCGTCGGCGCGCGCCACCCGGGCCGAGGAACTGGCCGCGCTGCCGCTGGACGAGCGGCTCAAGCGGCGGATCATCGACGGTGAGCGCAACGGCCTGGAGGCCGACCTGGACACGGCGATGGCGCAGGGGCGTACGCCGCTGTCCATCATCAACGACCTGCTGCTGGACGGCATGAAGGTGGTCGGCGAGCTGTTCGGCTCCGGCCAGATGCAGTTGCCGTTCGTGCTCCAGTCCGCCGAGGTGATGAAGACCGCGGTGGCGTACCTGGAGCCGCACATGGAGAAGACCGATGACGACGGCAAGGGCCGGATCGTGCTCGCCACGGTGAAGGGCGACGTGCACGACATCGGCAAGAACCTGGTCGACATCATCCTGTCCAACAACGGCTACGACGTGGTCAACATCGGCATCAAGCAACCGATCAACGCGATCCTCGACGCGGCCGAGGAACACCGCGCCGACGCGATCGGCATGTCCGGCCTGCTGGTCAAGAGCACAGTCATCATGAAGGAGAACCTGGCCGAGATGGCCTCCCGCGGCGTGGCCGAGCGCTGGCCGGTGCTGCTCGGCGGCGCGGCGCTGACCCGCGCGTACGTGGAGGACGACCTGCGGTCGATCTACCCGGGTCAGGTGCACTACGCCCGCGACGCGTTCGAAGGGCTGTCCCTGATGGACCGCGTGATGGCGGCCAAGCGCGGCGGCGCGCCGGTGATCGACCCGGAGCGCGAGGCGGCGCTGGCGGCCCGCCGGGAGCGCCGCGAGCGGCAGCGCGCGCAGGTGCGCGAGGCGCTGCCCGAACTGGACGACGCCTCGGTCCGCTCCGACGTGGCGGTGGACGTGGCGGTGCCGAAGCCGCCGTTCTTCGGCACCCGCGTCGTCAAGGGCGTGCCGCTGGCCGACTACGCGGCGCTGCTGGACGAGCGGGCCACGTTCCTGGGCCAGTGGGGGCTGCGCGGCGCCCGCGGCGGCAAGGGCCCGTCGTACGAGGAACTGGTCGAGACCGAGGGCCGGCCCCGGCTGCGGTACTGGCTGGACCGCCTGATCTCCGACCAGGTGCTGGAGGCGGCCGTGGTGTACGGCTACTTCCCGGCGTACTCCGAGGGCAACGACCTGGTGGTGCTGGACGAGAACGGGCACAGCGAGCGGGCCCGGTTCTCCTTCCCCCGGCAGCGGCAGGAGCGGCGGCTGTGCCTGGCCGACTTCTTCCGGCCCAAGGGCGACCAGCTCGACGTGGTGGCGTTGCAGCTGGTCACCGTCGGGCAGCCGATCAGCGAGTACACGGCGAAGATGTTCGCCGGTAACGAGTACCGCGACTACCTGGAGGTGCACGGCCTGTCGGTGCAGCTCACCGAGGCCCTCGCGGAGTACTGGCACCGGCGGATCCGCGCCGAGCTGGTGCTGCCCGGCGGCGGCACGGTCGCCGACGAGGATCCGGCCGACCTGGCGGGTCTGCTGCGCACCGACTACCGGGGCTGCCGGTACGCGTTCGGCTACCCGGCCTGCCCCGACCTGGAGGACCGGGCGAAGATCGTGGAGCTGCTGGGGGCCGAGCGGATCGGGGTGCAGTTGTCGGAGGAGTTCCAGTTGGTGCCGGAGCAGGCCACCGACGCGATCGTGGTGCACCACCCGGAGGCGAACTACTTCAACGCCAAGTGATCGCCGTAGGCGCTCTGACCTCCGGTGGAGCGCCTACGGCAAGCTCCAGCCGTTAGAGGTGGACCAACGGTGCCGAACCGTGACCATGCAGCCTCGAACCGGCGGAACAACGCCGCCCTTACTCATGTGGTCGGTGTGCCGTCACGTGTCGTAGAGGCCGTCCCACGGCTCGTGGAACCCTAGGCGATCCGGATACAGCTCGACCCAGTCGACGTGGCTGCCGTCGCCCGCCCGGTCGCCGGACTCGTCGACCAGACCGAACACGACGCCGTCCTGACGGGTCTGGAACAGTTGTACGGCGATGTCGCCGTACGACCTGCCGGGCAGGCTCGCGAGCAGCCCGTCGAGCGCCTCGCTCAGCGCGCCTCGATGCGGAACCCGCGTAATGGTCGAGTTCCGGTACGTCCCGTCGTGGTCGAACAGGTGCACGTACGCGTGGTGGTCCCACGCCGAGGCGAGGAACAGCCCTTCGTCGTAGCGGCCGATCGTGTCCGTCCGGTGGCCGGGCTCGTGCGCGATGGGAATCAGCCGGGGTACGGGCACCCGGTCAAAGTAGCGTACGAGCGCGGGGCGCCCGCCGCGACGGCGGACGCCCCGAAGCGTCGACGTGCCGGTCAGCCGATCAGCGTGACCGAGTAGTCGTACGTCGTACCGGTCACCGAGTACGTGGCGGTCTGCCCGTTCTCGCAGTACGACACGAAGCTGCTCGGGGTCCGCGTCGCTCCGGCGACCGCGTCCACCACCGGGCGGACGTCGGCGCCGACCGGCAGCGCCGTGGTGGTGAGATCGATCGTCCGCGACTGGTTGATCGGGTAGTTGTCGGTGTTCGCCGTCTCCAGGCCGTTGCTCGCCTGAACGCTGAAGGACATCACGAAGGCGGCGTTGTTCACCACGGCGATGCGCTGAACGCAGGGTTCGGCCTGCGCGCTGGCCGCGGAGGCCCCAGCCAGTGCCGATGCACCGGCGGCGAGCGTCCCGGCGAGTGCGGCTCCGACGAGCCTGGCGCGGAAGGTCATGGTGTCACCTCTCGGTCGAACGTGGCGCCGGGCGCCGACTGGCGGCGCCCGGCGTTCGGTCCATATCGGAGTGCCCGCACGTTTTCGATCGAACCCTGCGAATCAAGAGTGTTTTGTGGCCCAGCCCACTCACCGGGAGCGGAGTGTCAGTCGGTCCTCGCGACCAGGCATCGCGTCAGGGCGGGGATCATCACTGCCGCCGCGACCAGGTGCATCGCGACCAGCGTGACGCTCGTCGTGGCGGTGGCCCCGACGAGGAACGGCGGCGCCAGCGACAGCGTGGTCAGCGCCACCGCCGTCCACACGAACCGCGACGCGGGACGCGCGCTGAACCGCAGCAGTACGGCGGCGATGACGACCCCGACGAGGGAGAAGAATCCGGTCACCACGGTGAAGCCGCCGAGCGGGATGGCCTCGTCACCGCCGTCCGGGATCGCGAAGTCGACGCCGGCGGCCCGCGCGAGCGCCGCGCCGAGCGTGGTTGCAGTCATCGCGACGAGTGTGGCGACGACGCCGGTGACGGCGAGCCGCCGGAAGCCGTGCGAACGGCGAGAGCCCACGCCGGTGCCGGTGCTGCTGATCATGTCGCTCCTCCAGAAGTCGGGGGTCAGGACTCGTACCGTCGCGGTGCGGCGGCCGGGGTTGCGCAGCGCGCGTACTCCGGTGTCGCGCAGCCAGAAGCCGGCGTCGCGGCGCAGGACCGGCCCGGGCGCGCCGTCGCGCGGCTCCAGCTGCACCCGTCCGCGTGTGACCACGCCGTACGCGTGCTGCCACTGGGCTGCGACCACCGCGACGCGCGCGCCGCCGGGCAGCGCGAGCGTCCGCACCGGCACTACGGGGTACGGTCGGCCGGCAGGCGCTCGGGCAGCCCGAGGCGCGGGAACTGGTCGGCGTGGAACGTGACGATCTCGGTGATCGCCCCGCCGGTGACGCGCAGGGCGTCGACGGTGAGCGGCAGGTACGCGCCGTCGCTCTCCTGCCACAGGTAGAACGCGACGGCGGGCTGCCGGTTCACGGCGGTGGGCACGGCCCGCATGCTGCCCAGGCTCTCGAAGCCGTCCGCGACCCAGTCGGCGACCACCGCGTCCCGGCCGATCTGCAGCCCCGGGGTGGGGGGCATCGAGCAGCGCACGTCGTCGCGCATCATGGCGGCGAGAGCGGCGACGTCCTTGGCGACGGCGGCGTCGGTGAAGCGGCGTACCAGCTCGCGGGTGCGGGTGTCCGCCTCGTCGCCGGTCCAGTCCTGCCGCTGCGCGGGCAGGTGTTCCCGCATGCCGGCGCGGGCGCGCTGCAACGCGCTGTTCACCGAGTTGACCGAGTCGCCCAGGAGTTCCGCGACGTCCTTGGCCGGCCAGCCGAGCACGTCGCGCAGGATCAGCACGGCACGCGGGCGTGGCGCGAGGTGCTGCACCGCGACCAGGTACGCCAGCTCGATCGTCTCCCGCGCCACCGCGACGGCTTCCGGCTCGTCCGCGCCGGCCGCGGGCAGCTCGTCGAGCAGCCGGTCCGGGTAGGGCTGCAGCCACCGCACCTCGCCGCCGGTTGCGGGCTCGGGCCGGCACTTGGCCAGCAGGTCCAGGCAGGCGTTCGTGGCGATGCGGTACAGCCAGGCCCGGAACGTGGAGCGGCCGGCGAACGTCTCGCGCCGCCGCCAGGCGCGCAGGAACGTCTCCTGGACGGTGTCCTCGGCGTCCTCGAACGATCCGAGCATCCGGTAGCAGTGCACGTGCAGCTCCCGCCGGTGCCGCTGCGCCAGCCCGGCGAACGCCGGCTCGTCGACCTCACCCAGATCGCGTACGCCCAGCTCCGCCCGCCGTGGCTCCGCACCCATCACGTCATCCTCCCGCCTCGTCGTGTCCCGTCGTCTGTGTGACGGGAACGGGCGGGAAAACTCATCACCGCGCCGTCAGCTCGTGCGCGGCGCGTACATGATGAGCGCGACGCCGACCAGGCAGATGGCCGCGCCGGCGAGGTCGTAGCGGTCGGGCCGGAACTTGTCGACGACCATGCCCCAGGCGAGCGACCCGGCGACGAACACGCCGCCGTAGGCGGCGAGGATGCGGCCGAAGTTCGGGTCCGGCTGGAACGTGGCGACGAATCCGTAGGCGCCGAGCGCGATCACCCCGGCGGCGATCCAGAGCAGGCCGCGGTTCTCCCGCCAGCCCTGCCACACCAGCCAGGCGCCGCCGATCTCGGCGAGCGCGGCGAGCAGGAACAGCAGGATGGACCGGACGACAGTCATGCGTCAGACCGTAGCCGGGCGCGAGGGTCGCGACGCCTGGCACGGCGACCTGCTGCGCCACCTGCGGGCCGCCCGGTCCGCAGGCGTGATCACCAGCCGCCACCTGCGGCGACGTCGGGAATACGGCTGTGCTCGGCGGCCCGGCGGACTACCGTCACCGGAGTACGGGCCGACGCCGGACCAGGCGGCGCGTCCACGCCCCCGCCGTCGGCGTTGACGTGGCGGAAACGCCCGAGGGCGAGCATGGGTACAACGAAAGGGGCGGACATGACCGACGAGGTGACGTCGCAGGTCCCGCCGGACCCGGCTCCCGTGCTGAGCGCGCCCGCCGGCACCGGGCCGGTCGGACCGCCGAGCAGCCTGGACCTGTGGGCGCGTGCCCAGGTGCTGCACCGCTGCTTCGGCGACGACGACGGCGAACCGCACATCATGCGCGGCCTGGACTGACCACGCCGCTCAGCGCACCGTCACGCCGGCCCGCGCCAGCGTCTCCGACCAGGACGCGAGGTCGGGCACCGGCTCGGTGCGGGCGCTGAGCTCGTCCAGCCGCCGCAGTTGTTCCCTGCTCGGTGACGGTGAGACGGTGGCACCCACGCCGACCAGGGCGTACCGGTGGCCGCCGACGGTGAGCAGCATCGTGCCGAAGATCGTTCCCCGGGCCTCGACCTGCCCGACGGGCGCGGCGAACACCTCCGCGCCGTGCCGGTCGCCGGCCCGCAGCCAGCCCTCGTCGAGGGTCATCAGCACCGGCACGCACCGCAGGCCGTTCCAGAGACTACGTCGCCAGTAGACAATTCCGGCGTACGACGGGTGCGGCTCCATCCCGGCGACGGTACCCGGGCCGATCCAGCGTGACCGGCGCGGACGCCCGGGACGCCGTCGCCTGGTGAACGTTTCCCGGCGGCCGTGCGTGTGAGCCGGTGAGCATCACCGGCGTCCGCCGGGGGTACTGCTGCGGGACACGGGTACGAAAACCGGGAGGTCATGGTGGGGGACAGGGCGGGACGTCAGGGGCGCGGGCCGATCGTCGGGCTGGTGGTGGCCGCGCTGGTCGCGGCTGGCTGCATGGCCGGCGGCGTCGACCAGGGCGGGCCGCAGCAGCCCGCACCCCCGCGCAGCGCGCAGCCCGAGTCGCAGACCACCCGGGCGGACGGCACCACGAGCGTCGCCGAGTTCAAGCAGGACATCGAGGACGCGGTCCGGCTGGCCGAACGCTACTGGGCGCAGCAGTTCCGCGCCTCCGGTCAGCGGTTCACCCCGATCCGGCGGGTGGTGGCCTACAGCCGGGAGGGCGAGGTGGCCTGCGCCGGGCAGGCGCTGCCCCGCAACAACGCCGTGTACTGCTCGGCCGGCGACTTCATCGCCTACGACGTGAACTGGTCGGTGGCGGCGTTCCGGCAGATCGGCGACGCGTTCCTGTTCTACCTGCTCGGCCACGAGTACGCCCACGGCATGCAGGTGCGGCTCGGCATCCGCTACAACTTCACCATCCAGCAGGAGCTGCAGGCCGACTGCATGGCCGGGGCGTACCTCGGGGACAGCGTGCGGTCCGGTGCGCTGGAGCTGGAGGACGGTGACCTGGAGGAGTTCCGGGAAGGGCTGCTGGCGGTCGGCGACGACCCCGACCAGCCGTGGTTCGCCGAGGGCTCGCACGGCACCGCCGAGCAGCGCAGCGATTCGTTCTTCCGGGGATACGAGAAGTCGCTGGGCGCGTGCGGTCTCGGGTGATGCCGCGGGTCACCAGGGGCGGGGACGGTGACGGGCGGGCCCGGCGCGGCTGGCAGGATCGGCGGGGTACCCGTATCGAAGGAGGCCCCCGCTGAGCAGCAAGCACCCCGCCGCCGTGCTCTTCGACATGGACGGCACGCTGGTCGACAGCGAGAAGCTGTGGGACGTCGCGTTGCAGGAACTGGCCGCCGTGTACGGCGGTGTCCTGTCCGACGACGCCCGCCGCGCGATCGTCGGCACCGGGATGGTCGACGCGATGCGGATCGTGCACGACGACCTGGGCCAGCCGGAGCGGGACGTGCAGGAAAGCGCCGACTGGATCAGCGCCCGGATCCTGGAGCTGTTCCGCACCGGGCTGCAGTGGCGTCCGGGCGCGCTGGCGCTGCTGCGGGCGGTACGGGACGCCGGCATCCCCACCGCGCTGGTCACCTCCAGCGGCCGGTCCCTGGTCGAGGTGGCCCTGGACACGCTGGGCCGGGACAGCTTCGACGCGGTGGTCTGCGGCGACGAGGTGGACGCGGCCAAGCCGCACCCGGAGCCGTACCTGACCGCCGCGCGTCTGCTGGGCGTACCGGTCGAGCGGTGCGTGGCGATCGAGGACTCACCGACCGGAGTGGCGAGCGCGCTGGCAGCCGGTGCGGCGGTGCTGGCCGTTCCGGCCGAGGTGCCGCTGGCGCCCGCCGACGGCGTACACCAGATGGAGAGCCTGCTCGGGGCGGACCTGGAGCTGCTCGCGGCGCTGCTCAACCGTTAGGAAGGGCCCCTTCTTATGCACGAGGCGTTAAGAAGGGGCCCTTCCTTTCACGTCAGTCGTGGGCGATGGCGCCCAGGACGTTGATCCGCGCGGCGCGGATCGCCGGCAGCACCGCCGCGACCACGCCGATGATCGCGGCCAGGATCAGGAACGTCACCATCTGACCCCACGGCAGGATCAGGTCGGTGATGCCCTCGTCCTTGAGCGCCTCCACCACCGCCGCGCCGAGACCGGTGCCGACCACCACGCCGAGCAGCGCGCCGAAGATCGAGATCACCACCGCCTCGACCGTGATCATGCGCATGGTCTGGGCGCGGCGCAGGCCGATCGCCCGCAGCAGACCCAGCTCCCGGGTGCGTTCCAGCACCGACAGCGCGAGCGTGTTGATGATGCCCAGCACCGCGATCACGATGGCCAGCGCCAGCAGGATCTGGATCATCTGGAGCAGGGAGTCCAACTGACCGGTCTGCTGCTCGATGAACCCGGCCCGGTCGGCCACCGACACCTCGGGGCTGTCCGCCAGCAGCCGCTCGATCTGCGGCTGCACCGCGTCCACCGACGTGCCGGGGGCGAGCTGCAGGAAACCCTGGATCGGCTGCGGGATGGCGAAGTCCGCCGTTGCCTGCGGCGGCAGCGTCACCGGGTTGGTCAGCTGTGAACTCTCGTAGATGCCGCTGACCGTGTAGGTGCGGGCGTCGCCACGGGACAGCTGCACCGGCACCGTCGAACCGACGCTGAGGTTGCGTGCCTTCGCGGTGTCCGAGCTGACCAGCATCTGGTCCGGCGCCAGCTTGCTGATGTCACCGGCGGCGGCCTTCGCCCCGAAGATCTGCTGCAGCGCGGCCACGTTGCTCGACACGGCCACCCAGGTCCGCTCGCCGCCGACCACTGCCATGTCGCCGTACTCGCCGTCGACCATCTGCACGCCCGGGATCGCCGCGGCCTTCTCCAGGACCGCCGGGTCGAAGCTCGCCGGACGCGGCCCGGACGTGGACCCGGAGATCACCAGCTCCGCCTTGATGGTGTCCTCGGCCAGCGCGCCGATGCTGCCCTTGGCCGAGTCCAGGATCACCGTCACGCCGGTGACCAGGGCGATGCCCACCATCAGCGCGGCGGCCGTGATCGCGGTACGGCGCGGGTTGCGGCCCGAGTTGAGCCGGCCCAGCTTGCCCGGCACCGACCAGGAGAACATCGCGCCGAGCAGCGAGACCACCGGCCGGCTGATGATCGGGGTCAGCAGCGCCACCCCGATGAACGCGAACAGCACGCCGCCGAGGATGGTCGCCAGGGTGCTGTCGCCGGCGTGCCCGCCGAGACCGAGGAACAGCAGCACCGCGCCGATGCCGGTGACCACGGCACCGCCGATGGTGACCTTGGTCAGCGGCCGGTCCGGCGTGGCCACGTCCTGCATCGCGGCGATCGGCGGGATGCGCGAGGCGCGCAGCGCCGGCAGCAGCGCGGCGACCACAGTGATGAGCATGCCGACCGCGAACGCGCCGATCACCGCCGAGGCGGGCACGCCCAGCCCGGCCAGGGTGAGACCCCCGGCGAGCTGACCGAACAGGTACGCAAGCAGCGCGCCCACGCCGATACCGGCGGCGAGCCCCAGCACCGAGGCGATCAGGCCGACCGCGAGCGCCTCCAGCACCACCGAGCCGATGACCTGCTTGCCGCTGGCCCCGATCGCGCGCATCAGGGCCAGCTCACGGGTGCGCTGCGCCACGATGATCGAGAACGTGTTGAGGATCAGGAACGTGCCGACCAGCAGCGCCACCGCGGCGAACCCGAGGAGGATCTTGTTGAAGAACGACAGCCCTTCCTTGAGGCCGGCCGAGGCGTCGGCGGCGAGCTGCTCGCCGGTCTTGACCTGGTAGTCGGCACCCAGCGTGCGGGCCAGCTCGTCGCGCAGCGCGGCCGGCGTGGTGCCGTCGGCGGCCTGGACGCTGATGTTGCTGAACACGTCCGGCTTGCCCAGCATCAGCTGCTGCGCCACCGGGGTCGTGAAGTAGACCTCGTTCGCGCCACCGATCGAGTCCCGGCCGCCGCTGTAGCCGAACACGCCGACGAGCGTGAACTCCTTCTTCGGGGCGAGGGTCAGCACGCCGACCCGGTCGCCGACCTTGACCTTGCCCGCCTCGGCCAGCGCGGCGTTGATCACGATCTCGTCGTCGGCCTGCGGGCCGCGGCCCTCGCGCAGCTCCAGCAGGTCGCTCTCACCGAGCCAGTTCTGGCCCAGCTGCGGCGGGCCGAACGAGGTGACCACCTTGCCGTTGCTGCCGATCATCCGGGCGCCCTCGGCGGCCACCACGCCCTCGGCGTCGGCGACGCCGGGCACCGCCTTGACCCGGTCCAGCACCGACGCCGGCATCGGGGTGCTCAGCGGCATCCCCTCCGCCGTGGAGACGTCGATCTTCGGCTTGGCCTCGACGCTCACGTCGACCTCGGCGTACGCGTCGGCGAAGACCGCGTCGAAGGAACGCCCGAGCGTGTCGGTGAGCACGAACGCGCCGGAGACGAACATGACGCCGAGCACCACCGCCAGCCCGGACAGCAGCAGGCGCAGCTTGCGCGCCAGCAGGCTCTTGAGCGTTGCCCGCAGCATCAGTTGCCCACCTCGACCGGGGAGTCCAGCTTCTTCATCGTGTCCAGCACCGTCTCGGCGGTCGGCTCGATCAACTCCGAGACGATCTGCCCGTCGGCGAGGAAGACCACCCGGTCGGCGTACGCGGCGGCGGTCGGGTCGTGCGTGACCATGACGATGGTCTGGCCGTGCTCGCGTACCGAGTTGCGCAGGAACTTCAGCACCTCGGCGCCGGAGCGGGAGTCCAGGTTGCCGGTCGGCTCGTCCGCGAAGATCACCTCGGGGCGGGCCACGAGCGCCCGGGCGCACGCCACGCGCTGCTGCTGGCCACCGGAGAGCTGCGCCGGGCGGTGCCCGAGCCGCTCCCGCAGGCCGACCGTGTCGATCACGACGTCGTACCAGGCCGGGTCGGGCTTGCGCCCGGCGATCGACAGCGGCAGCAGGATGTTCTCCTGCGCGGTGAGCGTCGGCAGCAGGTTGAACTGCTGGAAGATGAAGCCGACCTTGTCCCGGCGCAGCTTCGTCAGACCGGCGTCGTTGAGACCGGTCACAGTGGTGTCGCCGATCATCACGGTGCCCTTGGTCACCGTGTCCAGACCCGCGAGGCAGTGCATCAGTGTGGACTTCCCGGAACCCGACGGCCCCATGATCGCGGTGAACCGGCCGCGCTCGAACTCGGCGCTCACCCCCCGCAGCGCGGCGACCTGCGCCTCGCCGCTGCCGTACACCTTCCACACATCGTTCGCCCGGGCCGCGGCCTGCTCTTGGCCTACCGTCGCGGTCACGTCATGTACCTCTTCCGTCTGTCGTTCTCAATGCCGCACCGCCCCCGCTGGTCGGTGCGGCGGAATCCATCCTCGGGGTCGCGAGCCCGAAAGCCCTCCGACCTGGGGTGGAATCCGTGCCGATCTTCCGGTGAGGGTCGACCCCCATCCGGGCTCAGGGTGACCCCTGACCGGCCGGCGGCGCCGACGCTAGAGCCTCACCCGGCGTGATGGTCAACACATCAGCCCCGCCGCTGGTCACGGTAGGTGACCCGCGCCACCTCACCGCCCCGGACGAACCAGACCCGTCTCGTACGCGAGCACGACCGCCTGAACCCGGTCGCGCAACCGTAGCTTCGTCAGCACATGCCCGACATGGGTTTTCACAGTCGTCTCGCTGACCGACAGCACCCGGGCGATCTCCGCGTTGGACAGACCGCGCGCCATGTGGGTGAGCACCTCCCGCTCCCGGTCGGTCAGCGGATCAAGCGCCCGCGCCGGCGCGGCGGCCGGATCGGGCAGCATCTCGGCGAAGCGGTCCAGCAGCCGGCGCAGGATGCGCGGAGACATCGCCGCGTCCCCGGCCGCCACCGTGCGGATCGCCGCGACCAGGTCCTCAGCCGGCACATCCTTAGTCAGGAACCCGCTGGCGCCGGCCCGCAGCGCCCCGACGACGTGTTCGTCCTGCTCGAACGTGGTGAGCACCAGCACCCGAACCGGTAGCCGCGCGGACACGATCGCGCGCGTCGCGGTCACCCCGTCCATCCGCGGCATCCGGATGTCCATCAGCACCACGTCGGGCAGCAGCCGCCGCGCCAGGTCCACCGCCTCCGCGCCGTCGCCGGCCTCACCCACCACGTCCAGGTCGTCCTCCGCGCCCAGTACCATCCGGAATCCGGTACGCAGCAGCGGCTGGTCGTCGGCGAGCAGAACCCGCACCGGCCGGGACACGGCGCCGTCGGTCATGCGTCCCCCTCGTCGTCCGGGCGGCGGTCCGGCCGGGACCCGTCGGCGCCGGCACGCGCGCGATACGCCCGGCGTGAGCCGGGCCGCGGTAACCACCGTAGAGGTCACCGGTCGCGCGGTCGCCGATCAGGCCGCCCCGATCCCGCAGGTTGGCCGGGCTCCGCGCGCTCAGGCCCGCGCGGGATCGCAGGCGCTCTGCGTCCTGGGTCCGCGCGGGATAGCGGGCGGTCTGCGCGCCGGTCATGCGCGGAATGGCCCGCCGGTCCGGGGCGGTCCGGCCAGGCGTCAGCCCGGGCGCCCTCCGGCCAGCGCCGAATACTCGACGGCTGGGGCCGGAGGTTACTCGTCGGCGCCGGGCGCCACCGGGCGGGAGCGGGCGTCCACCAGCGGGTCGGGCGCGGCGGCGGCCACCGGGAACGGCGGCGGCGTGCCGCCGTAGCTCGGGCACAGCGCCTGGTGGCTGCACCAGTCGCACAGGCGGCTCGGGCGGGGCCGGAAGTCCTGCCGGGCGGTGGCCTGCTCGATCGCCCGCCACAGCGCCACCACTGTGCGCTCGAAGCGCACCAGCTCGTCGGCGTCGGGGGCGTAGTCGCAGACCTCGGCGTCCTTGAGGTAGAGCAGGCGCAGCACCCGCGGCACCACGCCCCGGGTGCGCCACAGCACCAGGGCGTAGAACTTGAGCTGGAACAGCGCCCGCGCCTCGAACGCCTCGCGCGGCGCGCCGCCGGTCTTGTAGTCGACCACTCGCAGCGCGCCGTCGGGCGCCACGTCGAGGCGGTCGAGGTAGCCCCGGATGAGCAGTTCGTCGTCCACCACCGCGGAGATCAGCGCCTCCCGCTCGGCCGGCTCCAGCCGGCGTGGGTCCTCCACCGCGAAGTAGCCGTCCAGCAGCGCCGTCGCCGACCGGAGGAACTCCTGCGGACCGGTGGTGTCGCCGTCGGCGAACAGCGAGGCCAGCTCCGGCTCCTCGGTGACCAGCCGGTCCCACTGCGGCGCGACCAGATCACCGGCCGACTCCGGGGTGCGGGCGGCGGCCGGAAGGTCGAACAGCCGCTCCAGCACGGCGTGCACGAGCGTGCCCCGGGCCTGCTCGACAGTCGGCCGCTCGGGCAGCCGGTCGATGCTGCGGAACCGGTAGAGCAGCGGGCAGGTCTTGAAGTCGGCCGCCCGGGACGGCGACAGCGACGCCCGCACCGTGACCGGCGCCGGTGCCGTCTGGTCGCCGTGGCTGTCGATCATCGGTTCCGCCGTCATGCCCGGAAGGTTAGGCCACGCCTGTGACACCGCCACCGTCGCCGCACCGGAGCATGATCGGATCTCCCTCTCAGTGACCGCGGCGGCCCGCCGCGCACGCTCACGTAGCATCGGGCCGGTGCAGCAGCGGAGCCGAGGACCCCGCCGGCCGGGGCTCAGCCTCGGCCGGGTGCTCGGGGTGCCGCTGCGCGTCGACGCCTCGATGCTGCTGCTCACCGTCGTCGTCACGGTGCTGTACGCGGCGCTGGCCCGCCGCCAGCTCGACCTCGGCCCGCTCGGCGGCTACCTGGTCGGGTTCGGCTTCGTGGTCTCGCTGCTCGGCTCGGTGCTGCTGCACGAGCTGGGCCACGCGCTGACCGCCCGCCGCTACGGCATCGGTGTGCGCGGGATCACGCTGGAACTGCTCGGCGGGTACACCGAGATGGACCGCGACGCACCCACGCCGCGGATCGAGCTGCTGATCTCGCTGGCCGGGCCGGCCGTGTCCGCCGTACTCGGCGCCGGCGCGGTCGCCGCCACCCTCGCGTTGCCCGCCGGCACGCTCGGCCACCAGCTCGCCTTCCAGCTCGCGGTCAGCAACGTCGTGGTGGCGATCTTCAACAGCCTGCCCGGTCTGCCGCTGGACGGCGGGCGGGCGCTGCGCGCCGCGGTGTGGGCGCTCACCCGCGACCGGCACCGCGGCACCGAGGTGGCCGGCTGGGTCGGCCGGGCCGTCGCGCTGGGCACGCTGGCGCTGGTCGTGGTGCTCACCATGCGCCGGGCGCTGGCCCCGCTGGCCCTGCCGCTGCTGCTGCTCGTCGCACTGACGCTGTGGCGCGGCGCCGGCCAGTCCATCCGGCTGGCCCGTATCGGCCGGCGCCTGCACCTGGTCGACCTGGCCCGGCTGGCCCGCCCGCTGCTGCCGGTGCCCACCGGCACGCCGCTGGCCGAGGCCCAGCGCCGCCGCGACGAGGCGGCCACCCCGCACGCGGCGCTGGGCGTCATCGACTCCGCCGGCCGTACCGTCGCTGTGGTCGACCCGGCGCGCGCCGCCGCCGTACCCCCGGAACGGAGGCCGTGGGTCGCGGTGGACGAGGTGGCCCGCGACCTGTCCGCGGTGCCGGCCCTGCCGGTCGGCGCGGACGGCGAGCGGGTCCTGGAGACCGTACGCACCCACCCGGGCGCGCAGTACGTCGTGACGGCAGGCGAAGATGTGGTCGGCGTGCTGCACATCGCGGATCTCGCCCAGCTCCTGGAACCCAAACGGAAGACGAACACGTGACCGTAGAGATCTCCACCGTCCCGGCGTTGCCCCCGGTCCACCGCGGGCCGTTCCGGCCGGGCGACCGGGTCCAGCTGACCGACCCCAAGGGCCGGATGCACACCGTGACGCTGGAGCCCGGCAAGGAGTTCCACACCCACCGGGGGATCCTCAAGCACGACACCCTGATCGGCCTGCCCGACGGCAGCGTGGTCACCACCGCCGGCGGCGGCACCGCGTTCCTGGCGCTGCGGCCGCTGCTGTCGGACTACGTGCTCTCCATGCCGCGGGGCGCCCAGGTGATCTACCCGAAGGACTCGGCGCAGATCGTCGCCATGGGCGACATCTTCCCCGGCGCCAAGGTGCTGGAGGCCGGCGCCGGGTCCGGCGCGCTGTCCTGCTCGCTGCTGCGGGCCGTCGGCACCGAGGGCGAGCTGCACTCGTTCGAGCTGCGCGACGACTTCGCCCAGATCGCCCGCCGCAACGTGGAGGCGTTCTTCAACGGCCCGCACCCGGCCTGGAACCTGCACGTCGGCGACGTCGCCGACTGCGCCGAGACCGGTTTCGACCGGATCATCCTGGACATGCTGACCCCGTGGGAGATGCTCGACATGGTCGAGCGGGCGCTGGTGCCCGGCGGCGTGCTGATCGGCTACGTGGCCACCACGCCGCAGCTGTCCGAGCTGGTCGAGGCGCTGCGCGAGCGTGGCGGCTGGACCGAGCCGCGCGCCTGGGAGTCGCTGGTGCGCGACTGGCACGCCGAAGGGCTGGCGGTCCGCCCGGACCACCGGATGATCGCCCACACCGCGTTCCTGGTCTCCGCCCGCAAACTCGCCCCCGGGGTCACCGCGCCGCCGCGCCGCCGCAAGCCCAGCAAGGGCGCCGAGGCGTACGCGCAGCGCCGCGACGCCCTGCGCGCCGCCGCCGCGGCCCGCGCGGAGCAGGAGCCGCAGGAGTCCTGACCCCCGACGCGCGGGCGCGCGCGTACGGGCGGATCATGTGTGCCGGTGGGCACGACACCTGAGCGGGTGGAGACGGTGGCATGAGCGAGCGGATCGGGGCGCGCGTCGGGCGGCGCGCCCGTGCCGGTGACCTGGACCGGTGGCAGCACGGCGGCGCGGCCCGGTGGGAGGCGGCGTGAGCAACCCCGGTTACGGCAACGGTGACCTGCCCGCCGTCTTCCCGGACTGGTCGCCCTACACCGACCTGGAGTCGGCCGCCCGCGCGTACCTGCGCGACCCGGACATCGCGCTGGAGGCGCTCGACGGTGTGCTGCGCGGCGCCTCCGTGCTCGGCTTCACGCTGGAGCGGTTCGTCAACGAGGTGAACGGCGTGTGGCAGGAGGTCGTCGTCTGCGACGGCAGCCGGCTGGTGCTCTGGCACGGCGAGGACGTGCCGCCGGGGGAGGGGCCGCCCGGCGCGATGACCTCGTCGCTGCGGGTGGTGCCGCTGTCGACAGTCACCGAGGTCGGCTGCCGGCGGCGGCTCATGCGGGCCGAGAACGGCACCGTACGGGTCGACAGCATCGACGTGTACCTGCTGCTCAGCTCCCTGGACGAGGCGCCGCCCAGCGACGAGGTGGCGGGCGCGCCCCGGCACGACGCGCTGCGTTTCGGCAAGACCCTCGACGACGGCGGGGCGGGGCAGATCGCCCGGCTGGAGGAGTTCGCCCGGCTGGTCGCCTCGGTGGTCGGCCGGCCCCTGCTCTGAGGCGGACGAACGGCGGGCCGGGGACGTGTGGTCCCCGGCCCGCCGTGCAGCTGTCCGGGCCTCAGTCGTCGGCCTCCGGGCCGGCCACCTCCACGCCGTCGCTGCCGCGCACCACGTGGATGCACTCGCCCGGGCACTCCTTCGCCGAGTCGATCACCTCGAGGCGCAGGTGCTCCGGCACGTCCACCCGGGCGCCGGGGGCCTGCCGCAGCTCGCCGTCGGGGCCCTTGACGTACGCCAGGCCGTCGACGTCGAACYCGAAGACCTCCGGCGCGTACTGCACGCAGAGCCCGTCACCGGTGCAGAGGTCCTGGTCGACCCAGACCTGCAACTGGTCGGTCGCGACGTCGGTCACGAAGCACCCCCCATGTTCTCCCGTCCCACGCTCCGACGGTACCCGAACGCCCGTACCCACCCCGCGACCAGCCCTTCGCGATCAAGCTTCGGTGACGAGCGCGTTGCTGTGGACCGAATCGGGCTCATAGCGGCTAGTGTTAGGTCAGAACGTTCAAGCCCCCCGGGGAGGTGGGACGTGGCACGCAGCGACGACGCGGACTCGCGCGCCGCACGGTGGGAAAAGGAAGCCCACGATCTCTCCACGCAGGTCGCGTTCCTGCAAGAGGAACTCGCTCTGGTGCGGCGCAAGTTGACCGAAAGCCCTCGACACGTCCGGCAGCTCGAAGAGCGGCTGGCGGCCACCCAGGCCCAGTTGGCGCGGCTGACCGAGAACAACGAACGGCTCGTGAGCACCCTCAAGGAGGCTCGCGCGCAGATCGTGACGCTCAAGGAGGAGATCGACCGGCTCGCCCAGCCACCGAGTGGCTACGGCGTCTTCCTGGCCAAGCACGACGACGGCACGGTGGACGTGTTCACCGGCGGGCGCAAGCTCCGGGTGGCGGTCTCGCCGTCGCTGGAGGCCGACGAGCTGCGCCGTGGCCAGGAGGTCCTGCTCAACGACGCGCTCAACATCGTCGACGCGTTCGGTTTCGAGCGGGTCGGCGAGGTCGTGATGCTCAAGGAGATCCTGGCGGGCCCGGACGGCGCGCCGGGTGACCGGGCGCTCGTGGTGTCGCACTCCGACGAGGAGCGGATCGTGCACCTCGCCGAGACCCTGATCGGCAGCGCGATCCGGGCCGGCGACTCGCTCATGATCGAGCCCCGCTCGGCGTACGCCTACGAGCGGATCCCGAAGAGCGAGGTCGAGGAACTGGTCCTGGAGGAGGTGCCCGACGTCAACTACGAGGACATCGGTGGCCTCCAGGCGCAGATCGAGCAGATCCGCGACGCGGTGGAGCTGCCCTTCCTGCACTCCGACCTGTTCCGTGAGCACCAGCTCCGGCCGCCGAAGGGCATCCTGCTCTACGGTCCGCCCGGCTGCGGTAAGACGCTGATCGCCAAGGCGGTGGCCAACTCGCTGGCCAAGAAGATCGCCGAGCGGGAGGGCAAGGAGCGGCACACCAGCTTCTTCCTCAACATCAAGGGCCCGGAGCTGCTCAACAAGTACGTCGGCGAGACCGAGCGGCACATCCGGCTGATCTTCCAGCGGGCACGGGAGAAGGCCGGTGAGGGCACTCCGGTGATCGTGTTCTTCGACGAGATGGACTCCGTGTTCCGCACCCGCGGCTCCGGCGTCTCCTCGGACGTGGAGAACACCATCGTCCCGCAGCTGCTCAGCGAGATCGACGGCGTGGAGGGCCTGGAGAACGTCATCGTCATCGGCGCCTCCAACCGGGAAGACATGATCGACCCGGCGATCCTGCGTCCCGGCCGGCTCGACGTGAAGATCAAGATCGAGCGGCCGGACGCCGAGGCGGCGAAGGACATCTTCTCCAAGTACATCCTCGCCGGCCTGCCGCTGCACGCCGACGACCTGGCCGAACACGGCGGCGACGCCCAGGCCACCGTCGCGGCGATGATCGACGCGGTGGTCCTGCGGATGTACTCCGAGACCGAGGAGAACCGCTTCCTCGAGGTCACCTACGCCAACGGCGACAAGGAAGTCCTCTACTTCAAGGACTTCAACTCCGGCGCGATGATCCAGAACATCGTCGACCGGGGCAAGAAGATGGCCATCAAGGAGTTCCTCACCTCCGGCCGCAAGGGGCTGCGCCTGCAGCACCTGCTCGACGCCTGCGTCGACGAGTTCCGGGAGAACGAGGACCTGCCCAACACCACCAACCCCGACGACTGGGCCCGCATCTCCGGCAAGAAGGGCGAGCGGATCGTCTACATCCGCACGCTCGTCTCCGGCGGCAAGGGCGCCGAGGCCGGACGGTCCATCGAGACCGCCAGCAACACCGGCCAGTACCTGTAGTCCGACCCTGCGACGAAGGCCCGTGGCGCACCCGCCACGGGCCTTCGCGCGTACGCAGGGAAGCCGCCACACCGGACCCGGCGCTGCCGCCACGCCCCCTCGGCGCGTCACGCCGACTACGCTCGACATGACGGGGACCGGGACGGCGAGCGGGAGCGGGCAGGTCGATGAGCGTCAGAAGGATCATGGGCACCGAGGTCGAGTACGGCATCTCCGTGCCCGGTCAGGCCGGAGCCAACCCGATGGTCACCTCCTCCCAGGTGGTAAACGCCTACGGGGCGCGGCCGGAACTCAACCGGGGCGGCCGGGCCCGCTGGGACTACGAGGAGGAGTCGCCACTGCGCGACGCGCGCGGGTTCACCTACTCCGGCGCCGCGTACGACCCGGCCGAGGCGCTCGCCGACGAGGACCTCGGCCTCGCCAACGTCATACTCACCAACGGCGCGCGGCTCTACGTCGACCACGCCCACCCGGAATACTCCACGCCCGAGGTGACCAACCCCCTCGACGTGGTCCGGTGGGACAAGGCGGGGGAGCGGGTGATGGCCGAGGCGGCCCGGCGGGCCGCGACCATCCCGGGCACCCAGCCGATCCACCTGTACAAGAACAACACCGACAACAAGGGCGCCAGCTACGGCGCGCACGAGAACTACCTGATGCGCCGGCAGACGCCGTTCGCCGACATCGTGGCGTACCTGACGCCGTTCTTCGTCACCCGGCAGATCGTCTGCGGCGCCGGGCGGGTCGGCATCGGCCAGGACGGCGGCCAGACCGGTTTCCAGATCTCCCAGCGGGCCGACTTCTTCGAGGTCGAGGTGGGGCTGGAGACGACGCTCAAGCGGCCCATCATCAACACCCGCGACGAGCCGCACGCCGACGCCGACAAGTACCGCCGGCTGCACGTCATCATCGGCGACGCCAACCTCTCCGAGATCTCCACGTTCCTCAAGGTCGGCACCACCGCGCTGATCCTCACCATGATCGAGGAGAAGGCGCTCGGCGCGGACCTGGGCATCGCCGACCCGGTGGGGGAGCTGCGCGCGGTCAGCCACGACCCGTCGCTGAAGCACCTGATGCGGATGCGCGACGGCCGCAAGCTCACCGCGCTGGACGTGCAGTGGGCGTACCTGGAACGGGTCAGCTCCTTCGTGGACGACCGCTACGGCAAGGACGTGGACGCGCAGACCGCCGACGTGCTGCGCCGCTGGGAGAGCGTGCTGGACCGGCTCGGCCGCGACGCGTTCGAGTGCGCAGACGAGCTGGACTGGGTGGCGAAGCTGCGGCTGCTGGAGGGCTACCGGGAGCGGGAGAAGCTCGGCTGGGGCTCGCACAAGCTGCAGCTGGTCGACCTGCAGTACTCCGACGTGCGGCCGGAGAAGGGCCTCTACCACCGCCTGGTGCAGCGTGGCTCGATGAAGACGATGCTCAGCGACGAGCAGACCCGCACCGCGATGACCGAGCCGCCGGAGGACACCCGGGCCTACTTCCGGGGCCGCTGCCTGGCGCAGTACGCCTCCGAGGTGGTCGCCGCGAGCTGGGACTCGGTCATCTTTGACGTGGGCCGGGAGTCGCTGGTGCGGGTGCCGATGATGGAACCCGAGCGGGGCACCCGGGCGCACGTCGGTGAGCTGTTCGACCGCTGCGAGAGCGCCAAGGATCTGCTGGAGACGCTCACCGGCGGGTGACCCGGATGCCGGAAGGCCCGTCGGGTGCCGGAACCGGGCGCGCGGCGGGCCTTTCGTCGCTCCCGCGAGGTAAGTTGATCGCAGGCGATCGTGGAGGAGGCACCACCATGGCGACCCAAGAGGGTGGGCAGACCCAGTCCGGCAAGTCCCGCGAGGAGGTCGACGAGGTCACCGCGGAGGCGAACCCCGAGGTGGCCGAGCGGCACGCCGAGATCACCGAGGACGTCGACGACCTGCTCGACGAGATCGACTCCGTCCTGGAGGAGAACGCAGAGGAGTTCGTGAGGGGATACGTACAAAAGGGAGGTCAGTGATCAAATAGGGCTGAAACGGACATGCCGGTTCCCCTTGACGATCAGGATGGCCGACGTCGTTGCCGCGACTGCGGTGACTGGAAGCCGCTCGATGAGTTCTGTGCGAGCAGCAAACGTCCCAGCGGCCGCGGCAGCTACTGCAAGCCCTGCTTCAACGCTCGCTCGAAGGCGAGCTATGCGAAGCGGGTGAAGCAGCGGTACGACCGTGAGGTGAAAACGCCGAGGGAAGTCCCGGACGGCCATCGCTTCTGCGCCGACTGCGGAACCGTCAAGCCCCTAGCCGACTTCCCTCGTAACCGCTCTGACAGCACGGGCTATGCGACCTACTGCAAGCCGTGCCACAACCTCCGGACTCGTGAGACCAAGCAGCGACTCTACGGCGGCAATCGCGAGTACCACCTGCGCCGCCGCTACGGGGTCGGGGAGAAGGAGTTCCAGGAGCTCCTGACCGAGCAGGGCGGCGTGTGCGCGATCTGTCGGCGCCCCGATCCGGAACATCTGGACCACGATCATCGCACCGGATGGGTGCGCGGGATACTCTGCTTCAACTGCAACGGTGGTCTTGGCCAGTTCAAGGACAACGCCGAAGTCCTGGCCAGGGCGATCACGTACCTGAGAGGAACCACGTGGCAGCGGGTTTTGATCCATCCGGGCGTCTTCCAGATGTGTTCACCAACGCGGGGACGTCCTCCTTCACAGCGTTCCTGAGCAAGGTGGCCCCCGAGATGCTGCCCGGCCGTCGGCCGCTGCCGCCCGGCATGGCCGCCGACATGGCGCCGCACGCGACCACCATCGTGGCCATCTCGGCCGCCGGTGGCGTGGTCATGGCCGGCGACCGGCGCGCCACGATGGGCAACCTGATCGCCCAGCGCGACATCGAGAAGGTGCACCCGGCCGACGCGTACTCGCTGGTCGGCATCGCGGGCACCGCGGGCATCGGCATCGAGCTGATGCGACTGTTCCAGGTGGAGCTGGAGCACTACGAGAAGATCGAGGGCGCGATGCTCTCGCTCGACGGCAAGGCCAACCGGCTCGCCTCGATGATCCGCGGCAACCTGGGCGCGGCCATGCAGGGCCTGGCCGTGGTCCCGCTGTTCGCCGGTTTCGACCTGGCGGCGAGCGACCCGGCGCGGGCCGGGCGGATCTTCAGCTTCGACGTGACCGGCGGCCCGTACGAGGAGACCGGCTACGACGCGATCGGCTCCGGCTCGCTGTTCGCCAAGTCGGCGCTGAAGAAGCGGTTCCGGACCGGCCTGTCGGTCGAGGACGCGACGCGGCTGGCGGTCGAGGCGCTCTACGACGCGGCGGACGACGACACCGCCACCGGCGGTCCGGACCTGACCCGGCGGATCTACCCGGTCGTGATGACCGCTACCGCCGAGGGCACGCACCGGCTCACCGACGCCGAGACGGCGGCGATCGCGGAGAGCGTGGTGGCCGGCCGGATGGAGAACCCCGGCGGCTGAGGCCGATCCCACCGTCCACCGAGTCAGCAGTCCCGCAGAAGGAGAACCGCCGCCGTGGCCATGCAGTTCTACGCCTCGCCCGAGCAGATCATGCGCGACCGCTCCGAGCTGGCCCGCAAGGGCATCGCCCGGGGCCGCAGCGCGGTGGTCCTGAGCTACGCCGGCGGGGTGCTCTTCGTCGCCGAGAACCTGTCCAGCACGCTGCACAAGGTCAGCGAGATCTACGACCGGATCGGCTTCGCCGCCGTCGGCCGGTACAACGAGTTCGAGAACCTGCGTCGCGCGGGCGTGCGGATGGCCGACCTCAACGGCCTGAGCTACGACCGGCGGGACGTGACCGGCCTGGCCCTGGCGAACGCGTACGCGCAGACGCTGGGCGCGATCTTCACCGAGCAGTCGAAGCCGTTCGAGGTGGAGATCTGCGTGGCCGAGGTGGGCGCCACGCCCGAGGACGACTCCCTCTACCGGGTGACCTACGACGGTTCGGTGAACGACGAGCCGGGCCGGATGGCGATGGGCGGCCAGGCCGAGGCGATCAGCGGGGTGCTGAAGAACGAGCACCGGCCGGAGATGTCGCTGTCGGAGGCGGTCCGCGCCGCCATGAAGGCGCTGAGCAGCGTCGGCGGCGAGGGCGGCGCGGCCCGCACGATCGCCGCGAACCAGCTGGAGGTTGCGGTCCTGGACCGGCGCCGGGTGGGGCGTACGTTCCGGCGGGTCACCGGCGCGGCGCTGACCGCGCTGCTGGACGGTGACGCGGAGGCCGACACCGCGCCCGCGCCGGGCCGGGCGAAGACGCCGACGGTGCCGACGGAGGAGGCGAAGAAGCCGACCACGTCGGCGGGCTCGGCCGATCTGGAGGGCAACGCGGAGGACAAGCCCGCCGAGTGACACCTACGCGAAAGACCCCGTCGCCGCGTCGCGGTGGCGGGGTCTTTCGCGTACGGGAGGCCGCCGGCTTTGCGGTCCGCGCGGGGAAGATCGCAAGCGGTGAGCGTCGGCGATGCCCATCGGAGGCTCCGGGCGGCTAATGTCTCATCATGGAGCGGCGAATCTTCGGCCTCGAAACCGAGTACGGCGTCACCTGCACCTATCGCGGGCAACGCCGACTGTCCCCCGACGAGGTCGCGCGGTACCTGTTCCGGCGGGTGGTGTCGTGGGGCCGGTCGAGCAACGTGTTCCTACGCAACGGCGCCCGTCTCTATCTGGACGTGGGCTCGCACCCGGAGTACGCGACTCCGGAGTGCGACTCGGTGACCGACCTGGTGGCGCACGACCGGGCCGGTGAGCGGATCCTGGAGGGGCTGCTCGTCGACGCGGAGAAGCGGCTGCACGACGAGGGCATCGCGGGTGAGATCTACCTGTTCAAGAACAACACCGACTCGGCCGGCAACTCGTACGGCTGCCACGAGAACTACCTGGTGTCCCGGCACGGCGAGTTCGGCCGGCTCGCCGACGTGCTCATCCCGTTCCTGGTCACCCGGCAGTTGATCTGCGGCGCGGGCAAGGTGCTGCAGACGCCGCGCGGCGCGGTCTACTGCCTGTCGCAGCGGGCCGAGCACATCTGGGAGGGCGTCTCGTCGGCGACCACCCGCAGCCGGCCGATCATCAACACCCGGGACGAGCCGCACGCGGACGCGGAGCGGTACCGCCGGCTGCACGTGATCGTCGGTGACTCGAACATGAACGAGGTCACCACGCTGCTGAAGGTCGGCACCGCCGACATCGTGCTGCGGATGATCGAGGCGGGCGTGGTGATGCGGGACCTCACGCTGGAGAACCCGATCCGGGCGATCCGCGAGGTGTCGCACGACATCACCGGCCGGCGCAAGGTGCGGCTGGCGGCCGGCAAGGAGGTCTCGGCGCTGGAGATCCAGCAGGAATACCTGGCCAAGGCGACGGAGTTCGTGGAGCGCCGGGGCGGTGACCAGACCGCGAAGCGGGTGGTCGACCTGTGGGGGCGGGTGCTGCGCGCGGTCGAGACCGGCGACCTGGACCCGGTGGCCCGGGAGATCGACTGGGTCACGAAGCTGAAGCTGATCGAGCGGTACCAGCGCAAGCACGACCTGCCGCTGTCGCACCCGCGGGTGGCGCAGATGGATCTGGCGTACCACGACCTGCGGCGTGGGCGCGGCCTGTACGGGCTGCTGGAGCGTCGCCGCGAGGTGGACCGGGTGGCCACGGACCCGGAGATCTTCGAGGCGAAGGAGACGCCGCCGCAGACCACCCGGGCGCGGCTGCGCGGCGAGTTCATCCGGCACGCCCAGGAGAAGCGGCGTGACTTCACGGTGGACTGGGTGCACCTGAAGCTGAACGACCAGGCGCAGCGCACGGTGCTGTGCAAGGACCCGTTCCGGGCCTACGACGAGCGGGTGGAGCGCCTGATCGCCAGCATGTGACCGCCCACGGGCGGCCGGTGCCCGGCACCGGCCGCCCGTGGCACGGGTAGGCTGTCGTCGCGATGAACACTTCCGAATCCGCCGGTCGCCCCGACCGTGAGACGTCCTCCGGCCGCGACGGCGGCGAGAAGCTCAACTGGATCGATCGCCGCCGGGAGAAGATCCGGGCCGAGATCGAGCGCAACCGGCGCGGTGACTACACGGTCCCGACGTGGGTGCTGGCGGCGGCGCTGGTGCTGATCGTCGGCGGGTGGCTGGCGTTGATCCTGCTGCTCGGCTGAGTTCGGCTCAGTTGTACGGCATCCGGGGGAACCAGCCGAAGCCGAACATGGCCGGCACCCGGATGTCCCAGTAGATGACGGTGAAGACGCCGAGCGCGACAAGCAGCGCTCCGGTGACGGCGGCGGCGCGGCGGGGGTCCGCCATCCAGGCGAGGAAGCGTCCGCGGCTGATCGCCACGGCCAGGGCGAAGACGGCCGTGACGAGCAGGATGTTCCCGAGGGACTGCAGCGTGAACGCCAGCGCCCCGTAGAGCGGGTTGCCGGTGTCGACGGCCCAGTGGAACAGCTTGTTGAACATCGGGTAGGGGCGGCCGACGAGGAACCCGCCGACGAGCGCGCCGATGGTGATCACCCGGGCGACGGGCCGGTGCGCGAAGATGTCCGGCACGAGCTTGAGCGCGGCGAGCCCGAGGTAGGTGAGGGCGAGTCCGATGACGCCGAAGACGACCGAGGACTGGATGAGGCGTACCGGGACGGTGCCGACCGTCTCGGTGGACAGCTGGGGCAGCCGGTCGCCGAGCAGGACGCCGATGATGCCGTAGGCGGCCGAGACGACGACCATGCCGAGCGCGAGCCAGCCGACCGGGCGCAGCAGGGCGCGCAGCGCGGACCGGGTGCCGCCGGCGGGGTCGGCGCCGGAGACCTGGCTCATCGGCCCGACCGAGGCCGCCACGGCGATGTTGCAGGCGGTGAAGGTGCCGGCGAAGCCGGAGACGAAGGCGAAGAGCATCCCGGCGACGGCGCCGGTGATGGCGGTCTCCTTGGCGTCGTGGCCGAGCACGGTGTTGGCGACGTTGTCGCCGATGACCTTGTCGACGAGCTCGAAGGACCACAGGACGGCCAGCAGCACGCCGGCCGCCGCGCTGATCAGGGCGAGTCGGAGGGGATGCGGCGGGCGGTGGGTGGAGATCCCGGCGTCGGGGGCCGCGTTCGGGAGTTGTCGCAGTGCCATGGGGGGTCGCCTCCTAACGGCGGCCAGCCGCGTTTCCCGCGCGGCTGCCTGGCGCGGACGGCGGTGACGGGATGGCCGGAGTCGATTTCCCGGACAGTATGGGGAGGCCGCGTGGGGCCCTGGTTCTTCGATCATGCTGACCTGTCTCCGGTGTCTGGCCCGGGCGGCGGGGGTGGCGGCACTCTGGACGGCGGGCCGCCGGCGTGACCGGGCCGGCACGGACAGGGGAGCGTGACGTCATCGCACACATCGATCTCGGGCTGGACGAGAAGGCCTATCCGGGCATCCAGGGGCCGCTGCGGTTCCGTCCGGAGACGGCGAAGCCGCTGGGCGAGCTGGCGGAGGTGCTGTTGCGCGCTCCGCATCCCACCTTGACGCCGGGGGAGCGGGAGCTGATCGCGGCGTACGTCTCCGGCCTCAACGACTGCGACTTCTGCTGTTCGTCACACGCGGCGTTCGCCGCCGCGCAGCTGCCCACGGGGATGGAGTTCGTCGACCGGGTGCGCGCGGACGTGGCGACCGCGCCGGTCGGCGCGAAGCTGCGGGCGCTGCTGCACATCGCCGCCGCGGTCCGGCGCAGCGGCCGGGAGGTCACCACCGAGCTGGTGGAGGCGGCACGCGCGGAGGGCGCCACCGACCTGGAGATCCACGACACGGTGCTGATCGCGGCGGCGTTCTGCATGTTCAACCGCTACGTCGACGGGCTGGGCACGTGGACGCCGCAGGATCCCGAGGTGTTCGCGCGGGCCGCAGACCACCTGGTCGCGAACGGCTACCTGGCGATCTGAGGGCGGCGGGGCTCAGCCCAGCAGGCGGGCCGCGTGGCGGCCGGCGGCAGCGGCGGCCAGGAAGTAGGCGTGGTCGGCGTCCAGGCCCCGGCCCATCGTGGACAGGCCGACCGGGCCGGCCCGCAGAGCCGCGTCGAGGCCGTCGGTGGGCACTGTGACGATCGTGTGCCGGTCGGCCAGCGGCGCGAGCGCCGCGGCGACCTCCGCCGCGAGGGCGGGGTCGAGGCCGTCCGGCACCACCAGCTCCGCGGGGGCCAGCGCGACCCGGCCGTACGCGGTCAGGCTGTGGTGGGAGACGCCACGGTGCCGGGGCCGGGCGTCGGCGTCGGAGATGCGCAGCGAGCCGACCGGGCGCCCGCCCAGCGTGGCGACCGCGTTGACGGCTTCGCCGACGGCGACGCCGGAGAAGCCCCAGCGGGTTCCGGTGCCGAGGTTGCCGGGGCCCTGGGCGACGATCGTCAGGTCCGCGCCGAGTACGTGCCGGGCGGCGAGCAGGCCGCTGTGCAGCGTGCTCGCCTCCAGGTCGCCGCCGAACGCCTGGCCCACGCTCACCGTGCCCACGAGGTGACCGGCCAGGCCGGCCAGGGTGCGGGAGAACCAGGCGGGCAGCGCCCCGCCGTCGGTGAGCACGTACGCGACCCGGGCGTCGGGCGCGTCGGCGCGTACCCCGGCCAGGATCGCCGGCAGCGCGGAGTGCAGGTCGGCGGTGACCACCGGCATGCCGTCGACCGACTCGGCGGCGGCGAGCAGTTCGTGGTGCGGCGACGCCTCCTCGTCCACGCCCAGCAGGATCGGCTGCAGCGGCGTGTAGCGGGCCTTGACCAGGTGCCCGGCGTCGCGGCTGTCGCCGGCCTGCGGCGGGTCGGCGGGCAGCCGGTCGGGCAGCGCGACGACCAGCGCGTAGCCGCCGGTGCCGAGGCCCATCAGCAGCGCCCCGGCGTTGAGCAGCACCCGGTCGCCGGGCTCCGGCTCGCCGACCAGCGCCGGGTAGGCCAGGGCGCGCATCCGGACGCCGTCGGGCAGGTCGACGTCGAGTTCGACGGCGCCGGACCACCGTCGCCGTACCGCCGTGACCGTGCCGGACCGCCATCGCACCATGCGGTGCACGGTATCGGCCGGGGTGCGGGCGGGCCGGGGGCGGGTCAGGTGTCGCCGTCGAGCGGGCGACCCGTCTCGTCCTGGGTGGTGCGGGCGGGCCGCCCGGCCGTGCGGGAGCGGGTGGGGTCGAGGAAGACGTACGCGATCTCCGGGAAGCGCCCGGTGAGCCGGCGTTCGGCCTCGTCGGCGGCGGCCTCGATGTCGGCGCCGGTGGCGTCGTCGTGGAAGTCGACCTTGGCGGCGACGAGGATGTCGTCGGGGCCGAGGAACATGGTCATCAGCGTGTCGATCCGGTCCACGGTCGGCACGTCCGCGAGCTCCCGTTCGATGCGCCGGTGCAGCCGGTCGGAGACCGAACGGCCGACCAGCAGCGAGATGTTGCTGCGGGCCAGCACGACGGCGACCACGAGCAGCAGCACGCCGATGAGGATCGAGGCGATCCCGTCGTACAGCTCGTCGCCGGTGAGGTGGGACAGGGTGAGCCCGGCGGCGGCGATCAGCAGGCCGACCAGCGCGGCGCTGTCCTCCAGGAAGACCGCCTTGACCGTGGTGTCGGCGGTCAGGCGCAGGTAGCGGCGAGGGGTGGTGCCCCAGCGGCGCGACTCGCCGCGCACCTGCCGCACCGCCCGGGCCAGCGACACCGACTCGATGGCGAACGAGACCGCCAGCACCACGTACGCGACGAGGTACTCGCCGCTGTGCTCGTGCACCAGGATGGTGGTGACGCCGTGGGTGATGGCGAAGCCGGCCCCGGCGACGAAGGTGAACAGCGCGGCGAGGAACGCCCAGACGTAGCTCTCCTTGCCGTACCCGAAGGGGTGCCGGGTGTCGGCGGGCCGCGCGCCCCGGCGCAGCGCCAGATAGAGCAGCACCTCGGTGGTGGTGTCGGCGAGCGAGTGGGCGGCCTCGGAGAGCATCGCCGCGGAGCCGGAGATCAGGCCCGCGACCAGCTTGGCGACGGCGATGGCGAGGTTCGCCGCGCCGGCCACCACGACCGTGCCGACGCTCTCGGTCTTGACCTCCGCTTCCACCATGCGCTCACCCTATGACCGGTCGATGCCCGTCGCCGGTCGGGAACACCTCCGCGCCGCGCCGCGCGGGTGCCCGCGCGCCATGCGCGGGCTGCTAGCGTTTGCACGTGTCCCGGACCCGTACCGAACGCCTGGTCAACCTGGTGATCTGCCTGCTGTCGACGCGACGCTTCCTGACCGCCGCGCAGATCGCCGCGACCGTGCCCGGCTACGAGCACGACCCGGACGACGCCAAGGACCACGAGGCGTTCCAGCGCAAGTTCGAGCGCGACAAGGCCGAGCTGCGTGAGCTGGGCGTGCCGCTGGAGACCGGCACGGCGAGCGTCTTCGACGCCGAGCCGGGCTACCGGATCGCGCCGCGCGCCTACGCGCTGCCCGACATCCCGCTCGAACCGGACGAGGCCGCGGCGGTGGGCATCGCCGCGCGGCTGTGGCAGCACGCCGGGCTGGCCGCTGCCGCGTCGTCCGGGCTGGCGAAGCTGCGCGCCGCCGGCATCGACGTGGACCCGCAGGCCACGCTCGGCCTGGAGCCCATGGTCACGGTCGACCCGGCGTTCGCGCCGCTGACCGCCGCTGCGCGGGACCGCCGCGAGGTCAGCTTCGACTACCGGGTGCCGGACCGGGACGCGCCCACCCGGCGCCGCCTCCAGCCGTGGGGGGTGGTCTGCTGGCGCGGCCGGTGGTACGTCGTCGGTCACGACCTGGACCGCGCGGCGACCCGCTGCTTCCGGCTGTCCCGGGTGGTCGGCACGGTCCGGGCGACCGGCGAGCCGGGCGCCTACGAGCCGCCCGTCGGCGTCGACCTGATCAGCCACGTGGCCCGCTGGTCCGGGCCGGTGGAGCGCACCGGCCGGGCCACGGTGCTGGCCACTCCGGGCCGCGCCGCCGGGCTGCGCCGCTGGGCGGTGGAGTGCCAGGCCGGCCCGGACGGCGACCGGCTGGTGCTGCCGTACGCCGACGCCGACTACCTCGCCGGCCAGATCGTCGGGTACGGCCCGGACGTGCGGGTCCTGGAGCCACCGGAGGTACGGGAGGCGGTCATCCAGCGGCTGAAGGAGGTCGCCGCCCGGCACGACGAGCTGGCGACCGCCGGGGGTGCCCGGTGACCCGCCCGGCGGCCCGCGCCGGCCGTGCCTCCGCCGACCGGCTGGCCCGGCTGCTCAACCTGGTGCCCTACCTGCTGGCCCGCCCCGGCATCGAGATCGCCGAGGCGGCGCACGACCTCGGGGTGACCGAGAAGCAGCTCCGGGAGGACCTGGAACTGCTCTGGGTGTGCGGGCTGCCCGGCTACGGCCCCGGTGACCTGATCGACATGGCGTTCGACGGCGACCGGGTCACCATCACCTACGACGCCGGCATCGACCGGCCGCTGCGGCTCACCCCCGACGAGGCGCTGGCCCTGGTGGTGGCGTTGCGGATGATCGCCGAGACGCCCGGGGTGGCCAACCGGGAGGCGGTCGAGCGGGCGCTCGCCAAGATCGAGAACGCCGCCGGTGACCTGGCCGGCGCGCCGGTGGAGGTCCGCCTGCCCGGCGACAGCGCCCGGGTACGCGAGCTGCGCGCCGCCGTCGAGCGCGGCCGGGCGCTGCGGATCACCTACTACACCGCGGCGCGGGACGAGACCACCGAGCGCACCATCGACCCGCTGCGGATGCTGATGGTCGGCGGCCGGGCGTACGTGGAGGCGTGGTGCCGCCGTGCCGAGGCGGTGCGGCTGTTCCGGGCCGACCGGATCGACGCGGTGGCCGAGCTGCCGGAGCAGGCGGTCGTGCCGCCGCAGGCCCGCCCGCACGACCTCAGTGACGGCGTGTTCCGCCCGTCGGCCGACCTGCCGCTGATCACGCTGCGGATCGGCCGGGGCGAGCGGTGGATCACCGAATACTATCCGTGCGAGCGCGTCGAGGCCGACGGCGAGCAGTGGCTGGTGTCGCTGCGCGTCACCGACCTCGGGTGGGCCCGGCGGTTCGTGCTCGGGCTGGGCCCGGAGGTGACGGTGGTCGCCCCGGCCGAGCTGGCCGAGCAGGTACGCGCCCAGGCCGTGGCCGCGCTCGACGCGTACGCGACCCCGGCCGGCACCGCCGACCCGGCGGCCGCCGGCGTCACCCGATAGGCTGACCGCCGTGGTGAAGTGGATCGTGCTCGGAGTCGTGCTGTTCGCGCTTGTCGTCCTGGCGCTGGCGGTCCGTCCGGTGGTGAGCCGCCTGTCCGGGCTGCGCCGTTCCGCGCTGGCGTTGCAGCGCCGGGCGGCCGAGGCGGAGTCGCTGCGTACCGCCGCCGAACAGCTGCAGGCGCGGGCCGAGTCGCTCCAGGAACGGATCGTCGTCGCGCAGGAGCGGATGACGTTGATCAAGGCCAAGCGCGGCGACTGATCGAGGGCCCCCGGCCCGGTGAGCGTCGTTTGCGCGTAACCGGGCGGTTGCGCGCAGAAATGCGCGGACCTGGACGGTTGACGGGACACTTCGGGTTGGTCGAAACTTCACCGATCGGGCCCGCACCAGCAGGCCCACCGGGGTGGCAAGCCGCTGCGACGCACGTACGATGGGCGGCGACCCACCCTCACCGACACAGAGCGACTGGAGCTTCCCATGGGTGCCCTCAAGCCGTGGCACATCGCCGTACTCGTGGTCGTGCTGATCCTGCTGTTCGGCGCGAAGCGGCTCCCCGACGCGGCCCGCTCGCTGGGCCGATCCCTGCGGATCATCAAGGCCGAGACCAAGAGCCTGCAGGACGACGACCGTAACCTCGCCGAGAAGGCGGACGCGCAGGCCGGCTACCAGCCGCTCCCGCCGCAGCAGCCGGTGCAGGGGCAGCCGTACGCGCAGCAGCAGCCGTACACGCCGCAGCCGCAGCAGCCGGTCGCGCCGCCGGCCGACCCGGTGCAGCGCGTCCGCGAGAACTGATCCGAGAGGGCCCCAACCACCGTGGCCTTCGGGTTGAAGAAGCGCGGCCCGAGCAACTTCGCGCGGGCCGCCGACGGCTCGATGACGCTCATGGAGCACATCCGTGAGCTGCGCAACCGGCTGTTCCGCGCGTCGCTGGCGATCCTGGTCGGCTTCGGCTTCGGCGTCTGGCTGTCCGGGCCGGTGCTGCACATCCTGCAGAAGCCCTACTGCGACCTGCCCAAGGCGCGGTTGATCGACGGCAACTGCAACTTCGTCCAGCTCGGTCCCGCCGACCTGTTCCTGCTGCAGATGAAGGTGGCCCTCTGGGTCGGCCTGATCATCGCCGCGCCGATCTGGCTCTACCAGCTCTGGGCGTTCATCGCGCCCGGCCTGCACCGGCACGAGCGGCGGTACGCGTACTTCTTCACCGCGCTGGCGGCCCCGCTGTTCGCGGCCGGCGCGGTGCTGGCGTACTTCGTCACGTCCAAGGGCCTGGAGTTCCTGCTCAACGTCTCCGGCGGCGGCGACGTGACCACCACTCTCGACATCACCCGCTACGTCGGGTTCGTCACGAACCTGATCCTGCTGTTCGGGGTGGCGTTCGAGTTCCCGCTGATCGTGCTGATGCTCAACTTCGTCGGCCTGGCCAGCGCCAAGCGGCTGCTCAGCTGGTGGCGGGTGGCGGTGTTCGTGTTCTTCGCGTTCTCCGCCGTAGTCACGCCGACGCCCGACCCGTTCGGCATGACCGCGCTGGCGATCTGCCTCTGCGCGCTCTACTTCGCCGCGGTGGGGGTGGCGTTCATCAACGACAAGCGGCGCGGTCGCGGGCGTGAGGTCTACGCCGGCATCGCCGACGACGAGGTGTCACCGCTGGACCTGTCGACCGAGCCGGTGCCCGCCGGGGGCCGGATCGAGGCGTCCGAGCCGATCGGGGCGCCCGAGCCCGTCGTCGCCCCGAAGCCGATCGAACGCCGCTACGACGACATGACCTGACCGACCCCGCTCACCCGGACGCCGTCCCCATCGCACGGGGGCGGCGTCCGCGTTTCCGCAGCCGCCCCTCGCCGCCGCGCCGAGTGCCCTCCGCCGACCTTGAACTCGATGCCCGCGCGACGGCCCGCCCTCACGTTGATCATGGACTTGCTGCCCCTCGGATGACCGGTTTCCGCACTTTGCCCGGGCAGGAAGTGCAAGATCGCCGGGGCCGGGGCCGGGGCCGGGCCGGGGCCGGGGGGTCAGGTGATGCGGCGGGCTGCGTTGGGAGCGGCGGCGGGGAGCGCGTCGGGGTGGAGGATGGCGGCTATGGTCTCGGCGCCGTCGACCAGGCGCGGGCCGGCGCGCACGATCAGGCCGTCCGCGTCCAGCGCCCACACCTGCGCGCCGGGGAAGTGCCCGGCCACGCCGGCGGCCTGCTCGGCCGCGCCGTCGAGACGGAAGCCGCACGGCGCGACCAGCACCACGTCGGGGCGGGCGGCCCGCAGGGCGTCCCAGGTGGTCGGGCCGGACCGGGCGCCGCGATGGGTGCCCACCGGCTCGCCGCCGGCCACGTCGACCAGGTCGGGAATCCAGTGCCCGGCGCCGAACGGCGGGTCCACCCATTCGACCACCGCGACCCGGGGCCGGGGCCGGCCGGCCACCGCCGCGCGGACCGCCGCGAGCCGGCCGCGCAGGCCGTCGACAAGCGCCTCGGCGCGGTCCGGCACCCGGGCCGCCGCGCCCACCGCGCGGATCGACTCCAGCACGTCGTCCAGGGTGTACGGGTCCAGCGACAGCACCTCCGCCCGGCACCCGAGGTGGTCCACCGCGTCGGCGACCCGGCCCGAGGGCAGCGCGCAGACCCGGCACAGGTCCTGGGTGAGGATCAGGTCCGGGTCCAGCCCGGCCAGCGCCCCGGCGTGCAGCGTGTACAGGTCGGCCCCGGCCGCGACCTGCGCCTTGACGTAGGCGTCGATGTCGCCGGGACTCATGCCCCGGGTGTCCCGGCCGCCGACGACCACAGTGGTGCCCGCCCGGTACGACGGGGGCACCTCGCACTCGAACGTGACGCCGACCAGGTCGTCGCCGAGACCCAGCGCGTACACGATCTCGGTGGCGGAGGGAAGCAGGGAGACCAGCCGCATGCCGCCATCATGCCGGTCCCGCGGACCGCCCGGTGCGCGGCACATCGGGCCGCCCTCGGGCCTTGCCGCGACGCCGTACGCGCTTAGACTCTGCTGACTCCGCCGAGCCCCCCGGGCGGTGTGCCGGGGTGCGTCGGCGCCCCGTTCCGGTCAGTCCGTCTGACCTGCGCTCCGGAGAACCCGATGAAGAGCCGTACCGCCGCCGTCCTGACCGTCCTCTGCGCGGCCACCGCGCTCACCGCCTGCGGTGACGACGAGCCCGCGCCGAAGGGCCAGCAGGTGCCGGTGACCGCCACCGACACCAGTTGTGAGGTCACCACCACGCTGTTCACCCCGGGCACCGTCACGTTCACCGTGACCAACCGGGGTCAGCAGGCCACCGGGGTCTACGTCTACGGCCGCGAGGGCGACGCCTTCACCAAGGTGATCGCCGAGGTGGCGGACGTGCCGGCGGGCCGTACCGGCGACCTGCGGGCCTCGCTGCAGACCGGCACGTACGAGGTGGCCTGCAAGCCCGGCCGGCAGGGCGACGGCGTGCGTACGAAGATCACCGTGTCCGACGACGGCAACCTGGCCAGCGCCGCAGCCGAGGTGGCCTACGACCGGTCGGTGACGATCGAGCTGACCGACGACGCGATGACCGGGGTGGACGCCCTGATCGCCGAGCCGGGCGAGAAGCTGGCGTTCAAGGTGACGAACAAGACCGCCGGGGCCCGGACGCTGTACGTGCTCAACCCCGACGGCAAGCGGGTCGCGGAGATGAAGGCGGAGGCCAACGGCACCGCCGAGACGGTGGTGACGCTCGGCGCGGCGGGGGACTGGTCGCTGAAGGTCAAGGGCGACGGCGTGCCGTCGGTGAGCAAGCGGCTGGTGGTGCGCTGAGGCGGCCGCGAAAACACCATCGATCCGGCTGCATCCACCGGGGACGGTGCGGGCGAAGCATTGGTCGTGACGACAGTCACGGACCTGGTCGCTTCGACGAAAGGCTCCCCGATGAACATCGCTCGTCTCGCCGCCCGGCTGGCCGTGGGCGCCACCGCGGCGGCGGTGGCCACCACCGCCGTCGCCGTGCCCGCCCGGGCCGGCGCCAAGCAGCCGGGCACGCGGTCGCTGGCCGCCGTGCTCACCGCGGACAAGAGCGGCTTCGACCGCAACTCGCGGGACTTCGACGTGCTCACCAAGGCGGTCCTGACGGTGCTGCAGGCCAAGCCGGACTCGCCGGTGAAGGTGCTCACCGACGGTACCGTCGCGCTGACCGCGTTCGTGCCGAACGACTACGCGTTCCGCGAGCTGGTCCGGGACATCACCGCCGCGAAGAAGCTGCCCGGGGAGAAGGCCGCGTTCGACGCGGTCGCCGGCCTGGGCGTGGACACGGTGGAGGACGTCCTGCTCTACCACGTCGTGCCGGGCGCGACGATCGACCGGAAGGCGGCGCTGAAGGCGGACGGCGCGGACCTGACCACCGCGCTCGGCGCCACCGTCGAGGTGGACGTGAAGCGCTGCTGGTACGGCCGCGAGGTGCGCCTGGTCGACGCCGACACCAGCGACCGCAACGCCAAGGTGGTGCGGTACGACATCAACAAGGGCAACAAGCAGATCGCGCACGCGGTGGACCGGGTGCTGCGCCCGATCGACCTTCCCTGAACCACCCCCGCCACGGCGCCCGGCACCCCCTGCCGGGCGCCGTCGGCGTGTGCCGCCCGTTCGCGGCTGACCTGGCTCTGGTGGGCCGCGCGAGCCGTGCCGTACGGTGCTCGCCGTGACCGCGCACGATCGTGTCCCGCCCGGCCCCGTCGCCGTGCTCGCCAACCCGACCGCCGGCCGGGGGCGGCACCGCGGTCTGCTGCCCGGGATCCTGGAGCGCCTCGCCGGAGCGGGCCGCCCGGTCGAGCTGCTGCGCGCGCGTACCCCCGAGGAGGCGGAGGCGGCGTGCCACGCCGCGGTCGCCGGCGGCGCCGGGGCGCTCGTCGCGGTGGGCGGCGACGGCACGATGCACCGCGCGTTGCAGGCGGTCGCCGGCACCGATGTGCCGTTCGGGCCGGTACCGGCGGGCACCGGCAACGACTTCGCGGTGGACACCGGCTTCCCGGCCGACCCGGTGGCCGCGGTCGAGGTGATCGCCGACGCGCTCGCCGCCGGCCGTGCCCGGTCGGTGGACCTGGCGCGGCTGTCCCGGCGCGGCGAGGCCGACCGCTGGTTCGGCGCGGTGCTCGCGGCGGGCTTCGACGCGATCGTCAACGAACGCGCCAACCGGATGCGCTGGCCGCGCGGCCCGCGCCGGTACGACCTGGCGATAGTGGTCGAGCTGGCCCGGCTGCGGCCACGCCGCTACCGGCTGGTTCTCGACGGGGTGGCGCAGGAGGTCGACGCGGTGCTGGTCGCGGTGGGAAACACGGCCAGCTACGGCGGCGGCATGCGGATCTGCCCGGACGCCGACCCGCACGACGGCCTGCTGGACGTGGTGGTGGGCGGGCGGTTCGACAGGCGCACGCTGATGCGGGTCAAGCCGCAGATCTACCGGGGCACCCATGTCACGCACCCGCTGGCGCGCGTCTACCGGGCGCGGACGGTGGAGCTGGCCGCCGAGGGCATCACCTCGTACGCCGACGGGGAACGCTCCCTCGACCTGCCGGTGACCGTCACGGCCGTGCCGGCGGCGCTGCGGCTGCTGCGCTGACCGCCGCCACGCCCTCGGCGTCCGGTGGGCCGGGAACGGGCGGCGGCGCGGTGGACGGGGCGGCGGCGCGGACCGCGCCGGCGCTCGCGGCGACCACCAGCCCGATCGCGAGCACCTCGACCGGGTGCAGCGCCTGGCCGAGCACCAGCCAGCCGGCCACCGCGGCGATCGCCGGGCCGAGGCTCATCATGACCGCGAACGTCGCGGTGGGCAGCCGCCGCAGCGCCGCCAGCTCCAGGCTGTACGGCAGCACGGAGGCGAGCAGCGCCAGCCCGGTACCGAGCCCCAGCACCACCGGGTCGGCGAGGCGACCGCCGCCGTCGGCCAGCCCGAACGGCAGCGTCAGCAGCGCCGCGACGGTCAGCGAGAGGGCCAACCCGTCCGCGCCGGGGAACCGCGCGCCGATCCGCGCCGAGCAGACGATGTAGGCGGCCCACATCGCGCCCGCCGTCAGCGCCAGCGCCGCGCCGACCGGGTCGAGCCGGTCGAACCCGCCCTGCCCGAGCAGCGCCACCCCGCCCAGCGCCAGCGCGGCCCAGAACCAGGCCGCCGCCCGGCGCGCGCCGAACACCGACAGCGCCAGCGGGCCGAGCACCTCCAGCGTCACCGCCGGACCGAGCGGGATCCGCTCGATCGCCTGGTAGAAGATCGAGTTCATGCCGGCCAGGGCCAGCCCGAACGCGACCACTGCGGCCCAGTCCCGGCGCCCGTACCCGCGCACCCGGGGGCGGCACACCACGAGCATCACCAGCGCGCCGATGGTCAGCCGCAGCGTCACCGCCCCGGCCACCCCGGTACGCGGGAAGAGCAGCGCCGCCAGCGCGGAGCCGAACTGCACCGACAGCGCCCCGCCGAGCACCAGCGCGACGCCGCCGAGCCGGCCCGGCGCACGCGGCGGCAAGGGGTGGACACCGGTCATGCCCCTGACCGTAGCCGGTGCGCCGGGACGGGTTCGCGCCGCTGGCGGGGTGTGCGCTCAGCCGACCCCGGCCAGGTCGAGCACCGCGCCGAGCCCGTTCGGGCGGCCGGCGTCGGCGCACGGCAGCACCAGCACCCCGCACCCGGCCGCGACCGCGCCCGCGTCGGCCGGGGTGTCGCCCACCATGAGCGTGCGCTCCGGGTCGACGCCGAGCATCCCGCAGGCGCGCAGGAAGATGCCCGGGTCCGGCTTGCAGCGCCCCACCTCGTACGACAGCGCGTACGCGTCGACCAGCCCGTCGAGATCCCAGGCGGCGAACAGCGGTCGCAGGTCGAAGCCGATGTTGCTGACCACCGCCACCTTCACCCCGGCGGAGCGCAGCGCGCCGAGCACCGGCTCGGTGTCCGGGTACGGCACCCAGCCCTCGGGCACCAGCACCCGCTCGTAGAGCGCGTCGGCGAACCCGTCGATGCCGGTGTCCACCGTCTCGGCCAGCCCGGTGTACGCGCCCCGGTGGGCCTGCGGGTAGAGATCGCGGTCGGCCCACAGCTCGGCCAGCCGGGGCGGCACCCGGGCCGGCAGCGGGCCACCCGCGCGCCCGGCGGTGAGCAGCCGGTCGGCCAGCGACGTGGCCCGGATCCGGTCCAGCTCGACGCCGCAGGCGGACGCCGCGGCGAGCACCCAGGTCAGCGGCTCCTCCACCTGGGCGAGCGTGCCGTGGAAGTCGAAGAGCACCGCCTCCACGGGCCGGCGGGACGGGCGCGGGCCCACGACGTCGTCGGCGCCGCTGGCGGCATGGGGCAGTTCGGTACGGTCCGGCACGTCGTGCACCCTACCGACCCGCTCCGACCGTCCTGCCGGATGGCCTTGACCGGTACTCGTCGGCCGTACCGATTAATCTTGGATCCATGTCGAGCCCCGCCGAGCGGTACGCCGCGGCGCGCCGCCGGGCCGCGCAGGCCTCCGCCTTCCCGGCCCTGGACGAATTCTCCCTGGATCTCGGGTTCGATCTCGACGACTTCCAGCGCGAGGCGTGCGAGGCGCTGGAGCGGGGCAGCGGCGTGCTGGTCTGCGCGCCCACCGGCGCCGGCAAGACCGTGGTGGGCGAGTTCGCGGTGCACCTGGCGCTGCGCGGACGGCCCGGCGGCGACGCGCCGGCGGCCCGCCGCAAGTGCTTCTACACCACGCCGATCAAGGCGCTGTCCAACCAGAAGTACCACGACCTGGTGGACCGCTACGGCGCCGAGCAGGTCGGCCTGCTCACCGGCGACAACGCGATAAACGGCGACGCGCCGGTGGTGGTGATGACCACCGAGGTGCTGCGCAACATGCTCTACGCCGGCTCGGCCACCCTCGAGGGCCTGGCGTACGTGGTGATGGACGAGGTCCACTACCTGGCCGACCGGTTCCGTGGCGGGGTCTGGGAAGAGGTGATCATCCACCTGCCCGAGTCGGTCACGCTGGTGTCGCTGTCGGCCACCGTCTCCAACGCCGAGGAGTTCGCCGACTGGCTGGTCACCGTACGCGGCGAGACCGCCGTGGTGGTCTCCGAGCACCGCCCGGTGCCGCTGTGGCAGCACATGCTCGTCGGCAAGCGGATGTTCGACCTGTTCCACGACGCCGACGCGGCCCGCAAGCACGACGTGCACCCGGAGCTGCTGCGCTACACCCGGGACACGATGCGCCGGCTGGAGCTGGGCGAGGGCCGCAGCGCCGGCCCCGGTGGCGGCCGGCGCGGCCCGCGTTGGCGCGGTCCGATGCGCCCGGACATCGTCGACCGGCTCGACCGGGAGGGGCTGCTGCCGGCGATCCTGTTCATCTTCAGCCGGGCCGGCTGCGACGCCGCAGTGCAGCAGTGCCTGGCCGCCGGGCTGCGGCTGACCTCCCCGGAGGAACGCGCCGAGATCCGCCGGGTGGTCGAGTCCCGGGTCACCGCCATCCCCGGCGAGGACCTGTCCGTGCTCGGCTACTGGGAGTGGCTCGACGGGCTGGAGCGCGGGCTGGCCGCCCACCACGCCGGCATGCTCCCCGCGTTCAAGGAGGTCGTCGAGGAGCTGTTCGTCCGCGGGCTGGTCAAGGCCGTCTTCGCCACCGAGACGCTGGCGCTGGGCATCAACATGCCGGCCCGCTGCGTGGTGCTGGAACGCCTGGTCAAGTTCAACGGCGAGGCGCACGTCGACCTCACCCCGGGCGAGTACACCCAGCTCACCGGCCGGGCCGGCCGCCGGGGCATCGACGTCGAGGGCCACGCCGTGGTGGTCTGGTCGCCGGAGACCGACCCCCGGCACGTGGCCGGGCTCGCCTCCACCCGCACCTACCCGCTGCGCTCCAGCTTCCGGCCGTCGTACAACATGGCCGTCAACCTGGTCGGCAGCGTCGGCGCGGCGCCGGCCCGCGAGCTGCTGGAGTCCTCGTTCGCGCAGTTCCAGGCCGACCGGTCGGTGGTCGGCCTGGCCCGGCAGGTGCAGCGCAACACCGAGACCATCGAGGCGTACGGCGCGGAGGCCGCCTGCCACCACGGCGACTTCGACGAGTACTTCGCGCTGCGGGTGGCGATCGCCGACCGGGAACGCGCCATCGCCCGGCAGGGGCAGAGCCAGCGCAAGGCGGCGGCTGTCGCCTCGCTGGAGCGGCTGCGGGTCGGTGACGTGATCCGGGTGCCGTCCGGGCGGCGGGCCGGCCTGGCGGTGGTGCTGGACCCGGCCACCGGCGGGTTCGGCGAGCCCCGGCCGCTGGTGCTCACCCAGGACCGCTGGGCCGGCCGGGTCACCCCCGGTGACTTCACCACCCCGGCGGAGGTGCTGACCCGCATCCGGGTGCCGAAGCACTTCAACCACCGTTCGCCCGCGGCCCGGCGGGACCTGGCGGCGGCGGTCAGCGGCACCGGCCTGGACCGGCACGGCGGCCGGCGGGGTGGCCGGTCCCGTCAGGCGGCGGGGGAGGACCACCGCCTCAGCCAGCTCCGCGTCGAGCTGCGCGCGCACCCGTGTCACGCCTGCCCGGACCGGGAGGAGCACGCCCGCTGGGCGGAGCGGCGGCGCCGGCTGGAACGCGACACCGAGGAGCTGCGCCAGCGGGTGTCCGGGCGGACCGGCTCGCTGGCCCGTACCTTCGACCGGATCGTGGCGTTGCTCACCGCGCGCGGCTACCTGGCCGCCGACGGTGAGGTCACCGACGCCGGCCGGATGCTGGCCCGGATCTGGACCGAGGCGGACCTGCTGGTGGCCGAGTGCCTGCGCCGCCGGGTGTGGGACGGCCTGTCCCCGGCGGAGCTGGCCGCCGCCGTGTCGGTGGTGGTCTTCGAGGCCCGGCGGGACGTCGACGAGCGGGCGTCGTTGCCGCGTGGTGGGGTCGCCGACGCGGTCGACGAGACGCTCAAGCTGTGGGGCGACATCGAGGCCGACGAGGCGGCGCGCGGCCTGGCGGTGACCCGCGAGCCGGATCTCGGGTTCGCCTGGCCGATCTACCGGTGGGCGCGCGGCGAGGCGCTGGCCAAGGTGCTCGCCAGCGGGCACCAGATCGACGGGGAGATGCCGGCCGGCGACTTCGTCAGGTGGGCGCGACAGGTGGTCGACCTGCTCGGGCAGGTCGCCGACTCGGGTGGCGCTTCGGCCGAGCTGCGCGGCACCGCACGGCAGGCCATCGCGGCGGTCAACCGGGGCGTGCTGGCCTACCACGCCTCCGCCTAACGGTCACTTTCGGTCACCGATCTCCGGAAACCGACGCATCGCTGCGTCACCGCGCTGACACCCCGCGAATTGTCGGGGGGTCGATGCATGCCCTGGTCAGGGCCTATCCCATCATTGCCCCGGGGCGCCGTGGGTCGCGCTGCGTCGATGGTGAGGAAAGGGCGTCGTGGGCGAGATCAATCACTTCGAGTACGGGTGGATCACACCCGCGCTCAGCTACGCGTTGTCAGTGCTCGGCTCGGCGCTCGGACTGGTCTGCGCCGGGCGGATCCGGACCGCCACCAGCGGCGGCCAGCGCGCCTGGTGGGGCCTGCTCGCCGCGTGGGCGCTGGGTGGCACCGCGATCTGGGCCATGCACTTCATGGCGATGCTCGGGTTCGCCGTCTCCGGCACCCGGATCCGCTACGACGTGCCGCTGACGGCCGCCAGCACCGCGATCGCGGTGGCGTCGGTCGGCATCGGGCTGGCGATCGTGGGCACCGGCCGGCTCGCCGCGCCGCGTCTGCTGGCCGGCGGGTTCTTCACCGGCGCCGGGGTGGCCGCCATGCACTACACCGGCATGGCCGCGATGCGCCTGGACGGCTCGTTCGGCTACGACCCGCTGCGGGTGACGCTGTCGGTGGTCATCGCGATCGTGGCCGCCACCGTCGCGCTCTGGCTGGCGATGACCGTCCGGCGCGGGCTCGCCATCGCCGCCTCGGCGCTGGTCATGGGCATCGCTGTCAACGGCATGCACTTCACCGGCATGAGCGCGCTGTCGGTGCACCTGCACGAGAGCCGCGGCCCGGCCTCCGGCACCGAGGTGAGCGGACTGCTGGTGCCGATCGTGCTGGCAGTGGTCTTCGGCGTGGTCGGGCTCGTCTACGCGCTGCTCGCCGCGCCGTCGGACGACGACCGGGCCGGGGCCGCGTACGTCAGCTCGCGGCTCGGTGACGCGCCGCGGACGGTCGCCGCCGAGCCAGCGCCGGACCCGGTGGGCCTGCGTGCCCGGTCGACGCTGGCGCAGCCCGGCGCCCAGTTCCCGAGCCGCCGGAGCACCGACCGCCCTTCGTGATCAACTGATCACGATCGGTCGCCCGCCAGCGCGTCGACCAGGCGGCGGCAGGACCCGGCCAGGTTCCAGCGCTGCGCCAGCTCCAGCAGCCGCTCCGGGTCGGCGGGCGACGTCGGCAGCGTCGGGTCCAGCTCGGGCAGCGGCACGTCGGTGGCGACCCGGACCACCTTCGGCGCCACCGCCAGGTAGTCGCGGGCGGCGTCGAGCTTGGCCCGCAGCCCCGGGGCGAAGCCGGAGCCGGGGTCGTCGAGCGCGGCCAGGATGCCGTCGAGCCCGCCGTAACGGTCGATCAGCCGGGCGGCGGTCTTCTCACCCACCCCGGCCACGCCGGGCAGGCCGTCGCTGGGGTCGCCGCGCAGCGCCGCGAAGTCGGCGTACCGGTCGGCGGGCACGCCGTAGCGGGCCCGCACCGCCGCGTCGTCGCAGTCGTCCAGCTTGGCCACGCCCCGCCCGACGTAGAGCAGCCGCACCGGGCGCGCGTCGTCGACGAGCTGGAACAGGTCGCGGTCGCCGGAGACCACCTCGACCGGGCCGGGCTGGGTCACCGAGAGCGTGCCGAGCACGTCGTCGGCCTCGTAGCCGGTGGCGCCCACAACCGGGATGCCGAGCGCGTCGAGGACCTCCAGGATCATCGGCACCTGCGGGGACAGCGTGTCCGGCACGACCTCGCCGCCCTCGGGCGCGACCCGGTGCGCCTTGTACGACGGCAGCAGCTCCACCCGCCACGCCGGCCGCCAGTCGTGGTCCATCGCGCAGATCATCCGGTCGGGACGGCGGGTGCGGACCAGCTGGGCGAGCATGTCGAGGAAGCCGCGCACGGCGTTCACGGGCTGGCCGTCGCTGGTCTTCGCGGCCGACTCGGGAATGCCGAAGTAGGCGCGGAAGTAGAGGCTGGGGGAGTCGATCAGGAGGATCGGCTGTCGGTGTGCCACGGCGACAAGCCTTCCACAGCCCTCTGACGAGATGGGGGAGGCGACCGCGGGACCGGAAACCCGGGCGCGCGCGGGTCCCCGGATGCGCAGACTGGCGGGGTGAGCTTCGTACCCGGCCTGACCCTGGCCCGCCGGTTCCACGACGAGGTGGTGGGTCCGCTGCTGGCGCGGCGGCTGCCCGGCCTGCGGTACTCCGCCGGTCTGCTCGACGGCGGCTCCGAGCTGCTCGGCCTCGACACGCCCCGCTCCACCGACCACGACTGGGGTCCGCGTACCCAGGTCTTCGTGGACAGCGCGCACGACGTGGCGCCGGTACGGGCGGCGCTGGACGCGGACCTGCCGGCGCGGTTCCTCGGCTGGCCGACCCGGTACGCCGGCGGCCCGGCGGTACGGCTCGGCACGGTGCACGCCGACGGCGACCGGCACGGCGTGAGCGTGGACGAGCTGGGCGCGTGGCTGCGGGACCGGCTGGGCGCCGACCCGCGCGCCGGCATGTCGGTGGCGGACTGGCTGGCGACACCGACGCAGCGGCTGGCGGAGCTGACCGGGGGAGCGGTGTTCCACGACGGGCTCGACGGGGCTCTCACCGCCGCCCGCGCCGCGCTGGCCTGGTATCCGGACGACGTGTGGCGGCACGTGCTGGCGTCCGGGTGGCAGCGGGTCGCGCAGGCCGAGCACCTGGCGGGCCGGTGCGCCGAGGTCGGCGACGAGCTGGGCAGCCGGGTGGTGGCCGCCGGGCTGGCCCGGGACCTGATGCGCCTCGGGCTGCTGCTGCGCCGCCGCTGGCCCCCGTACGCGAAATGGCTCGGCACGGTGTTCGCGACGCTGCCGGGCGCGGCGCCGGTGGTGGACGGGCTCGCCGCCGCGCTCGGTCCGGGCGAGTGGGCGGTCCGCGAGCCGGGCCTGGTCCGGGCGCTGGAGACGGTGGCCGGCTGGACCAACGACGTCGCGCTGGCGCCACCGGTGGACCCGGCCGCCCGGCCCTTCCACGGCCGGCCGTTCCTGGTGCTCGACGCGGGCCGCTTCGTCGAGGCGCTCCGCGCCGCGATCACCGACCCGCGGCTGCGCGACCGGCCGCCGATCGGCGCGGTGGACCAGTACGTCGACAGCGTGGACGTGCTCACCCACCCGGACCGCGCCCGCCGGGTGGCCGCGGCTGTTGTCCGTCCGCCGGGCGCGGCCTAGACTCCGATTCGAGTCGCATCGATCCGCGACTGTCTATCTCGTCTCCGAGGGTCCGGGCCGCCCGTCGCAGGCGCCTCGCCGGCGAGAACGCCGCTCCGTGCGGCGTTCCCACCACCGAGGAGAACAGCATGCTGTCCAGAATGAGCAGACTCCGGCTGCTCGGCGCGGCGCTCGCCGCCGCCGGGCTCGCCGTCGGAGCGGCGCTCGCCGTCCCCGGGCCGGCCTCGGCCGCCGCGCTGACCGAGGTGACGAACTTCGGCACCAACCCGAGCAACCTGCGCATGTACCTGTACGTCCCGGACACCGTCGCGGCCCGTCCCGGGCTGCTCGTGGTGAACCACTACTGCACCGGCAGCGGCCCGGCCATGTACTCCGGCACCCAGTTCGCGTCGCTGGCCGACCGGTACGGCTACATCGTCGTCTACCCGTCGGTGACCCGCAGCAGCAAGTGCTTCGACGTGTCCTCACCGCAGGCGCTGCGCCGCGACGGCGGCAGCGACCCGGTGGGCATCAAGTCCATGGTGGACTACGTGCGGCAGCGCTACCCGGTCGACTCGCAGCGGATCTTCACCACCGGCACCTCGTCCGGCGCGATGATGACGAACGTGCTGCTCGGCGACTACCCGGACGTGTTCCGCGCCGGGGCGGCCTTCGCCGGGGTGCCGTTCGGCTGCTTCGCCACCACGAACGGCTCGGAGTGGAACAGCGAGTGCGCCAACGGCCAGGTGCTGAAGACCCCGCAGCAGTGGGGCGACCTGGTGCGCAACGCCTACCCCGGCTACACCGGCCCGCGTCCGCGGATGCAGATCTGGCACGGCACCAACGACGAGACGCTGCGCTACCCGAACTTCGGCGAGCAGATCGACCAGTGGACGAACGTGCACGGGCTGAGCCAGACGCCCGACTACACGGACAGCCCGCAGTCCGGCTACACCCGGACCCGCTACGGCGGCACCGGCGGCACCGCGACCGTCGAGGCGATCAGCATGCAGGGCGTCACGCACAACCTGCCGGTGGACGCGGCCCAGGCGATCCGCTTCTTCGGCCTGGACACCGTGCCGCCGACCAGCCCGCCGCCCACCACGGCCGTCCCCACCACGCCGCCACCCACCACGCCCCCGCCGACGACGCCCCCGCCCACCACGGCGCCGCCGCCCACGACGCCGCCGCCGTCGGGGGCCTGCCGGGTCGGGTACGTGGTGAACGCCTGGAACAACGGCCTCACCGCCTCGGTGACGATCACCAACACGTCCACCACGGCGATAAACGGCTGGAGCCTCGCGTTCACGCTGCCGGGCGGCCAGACGATCACCGGCGGCTGGAACGCCACCTACAGCCCCACCAGCGGCGCGGTGACCGCCCGCAACGTCTCCTACAACCCGGTGATCGCACCGGGCGGCTCGGTGGACATCGGCTTCCAGGCCACCCACACCGGCAACGCCGGTAAACCCGGCTCGTTCACGCTCAACGGAAGCCCCTGCACGGCCGCCTGATCCGCACGCCAGTACGCCGAGGTGGCGGCATCCCGGACACGGTGATGCCGCCACCTCGGCGAAGCGGTGGCGATCACGCGGGACCGGGCATGAGCACCGCCGCGGCGGGTACCCGTACCGGACGGACACCGGCGGGAACCGAAGGAGCGGATATGAAGGTCCGAAGCTCCCTGCGCGCACTCAAGCGCAAGGCCGACTCGATAGTGGTCCGGCGCCGGGGCAAGCTGTTCGTGCTGAACAAGTCCGACCGGCGGCAGAAGGCCCGGCAGGGCTGAGCCGGTGGCGGACATCCTGATCACCGGGGCCGGCAGCGGGCTCGGCCGGGGCGCGGCGCTCGGGCTGGCCCGCGCCGGCCACCACGTGATCGCCGCGGCACAGATCTGGCCGCAGGTCCGCGAGCTGCGCGCCGAGGCCGAACGGGCCGGCGTCGCGCTGGACGCGATCAAGCTGGACGTCACCGACCCGGCCGACCGGGCCGCGGCCGCCCGCCACCGTGTCGACATCCTGGTGCTCAACGCGGGCCTGCAGGAGGCCGGCGCGGTGGTGGAGATCCCGATGGAGCGGGTCCGCCGCTCGTTCGACGTGAACGTCTTCGGCCACCTGCACCTGGCACAGGACCTCGTGCCGCCGATGCTGGCCCGGGGCGCCGRCAAGGTGGTCTGGGTGTCCTCGGCGGTCGGCGTACGAACCCGGCCGTTCATCGGCGTCTACGCCGCCACCAAACACGCGATCGAGGCGCTCGCCTGGGCCATGAAGGGCGAGCTGGAACCGCGCGGCGTGCGCGTCGCGGTGATCAACCCGGGCCCGTACCGGACCGGCTACAACGACACCGGCGTGGAGACCATGTCCCAGTGGTGGGACGAGTCCACCGCGCTGCTGCCGCGCCCTGACTTCGGCGACTACCTGGGCCACCAGCGCGACCCCCAGGAGCTGATCGACGAGATGGTCCGCGCGGTGCCCGCCGACGACGGTCACCCGTACCGCACCACGTGCCCGCCGTCGCTGCGCGAGCAGCTCAGGGAGTTCGAGTCGCAGGTGTGGGACGCGACGTCGTGACGGCGGTGTCCGGGATGCGCTCCGGGTGGGCACCGCCGGTCAGCCGGGCCGCGGCGAAGCCGACCAGCGGACGGTAGATGCGCACCGAGTCGGCAAGCGCGGAGAAGTGCGAACCCGCGTTGTCCGCGTGGTAGCGGGTGGCGATGTCCACCTGTTCGACCGGCAGCCCGGCGCCCACCGCGCGCAGCAGCACGTCCATCTCGTACTCGAAGCGGTCGCCGGGGACGGTGACCAGCCAGTCCAGCAGCCCGGCCGGGTACGCCCGCAGCCCGGTCTGGGTGTCCCGCACGTCCCGGCCGGTCGCCAGCCGGAACGCGACCCGGGTCGCGGCGTTGCCGAACCGGCTGCGGGCCGGCACCTCGCCGTCGAAGCGGCGCACGCCGAGCGTCATCGCGCCGGTGGCGCGCATCCGCCCGGCCACCCGGCACACGTCCTCCACGCGGTGCTGACCGTCGGCGTCCACACAGGTCACGTCGTGTCCCGGGTGGCGCGTGGCGGCGTACCGGAAACCGGTGCGCAGCACCACGCCCTTGCCCCGGTTGACCCGGCGGCGCAGCACCTCGGCGCCCCGGTCGCGGGCCGCGCGCAGCACCCCGGCGGCGGCCGGGCCGCTGCCGTCGTCCACGACCAGCACCCGCGCCCCGGGCAGCGCGGCCCGCAGGTCGGTGACCAGCGGCGGAAGCCGGTCACCCGGCCGGTACACGGGCACGAGCACGATCACTGGACCTCCCGGGGTGGACTCGCCCGCCGGCACGGTCCGCCGGGTCGATCGAGGAGCGTCGTACCCCGGGCCCGCGACCGCGAATCACCGCCGGGGCGTGAGGCGTCCGATCCGGTCGGCCGCGCGGCTCAGCGCGCGCTCGCGGCGCAGCGACGCCTCCGGGGTACGCACACCGAGATAGCCGAGCCGGCTGAGCGCCCGGACCGCCCGCTCACGCCGGGCCGGCACCGGTTCGGGCGCGGTCACCGGCACGTCGGCCAGCGCCGGGCCGGACAGGCCGAGCACGCGCGCGGCGAGCAGCCGGACGCGGGGCAGGTGCCACGGGTGCGTGACCAGCCCGAGCGGGCGCCGCGCGGTGAACTCGGCCGCGCCGAGCAGCCCGTCCTGCACCGTGTGCGCCAGGTTCTGCAGCGTGGTGCGGGACCGGGTCTCGGCCGCCGACCGGGCGTACGCGTCGAGGCCGGCCTCGCGCGCCAGCGCCCGCATCAGCTCGCCCTCCCGGAATCCGGGCGGCGGACCGGGCGCCCCGGCCGGGCCGTGCGGCCAGCCGCCGGTGAACACGACCCGGGCGCCGGGCGCGCGGCGGAACTCCTCGGCGTGCGCGCGGACGTACGCCACCGCGGCCTCGGTGCGCGCGACGCTCTCGGCGGTGAGCCGGTAGCCGTCGTCGCCGGCCACCACGCCACGGCCGAAGACCAGCAGCACGGTGGCGGTCGGTGTCATCCCCTCACCGTACGTGTCACTCCTCCTCGGGGGGCCAGGGAGGCGTGCCGACGCCGGTGATGCGCACCCCGCCCCACGGGTCCACCTCGGTGAGCCGGGCCCGGGTGACGCGCTCGCCGATGCGGATCTCCACGTCGCGGCGGCCGGAGCGCAGCAGCCGCACCAGGCGTGGCTCCGGCTCGACGCGCCCGGCCCAGTGGTAGCGGCCGTCGACCGGCTCGAACCGGCCGCCGGCGTGCAGCCGTACCCGGGTGCCGGCGATCTCGGCCGTGCCCTGCCAGGTCACCTGTCGATCCGTTCGTGCGCGCGGGTCAGCTCCGGCGGCAGGTCCGCGCCCCGGCGGACCCCCTCGATGCCGCTCCACAGCAGCGTGGTCAGGTACTCGGTGAGCGCGGACCGGTGGATCGGCTGCCCGTGCGTGGTCCACCAGTCGCCGACCGCCTGCACGAACCCGACCAGCCCGTACGCCCACGGCTCGGCCGGCCCGGCGTCGAGGCCGAGCGCGCGCAGCCGGTCGCCGATGACCCGGGCCAGCCCGGTGGCCACCTGCCGGCTGGTGCCGGCGACCACCTGCTGGATGCCGGGATGGCCGGACTCGTGCACCAGGAACCGGTAGAGCGAGGGCTCGAACTCCACCACGCTCAGGTACGCGTCGATCGTCGCCTCGACCAGCGCCCGCTCCTCGCGGACCTGCTCCACGGCGGGCGCGACGGCGGCCACCACGCGCGCCGCGACCACCTCGCTGACCGCGAGCCAGAGCTGCGCCTTGTCGGCGAAGTAGCGGTAGAGCACCGGTTTGCTGACCCCGGCGGTGGCCGCGACCTGGTCCATGTCGACGTTCGGGCCGTGCCGCAGCAGCGCCTGCACGGCGGCGGCGATCAGTTCCTGGCGGCGCTGTTCGCGGTGCTCCGCCCAGCGGTCACGCCGCCCTCCGGACCGTGGCGGGGACGGCTCCGGCGAGGGGTCGGGGCCATTGACATCGGTGGTGGTGCGTCGCATGCTACCACTCGTAACAGTTACTGGAAGTTACGTCAATATGGAGGGGTCATGGCCGGATTCCCGCGCGAGGCGGTAGCCGCCCGCCTCCTCACCGCCTCCGTGCGTACCAGCTACGACCCCCTGGTGGACGTCGACTGGTCGGCGCCGCCAGTGCCCGGCGCGTACTGGCTGCCGCCGTCGCGCAGCAGCCTCTACGGCACGCCACTGTGGGACGGGCTGACCGAGGAGCAGCGGGTCGAGCTGACCAAGCACGAGGTGGCCAGCGCCGCCAGCGCCGGGATCTGGTTCGAGACGATCCTCATGCAGATGCTGATCCGGCACTACTACGACGCGGATCCGACCAGCCGGCACGCCCAGTACGCGCTGACCGAGGTCGCCGACGAGTGCCGGCACTCCATCATGTTCGGCCGGCTCATCGAGGCCACCGGCGCGCCCGTCTACCGCGCCGAGCCCGTCGACCACCTGCTCGGGCGCTGGCTCAAGGCCACCGCCACCGGCCCGCAGATGTACGCGGCCATCCTGATCGCCGAGGAGATCCTCGACTCGTTCCAGCGCGAGATCATGGCCGACGAGTCGTTGCAGCCGCTGATCCGGATGGTGTCGCGCATCCACGTGGTGGAGGAGGCCCGGCACGTGCGCTTCGCCCGCGACGAGCTGGCCCGGCAGGTGGAGGCGGCCGGGCCGGTCGCGCTCACGTACGCGCGGCTGGTGATCGGGCGGGCCGCGTACTCGATCACGCGGCGGCTGGTGCACCCGTGGGCGTACGCGTCGGTCGGGATCGACCCGGCGGCCGGTCACGCCGCGGCGCGGGCCAACCCGCACTGGCGGGCCACGCTGCGCTGGTCGGCGCAGCGGATCGCCGAGCATCTGACCGAACTGGGTCTGGTGGCCGGGCCGGGCCGGCTGCTGTGGCGCCGGGCCGGGTTGATCGAGGGCTGACCGGCGGCGACCCGAAGGGGAAGGATCGCCGCCGGCCGCCCGGTCAGGAGGTCGGGAAGTTGTCGGGGGTGCGGATCCGGTCGCGCATGTACGCGCCGGACTGCGTCAGCACCGACGTCCCGCTGAACGAGCCGGACGCGCACGTGCCCGGCCGCAGCGCGGCCGAACCCTCGGGGGCGTCGGAGAACGTCCAGTTGGCGTAGCTGATCTTCAGCCGGTCGAGCAGGTCGAGCCAGGCGTTGCTGCTGGCGACGTCGACGGCGCCGTCGCCGGTGTAGGTGACGGTGCCGAACTCGGTGACGAACAGCGGCAGCCGGGAGGCGGCCCGCTGCACCTCGTTGCGGTAGTTGTCCTGGTGCGAGGCGGCGTAGAAGTGGAACGTGTACATGATGTTCTGCGCCCGCACCGGGTTGTTCACGATCTCGTCGGAGTTGCTGCCGTCGGACACGCCCAGCGAGGACCAGCCGCGGGTGCCGACGATGATCACCGCGTCCGGGTCGTTGGCCCGGATCACCGGGATGACCTGCTCGGCGTAGTTGCGGATGGTGGACCAGCTGACCCCGTTGGGCTCGTTGGTGATCTCGTAGATCACGTTCTTCTTGGCCGCGTTGCGCGCCGACACGTTGGCGAAGAACGTCTTGGCCCGGTCCAGGTTGTACATCGGGTCACCGGGGGTCAGCGTGTGGAAGTCGATGAGCGCGTACATGCCCCGGGCCTCGGCCTTGTCCACGAGCGTGTTCACCTGGGCGGTGAAGCCGGCCGGGTTGGTCTCGTAGCCCTGCTCCTGCACGTACATCGAGATGCGCAGCAGGTCCGCCTGCCACTCGTCGGCCAGCACGTCGAGCGAGGTGTCGGTGTAGCAGTTGGCGAACCACTGCAGGCCGTGGGTGCTCATGCCGCGCAGCTGGATCGGCCGTCCGTACTGGTTGCAGAGGTTGACCCCGCAGACCTGGAGCTGGCCGTTGATCGCGACCGGGGTGGTGCCGGTCGGCGGCGGCGTCGTGGGCGGGGGAGTGGTCGGCGGCGGGGGCGTGCTGGGCGGCGGGGTGCTCGGCGGGGGCGTGCCGGTGCCGCCGGTGCAGACCGTGCCGTTGAGCGTGAACGAGGTGGGGTTCGGGTTCGACCCGGTCCAGGAGCCGTTGAAGCCCACAGTGGTGCTCGCGCCGGTGCCGAGCGCGCCGTTGTAGTCCGCGCTGCGCGCGGTGACCGAGGAGCCGCTCTGCTGCCAGGTGGCCGACCAGCCCTGCACCACGCGCTGGCCCCCGTCGGGGAAGGTGAAGCCCAGCGTCCAGTTGCTCACCGGGTCGCCGAGGTTCTTCACCGCGACGGTGGCGGTGAAGCCCCCGGGCCACGAGTTGGTGGTGTAGGTGACGGCACAGCCGGTCGCGGCCATCGCGTTCGGCGACGGCAGGACGGCCGTCGCGGCCAGGGCGAGCGCGCCGACCGCGCCGCCGACGAGCAGGTGCCGCCGGGACGGGCGGGGAATCGAGAACATACGGGAAGGTCCCATCGCTTGATGGTGATCGGACGGTGCCCGTCGTGAACCTGCCCGGAAAGCCCGACGCGGCGGCCTGGGGGAGCGCTCCCAGGGCGAGCGTAGAGGCGGATGTCGATCCGTGCAACAGCCGGTGGCTCAGCGGCCGCCGCGCCGCCCACCGTAGAGCCGCAGCGCGTTGCAGACGTCGAACACGCCCGGCACGTCCCAGGCCAGCTCGGCGGCGACCAGGCGGGTTTCCGGATCGGCCACCAGGCCGGCGAGGATCACCACCCGGTTCTGCACGGTGACGGTGATCTGCTGCCGCCGGGTGGTCCAGTCGGCGCTGAGCCGCTGGGCGACGAGCGAGGCGAGCCGGGTGTCCGCGTCGTCGGGCTCCGGCTCACGGCCGGTGTACGGGAACTCGGGGTACGGCCAGGGCATCACCACGGGGAGGGCTCCTTCTGTTCGGTCATGACCGCGCGCCGGGACGCGGATCCCGGCGCCGGGGCGCGGCCGTCGACGACTGTGAAGACGCCGTCGAGCCGCATCGTGTGCAGCACGGTGAGCACGAAGCGCGACGGCGAGAGCAGGCACAGCCGGCGGCCGTCGCGCCGGGCGTCCTGGTGCGCGCGCACCAGCAGGCCGAGCCCGGCCGAGTCGATCACCTCGAGCGCGGACAGGTCGACCAGTTCGCGGTCGCCGCGCACGGAGCGTTCCGCGAGCGCCCGGCGTACCGCCTCGGCGGGATCGACGTCGGCGGCGGCCGGGGTGCCAGCCACCTGCTCCAGGTCCTCGGTGCCCAGGCCGTCCTCGGCGACCGTAGCCCGAACGCTGCACCGGGGGCAGTGGTGCGGGCCGGACGCGAAGGGCGAGCCGACCCAGTCGTGCTCGAACACGAGCGTCCACACCACCTCGGCGTCGGGCAGCGTCGCGCCCGCGCCGGTGACGCTGTCGCCGCAGCCGTCGCAGATGAGCATCATCAGGTGGTCCGCGGGGACGACTGTCACACCTCCTCCTTCCGTCGGGCGCCCGGATCGGGCGCCTGCCGGTCCGCGCCCGTGCCGCCCGCCGTCACCACCGCCAGCACGACCGCCACGGCCGCGAACGCGGTCTGCGTCACCAGGGACAGCAGCGGCGAGGCGTCGGGGCGGCGGTCCACCAGCCCGACCACGATCGCGCCGAGCAGCGCGGCGGCCACGCCGAGCGCCAGCGTCAGCCAGACCGGGACGGCCTTGCGTCCCGGCACGACGAGCCGGCCCACGCCACCGACGGCGAGACCCACCACGAGTGCTCCGACGAGCGTGCTTCCGGTCACGGCCCCTCCTCAGCGGGGTGCGGACGCGACCCGGGCCCGGCCGCGCGCGGCCGGACGGGGCGTGTCGACGACGGGTACGGCGCCCAGCCCGGAGGTCTGCAGGATGCGCCGGATCCGTGGGTGCGGGTTGCTCAGCGTGAGCACGCCGTCCTGCCGCGCCAGCCGCCGGTGCACGTCCAGCAGCAGCGCGACCGCGGCGGCGTCCACATGTCGGCACCCGGCGAGGTCGATCGTCAGCTCGCGGGGGCGCAGCGCGAGGATGCGGTCCAGCACGTGCGCGACCTCGGGCAGCCCGGCGAGGTCCAGTTCGTCGGTGATATCCACCCGCACGTGCGGCACGGCGGACTCCGGCGGGGACGGCAGGGTAGCGGGCATCAGGTCGCTTCCGTGGCGGGTTCAGTGTCGATCCCCACTCTGCGCAGCGATCTTGGAGGTCCCCGGACGGTTGTATGACGGTTCGATGACAAAAACCACGAACGGCCCACGCGGTTGGGCTACCCGTGCCGGGCCGGTCATGATGCCCATATGACGGCCGTACTGGTGATCGAGGACGACGACCGCATCCGGCTCGCGCTGCAGCTCGCCCTGGAGGAGGAGGGCTACGAGGCGTACGGCGCCCCGACCGCGGAGGACGGGCTGCGACGGCAGCGGGAGAAGCCGTCCGACTACGTGCTCGTCGACCTGATGCTGCCCGGCATGAACGGGTTCGACTGCATCCGCCAGCTGCGCCGCGACGACGACGTGCCGGTCGTGGTGATCAGCGCCCGCGACGACACCCACGACATCGTCGCCGCGCTGGAGGCCGGCGCCGACGACTACGTGGTCAAGCCGGTCGCGATCAAGGAGCTGTCGGCCCGGCTGCGGGCGCTGCGCCGGCGGGTCCGCACCGTGTCCGGGCCCGCCCCCGCCCAGTTCTTCGGCGAGCTGGAGATCAGCGCCGAGGCCGGCGAGGTGCGCCGCTCCGGACGGCCGGTCCCGGTCACCCGCACCGAGTTCCGGCTGCTCTGCGAGCTGGCCGAGCACGCCGGCCGGGTGCTGTCCCGCCAGCAGCTGCTCAGCCGGGTCTGGGGCTACGAGACCGGCGACGAGCGGCTCGTCGACGTGCACGTCGGCCGGCTGCGGCAGAAGATCGAGTCGGACCCGGCGAACCCCCGCCACCTGGTCACCCTCCGCGGCCTCGGCTACAAGCTGCAGCGATGACCCGTCCCGGACTGCGCGCCCGCGTCACCGCGGCGTTCGCCGTCGGCGCGTTGCTGCTGTCCGCGCTGATGGCCCTCTTCTCGTATGACCTGACCCGGCGCTCGCTGCTCGACGAGCGGGAGCGCACCGCGGTGCGGGCCGCCTACTACGACGCGGCGGTGGTCCGCTCCGGCCTGGACACCGGCACGCCGGACGTGGTGGCGGTGCTGCGCTCGCTCGACACCGGCAGCGCCCGCCGCCCGCTGCTGCACCTGCCCGACGGCTGGTACGCCCGCACCGCCGACGTGGGCGCCAGCTCCGTGCCGGTGGAGTTGCAGCGCATGGTCGCCGACGGCAAGCCCGCGGTGCAGCGGATCCGCCTCGACGGGCAGCCCGCGCTGCTGGTCGGCGTGCCGCTGCCCGGCGCGCTCGGCTACTACGAGCTGACCTCGCTGCGGGAGGTCGAGGAGACGTTCCAGGTGGTGGGCCTGGCGCTGATCGCCGTGGCGATCATGGTGGCCGGGGCGGGCGCGGCGCTCGGCTGGTACGCCACCCGGCACAGCCTGCGGCCACTGACAGCGGTCGCCGACGCGGCGGAGCGGATCGCGGGCGGGGACTTCGCCACCCGGCTCGATCCGACCACCGACCCCGACCTCACCCGCCTGTCCAGCTCGTTCAACGAGATGGTCGACAAGCTGGTGCACCGCATCGAGCGGGACCGGCGCTTCGCCGCCGACGTGAGCCACGAGCTGCGCTCGCCGTTGCAGACGCTGGCCGCGGCGGCGAGCGTGCTGCACCGCCGCCGCGAGCACCAGGACGAACGCACCGCCACCGCCGCCGGCCTGGTGGCCGACGAGGTGACCCGGTTCCAGCGCCTCGTCGACGACCTGATCCAGCTGGCCCGCACCGAGCAGCCGGCGCACCGCGAGACGGTCGACGTGGTGGAGCTGGCCCGGGCCGCCTGCCGGGAACGATCGCTGCCGGAGAGCCTGGTGCAGGTGGCAGGCGACGTCCCGCACGAGTGGTGGGTCGACCGGCGCCGGTTCGCGCAGACGCTGCTGAACCTGGTGGAGAACGCCGAGCGCTACGGCGGCGGCCCGGTCGCCGTACGCCTGGGCGGGGGCGACGGCGTGGGCGTGCTGGAGGTCGACGACGACGGACCGGGCGTGCCGCCGGGCGACCGGGAGATCATCTTCGACCGGTTCGTGCGGGGCCGGGCGGCGCACGACCGCGCCGGCACCGACGGCACCGGACTCGGCCTCGCCCTGGTGGCGCAGCACGCCGACGCGCACGGCGGGTCGGCGCGGGTGCTGGACCGCGCGCCCGGCGCCCGTTTCCGGGTCGAGCTGCCCGGAGCGCTCCGGTGAGCCGGCGGCGGCTCGCGCCCGCCCTGCTCGCCGTGGCGCTGCTCGCCGGCTGCGGGGTGCCGGTGGACGACGAGCCCCGGCTCGTGCAGACGCCGCCCGGGGCCTTCCCGACGCCTGCGGTGTCCTCGACCGCCGACGGGGACGGGCGGGTGGACGAGCCGTTCTGCTTCGTCCGGGACGACGGCCTGGTCGTGGTCAACCGCCGGGTGGACGGGCTGCCCGGGGTGGACACGCACCTGCAGCACCTGCTGGCCGGTCCCGGTCCGGGGGAGCGCCGCCAGGGGCTGTCCACGGCGCTGCCGGGCACGGTGGCGGTGGCCGGGGCCACGCTGGCCGGCACCGTGGCGACAGTCGACGTGCGCCAGGCCGGTGAGGAGACCGGCCGCAACGACGAGGTGCTGGCCTTCGGGCAGATCGTGTGCAGCCTCACTCAGCGACCGGACGTGTACAGCGTCGCGTTCCGCCGCGGCGGGCAGCCGCTGGAGGTGCCACGCGCGGACGGAAGCCTCTCGGTGCTGCCGCTCACCGCTGCCGACTACCGCCCGTTGATGCCACGCTGATCGTCGTTGCTCGCCTCTATGTCCGGATATGACACTAAATCTCCATCGTCCGTTCGGTTGATTTGGCCATGGCCTTTGGTCTAGTGTGGCTGGCACGACCGGTGTGGGAGGCCACCCGTTCTCCGAGGACAGGAAGGGCAGCATGACCACGATGACCATGGCATCGACCGCGACCGAGGTGCAGCGCGCGCCGCAGACCGGCGAGGAGTCCCGTGCCAGCGAGCTGATCGCGGCGCTCGCCAAGCTGCCCGCCGGCCACCCGCAGCGGGCCGCCCTGCGCAACCAGGTCATCGAGGCGTGGCTGCCGCTGGCGAACCACCTGGCCGCCCGCTACAGCGGGCGCGGCGAGCCGGCCGGCGACCTCGCGCAGACCGCGGCGCTGGGCCTGATCAAGGCGGTGGACCGGTTCGACGCCTCGCGCGGCGTCGACTTCGCCGGCTTCGCCATCCCGACGATCCTCGGCGAGATCAAGCGGCACTTCCGCGACCGCACCTGGAACATCCGGGTTCCGCGCCGCCTGCAGGAGCTGCGGCTGCGCATCTCCGAGGCGAACAGCACGCTGACCCAGACGCTCAACCGGGCACCGACCGTCGCCGACATCGCCACCCACCTCGACGTCACCGAGGAAGAGGTGCTCGAAGGCCTGGAAGGCGCCCGCGCCTACAACGCGGTGTCGCTGTCCACCCCGATCGGCGACGGCGACAGCGCCACCGAGCTGGGCGACACCCTCGGCGCCGAGGACAACGAGTACGAGCTGGCCGAGCTGCGCGCCTCCCTCGGCCCGGCGCTGGCCACGCTCGACGAGCGGGAGCAGAAGATCCTCACGCTGCGCTTCTACGGCAACCTGACCCAGAGCGAGATCGCGGCCCGGGTCGGTGTCTCCCAGATGCACGTGTCGCGGCTGCTCGCCCGCGCCCTGACCAAGCTGCGCGGCCAGCTCACCGAGGCCTGAGCCACACACGTACCGCGACCCCCGCCGGCCCGTGACGGCGGGGGTCGCGTCGTGTGTCACCAGCGCGACGGCGGTGGCGGCGGCACCAGCGGCGGACGGTCGTCGCAGGTGATGGTGTTCGGCAGCAGCCACGGGGCCAGCCAGCCGCCGTCGTTGCCGCCGAGGTCGGTCAGGGCGAACTCCGACCCGGCCGGGGTGAAGTGGAACGACCCGCAGTTGTTCACGCCGACCGCGCCCACGTTGCGGGCGTCGACGTTCGCGAAGCTCGCCCCGCCCGCCGTACGCGCGCTGACCACCGACGTCCCGGCGCCGTCGACCCGGATGTCCCGGAAGCGGACGTTGTCGATTCGGACGCTGTCCTTCACCGGCCAGTCGCTGACCAGCATGATCGCGTTGTAGGTGCTGTCCAGGTACGCGTCGCCGCTGACCAGGATGTCCGCGTCGATGCTGCGGTCCAGCGCGTAGAACCAGATCGCGCCGAGGCCGATGTTCCAGTTCAGGTCGTACGTGCCGGCCCGGACCGTGGTGTTGCCGGTGATCCGCAGGCGGCCGGTGAACGGCTCCGCCCCGAAGCGGGAGCCCACCTGGATCGCGCTGCCCTCGCGTACCGGGTCGGCGACCAGGTTGTGCGCGACGGTCAGGTCCGCGCCGCCGTACAGCGCGATGCCGTTGGCGAGCACCGGCGACTGCACCGTGTTGTACGCGAACGTGTTCGACGCGTTCGCCGTGCCCTCCGACCACATGGCGAGGGCGTCGTCGCCGCTGTTGCGGACCACCGAGTTCGTCACCGAGGAGCGGGTGACGCCGGTGTGGAAGTTCAGCCCGTCGGCGATCTGGTCGGCGATCACGGTGTTGGTGACCCGCAGCCCGGTCATCGGCCCGTCGAACCACATGCCGACCTTCGTGTGGTGCAGGTAGAGGCCGTCGATCGTGCTGTGGCTGAGCGCCCCGCCGATGGCGTTCACCTGGTCGGTGTCGATCCGCTCGCGTACGTCGCCCTCGATCGCGAAGCCGGACAGGTGCACGTCGCTGCTGCCGCCGTCGGCGGCGTCGCGGCCGTAGAAGCCGACGCCGGTGTGCCGGGAGCCGTCGGGCGCGGGCGTGTCCAGCGTGACCTCGCGTCCCCGCACGATCGTGTACCAGCTGCCCGCACCGGCGATCGTCACGTCGTCCACGACGATGTGCCGGTTGACCTGGTAGGTGCCGGGCGGCAGGTAGAGCGGGCGGTCCACCCGCCGCGCGTACGCGACGGCCCGGTCGAGGGCGTCTGCGGACTCCCGCCGGCCGGTCGGGTCGGCGCCGAAGGACAGCGCGTTCACCGCGCGGGGGACCACGCGCGGCGGCGCGACCAGGTGCGCGTCCACCAGGTCGATCACCGTCCACGCGGCGGCGGTGCCGCGCGGCGCGGTCAGCCGGACCACCTCACCGGCCCGATGGGTACGGCCGAGCAGCAGCCGCTGCTCGTCGTAGAAGTGGTGCGGCCGGAACGGCTTGCTGATCACCGGCGCGGGCGTGGTGGCCGCCGGCACGCAGGAGCACTCGGTGATCCACCAGTCCGGGTGCAGCAGGTCGGCGCCGGGGTCGTTGGTGAACGGGTACTGGTTGTAGAGCCAGGCGTACTGCGAGGTCAGCGTCATGGTGCGGGCGGGCGCGTGCCCGACGGACACCCGCAGCGGCGCGGTGATCCCGCCGCCGCCCGGCGCGTCCGGGATGCTGTAGCGCACGGTCAGCGCGTTCGTGGGCCGGGGGAGCGTGAGTTCGACGTGCTGGCCGGGCAGCAGGCGCACGGCGCGGCGGCCGGACGCCTCACCGGCGAGTGTGTACGCCGACCGGTCCGGCCCGATCACGGTGCCGGTGGTCCGGCCGTGTTCCGCCTCCTGCTCGACGTAGTCCACAGTCGCACCGCGACCGGCGACGAGCGCGGGGTCCAGCCCGGCGCGCGTCACCACGGGGGCCGGTCCGCGCGGCGGGCCGGCCGTGGCGGCGCCGGGCGGTACGAGCAGGGCGGCGGCGGCGAGCGCCGCCGCGAGGATCCTCGGCACGCTCCGCGACATCGGAGCACCCACTTTCTCGGGGGACGGGTGGCCTCGGCGGCGCAGGCCATCGACAAGGGCCCTCATGTTATTCCGGTGTTCTGCTGCCTTTCAAGCATCAATCTGCTCGTATCTTTCGGACGTCTTGTCGCCCGTCTTGGCAAGAACCGGCCCGTCCGGCTGTTCATTTCTTGCAAGAATCCGACGTACGATTGCCGCCGTGACGAAGCGCCTGACCGAGGTGGCCCGCAAGGCGGGCGTCAGCGAGGCGACGGTGAGCCGGGTGCTCAACGGCCGCGGCGGCGTGTCCGAGGCGACCCGGACCGCCGTGCTGACCGCCCTCGACGTGCTCGGCTACGAGCGCCCGAGCAAGCTGCGCGGCGAACGCGCCCGCCTGGTCGGCCTGGTGCTGCCGGAGTTGCAGAACCCGATCTTCCCGGCGCTGGCCGAGGTGGTCACCGGCAGCCTCGCGCAGCGCGGCTTCACCCCGGCGTTGTGCGCCCGCACCATCGGCGGCGTACCGGAGTCCGGGTACGTGGAGATGCTGCTCGACCACCAGGTCAGCGGCGTCATCTTCGCCGGTGGCTCGTACGCGCTCGTCGACGCCTCGCACGAGCACTACCGGCGCCTCACCGACCGAGGCCTGCCGGTGGTGCTGGTGAACGCCGGCGTCGAGGAGCTGGGTTTCCCGCGCGTGTCCACCGACGACGCGGTCGCCGTCGAGCAGGCGTACGGCCACCTGCGCTCGCTCGGCCACGACCGGATCGGCATGGTGCTCGGCCCGGCCGACCACGTGCCCTCGCGCCGCAAGCTCGACGCCATGGTCCGGGCCGCCGGGTGGGGCGAGGACCGGTCCATGGTGGAGCGGTCGAGCTTCTCCATGGAGGGCGCGCGGGTCGCCGCCACGAAGCTGATCGAGCGCGGCGCGACCGGCATCGTCTGCGCCAGCGACGTGCTCGCGCTGGGCACCATCCGGGCCGCCCGGCGTCTGGGCTGCGCGGTGCCGGCCGACGTCTCGGTGGTCGGCTTCGACGACTCGGCGTTCATGACCTGCACCGACCCGCCGCTGACCACGGTGCGCCAGCCGATCGAGACCATGGGCCAGGCCGCCGTGGACCTGCTGGTGACCCAGATCGAGGGCGCCGGGGTGCTGCACGACGAGCTGCTGTTCGAGCCCGAGCTGGTGGTACGCGGCTCCACCGCCCCCGCCCCCCGCCGCTGACCCCGGGGCCCACGCCGCCCCCACGCCGCTCCCCCACGCCGCCTCACCCCACCCCACCGCATCCGTCGATCTTGGAGTTGTGGTGCCCGGAATGCGGCACTGATGCCGGTATCTGAGGCGCCACAACTCCAAGATCGACGACATGGCCGACTGGAGCCGCGTCCTTCCGAGGCCAAGTCGAATTCTTGCGTTTGTCAGTCGGCATCTTGCTGGGTTCGGTTCGCGTCGCTACAGTGACTCCACTCACACCTGACCCGGGGCGCGGTTTCCGGAGGCAGGGCGCGTGCCGGCTGCCGTTCCACCACCAGAGGCAGCCGCGCGGTCACCGCACATCAGTGAAGGCCATGGATACACCCGTTCCCGAAGGGATGGACAGATGTCCGTACCGCAGTATCGGAAGGTCGCGGCGCTCGCGCTCGCGACCGGCCTCGGGCTCAGCCTTGCGGCGTGCTCCACCAAGAGCGACGACAGCGGCGACGCCGGCGGCAAGGTCACCATCACCGTCGACTGCCAGCCGGTCGGCGCGCAGAAGGAGCTGCTGAAGAACTGGAACGACGACGTCGCCGAGTTCCAGCGGCAGAACCCGGACATCGTCGTCAAGAGCGTCAGCGTCGGCGAGCAGTGCAACAACCCGCCGGACTTCACCGCCCGCCTGGCCGGCGGCACCGTCACCGACGTGTTCTACGGCTACATGACCGACCTTCAGCAGGTGCTGGACTCCGGCCAGGCGATGGACATCGGCCAGTACGCCACGAAGGACACCATCCCCACCTGGGACAGCGTCGACCCGGCGCTCAAGGAGGTCTTCACCGACGGCGGCAAGCTCTACGCCGTACCGGTGAAGAACTACTCGATGGGCCTGATCTACAACAAGGCGCTGTTCCAGCGGGCCGGGCTCGACGTGAACAACCCGCCGAAGACCTGGCCGGAGGTGCGGGCCGCGGCCAAGAAGATCTCCGCGCTCGGCGACGGCATAGCCGGGTACGCCGAGTACAGCGCGGGCAACACCGGGGGCTGGCACTTCACGTCGCTGCTCTACTCGCAGGGCGGGCAGGTGCTCAGCGCCGACGGCAAGAAGGCCGACTTCAACAACGCGATGGGCAAGCAGGTCCTGCAGAACCTCAAGGACATGCGCTACGGCGACAACAGCATGGGTGCCCGGCAGCTGCTCCAGTGGGGTGACCTGCTCACCAACGCCGGCGCCGGCAAGGTCGGCATGTTCATCGGCGCGCCGGACGCGACCCAGGCGATCGTCAGCCAGTTCCAGGGCAAGTACCAGGACTGGGCGATGGGCCCGCTGCCCGGCCAGGACGGCCCGGCCAAGGCCACGCTCGGCGGCGGCGAGGGCTACTTCTTCAAGAAGGGCCTGAGCCCCGAGCAGGTCAAGGCCGGCCTGAAGTGGCTCGCCTACCAGAAGCTCACCCCGGGTAAGGGCCAGTTCGACTACGTGCGCGCCAAGCCGCAGAACTACCCGGTCGGCCTGCCCCAGCCGCTGCTGTTCACGAACGGCAGCGACGCGCAGAAGCAGGAACTGGAGCTGCGCAAGGCGAACGCCAACGTGGACACCACGAACTTCGCGGTCTTCGAGGCCAACCCGGTGCCGATCAAGGGTGAGCCGCGCAACGCGCAGGCGATCTACGCGGTGCTCGACGCGGCGATGTCCGGGGTGCTGACCAACCCGAACGCGAACATCGACGCGCTGCTCAAGACCGCCGAGGACAAGGTCAACCAGCTGCTGGCCGCCGACAGCTGACCCGACCGGAGGTGGGGCCGGCGCACCGGCCCCACCTCCCCGAGCACCGCAGGAGTCGCCTTGGCGCTCACCACCGCCCCCGGCGCCACCCGCCGTACCGGTCCTGTCGCGCCGACGCCGTCGCGTACCGCCGGCCGCCGCGCCGGTCTCGGCCGCAAGGTCCGGGACAACCTCACCGGGCACACGTTCCTCATCGGCGCTGTCGTCTGCTTCGCCGTCTTCTCCTGGTACCCGATGGTCCGCGGCGTCGTGATGAGCTTCCAGCGCACCCGCCGCGGCGAGACCACCTGGGTCGGCTGGGACAACTACAGCCGGATCATCGCCGATCCGAGCTTCTGGACCGCCTGGAAGAACACGTTCGTCTTCACCGGTTTGGCGCTCGTCCTCGGCTACCTGGTGCCGTTCTTCGTGGCGATCCTGCTCAACGAGCTGCGCCACGCCAAGGGCTACCTGCGGGTGCTCGTCTACCTGCCGGTGATGCTGCCGCCGGCGTCCGCGCTGTTCCTGTTCAAGTTCTACGCCTACGACCCGAGCGAGGCGGGGCTGTTCAACGCGGTCCTCACCGCGCTGGGACTGCCCACGTCGGAGTGGATGCAGTCGCCCACCATGACGATGCCGGCCATGGTGATCGCGTCGACCTGGATGAACATGGGCGGCGCCGTGCTGATCTACCTGGCCGCGCTGCAGAACATCCCCGGCGAGCTGTACGAGGCCGCCGAGATCGACGGCGCCGGGGTGTGGCGGCGCATCGTGCACGTGACGATCCCGCAGACCCGGCTGATCCTGGCGCTGCTGGCGATGCTCCAGATCGTCGCCACCATGCAGCTGTTCATCGAGCCGCTGATCCTCGCCAACGGCGCCGGTACGCAGGACTCGGCGACCTCCGTGGCGTACCTGATCTACCAGCACGGGTTCTTCCAGAACGACCTCAACGGCGCCGCCGCGCTCGGCGTGATCATGCTGGTGGTGCTGGCCGGGTTCTCCGCCGTCTACCTGCGACTGACCGCGAGACAGGACTAGGACATGGCCGCCGACAGCACCACCCGTACCCTCATCTCCCACGCCCAGATGCGGCGCGGTCGCGGCCGCGTCCTCTACTGGGCCGTGCTCTCCGTGGTCGTGGCCGGGTTCACGCTGGTGTTCCTCGGCCCGCTGTACTGGATGGTCACCGGCGCGCTGAAGTCCGGCCAGGAGATCGCCCAGACCCCGCCGACGCTGTTCCCGCGCGACCCGCAGCCGGGTAACTACGTCGACGCCTGGACCAACCTGGATCTGGCGAAGCTGCTGTTCAACACGTTCTACTACGCCACCGGCGCGGTGGTGTTCCAGCTCGTGTTCGACACCGCCGCCGCGTACGCGTTGTCGAAGCTGCGTCCGGTGCTGGGCGGGTTGATCCTCGGCATGATGCTGGCGACGCTGATGATCCCGGCGATGGTGCTCATCGTCCCGCAGTACGTCACGGTGATCGACCTGCCGATCGTGCACGTCAACCTGCTCGACTCGCCGTTCGCGATCTGGCTGCCGCTGGTGGCGAACGCGTTCAACATCTTCCTGCTGAAACGGTTCTTCGACTCGATCCCGGAGGACCTGATGGCCGCCGCCGTGATGGACGGCGCCACCCCGCTGCGCACACTCTGGTCCATCGTCCTGCCGATGTCCCGCCCGATCCTCGGCGTGGTGGCGATCTTCGCGGTGACGGCGGTCTGGAAGGACTTCCTCTGGCCGAAGCTGGTCATGCCGTCGCCGGAGACGCGGACCGTCAGCGTCGGCATCTACGCCTTCGCCGGCGGCACCCCGATGAACGTGGTCATCGCCGCGTCGGTGATCGCCGCCATCCCCACCGTCGTGCTGTTCCTGATCTTCCAGCGCAACATCATGTCCGGCCTGACCACCGGCGGCCTCAAGGGCTGACCGGGCGAACCGCGGCCCGCCGCAAGCCGGCCGCCCAGCCCGCCGCCGCAGAACCGACCCCGCAGAAAGCAGGTGCCCGTGTCCATGGCCGACAACAGCCCGTGGTGGCGCTCCGCGGTGATCTACCAGGTCTATCCGCGCAGTTTCGCCGACGGCAACGGCGACGGGATCGGCGACGTCGCCGGCATCCGGTCCCGCCTGGATCACCTCGCCGCGCTCGGTGTCGACGCCATCTGGTTCAGCCCCTGGTATCCGTCGCCGATGGCCGACGCCGGCTACGACGTGTCCGACTACCGCGACATCGACCCGGTCTTCGGCACGCTCGCCGAGGTGGAGGCGCTGATCGCGGAGGCGCACGCGCTCGGCATCCGCAGCATCGTCGACGTGGTGCCCAACCACTGCTCCGACGCGCACCAGTGGTTCCGGGCCGCGCTCGCCGGCGGGCCGGGCGCGCCCGAACGGGACCTGTTCTGGTTCCGCCCCGGCCGGGGGCCCGGCGGCGACCTGCCGCCCACCGACTGGACCGGCGAGTTCGGCGGCCCGACCTGGACCCGCACCACCGATCCGGACGGCACTCCCGGCGACTGGTACCTGCACCTGTTCGCCCCGCAGCAACCCGACTTCAACTGGGACCACCCCCGCGTCCGCGAAGAGTTCGAGGACATCCTGCGGTTCTGGTTCGAGCGGGGCGTGGACGGCATCCGCATCGACTCGGCCGGGCTGCTCGTCAAGGACGGCACGCTGCCGGAGGTCCACCCGGACCGGCCGCACCCGTTCCGCGACCAGGACGGCGTGCACGACGTGTACCGCGCGTGGCGGCGCATCGCCGACTCGTACCCGGGCGGGCGGGCACTGGTCGGCGAGGTGTGGCTGCCCGACCGGCAGCGGTTCGCGAACTACCTGCGCCCGGACGAGCTGCACACCGCGTTCAACTTCGACTTCCTCGGCTGCGCCTGGGACGCCACCGCGCTGCGGGAGAGCATCGACGGCACGCTGGCCGCGCACGCCCCGGTCGGCGCGCCCGCCACCTGGGTGCTGTCCAACCACGACGTCACCCGGCACGTCACCCGGTACGGCCGCGCCGACACCCGGTTCAGCTTCGCCGCCAAGCGCGAGGGCATCCCCACCGACCTGGAACTGGGCACCCGCCGGGCCCGCGCCGCCGCGCTGCTGTCCCTCGCGCTGCCCGGCGCCGCCTACGTCTACCAGGGCGAGGAGCTGGGCCTCTGGGAGGTCGAGGACATCCCGTACGAGCTGCGGCAGGACCCGATGTGGGAGCGGTCCGGACGGGTCGACCCCGGCCGCGACGGGTGCCGGGTGCCGCTGCCCTGGCAGGGCGACACCCCGCCGTTCGGGTTCAGCCCCGACGGCGCGTCCGCCGCGCCGTGGCTGCCGCAACCGGCCGACTGGAAGGACCGCACGGTCCGCGCCCAGACCGGCGACCCGCACTCGATGCTGGAGCTGTACCGGGCCGCGCTGACGCTGCGCCGCGCCGAACCCGCGCTCGGCGACGGCACGCTGACCTGGCTGCCCGCACCGGACGGCGTGCTCGCGTTCGCCCGCGAACCCGGCTTCACCTGCGTGGTCAACCTCGGCGGCGCCGCCGTGCCGCTGCCCGCGCACGACGAGCTGCTGCTCGCCAGCGGCCCACTCGACGACGACCGGCTGCCACCGGACACCGCGGTCTGGCTGCGTACCCGATCGGCCTGACCGCGGCGCCGGCGGCCCCGTCCCGCCGCCGGCGCCGCCGAACCACCCGGCGGCCCGTCCCGGCCGCCACAGACGCCGCACACCTGGGGAGGAGGAAGGAGAGGCAACGCCGCACGGGGGGGATCTGGCCACCGACGAAAGGGAGCACACCCCGCATGGCCGAGCACCGCACCGCGCACCGCCACCGCAGCACCGGCGTGGCCGCCCTCGCCGCCGCCGCGCTCGCCGCCTCGACACTCGTCGTCGTGGCGCTCACCACGACCGCCACCCCGGCGTACGCCGCCGGACTGTCCCCGTTCGACATCACCGGACGCGGCGCCACCGTGCCGTTCCGCGAGCAGGAAGCCGAACAGGCCACCCACAACGGCACGAAGATCGGCCCAGACCGGCGCTACGGCACGCTGCCGTCCGAGGCGTCCGGCCGGGAGGCGGTCACGCTCGACGCCGTCGGCGAGTACGTCGAGTTCACGCTCACCGCCCCCGCCAACGCGGTCACGTTCCGGTACAGCCTGCCGGACAACGCCGCCGGCACCGGCCGCGACGCCACCATCGACCTGCGCGCCAACGGCACCCTGGTCAAGGCGGTGCCGGTCACCTCCCGGTACGGCTGGTACTACGGCGGCTACCCGTTCAACAACAACCCGGGCGACACCAACCCGCACCACTTCTACGACGAGACCCGCACCATGTTCGGCACCACGTACCCGGCCGGCACGAAGATCCGCCTCCAGGTGTCCTCGACCGCCCAGTCACCCACGTTCACCATCGACCTGGCCGACTTCGAGCTGGTCGGCGCGCAGATCACCAAGCCGTCCGGCGTGCTGGACGTGGTGACCGACTTCGGCGCCGACCCGACCGGAGCCACCGACTCGACGGCGAAGTTCCAGGCCGCGGTGGACGCCGGCAAGGCGCAGGGCCGGGCGGTGTGGATCCCGGCCGGCACGTTCACGCTCTGGGACCACGTGGTGGTCGACGGCGTGACGCTGCGCGGCGCCGGGCCCTGGTACTCGGTGCTCGGCGGCCGGCACCCCACCGACCGTAAACGTGCCGCCGGCATCTACGGCAAGTACGTGCCGGGCGGCGGCTACTCCGGCGAGATCCGGTCGCACGAGGCCGGTGGGCCCAGCCGCAACGTCACGCTGCGGGACTTCGCCATCATCGGCGACATCCGGGAACGCGTCGACGAGGACCAGGTCAACGCCATCGGCGGCGCGATGAGCAACTCGGTGGTGGACAACCTGTGGTTGCAGCACACCAAGGTCGGCGCCTGGATGGACGGGCCGATGGACAACTTCACCATCCGCAACAGCCGCATCCTCGACCAGACCGCCGACGGGGTGAACTTCCACTGGGGCGTCACCAACTCCACAGTCACCAACACGTTCGTCCGCAACACCGGTGACGACGCGCTGGCCATGTGGGCGCAGAGCGTGCCGAACGTCGGCAACTCCTTCACCCGCAACACCATCGGCGTGACGATCCTGGCCAACCACCTGGTCACGTACGGCGGGCGGGACATCACCATCGCCGACAACGTCACCGCCGACTCGGTCACCAACGGCGGCGGCATCCACGTGGCGAACCGCTATCCGGGCGTCACCGGACCGACCGCCGTGGCCGGCACGATCACGGTGGCCCGCAACACGCTGATCCGCAACGGCAACTCCGACTACAACTGGCAGTTCGGCGTGGGCGCGATCTGGTTCTCCGCGCTCAACGAGCCGATCCAGGGCGCCGCGATCAACGTCACCGACACCGACATCCTGGACAGCTCGTACGCGGCGCTGCACTGGATCGAGGGGCAGACCAGCGGCATCTCGTTCGACAACGTCCGCATCGACGGTGCTGGCACGTACGCGCTCCAGGTGCAGGCGCCCAGCCAGGTCCGGTTCACAAACGTGCGGGCCACCGGCATCGCGCAGTCGAACCCCATCCACAACTGCGTCGGCAGCGGCTTCCAGATCACCCAGGGCGCCGGCAACTCCGGCTGGTACACGCCCACCCCGTACTGCGGGCCGTGGCCGCAGCCGCAGTGGGGCAACGGACCGTCCAGCCCGCCGCCGACCAGCCCGGCGCCGACCACGGCAGCGCCGACGACGGCCCCGCCGACCACCGCGCCGCCGACCACACCGCCGCCGGCCGGCGGGAACCTGGCCCTGGGCCGCCCGGCGACAGCCACCAGCACCACCCAGACGTACGCCGCCGGCAACGCCGTCGACGGCAACCCGGCCAGCTACTGGGAGAGCGCCAACAACGCGTTCCCGCAGTCGCTCACCGTCGACCTCGGCACGTCCCGCACCGTCGACCGGGTGGTGCTGAAGCTCCCGCCCGGCTGGGAACGGCGCACCCAGACGCTGTCCGTGCTCGGCTCCACCGACGGCTCCTCGTACACGACGCTCGCCGCGTCGGCGGGCCGCGTCTTCGACCCGGCCGTCGGCAACACCGTGTCGATCGCGCTGCCGTCCGGCGACCGGCGGTTCGTCCGGGTCACCGTCACCGGCAACACCGGCTGGCCGGCGGGCCAGCTCGCCGAGCTGGAGGTGTACGGCGGCGGCACCACCACACCGCCGCCCACCACGACCCCGCCGCCCACCACCGCGCCACCGACCGGCAACCTGGCGGCGGGCCGGCCGGTCGCGGAGACCAGCCACGCCGACGTGTACGGCGCCGCCAACACCGTCGACGGCGACGCGAACTCCTACTGGGAGAGCGCCAACAACGCCTTCCCCCAGTCGGTGACGGTCGACCTGGGCAGCGCCCGGCCGGTCGCCCGGGTGGTGCTGAAACTGCCCCCGTCGGCGGCCTGGCAGACCCGTACCCAGACCGTGGCGGTGCTCGGCTCCACCGACGGCTCGTCGTTCTCGACGCTGAAGGCGGCGGCGGGCTACACGTTCGACCCGGCGGGCGGCAACAGCGTGTCGATCGCGCTGCCCGCCGGTGACCGCCGCTTCGTGCGGCTGACGTTCACCGGCAACACCGGCTGGCCGGCCGGCCAGCTGTCCGAGTTCGAGGTGTACGCCTCCTGACCCGGCGCGGCGGGGGCCGCCCCGGTCCCCGCCGCGCCACCGCACCCCCACCCCCGAACGCCTCTCCACCTCCCCCGGGAAGAAGGTGTCCGTCCACCATGTCCAGACTCCGTACCGGAATCGTCGCGGTGCTCGCCGCGGTCGGCCTGGTCGTCACCGCGGCCCCCGCCCCACCGGCCCTCGCCGCCGGCGGCCCGAACCTCGCCGCCGGGCGCACCGCCACCGCCAGCAGCGTCAACGGCCCCTACGTCGCGGCCAACCTGACCGACGGCAACCAGGGCAGCTACTGGGAGAGCAGCGGCGCGCTGCCCCAGTGGGCCCAGGTCGACCTCGGCACCAGCCGCGCCGTCGACCAGGTCGTGCTGAAGCTCCCTGCCGCCTGGGAGGCCCGCAACCAGACGCTGTCCGTGCAGGCCAGCGCCGACGGCAGCGGCTTCACCACTGTCGTCGCGTCCGCCGCCCGGACGTTCAGCCCGGCCGCCGCCAACACCGTGACGCTCGGCTTCACCGCCACCGACGCCCGCTACCTGCGGGTCGTGATCACCGCGAACACCGGCTGGGCCGCCGCTCAGCTCGCCGAGCTGGAGGTGTACGGCGCGGCCACCTCCTCGACCAACCTGGCGCTCGGCCGGACCATGACCGAGAGCGGTCACGCCGACGTGTACGGCGCGGGCAACGCCAACGACGGCAACGCCGGCACCTACTGGGAGAGCCCGAACAACGCGTTCCCGCAGTGGATCCAGGCCGACCTGGGCGCCGCCACCAGCGTCAACCGGCTGGTGCTGCGGCTGCCGGCCGGCTGGGGCGCGCGCACCCAGACGATCACCGTGCAGGGCAGCACGAACGGCTCCACGTTCGGGACGCTCGTCGCCTCCGCCGCGTACGCGTTCGACCCGGGCGGCGGCAACACCGTGACGGTCACCGTGCCCACCGCGTCCACCCGGTACGTGCGGCTGCTGTTCACCGCGAACAGCGCCTGGCCCGCCGGGCAGCTCGGCGAGCTGGAGGTCTACGGCCCGGTCACCGGCGACACCCAGGCGCCGAGCGCGCCCGGCAACCTCGCGTTCACCGAGCCCGCCACCGACCAGGTGCGGCTGACCTGGACCGCGTCCACCGACAACGTGGGCGTCACCGGCTACGACGTGTACGCCAACGGCGTGCTGCGCACCACCGTCGGCGGCACCACGCTGACGTACACCGACACCCAGCCCGCCGGGACCACCGTCTCCTACTACGTGCGGGCGCGGGACGCGGCCGGAAACGTGTCGGCGAACAGCAACACGGTCACCCGCACCGGCAACACCGGGGACACGGTCGCGCCCACCGCGCCCGGCAACCTGGCCTACACCCAGCCGGCGAGCGGGCAGATCCGGCTGACCTGGACCGCGTCCACGGACAACGTGGGCGTCACCGGCTACGAGGTGTACGCCAACGGCTCGCTGCGCACCACGGTCAGCGGATCCACGCTCACCTACACGGACAGCCAGCCGGACAGCGCGACCGTCTCGTACCACGTGCGGGCCCGCGACGCCGCCGGGAACGTGTCGGCGAACAGCAACACCGTCACCCGTACCGGCAGCAGCACCGGCGGCACGAACCTGGCGGTCGGCAAGCCCGCCACCGCGTCGTCGATGGTGCACGTGTTCGCCGCCGCCAACGCCGTCGACAACGACGTCACCACGTACTGGGAGGGCGGGCCCGGCGCGTACCCGAGCACGCTCACCGTCGCGCTCGGCGCCAACGCCGCGATCAGCGCCGTCGTGGTGAAGCTCAACCCGGACCCGGCGTGGGGCGCGCGCACCCAGACGTTCCAGGTGCTCGGCCGGGAGCAGTCCGCGTCCGGGTTCACCAGCCTGGTCGGCTCCGCCACGTACTCCTTCAACCCGGCCAGCGCCAACACGGTGACCGTCCCGGTCTCCGCGACCGCCGCTGACGTCCGGCTCCAGTTCACCGCGAACTCCGGTTCCGCCAACGGCCAGGTCGCCGAACTTCAGGTCATCGGCGTCCCGGCGCCGAACCCGGACCTCACCGTCACAGCGGTCACCGCGTCGCCGTCCGCGCCGGTGGAGACCGACGCGATCACGCTGTCCGCCACCGTGCGCAACGCCGGCACCGCGGCCTCCGCCGCCACCGACGTCAACCTCTACCTGGGTACGACGAAGGTCGGCACCGCCGCCGTCGGCGCGCTCGCCGCGGGCGCGTCGAGCACCGTCTCGGCCACCATCGGCGTACGCGACGCCGGCAGCTACCAGCTCACCGCGAAGGTCGACGAGTCGAACGCGGTGATCGAGCAGAACGAGGCGAACAACTCCCACACCAGCCCGACCCCGCTGACCGTCAGCCCGGTCGCCAGCTCCGACCTGGTCGCCTCCGCCGTCACCTGGTCACCCGGCACGCCGAGCGCCGGCGCCACCGTCTCCTTCGCGGTGACGCTGCGCAACCAGGGCACCATCGCGTCGGCGAGCGGCGCGCACGGCATCACGCTGACGGTGCGCGACCAGTCCGGCGCGGTGGTCCGCACGCTCACCGGCTCGTACAGCGGCACGATCGCGGCCGGTGCCACCGCCGGACCGGTGTCGCTCGGCACGTGGACCGCCGCCAACGGCCGGTACACGGTGCGGGTGGTGCTCGCCGACGACGGCAACGAGCTGCCGGTGAAGCGGCAGAACAACACCAGCGACCGAGCGCTGTTCGTCGGCCGCGGGGCGAACCTGCCGTACGACGCGTACGAGGCCGAGGACGGCACGACCGGAGGCGGCGCGCAGGTCATCGGCCCGAACCGCACCATCGGCGACCTCGCCGGGGAGGCGTCCGGGCGTCGCGCGGTCACGCTCAACACCACCGGCGCGTACGTCGAGTGGACCACCCGCTCGGCCGCGAACGCCCTGGTGGCCCGCTACTCCATCCCGGACGCGCCGGGCGGCGGCGGGATCGACTCGACGATCAACGTGTACGTCAACGGTGTGCTGCACAAGCCGATGAGCCTCACCTCGAAGCACATCTGGCTCTACGGCGCCGAGGCCGGTCCCAGCGACTCGCCGAGCGCGGGCGCGCCCCGGCACCTGTACGACGAGGCGAACGTGCTGCTCGACACCACGGTCCCGGCAGGCAGCCGGATCCGGCTCCAGAAGGACCCGGCGAACAGCACCACGTACGCGATCGACTTCGTCGACACCGAACTGGTGTCGCCGCGCGCCAACCCCGACCCGGCCCGCTACAAGGTGCCGACCGGGTTCAGCCACGCCGACGTGCAGAACGCGCTCGACGCGGTACGGATGGACACCACCGGCACGCTGGTCGGCGTCTACCTGCCCGCCGGCACGTACGAGACGGCGCAGAAGTTCCAGGTGTACGGCAAGGCGGTGCAGGTCGTCGGCGCCGGCATGTGGTACACCCGCTTCCAGACGCCGCGCAACCAGCAGAACACCGACGCCGGTTTCCGGGTCGAGTCCTCGGCCAGCGGCTCGACCTTCGCCCACCTGGCGTTCTTCGGCAACTACACCAACCGGATCGACGGTCCCGGCAAGGTGTGGGGCGAACTGAAGGACGTGGACGACCTGACGCTGGACAGCGTCTGGGTCGAGCACACCGTGTGCGCGTACTGGGGGGTGAGCGTGGACGGGCTGACCATCCGGGACAGCCGGTTCCGCAACACCTTCGCCGACGCGGTGAACATGACCAACGGCAGCACGAACAACCTGGTCACCAACTCGGAGGGCCGCTCCAACGGCGACGACGCGTTCGCGTTGTTCTCCGCCACCGACCAGGGTGGCTCAGGCGGCAACCACGGCAACGTGTTCGAGAACCTGACCGCCACGCTGACCTGGCGGGCAGCCGGGCTGGCGGTGTACGGCGGCTACGACAACGTGTTCCGCAACCTGTACATCGCCGACCAGCTCACGTACTCGGGCATCACGATCAGCTCGCTGGACTTCGGCTACCCGTTCGTCGGGTTCGGCGCCAGCCCGCCCACCCGGTTCGAGAACATCTCGCTGATCCGCTCCGGCGGGCACTTCTGGGGCGCGCAGACGTTCCCGGCGATGTGGTTGTTCTCCGCGTCGAAGGAGTTCCGTGGCATCCGGGTGAGCGACGTGGACATCGTCGATCCGACGTACTCGGGGATCATGTTCCAGACCAAGTACAACGGCAGCCAGCCGGAGAACCCGATCACCGACACGGTCCTGACGAACGTGTCGATCTCCGGCGCGCGGCGCAGCGGTGACGCGTTCGATGCGAAGTCCGGCTTCGGTATCTGGGTCAACGAGATGCCCGAGGCAGGTCAGGGCCCCGCGGTCGGCGCGGCCACCTTCACCAACCTCCGCCTGACCGACAACGCCCAGGACATCAAGAACACCACAAGTACGTTCACGATCACCCGCAACTAACCTCGCGGCCTCTCCCACCCCCGCGATCTTGCACTTTCGGCCCCCGCGATGCCGGATTGCTCCTGGTATGGGGGGTGCCAAAGTGCAAGATCGCGGGGGCTGCGGGGCGGCGCGTCGATCTTGGAGTTGTGGCGCCTCTGATAGCGGGGCGAAGCCGACAAGCTGTGGCACCACAAGTCCAAGATCGACGGGGGGGTGTCCCTATGGGTTTGGTCAAGCGGGGACGGGGCTGGTGGGGCGTGGTTGGTAGGGGATCTTGTCGCGGAGCATGGCGTATAGGACGTCGCAGCGGCGTCGGGCGAGGCAGATGAGGGCGGCGTTGTGGCGTTTGCCTTCGGCGCGTTTGCGGTCGTAGTAGGCCCTGCTCACGGGGTCGGCTAGGGCGGCGAAGGCGGCGAGGAAGAAGGCGCGTTTGAGGTTCTTGTTCCCGCCTCGGGGCGGATGCTCGCCGCGGATGCTGCTGCCGGATCGTCGGGTGATGGGGGCCAGGCCGGCGTAGGCGGCGAGGTGGCCGGGGGTGGGGAACGCGGTGCCGTCACCGACTTCGAGCAGGATCCGGGCGGCGGTCCTGACGCCGATGCCTGGCATCGAGGTCAGGACCGGGGCGAGAGGGTGAGCATCGAGGATCCTCTCGACCTCGCCGGCGACTTGGCCGCGCTGGCGCAGGACATCGCGGAGGCTGTCGGCGAGGCGGGGCAGGATCGTCTCCGCCGCCTGGGTGCCGGGGACGGTGACGGTCTGCTCGTCGAGGGCGGTCATGATCTGCTCGACCAGTCGTTCGCCCATGCGTGGTGCGTGGACGGCGACGATCGAGAGCAGCTTGCGGCGGCCGGCCTTGCGCAGTCCGACGGGGCCACCGCAGCGGGACAGCAGTTCAAGGACCGCCTTGTGGTGGACCTTGGGGCCGAGGACTCGTTCCAGAGCGGGATGGATCTGCGTCAGCAAGCCACGGATCCGGTTGGACACGCGGGTGGCTTCGCCAGCGAGGTCGTCATCGAAGCCGACCAGGACTTCCAGCTCGGCCAGGGCCTCGTCGCCGACGTCGACCCGTCGCAACGTGTGGGGCAGGGTGCGGGCGGCATCAGCGATGACGTAGGCATCGCGGGCGTCGGTCTTCGCCGCACCCGGATGCAGATCAGCGATGCGCCGCATCGCCAGGCCGGGCAGGTAAGCAACCTGATGACCACACGCCCGAGCCACCGCTACCGGCAAGGCGCCGATCGAGGCCGGCTGGTCGACCACCACCAAGACCGTGCCGTGGCGGGCCAGCTTGTCGAACAGCTGCCGCAGGCGGGCCTCGGTGTTCGGCAGCGCCGCGTCATGCAGCCGCTTTCCGCCAGGAGCTAACCCGACCGCGTGGTGACCCTCTTTGCCGACGTCCAAGCCGAGGTAGACGCCGTATCCGTCGTGCACCGCACCTGCCTCCACGTATCTCATCGTGGCCTCGGCCGCTGGTCTGAGCGTCGGACTGCCGGCAGCCACGTTACGAAGAGACCTACCCCAACACGGGTGGCCGTGTCCCTATCAGCGGTCCGCCAACGCCACCCGACCCGGCGACAACACCCCCCGGATCATCGAAACGACAGGGGCAGGAAGTCATACCGGGCCGGGCAACCGAGGGTCCCCGGCTGGGGACGATCAAAAAGGTAACGGGGTAGGGCCGCTGCGGTCAGTGGGGGAGGGCGGTGGAGAGGCGGCGGATCGCCTCGTCCATCTGCTCGGGTGGGGCGGCGGCGTACGTGAGGCGCAGGTGCGGGGCGGGGGGTTCTGCGGCGTACCAGGGGCGGCCGGGGAAGACGGTCACCCCCGCTGCCGCGGCAGCCGTGGTCACCGTTACGTCGTCGGTGTTGTCGGGCAGGCGTACCCACAGGTGCAGGCCGCCGCGCGGGACGTCGCGCGGCGCCAGCTGCGGCAGATGCCGGTCAAGCGCGGCGAGCAGCGCCTCCCGGCGGGCCCGCAGTTGTCCGCGCAGGCTGCGGCGGTGCCGGTCCCAGGCGGGCGCGGTCAGGAACTCCAGCGCCGCCTGTTGCAGCGGCCCGGCGACGAACAGGTCGTCGAGCAGGCGGGCGGCGCGCAGCCGGGCTCCGGCCGGCCCGCGCGCCCCGAGCGCGGCGATGCGCAGGCCGGGCGCTGCCGGTTTGGTCAGTGAGCGCAGGTAGACGACGTGCCCGTCGGGGTCGTCGGCGGCCAGCGGTGGCGGGGCCTCCCCGTCGATGGTGAGGTCGCGGGCGTAGTCGTCCTCGATGAGGAACGCCCCGGCGTCGCGTACCGCCTCGGCGACCTGGGCGCGCCGTGCGGGGGAGAGCGTCGCGCCGTGCGGGTTGGCGTGCAGCGGCTGGCAGTAGAACAGGCGGGCGCCGGTGCGGGCGAACGCGGCGGCGAGCTGGTCGGGGCGTACCCCGTCGGTGTCGGCGGGCACCGGCACCACCCGCAGCCCGGCGGCGCGCGCGGCGGCGAGCGCGCCCAGGTAGGTGGGGGATTCGACGAGCAGCGTGTCGCCAGGTGTGGTGAGCGCCCGCAGCGTGGTGGAGAGCGCGGCCTGCCCGCCCGGGCAGATCACCATGTCCTCGGCGCGCAGGCCCCCGCCGGCCGCTCGGGCGAACCAGGCGCGCAGGTCGGCGCGTCCCTCGACCGGGCCGCGCTGCCACGCCGCCGGTTGCCGGGCGGCGCGGGCGAGCGCCGCGCCGAGCGCGGCGGCCGGCTGGAGGTCCGGGTCCAGGTAGCCGCCGGTCAGCGGAATCGCGCCCGACGGCGGTAGCGCCAGCAGCGCCTGCATCTCCTCCTCGCCGTCGCGCCGTGAGCCGAGCGCGACTGTCTGCCACGACAGGTCCGGCCGTGGTGGGTCGGCGCGCCGGTTCGACACGTACGCGCCACGTCCCGGCCGTGTCTCGATCAGGCCGTCCGCGACGAGCCGCCGGGTCGCCTCGGCGACGGTGACGGGGGAGACGTGATGGTGGGCGGTCAGCTCCCGTACCGACGGCAGTCGCGTGCCGGGGACGGCGTCCGCCGCCAGCGCACCCAGATGCCGGACGACACGCTCGATAGCGCTACCATCATTCATGACGGCACAGAGTAGCGCTACTGCACCAACGACGGTAACGGTGGGAGCGGGCGGCGGAGTCGCCCTCGGCGCGCTGGGCGTGCTGGCCTTCAGCATGTCGCTGCCGGCCACCCGCGTCGCGGTGCACACACTCGACCCCTGGTTCGTCGCGTTCGGACGGGCCGTCGGCGCGGCGCTGCTCGCGTGGGCCTACCTGCGGTTCACCGGCGCCCCACGCCCCACCCGGGACCAGTGGCGACGGCTGTCCATCGTCGCGCTCGGCGTCGTGGTCGGCTTCCCGCTGTTCACCTCGCTGGCGCTCACCACGCAGACATCGGCGCACGGCGCGGTGGTGGTCACCGTGCTGCCCGCCATGACGGCGGTGTTCGCGGTGCTGCGGGCCGGGGAACGGCCGCCGCCGCTGTTCTGGATCGCCAGCATCGCCGGACTGGCGCTGGTGCTCGCGTTCCTCGCCGCCGGCGGCTCGATCCGCGGGACGCTGGCGCCCGCCGACCTGTACCTGCTCGCCGCCGTGGTGCTCTGCGGACTCGGGTACGCCGAGGGCGGCCGGCTGGCCCGCGAACTCGGCGGCGCCCGCACGATCTGCTGGGCGTTGCTGCTGTCGCTCCCGGTCATCGTGCCGGTCACGGCGGTTGCCGCTTTCGTCCACCCGCCGCACGGCGGCATCGCCGCCTGGGCCGGGTTCGGCTACCTCACAGTGGTGTCGATGTTCCTCGGCTTCTTCGCCTGGTACGCCGGGCTGGCCCGGGGCGGCATCGCCAAGGTCGGCCAGATCCAGCTCGTCCAGCCGGTGCTCACGCTGATCTGGTCGGCACTGCTGCTCGGCGAGGCGGTCACGCCCGGCGCGCTCGTGGCGGCGGGCGCGGTGCTCGCCTGCGTCGTGCTCATCCAGCGCACCCGGGGCGGCGCGACACCGTCGCGCGCCCCGGGCCGGTCGCCCTCAGCAGGGCGCGATGGTGCCGGTCACGCTGGAGACGTACGCGTGGCTGACGAAGTGTCCTGACGCGAGGCGGTTCCACTGGGTGGTGGTCCGGTACGGGCCGCTCACCGACTGGCCGCTGACCGAGCACTCGATCGGCACGTCGGCGTACGTGGCGGCCAGCCCGACGACCGGGTTGCTCGTGCTGGGACCGGAGCGGATGTTGAGCGGCCCGCTGCCGATGCGACCGCGCGTGCCGGTGCCGGTCCAGAGGTAGGCGACGTCGACCCAGGCGTTGTCGGTCAGCAGCAGGCCGTCCCAGAACGTGCCGTCGGCGAGGTCGATGCCGGCCGGGCTGCCTACCACCCGTCCGAACTGGTCCCGCCCGCCGTTGTAGCCGCTCTGGTACGCCGCCTGCGCCTCGGGCCGGCCCTGCGGCAGGTCCTTCCACATCTCCCGGGTGCTGCTGGGGTTCCAGTAGTCGTCCTTGGTGTTCCACGGTCCGACGTCCCAGACCGGCGCGTACTCGCAGCGGCTGCGGGTCGTGGTGCAGACCCGCACGGTGTAGTCGCCGGTGTTCTTCGGCGCGAGTCCGCGGAACGAGGGCAGCGCGACGAAGTGGTCCCGGGAGACGATCACGTGCCCGTTGGCGGTGGTGCCGCCGACCAGGCCCTCGCGGGTGGCGTACACCCGGTAGGTGAGGCCGGGCGTGGCGGCCGTGACGGCGGCGACCGAGTCGGCGGTGAGCCGGAGCGTGCGCAGGCTAGGCGCGGCGGACGGCCGGTCGGCGGTGAGGACCACCCGGATCTGCACCCGGGTGACCGGCTGGTCGAAGACGGCGGCGCCGGTCACGGCCCGCCATTCGGTCCACGCGCCCGATCGCCAGCCGCGCGCCGCCACCTCGACGGCGCCGTCGCGGGCGGGGACTGCGACGACGTCGGCCCGGACCCGGTTGGCCGGTGCGGCGAGTGAATGCGGCGCGACGAGGAGCGTGCCCTCGGCCGCGATGCCGCGCCGGGCCGCGGGCCGGTGCGCCGGGTCGGCGAGGCGCAGTTCCGTGCCGGTCCAGTGGACGTTGACGTCGTCGGAGTCGACTCCGGCCAGGTCGGCGCTCCAGGTGTTGCCGGTGGCCGGTGCCGCCAGGGGCGCGGCGGGGGCCGGGGAGGCGGCCAGGACGGCGGCGACTGCGCCGGCGACGACCGCCGGGGTGCGGGTCCTGCGGGATCGGGACATGGCGCTCCTCGTGGGGGCAGAGTTAGACGGACGTCGATGCGAGGGTGAGGTGCAGGCAACCATCGATCTCGCCGCCCGTCAAGGTGGCGTCCCCGGCGTCCGGCCGCCCTGAGCAGTGCAAAAAACCTGCAAACGCTACCTCTTGCCCTGAGCGAAAGCGCTTTCATACGATCGCGTTACATCGATGTTTCGTTTGCGGCCCGGGCATCGCAGATGAACGACATCCGCCGGCGACGCGCCTGATCGCGTCGCGGCTCCGCACTATTCCCATTCGGTTGCTGCCGCGGCTCGGCGGCAATTCCCGCGTGCTCGAAAAAGGAATGAGGCGACATGAGAAGACCAGTCGCGCTGCGACTCCACGCGGCACTGGCCACGGCGGTCGTCGGTATCGCCGTCGCCGTGGCGCTGCCGTCCCCGCAGGCGTCGGCGGCGGCCGGCAGCGCCACCGGCTACGCCACCCAGAACGGCGGCACGACCGGCGGCGCGGGCGGGCAGACCGTACGCGCCACCACCGGCACCGCCATCCACGCCGCGCTCTGCGGCCGGGCCAGCAGCAGCACCCCGATCATCATCGAGGTGACCGGGACCATCAACCACGGCAACACCAGCAAGGTCTCCGGATCGAGCTGCAACACCGCCGACGGCGTGATCGAGCTGAAGCAGATCAGCAACGTCACCATCATCGGGGTGGGCAGCGGCGCCGTCTTCGACCAGCTCGGCATCCACATCCGCGACTCCCGCAACATCATCATCCGCAACGTGACGGTGCGCAACGTCAAGAAGTCCGGCTCGCCCACCTCCAACGGTGGTGACGCGATCGGCATGGAGAGCAGCGTCCGTAACGTCTGGGTCGACCACGTGACGCTGGAGGCGTCCGGCGGGGAGTCGGAGGGCTACGACGGCCTGTTCGACATGAAGGACGACACCCAGTACGTGACGCTGTCGTACAGCATCCTGCGCAACTCCGGCCGCGGTGGCCTGATCGGATCGAGTGAGAGCGACCGCGGCAACGGCTACATCACGTTCGAGCACAACCTGTACGAGAACATCGACTCCCGTACGCCGCTGCTGCGCGGCGGGATCGCCCACATGTTCAACAACCACTACAACGGGCTGCACGAGTCGGGCATCAACTCCCGGGCCGGCGCACGGGCCAAGGTGGACAACAACTACTTCCGCAACTCCAAGGACGTGCTCGGCACGTTCTACACCAGCGAGCGCGGTACCTGGCAGGTCGGCGGCAACATCTTCGACAACGTGACCTGGTCCTCGCCCGGGACCGACAACTACCCGGCGGGGCCGAACGTGACGTCGACGACCACCGTGAGCGTCCCGTACTCGTACCGGCTCGACGCGGCGAGCTGTGTGCCGGACATCGTGCGGCAGACGGCGGGCGCGAACACCGGCCTGCGGGTGTCCGACGGCAACTGCACGCCGCAGTCCCCGGCGCCGACGACGCCGGGGCCGACCACGCCCGCACCGACCACGCCGCCGCCCGGGACGACCACCCCGCCGCCGTCCGGCGGGACCAACCTGAGCCTCGTCTCCGGTGCCGGCGCGGACGGGTCCAGCAAGGCCGACGGCACCAGCTACGGCAACGTGCGCGACGGCAACCTGAGCACGTACTGGTCGCCGTCCGGGTCGACCGGCACGGTCTCGATCAAGTGGGGCTCGGCCACCACCGTGTCCCGCGTGGTCATCCGCGAGCCGTCCGGCACCTCGGGCTCGATCGGGTCGTGGCAGCTCGTCAACAACGACACCGGCGCGGTGCTGGCCTCCGGCAGCGGGGCCGGCCAGATCACCTTCGGTGCGACCTCGCTGAAGAAGATCAACTTCAAGATCAACAGCTCCAGCGGTACGCCGAGAGTCGGCGAGTTCGAGACGTACGCCAGCTAGCACGTCACACACGAGCGGGGGCGGCCGATCCGGCCGCCCCCGCCCTTGTTGCGTGTCCCCGGTCAGAGGGTGAGCACGACGGTGGAGATGCTCCGCGCGCCGACGTTCACGGTGACCTGGTTGCCGTTCACGCCGACCGGCTGGCTCGCCGCGCTCGCGTTCTGCGACGTGGCCACGTACTCCGCCCGGCTGACGTTCTGCGGCGCCTGGATGATCGCGTTGTTCACCGCGCTGGTGGACCGGTTGAGGATCACCAGCGTGACCTTCCCGTCGCCCTGATAGGCCGTCACCTCCAGCGGCGACGCCTTGGAGCTCTTGGTCAGGGCGACCCGCTGGTAGCCGGGACGCACGTACTTCGCGTACTGCGAGAACGCGTACCCGCGCTTGAGCGGCGCGCCCGCCACGGTGCCGTACGCGGACTCGCCGTCACCGATGAACGAGTAGTAGCGCTTGCCGTACCACCAGACGTACGCGCTCCAGTTCGACTCCATCGACTTGTGCACGGTGCGCATGATGTCGTCGAGCGTCTCGTTCCACGCGGCGGCGTTGGCCGGGTTGCCCCAGATGTTAGAGCCGCCGCCGTCGGCCTCGTGCAGGTTCCACTCGGTCATCCACACCGGCTTGTTGTACTGCTGCGCCAGCGTGTACGGCTTCAGCCGGCCGGACGCCTCGGTGCCGTAGAGGTGTCCGCCGATGTAGCCGATGTTGTTGCGGGCGGCCGCGTCGTTGAGCGTCGGGTCGGTGTAGCCGTAGTTCAGGTTCACCGCCTCGGCGACCATCAGCTTGGTGTTCTGCACCTTGGCGCCCTGCTCCCGCACGAAGGTCTGGAGTTCGGTGCCGCTCCAGTCCATCGAGTCGTAGTCAGGGTGCCAGTCCGGCTCGTTCTGCACGGACGTGACGTCGATCGTCACACCCTGGTTGCGCATGTACTGGACGTAGCTGTTGAGGTGGTTGGCGTAGTCGTCGTAGTAGTCGGTGCGCAGCTTGCCACCGTTGATCCGGCTGTTGTTCGTCTTCCAGGCCGCCGGGGCGGTCCACGGCGACGCCATGATCTTCACGTTCGACCCGTACGACTTCGCCGTGCGCAGCGCGCTGACCTGGGTGCCCCACTCGCCGGACACCGGCGAGATGCCGGTACGCACGATGGACAGGCCGAGCTGGTTGGGGCCGAGCCCGACGAGCGTCTGCGTCTCGGCCGTCGACCAGGCGCCGCCCCAGATCGACACGGCGGCGCCGAACCCGTCGATCGTCTGGTAGCGGCTGGCGGTGTTGACGGTGATGTCCGCCGCCCCGGTCGGCGGCGGGGTGCTGGGCGAGGTGGTCGGCGAACTCGTCGGTGACGTGGACGGCGAGGTGGACGGCGACGTGGGCGTCGTGCCGCCGGTGCAGGTCACCCCGTTGAGCGCGAAGCTCGTCGGCGCGGGGTTGCTGCTGGTCCAGGCCCCGTTGAACCCGAACGACGTGCTGCCGTTCGTGGGGATGGACCCGTTGTAGTCGACGTTGCGGGCGGTCACCGCCGCTCCGCTCTGGGTAACTGTGGCGTTCCACGCCTGGGTGACGGTCTGGCCGGCGGCGTAGGACCAGGTGAGCGTCCAGCCGTTGACCGGGTCACCGAGGTTGGTGACCGTCACGTTCGCGCCGAAGCCGCCCTGCCACTGCGACGACACGGCGTAGGTGACCGCGCATCCGGCGGCTGCCGCTCCGGCCGGCAGCGCCGCGGCCATCGCGGTGGACGCCAGCAGGACCGCGCCGGCCGACAACACCGCGGTACGGGTCGTTCTGTGCCTTCTCATGCGACCTTCCTTCCTGGACGGTCCGGCTCAGCGCTGGAGGGTGAGCAGTCCGGGGCGGTAGGGCAGGAGGCCGTAGTCGCCGCCGGAGTTGGGGGAGCGGCCCTGGTAGAGCAGTTGGAGGTTGCAGGGGTCGACGGTGAAGGTCTGGTCCGCGGTGGTGCGGATGAGTTCGCCGTGGCTGATGTCGTTGGTCCAGGTGGCGCCGCTGTTGGCCTTGCCGGCGAACGGGTTGGACTCGGTGGCCGCCTGCGGCGTCCACGATCCGTTCAGGCTGGTGGCGGTGAACGAGCGGAAGTAGCGGCCCTGCGAGCCGATGGCCTCGACGATCATCAGGTAGCGGGTCTGGCCCTGCAGCTTGTAGACCTGCACGGCTTCGAACAGGTTGTTCGTGCTGTCGGACATGATGGTGGTGTAGTTGGAGCCGAAGCTGCCGGGGAAGTTCCCGATCGGCATGCTGGAGCGGTAGATCTTGCCGTTGTCACCGGCGAAGAACAGGTACATGTTCTGGTCGTCGGCGATCAGCGTCTGGTCGATCGGGCCGGTGCCGGAGCCGGAGATGCTGCCGGTGAACAGCGGCTGCGCCGACGACCACCCGTTGGGGTTGGTGGGGTCGTTGGAGGTGCGGTAGGAGAACGCGGTCGGTCCCCACTGGTACGCCAGGACCCAGATGTTGCGCGGCGCGAAGTAGAACAACGTCGGCGCCACGGTCCCCGACGACATCGCGTTCTGGCTGGCCGACGCCATCTGCGACCAGTTCGAGAACAGACCGAAGTTCATCGACCCCCACCTCGTGCCGGTGTCGTGGGTGGTGGCGTAGACCAGGTGCTGCCCGTTGTAGGGCACCACCGTGAAGTCCTTCAACGACACCCAGCCCGACCGCGGCTGCGCCAACGCGCCGGTCGAGGACCACCGGTACGACGACGGGAGACTGCAGGTGTTGCCCGGCGGCGGCGTCGTGGGTGGCGCCGTGGTCGGCGGTGCCGTGGTGGGTGGCGCGGTGGTGGGTGAGCCGGTCGGGCCGCCGGTCGGCGTGGTGCCGCCGGTGCAGGTCACGCCGTTGAGCGCGAAGCTGGTCGGCACCGGGTTGCTGCTGGTCCAGGAGCCGTTGAAGCCGAACGACGTGTTGCCGTTCGTCGGGATCGACCCGTTGTAGTCGACGTTGCGCGCGGTGACCGCGGACCCGCTCTGGGTCAGGCTCGTGTTCCACGACTGGGTCACCGTCTGCCCGGCGCCGAACGACCACGTCAGCGTCCAGCTCGACACCGGGTCGCCGAGGTTCGTGATGGTGACGTTGGCGCCGAAGCCGCCCTGCCACTGCGACGAGATCGCGTAGTTCACGGAGCAGCCCGCGGCGGCGGCCCCGGCGGGCAGCTGCGCCACGGCGACCGACGCCGACGCGAGCAGCGCGGCGCCGGCCGACGCCAATATGGCATTGACTGACCTGGATCTGGACATGAATTGACCTCCTGCGGGGGCGGCGGCTCTGGCATTGGCGGTGGCGATTGTTTTGTGAGCGTTAACAGCCGCGTCAGGGATGTTACGGGAGCGCTCCCATGCGCTCAACAACTCATTTCCGCACCCACCGAATCAGCGCGGCCCCCACTCGCCCGCCCCGGACGCGACGATCATGAAGTTGACCGCGTCCAATGCGGACAAGTCCGCGGCCTAACTTCATGATCAACGGGGTAAAAGGGGAGGGGGAGAAGGGTGGGGGCGTCAGGCGGGGGTGCAGGGGGTGTTGTCGGCGGTGCACGCGACGGGGGCGTCGTGCTGGGGGTCCGGGTCGCGTACGTCGAAGCGGATGGTGGCGGACTCGCCGCCCGGCAACGCGCCCCCGGTGAAGGTGACCACGGTGCCGTCCTGGGTGGCCTCGGCTCCGCTGACACTGCCCACAGTGGCGCCCTCGTGCAGCGTCACGGTGACCGTCCAGCCCGGACGCGGTGACGGGCCGGGATTGCGCAGCACCACCTCGCCCCGGTAGCCGAAGATCCGGTCGTTCACCGTCTCGTAGGTGGCGCTCAGCGGCGTCGCCGCCACGGTCGAGGGCGTCGCGCTCGGCGTACGGCTGGGGGTGGGTGACGGCGTCGGCGAGGGCGACTCGCTGCGGCGGCTGGCGCTGGGCGTGGGCCGCGCGGTCGTGGGGCGCGCGGAGGGCGTCGCGGTGGACGGCATGACGAGTGACGTCGTGGGGGCCGGCGCGGCCGGGGCGGGCGGCTCGTCGCCGGTGGTCCATACCGTTGCTCCGGCTGCCGCGGCCAGCAGCGTGACCGCGCCCGCCGCGAGCAGCGCCCGGCGCCGTCCGGGCCGGCGGGGTTCGTCGCCGAGCAGCCGGACCACAGGCAGTTCGGCGGTCAGCCCGCCCTCGGCCCGGCGCAGGTCCACGTTCTGGAACGCCAGCCAGTCCAGAATGGCCGGCAGCCGTCCGGTGACCGCCTGCTCGTGCTGCTCGGCGCGGGCGTCGGCGTCCCAGTCGCCCTCTTCGAGCACCTCGCGTACGGACAGCCGGGTGCCGTGTGCGGTGGGGGCCAGGTCGCAGGCCAGGCGGGTGGCCCGGTCGGCCTCCCGGCAGCGGACGACCAGCCGGTGCGGCGCGCGCAGCTCGACGGTCTCGACCTCGGTGTCGGTGTCGTAGCCGGGCAGCGCGGCGGTGGCGAGGATCCACCGGTCGGACCCGGGCGCGCTGTCGGTGAACCACTTGGCCAGCAGCGCGCGTTCCGTCAACGCCCGCCAGGTCCGGGCGGGCGGGTGGAACAGGTCGACCTCGGTGACGATCTCGATCACGCGGAGACTCTAGGGCCTGTGTCAAGGTTGGTGCGGGGCGCTGTCGCCGCCGTCGTGCCAGCGGGCCCGCCAGGCGGCCTCGCTCTCCTCGGCGCTCGACTTCTCCTCGTGCATGAGCCGGCGCAACGCGATCCGGGAATCGGCGAAGATCACCAGCTCGGCCGCCACGAGCGCCACGCAGATCGCGGTGAGCAGACCCAGCGCGCCGAGCGCCGGCAGGTGCCGCCCGACCGGCAGCGCCACGGCGAGCAGGACCACGGCGCCGACCCGGGTCCAGGACAGCGTCCGCAGCGCGCGCCACTGGAACGCCATGTTCGCGGCGAAGTAGACGAGCACGCCACCGAAGAGCAGCGGCACCGCCGGGCCGTGGCCGCGCTCCATCGGGCCGCCGGCCGGGTCGGTGACGATGCGGACCAGTTCCTCGGCGCCGATCGCGAACAGGATCACCCCGGCGATCATGGGCAGGTAGAGGTAGGCGTACGCGTCGCGGGCAAGCGCCACCCGCGCGTGACCCTGGGTGGCGTGCAGCGCGATCCGGGCGGCCGGGCCGATCATGTCGAAGTGCGCCCACCAGAGCGCGGCGGTGAACAGGATGCCGAAGATCGCCGCCGGGATCGCCGGCCAGGTCACCGGCTGGCCGAGCAGGTTGCCGCCCACGCCGACCGAGATGACCGACTCGCCGAGCGCGATGATCAGGATCAGGTCGTACCGCTCGGTCCAGTGCTCGGCCGAGGTGATCTTCCAGCCGTCGGTGCCGGCCAGCAGACCACTGCTGTACTGGATGGCCACCACGGCGATCCACAGTCCGTCGCGCAGCCACGGGCCGACCTCCGGGGACACTCGCGGCGGCAGCAGCGCCGCCACCAGCAGCAGGGTGGCGGTGACCAGCGCCTCGGGCAGGAACAGCCGCAGCTTGTGCCGGGCCGGCGGGTCGTCGCGCGTGGCGTACCAGTACAGCGCGGTGTGCACGGCCCGGATCACCACATAGCTGATCGTGACCAGGATCGGCCCGGCGCTGCCCTGTTGCAGGTCGCCGAACGTCTGCGGCAACGCGAGCGCGAACGTGAACAGCGCGATCATGCCGACCACCATGAGGATCGGCACGAAGCCCTCGCCGAGGCGCAGCCGGGCGGCCACCGCGCTGTGCACCACCCAGCACCACCACAGCACGGCGAGCACCAGCAGCGCGTGCAGCAGTTCCCCGGGGGTCACGTTGGCGGCGGTGGCCCGCGTGATGATGAAGAAGGACACCACGAAGACGAGGTCGAAGAAGATCTCGAACCGGTCGACCCGGGTGGCGGGGGCGACGCCGGTCGCCGGCCCGAGCCCCTTGCGCCACCGGTCGCCACCCACCGGGCGAGTCTGTCAGCCCAGGTCAGGCAGGGTGCCGCTTTCGCCGGCCATTCCACCGGTCCGACCGGGCGGCGGGCGGGGGAGTGCTCAGCCGGCAGCCGGGGCGGCTAGGGCGAGCACGTCGCGCAGCACGTCGCGCAACGGGCGCCCGGGGCGCTCCAGCCACTCGTGGGCGGCGATCCGCAGGGACGCGAGGAACGTCGCGGCGATGATCCGGGCCCGCAACGCCGCGTCCGGTCCGGTCACCCGGCGGGCCAGCTCCGCGGCCATCTCGCGCTCCAGCGCCGCGTACGCGGCGACCTGGTGGGCGGCCAGGCTCGGGTGACCGTGCAGTCGCCGGCGCCGGTTGAGCCAGGGCTCGGCCGGGTCGTCGTAACCGTCCTCGGCCTGGGCCAGGGCGGCCCGGGTCAGCGCGGCCCACGGTGGCAGCTGCGGCGGTTGTTGCGCGACCAGCGCGAGGAGCCGGCGCAGCCGCAGCGTGTCGCCGTGGAAGAGGGCCTCCTCCTTGCCGCTGAAGTAGTTGGAGAACGTGCGCCGGGAGACGTTCGCGGCGTCGGCGATCGCCTCGACGGTGATCCGGTCGGGGCCGTGCTCGACGGCGAGCGACAGCGCCGCCTCGTGCAGCGCCTGCCGCGTGGCCGCCTTCTTCCGCTCGCGCAGCCCGGTGCACTCCTCCATGCGACAAGCCTAGGTGACCCATTTCTCAATGGGCAAAGTTGCCCGACGGGCAAGGTTTAGTGTTGATTGCTTGAGGCAACGAAGCGGCCAACCCGCATCGACACATCTGGAGGACGCGCGCATGAGCGCACCCACCGTGACGGCTGAGGCCGCCCCGATGAGCAAGCGGAAGACGCTGGAGGCGCTCAGCGGTCTGTTGCTCGTGCTCTTCGTGGCCATGCTGAGCAGCACCGTGGTCTCGACGGCCCTGCCGAAGATCATCGGAGCGCTCAACGGCTCGCAGACGCAGTACACCTGGGTGGTCACCGCCACCCTGCTCACCGCCACCGCGACCACCCCGATCTGGGGCAAGCTGGCCGACCTGTTCAACAAGAAGCTGCTGATCCAGATCGCCATCGTGGTGTTCCTGGTCGGGTCGATCGCGGCCGGCTTCGCGCAGAGCGCCGGGCAGCTCATCGCCGCCCGCGCGTTCCAGGGCATCGGCGTCGGCGGTCTCCAGGCGCTGGTCCAGGTCGCCATCGCGGCCATGATCCCGCCGCGTGAGCGGGGCCGCTACAACGGCTACCTGGGCGGCGTCATGGCGCTGGCCACCGTCGGCGGCCCGCTGCTGGGCGGCCTGATCGTGGACACCTCCTGGCTCGGCTGGCGCTGGTGCTTCTTCGTCGGCGTACCGGTCGCGGTGGTCGCGCTGTTCCTGCTCCAGGTCACCCTGAACCTGCCCACCGTGCGCCGGAAGAACGTCAAGATCGACTATCTGGGCGCCACGCTCATCGCCGCCGGCGTCAGCGTGCTGCTGATCTGGATCTCGTTCGTCGACGACTCGTTCGCCTGGGCCTCCTGGCAGACCGGGGCCATGGTCGGCGGCGCGGTGCTGCTGCTCGCGCTCGCGGTCTGGGTGGAGGCGCGAGCCGCCGAGCCGGTGGTGCCGCTGCACATCGTCCGGGAGCGCACCACCGCCCTGGCGATCCTGGGCAGCCTCGCGGTCGGCATGGCGATGTTCGGCGGCGCGGTCTTCCTCGGCCAGTACTTCCAGATCGGCCGCGGCTACAGCCCGACCGAGGCCGGTCTGCTGACCATCCCGATGATGGTCGGCGTGTTGATCTCCTCGATCGTGGCCGGCCGGATGATCACGGCCACCGGGAAGATCAAGCCGTACATCGTGTTCGGCGCGGTCGTGCTGGTCGTCGGGTTCGCCATGCTCGGCACCATCGACCACGAGACCTCGCTGGTCTTCGTCGGCCTCGCCATGTTCATCGTCGGCGTCGGCGTCGGCATGACCATGCAGAACCTGGTGCTCGCGGTGCAGAACACCGTCGCGCTCAAGGACATCGGCGCGGCCAGCGCCAGCGTCGCGTTCTTCCGCTCGCTCGGCGGCACCATCGGCGTGTCGGTACTCGGCGCGGTGCTGGCCCGCCGGGTCACCGACCGGATCACTCACGACCTCGCCGCGGCCGGCATCCCCGCCTCCGGCGGAGGCGGCGGCAGCACGCTCAACCTCGACGCGCTGCCCGAGCCGGTCCGGCAGATCGTGCGGGCCGCGTACGGGGACGCAACGGGGCACATCTTCCTGATCTCGGCCGCCATCGCGGTGGTGGGTATCGTGGCGGCGCTGCTGCTGCGCCCGGTCACCCTGCGTTCCAGCCTCGACCTGCCGGACACCGGCCGGTCGGTGGCGGTGGGAGCGGACGCCGTCGACGGCGCGCCCGCCTTCGACGAGGTGAGCGTGGACTCGGCCGGGCGGGAGGAACGCGCCCGCCGCTGAGCCCGTACCCCCAGGGCCGTCGCCGACCCCGGCGGCGGCCCTGATCCGTGCCATTAGGCACCGAAGGAGGAGTCGTGGACATCACGCGGGCCGCGCCGCCGCGCCTGGCCGCATGGCGGCGGGCCGCGCGTGAGCTGGCGCTCGTCGCCGTGCTCTTCCTCGCCTACAAGGCGGGCCGGCAGGTGGTGGCCGACCACGCCGAGGTGGCGCTCGCCAACGGCGAGTGGATCTGGCGGCTGGAGCGACTGCTGCGCCTGCCCGCCGAGGCGGCGGTGCAGGGGCCGCTGCTGTCGCACGAGATCCTGATGCGGCTGGCGAACAGCTACTACGCCTTCGTCCACTTCCCGGCCACCGTGCTCTGCCTGGTCTGGCTCTGGCTGCGCCGCCCGGCCCACTACCTGCGGCTGCGGCGCGCCCTGGCGGCGCTGACCGCGGTGGCGCTGGTGCTGCACGTGTGCGTCCCGCTCGCGCCGCCCCGGCTGACCGAGCTCACCGGTCTGGTCGACACCGGCACCCGGTTCGGCCCGAGCGTCTACGGACCGCCCGACACCGACCAGCTCAGCAACCAGTACGCGGCCATGCCGTCGCTGCACGTGGGCTGGGCGCTGGCGATCGCGCTGGCGCTGATGGCGGTCACCACCGGACGCCTCCGCTGGCTCTGGCTGCTCCACCCCCTGGCGACAGCGCTCGTGGTGGTGGTCACCGGCAACCACTACTGGCTCGACGGCCTCGTCTCGGTCGCGCTGCTCGTGGCGATCCTGGCCGTGCTGCCCCGGCCCGCGCCGGACCGGCCCGCGCTCGTCGAGGCAGCCGGACCGGTGCGCCCGCACGTGGTGCCGGCGCCGCGCCGCGCCGGCCACCACCGGAACCCGCGGGTCCCGGCGGCGGCCGACGCGCGGCTGCGCCCTCCCGGGCGGGACTGAGGGCCGGTCAGCGCAGCGTGCAGACCGTCCCGTTGAGGCGGAACGCGCCCGGCGGCACGTTCGGCCCGCTGTACGCGCCGACGAACCCGACGGTCGTGCTCCCGCCGTCGGCGGCGAGCCGCCGGTTGTCGGCGGTGGGCGTCACCCGGACGTTGCGGCCCTGCTGGTCCCAGGTGGCGCTCCACCCGCTGCTCACCTGCTGCCAGGCCGTCGGCCAGGTCCAGGTCAGCGTCCAGCCGTCGACGGCCTTCGCGCCGGTGTTGATCACCTCGACGTTCGCCACGTACCCGTTGCCCCAGTCGTTGTCGTCGTTGAACCGCACCGCGCAGGAGCTCTCGGCGGGGCTGCCGGTGGCGAACGTCAGCGGCGGGGACGACCAGGAGACCCGCCCGGCCGTGTCCCGGGCGAGCACGTTGACCGTGTAGCGGGCGCCCGGTTCGAGGTTGCCCACCGTCAGCGACGTGCCGGCGGTCTCGCCGAGCTGCTCGCTCACCGCGCCGTACTGCCGGTGCACCTCGTACTTGGCGATCGGGGACGCGCCCGGCGTGGCCGCCGGCCAGGAGATGGTCGCCGCACGGTCGGTCACCGCGCCCGCCGTCGGCCGGCCCGGGGCGCCGGGCCGCCCGGCCGAGCTGCCGGCCGGTCGCAGCACGAGCGTGGTCAGCGAGTACGGCGGCAGCGTGCGCACGGTGGCGCTGCCCGAGCGGCCGGTGCTGATCCCGGTCGCGCCGTTGGCGAGCGTGTGCACTGTCGGGGCCTCGTCGGCCGGGGTGAAACCGGCGTAGTCGAGTGCCACCGGGTGGGCGTTGTCCGGGTCCTTGTTGAGCAGCAGGACCGCGACGCTGCCGTCCGGCCGCCGGACCGCGTGCGCGGCGACCAGCGGCTCGTCGGTCCCGGCGCGGACGAGCTGGTCACCGGGCCGGGCGAACAGGTTCATCATGGACAGCGCGTGGTACGGCGCGAACGGGGTGTTGAACGCCGGCTGGCACACCTCACCGTCGCTGGTGCAGTTGCCGCTGGACAGCATCCCGAAGTCGCCGTAGTCGGTCTGCCCGGCCACCTCGGAGACGGTGCCGATGCCGTTGTGCACGTTCCACCACTGCACCGTGAAGACGCCCTGCTCCAGCAGGCCGCTGTAGGCGTCGGCCAGGAACAGCGCGCCGGGCGCGGTGGTGCGGCCGGCGTCCACGTTCAGCTCGGTGAAGCTGATCCCGATCCGGTCCGCGCCGGGGCCGGCGTACCTGGCGATCTGCTGGCGCAGCAGCCAGGCCGCGTCGGGCAGGTGGTTGGTCCGGGCCAGCGAGTCGGCGGCGTTGCCGCCCGGGTACCAGTGCACGTCCACGAAGTCGATCTTCGGGCCGGCGAGGGAGAGCACGGTCTGGTTCCACGGGCCCGGGTCGGAGCCGGCGGTGATCCCGTCCGGCCAGTTGCCGGGCATGGTGAGCACCGCGCCGACCTTGATGCTCGGGTCGACCGCCTTCATCGCGTCGGCGTACTCGACCACCAGCCGCGCGTACTGGGCGGCGCTCTTGTCCGGGTGGTCGTCGGCCTCCCAGGCCGAGCCGTAGTGGCCGTTGCCGTAGTTCTCGTTCCCGACGGTCCACCACTTGGCGCCGTAGCCCTTTGTGACGTTGGCGTACCGGACCCAGGCGGCGGCCTCGGCGGGCGTGCCGGTGCCGTAGTTCGCGATGATCATCGGCTGGGCGCCGACGCGGCGGGCGCCGGCCATGAACGTGTCGAAGTCGGTGTTCGGCGCGACGTAGCCGCCGGGCGCGGTGTGCGTCTCCCAGTGGTAGATGTCGGCGTACGAGCCGCCGGGGTAGCGCAGCATCTTCACACCCGCGGCCTTGAGCAGGTCGGACGTCTCGGCGCTGCCGAGCTGCGAGTCCCAGATGGCGTGGTTGACGCCGAGCGCGGTCTCCGGGACCGTGGCCAGCCCGGCGCGGGTGTTCACGGTGACGGTGACCGGGTCGGTGGGGTCGGCGGCGGCGACCGGTCCGCCGACGGTGCTGAGCGCGGTGGCGAGCAGGAGCAGGCTGGCCGCGAACGCGGTGGTTCTCCTCATGCGGGGGTGTCCTCCGGGGAGTGGGACGACGAGGCGATGCCCGGTCTGCGTCGTCCTCCCGGACGCCTGGCGGCGGCGGGATGCCCAGGAACGACGATCGGCTCCGCGCGGCGAGCCATCGACGAGGATCATACGCCCGGCGCCGGGCAGTGCAGGGCTTAATTTATAGACAGGAGTCTTTACTGTAAACAATGTTTAATTTATGTTCGGGGCACCTTCCGTTCCCCCCGAAGGAGTTGCCACCATGCGTCGAAGAATCACCCTCCCGCTGCTCACCGCAGGCGCCGTGACCGGCACGCTGGCGCTCGCCGCGCCCGCGCAGGCCCACGGCTACGTCTCCTCACCGCCCAGCCGCCAGGCGCTGTGCGCGCAGAACCGGGTGCCCGACTGCGGCCAGATCAAGTACGAGCCGCAGAGCGTCGAGGGCCCCAAGGGCCTGCGCAGCTGCCACGCCGGCATCGCCCAGTTCGCGGTCCTCAACGACGACAGCCGCAACTGGCCGGCCACCTCGGTCGGCAGCACCGTCACGTTCACCTGGGTCAACACCGCCCGCCACGCCACCGCCAACTGGGAGTACTGGATCGGTGGCACCCGGGTCGCCGTGGTCGACGGCGGTGGCCGTCAGCCCGGCGCGACCGTGTCGCACACGGTCAACCTCGGCGGCTTCTCCGGCCGGCAGAAACTGCTCGCCATCTGGAACATCTCCGACACCGCCAACGCCTTCTACTCCTGCGTCGACCTGCAGATCGGCGGCGGTGGCGGCAACCCGACCCCGTCGCCCACGCCGACGGCGGCGCCGACCACCCCCGCGCCCTCGCCCACGCCCACCCGGACCAGCACGCCGGCGCCGGGCGGCACGTGGACGGCCGGACGGGCGTACCAGGTAGGTGACACGGTCACCTACGACGGCCGCAGCTACCGCTGCCGCCAGGCGCACACCGCCATCGCCGGCTGGGAGCCGCCGAACGTGCCGGCGCTGTGGCAGCAGATCTGAGCCCGCGTACCCGCGCGGCGGAGCCGGCCGGTCCCCGGCTCCGCCGCGCGTCCGCGGCCCTGCTCGGCGTGGTGCTGACCCTGGCCGGTTGCGGCGGCCCGCCCGCGGCCGATCCGTCCCCGCCGGTCCCGTCCGCCACGGCCTCGGCCCCGGACACCACGGTCAGCGGGATCGACGCGCTGTTCCTGGCCATGATGGTGGCCCACACCGAGCAGACGCTGGAGATCGTGCGGCTCGGTCTCGACCGCGCCACCGATACGCGGATCCGCACGCTGATCGCCGCCGTGCGGGCCACCGAGACCGACGAACTGGCCACCATGCGCGAATGGCTGCGCGACGCCGGGCCGTCGGCCGCCGCCGCGGCCGCCCGGCACGACCACTCCGGGCACAGCGACGCCGCCGCCGGACTGGCCCGGCTGCGCGCCGCCGCGCCCGCCGACGCCGACCGCGTGCTGGTCGACGTGCTGAGCCGGCACCAGCGCACCGCGGCCGACCTGGCCCGCGCCCAGGTCGCCGCCGGCACCAGCGACCGGGTACGCGAGCTGGCCCGCCGGATCGAGCGCTCCCGGACCGCGGAGATCGAACTGATGGGCCGGATGGGCTGAAACGGCGCGCCCGCACGCCCCGGAGCTGCCCGGACGCGCCATGACCTTCGTCACGTCGACGTCGCGCCCACTGGCCCGCCGAGGTTCACGAATCGGCGCGCAACCGCCCTTTTCCGTGAGCCGCCGGCCCGCCGTACGGCCGTGCGCAGGCCCGGGACGCCTCGTCCGTCGGCATAATCCGCCCCGGTCTGTCGCCGGTCGTGGTTAGGCTTCCCGCCGGACGTCGCCCCGCCGCGCGTTCCGCCCGCGCCCGGACGGTGCGTGGCGACCCCCACCGCCTTCGGCAGCCGAACCGGATCCAGGAGACCGTTAGTGACCCAGCAACCCGTCGCGACGTCGACAAAGCTCGACGCCGCGGTGCTCAAGGTGGCCGGCGTCGTCGTGCTCGGCGCGATCATGTCGATCCTCGACGTGACAGTCGTCAGCGTGGCGCTCCCGACGTTCCAGAGCGAGTTCGACGCCTCGTACGCGCGCGTCGCGTGGACCATGACGGGCTACACGCTCGCGCTGGCCACGGTGATCCCGCTCAGCGGCTGGGCCGCCGACCGGTTCGGCACGAAACGCCTCTACATGGTGGCGCTGGCGCTGTTCACCATCGGCTCCGGGCTCTGCGCCACCGCCGACTCGATCGGCGAGCTGATCGCCTGGCGTGTGGTCCAGGGCCTCGGCGGCGGCATGCTCATGCCGCTCGGCATGACGATCATGACCCGGGCCGCCGGCCCGCACCGCATCGGCCGCCTGATGGCAGTGCTCGGCATCCCGATGCTGCTCGGCCCGATCACCGGCCCGATCCTCGGCGGCTGGCTGATCGACGTCGCCAGCTGGCACTGGATCTTCCTGATCAACCTGCCGATCGGCGTGGTGGCGCTGATCTACGCCCAGCTCGCGCTGCCGAAGGACAACGCCGAGCCGTCCCAGGCGTTCGACTTCCTCGGCATGCTGATGCTGTCGCCGGGTCTGGCCCTGTTCCTGTACGGCATCTCCACGCTGCCCGAGACCGGCACGATCGCCGACACCAAGGTCTGGCTGCCGATGCTGGCCGGCGGCGCGCTCGTGGTCGCCTTCGTGGCCTACTCGTTCCGGCCCCGCCATCCGTTGCTCGACCTGCGGCTGTTCCGCAACCGCAACCTCACCATCGCCTCGATCACCATGTTCGTGTTCATCATCGCGTTCATGGGCGCGGGCCTGCTGTTCCCGAGCTACTTCCTGCAGGTGCGGGGTGAGACGACGCTCGCCGCGGGCCTGCTGATCGCGCCGCAGGGCATCGGCGCCATGCTGACCATGCCGATCGCGGGCACGCTCGCCGACCGGGTGCCGGTCGGCCGGACGGTGCCCTTCGCGCTGGTGCTCATCGCGGCCGGGTTCTTCACCTTCACGCAGCTCGGCACCGACACCTCGTACTGGCTGCTCTGCGGCTCGTTGTTCGTGATGGGCCTCGGCATGGGCGGCACGATGATGCCGATCATGACCTCGGCGCTGAAGACGCTCAGCGCCGCCGAGGTGGCGCGCGGCTCCACGCTGGTCAACATCCTCCAGCAGATCGGCGGATCGATCGGCGCCGCGATCATGTCGGTCATCCTCACCAGCGAGCTGAACGGCTCGCGGCCCATCCCCGGCGTGACTGACCCGGGCACCGGCGCCCCGCTGACCGAATCCCAGCTCGCCATCGCCGCACAGCAGCGGCCCGAGCTGATCCAGCAGTTCCCGGTGCCGCCGTCGCTCATCGAGCGGGGGCTCGACTACGCCGCGGGCGCCTTCTCGACCACGTTCTGGGTCGCGTTCGGGCTGGTGCTGCTCACCTTCGTCCCGGCCGCCTTCCTGCCGCGCCGGCGTGAGCCGTCGCACCTGCTCGACGGCGAGACGGGCGAGGACAAGCAGCCGATGGCGCTGCCGATCCACTGACCGCCGTGACCGGGGCCGGACGCCTGAGCGTCCGGCCCCGCGCCACATCGGTGCGGTGCCGCCCGCCGTGCCGGGTGGGCGCGTTGTCGGCCACCCGCCGGTGTCCTCGCGCTGTCGGCCCGCCCGGCCGTGTCGGCGTGGCTTTCGCCGCCGGGACCGTGCCGGCGGGGCCAACCCGCCACCGGGGCCGTGACGAGCGCCTACGATCGGCACAGGGGGCCGGCGGGGAGAGGCGGGCAGCGTGAGCGCAGACGACGCGCAGCGGTCGGCGCGACGGCGTAACCGCATGCTGCTGGCGGGCCTGCTCGCCGTCGTCGGGCTCATCCTGCTGCTGCTCGGGCTCACCGTCGCCAGCGGCACCGTGGCCGGCGTCGAGGTGGTGCTGGCGCTGCTGCTCCTGGTCAGCAGCTACGCGATCCAGCGGCTGGCCCGCCGCGAGACCGTCTACCGCGACGAGCGGCGCTGACCGGCGCGGCGGTCCGGCCGGGCTAGGCTGCCAGTGTGGATCACGAAGACCGGATCGCGCTGTTCCTCGACTACGAGAACCTGGCCCTGGGCGTACGCGACCACCACGGTGGTGGTGCGTTCGACTTCCGGCCGATCGCCGACGCGCTCGCCGAGCGGGGGCGGGTGGTGGTGCGCCGGGCGTACGCGGACTGGTCGTACTTCGACGAGGACCGGCGGATGCTCACCCGGTCGCACGTCGAGCTGATCGAGATCCCGCAGCGGATGGGCGCCTCCCGCAAGAACGCCGCGGACATCAAGATGGCGGTGGACGCGGTCGAGCTGGCGTTCGAGCGCGGCTACATCTCCACGTTCGTGATCTGCACGGGCGACAGCGACTTCACCCCGCTGGTCCACAAGCTGCGCGAACTCAACAAGCGGGTGATCGGTGTGGGGGTGGAGAAGTCCACCTCGGCGTTGCTGCCGCCGGCCTGCGACGAGTTCCTCTACTACGACCGCCTCGAAGGCGTCGACGTGCCGCCGCCGTCCGCCCGCCGGTCGCGTCCGGCCCGGACGGCGCCGCCCGGGCCGGTGGCGGAACCGGTGGCGGAACCGGTGGCGGAGGTCGCGCCGGAAGCCGCTGCGGCCGAGGAGGGGCGGGCCCGGGACGTCGACACGCTCGCCGTCCAGCTCGTGCAGACGGTGGCCGGCATGCAGGGCAGCTCCAGCGGTGACGTGACCGCGTCCGCGCTCAAGCGCGCGCTGCTGCGTAAGGACCCGACGTTCAGCGAGTCCGACTACGGCTTCCGTACCTTCGGCGAGCTGCTGCGCCACCTCGCCGCGCGCAACGTGGTGGAGCTGGCGGCGGGGCCGGCGAAGGGCGACCCGGAGGTGTCGCTTCCGGAACAGGGCGACCGCGACGTCGCGTTCGGGCTGCTGCGATCAGTGGTGGTGGACCTGGCCGGCGAGGGCGGCGCGGTCGCGCTGTCCGGGCTGAAGGACCAGCTCCGGCGGGCCCGGCCCGACTTCAGCGAGAAGAAGCTCGGATATCGCAGCTTCCTGCAGTTCTGCAAGGCGGCCGCGACGGGCGGCGCGGTGGAGCTGCGCTGGAGCCCAGAAGACGGCGACTACCTCCTGACCCCCCACACCCCCTGACCCCCCACCCCACCCGCCCCTCGCCCTTCGTTCCCGCGATCTTGCACTTGCGGCCCGCCTAAAGCGGGATTAATCCGGCATCTGCGGGGCGCGAAGTGCAAGATCGACGGCGAGGGTGAGGCGGGGTGACCGCGAGGGCGGGACGGCGGGGAAGTGGGAGAGCGGCGAGCGTGGGGCGGGGTCAGGGGAGGGTTGCGTCTTGCTGGGCTGTTGCGCCGGAACCGACGGCCAGGCCGAGGTGCAGGCCCACCAGGTCCAGGACGCTCGGCTCGGCGGATGCGGCGGACGGGCTCGGCTCGGTTGTCGGATCGGGCTCGCCGGTCGGAACCGGATCAGCCGTCGGGCTCACGCTCGGCGCCGGCGTCGCCGGACCGGCGGCGGGTGGGCCGGACGATTCGACGATCACGGGCGTACGGCCGCTCACGTGCGTCGACGGGGATCCGGCGGCAGGTGGCGCGGTGGTGGGGACCCGATCACCCGAACCGGCGGCCGGAGGTCGCGGCGCGGGCCGGGGCGGCCGGGACGCGGGGGGAGACGACGGGTTGACCGGGGTCGCCACGGGCGGCACTGACGAAACGGCCGGTGGGGGTGCGGTCGCCGGGTGGGTCGCGGTTCGGGCTGCCGGGTCGGTCTGCCCGGCGGTCGCGGTCCAGGTGCCGGCGGAGGTGACGCCCAGCAGTACGGCCATCGCTGCGACGCCCGCCGCGGCCAGCCGCTGGGGGAGCGCCCGTTCGGCGGGGGCGTCCCACGGCCCGAGTGGCCGGGGTGGGCGGGGCCGGGCGGCCCGGTGGGCGGACCACAGCGCCTCGACGTCCTCCACCACCACGGTGCGCGTACCGGTGGCGTCGGCGTGGGCCAGGGTGAGGTAGAACCGGGCGTTCGCCGCGCCCGGCGCCGGTACGCGCAGACCCGCCGGTGCGCCGCCGTCCGTGCCGTGCAGCAGGGTGACCGGACGGCCGGGGTGGTGCCCGAGTCCGCGCAGAGTCGGCAGGGGCCACTCCCGGCCGACGCCGGGCCCGGTGAAGGCGACCCGCCGGTCGGTCACCACGGCGGCGCCGCTGGCGATCACGCGCAGCCCGGCCGGTAGCGGGCCCTCGGCCGGGTCGAGACATCCGGCGAGCGTGCCGTCCGGCACCGGCAGTCCGGGTAGGTGCCGGGCCGTGGCCTCGACGAGGTCGACGGTGGGCAGGATGCGGTAGACGACCTCACCGTCGTCCAGCGGCACCGGTAGCGGGGTGCCGGCCAGGACGCACCCGTGGAAGCCGGCCGCCTCGATCCGCAGCCGGTCGAGGTGCTCCGCGCGCCGCCGCCAGGCCCGCGCCGCCGTCTCGTACGCCTGGCGCCGGCGCTCGTTCTCGCGCCGCGCCCAGGCCAGCCGCCGCCGGGGATGAGCCCCGATCGCGTCGGGTCGCCTCGCCGTCACACCTGGTACAACGCCCTGCGTAAGCCGCGGATACGTGAGCGCGGCTATCGTCCGTTTTGTTGGTGGTATGCCCGCGATTACACTTCGGGGCATGCCGCGGATCGTCCAGTTGCTGGCCTCGCCCGTGCACCGGTACGTGGGCCGCCCCGCGGACGGGCCCGCCCCCGCACCGCCCGGTGAACTGGTCGAGCGGGTGGAGGTGCGCGCCGGGCTCGGCATCGTCGGGGACCGCTACTTCGGCCGCCCGGCGCACCGGCAGGCGAGCGTCACGCTGATCGCGCGGGAGTCGCTGCCGCCCGGGGCGGACCTCACCCAGTTGCGGCGCAACGTGCTGACCGACGGCATCCCGGTGGACGAGCTGGTCGGCCGGGTGCTCACGCTCGACTCCGGCGACGGTCCGGTCCGCCTGCGGGTGCACCGGGCCGCGCCGCCGTGCGCCTGGCTCGACGTGGTGGTCGCGCCCGGCACCTGGAAGGCGATGCGTCGCCGGGGCGGTGTGCGCTGCGCGCCGCTCACCGACGGCGTCCTGCGGGTCGGGCCGGTCACCGTCTCCGTCGACGACGACTGACCCGGTTCGGGAACTTTTCCCGCCCGCCGGCCGACCAACCGGAGGTCGCCGACAGTCAGGCCCGGTGGCAGGAGGGACGCCAGGGATGAACCGAGCGGGCAGCGGATCCGTACCGTCGGGCATGACGATGTCGGGCCGGCGGGCCGGCCGAGGATGAGCCCGGACGCCGACGACGAGCAGGTGACCGGGTGGGCCCGGAGCGCCGCCCGTGGTGACCGGCTGGCCGCTGCCGCGTTCGTCCGTGCCCTCCAGGCGCCGGTGTGGCGGTTCCTCGCCCACCTGGCCGGGCCGGCCGAGGCCGACGACCTGGCCCAGGAGACGTTCCTGCGCGCGCTGCGCAGCCTGCCCGGCTTCGCGGGCCGGTCGTCGGCGCGTACCTGGGTCTTCACCATCGCCCGCCGGGTCGCGGTGGACCACGTCCGGGCGGCGACCGCGCGGCCCCGCACGGCCGCGCTGGCGGACTGGCAGGCCGCCGCCGAGGCGGCCGGGGCGGTGACCCGCGGCGGGGACGACGGGGTGGTGTTGCGCGGGCTCATCGCGGCGCTCGCCCCGGACCGCCGGGAGGCGTTCGTGGCCACCCAGGTGCTGGGCCTGTCCTACGCCGAGGCCGCCGAGGTGTGCGGCTGCCCGGTCGGCACGATCCGGTCCCGGGTCGCCCGCGCCCGGGAGGACCTGGCCGCCGCCTGGTCCGGCGACGTCCGTGACCGCCGGGCCCGCTGACACCCGCGAGCCCCGGCCGTCCGGCGGTTCAGGCCCCGCGCGGCACCGCGCGTCAGGCCGCGCGCCGGTTGCGGGCCTGTGCGGGGTACGGGCCCGGCTGCACCAGCCGCAGCGGCGCCGGCGCGGCCGGTTCCTCGGTGCGCAGCGCCCACCGCGATCCGCTCGACCGGCCCCGCCCGGGCGGCGTGTCGCCGGGGCGCCAGCCCGGCCGGGACAGCACCAGCATCACGGCCCAGCCGACCAGCAGGAAGCCGTGGCTGACCAGCCGGGTCATCGCGACCTGACCGGTGATCAGGTCGTTCACCGACAGCAGCACCAGCGTGGCGACGAACGCGCTGAGCATCGGCAGCAGGCCGGACGGCGTGGTCCGGCGTGCCGCCACGTAGAGGAACCCGGCGCCGACTGCTACGTTCCACGCCGCCGACTCGTGCCACAGGTGCTGGCCGGAGGTGTGGGCGTGCGCGACGACCGCCTCCCGGCCGATCTGGGCCAGCCCGAGCACGAGCTGCACCGCGCCGAGCAACCCGAGCGCCCCGCGTAGTCCGAGCGCGATCCGCTGGCGGCGGCTCGGCCGGGGCGGCGGCGCGGCGGCGAGCACCGCGTCGACCAGGTCGGGTACGCGCGGGGCGAGCTGCGTACGGGCCCGCCGGGTGACCGCCGCGGCCGAGTCGAACCAGCCCCGGCAGCCGGCGCAGCCGGTCAGGTGCGCCTCGGCCGCCTCGATCTCCGAGCGGGACGCCTCACCGTCCAGCTGTGCCGACAGGATTTCCCGCCACTGCTCACACGCCATACAGGGATAGTCGTCGGGAGGGGCGCGCTGGTTCCCGGCGGGGTGCCGGTCACGCCGCCGCGGCCGCTGACCGTTCCGCCCACGCGTGCAGCGCGTCCCGGTCGCCCGCCGAGTCCAGGTTCAGCGCAGCCTCGATCAGTGCCAGATGGGTGAACGCTTGCGGGAAGTTGCCCAGCGCCGTGCCGTCGGGCGCGCGTTCCTCCGGATGCAGGCCGAGCGGCCCGGCCCGGCCGGCCAGCCGGTCGAAGATGTCCCGCGCCTCGCCGTGCCGGCCGGCCAGTACCAGCGCCGAGACCAGCTCGAAGGAGCAGAGCAGGAACGCCCCCTCGGTGCCGGGCAGCCCGTCGTCGGCCCGGTAGCGCCGGATCAGGTCGGGCGCGACGGCGAGGTCGGCGCGGATCCGTTCGACGGTGGCGACCACCCGGGCGTCGTCGCCGGGCAGGAACCCGACGAGCGGCATCCGCAGCAGCGAGGCGTCCGGCTCGGTCCCGCCGTACGCCATGACGAAACTGCCGGCGCGCTCGTCGTACCCGCGGTCGAGCACCTCGGCGTGCAGCGCGTCACGTTCCCGGCGCCACCGGTCCACCGGCGCGGCGCCGTCGCCGAGCAGCCCGGCGAGGCGGATGCCCCGGTCCAGGCAGACCCAGGTCATCACCTTCGAGTAGACGTAGTGCCGGCACGGGCCGCGGATCTCCCACACCCCGTGGTCCGGTTCCCGCCAGCGCTCCGCCATGGTCTCGACGTGCCGCCGCAGCAGCGCCCACTGCGGGCCGGTCAGCTCGCCGGTGAGCAGCTGGTAGGCAAGCGCCGCGTCGAGGATGTGCCCGTACGTGTCGAACTGGATCTGGTTCGCCGCCTCGTTGCCGACCCGCACCGGCGCCGAGCCGGCGTAGCCGGACAGGTGCGGCAGCTCACGCTCCTCGGTGGCGTGGCCGTGGATGCCGACGAGCGGCGCGAGCGGATGCTGCCGCGCGCAGATGCCGAGCAGGAACCGCAGATAGCGGCGGCCCTCCTCGGCGTGGCCCAGGCGGAACAGCGCGAGCAGCAGCAGCGCCGCGTCCCGGTGCCAGGTGAAGCGGTAGTCCCAGTTGCGGACCCCGCCGATCTCCTCGGGCAGCGATGTGGTCGGGGCGGCCAGCAGCGCGCCGGTCTCGTCGTAGGACAGGCCGCGCAGCACCAGGGCGCTGTGCCGGACCGCGCCGGCCGCGAAGCCCGTGTAGTCGCCGCGCGCCGACCACGCCCGCCAGCTGTCGGCGGTCCGCTCGGTCAGCTCCTCGGCGTCGGCGAGGGCGGGCACCGGGTCGGCGTACCCGAGAAGCAGCGTGGCGTCCTGCCCGGCGCGCAGCTCCGCCTCGGCGACGAGCGTGCCGCCCTCGACGGTGACCGGCAGGTCGGTGCGCAGCCGCAGCGGCGTGCCGTCGGCGTGCCAGCCGGTACCGTCGCGCCGCCAGCGCACCGGGCGTGCCCCGTACCCGGGGCGGGGCGTCAGCTCGGCGCGGACCCGCAGCACACCGTCGGTGACCCGCAGCCGGCGCACCAGCACCCGCTCGGCGTGGATCGGCCGGTCGGCGGCGCCGGGCCGGACCGCGAGCAGGTCCTCGCCGGCCGCCGCGCCGGACGGGGCGGCCCAGTCGTTCTCCAGCACCAGCGTGTCCGGCCGGTAGCGGCGCCGCGGCGCCGGGCAGCCGGCGACGGTGAGCGTGAACCGGCCGCCGGTGTCCCGGTCGAGCAGCCGGGCCGCGACCGCGTCGCCCGCCGCGTCCGGTACGCAGAACCACTCGACCGCCCCGTCCGGTGCGACGAGCGCCGTGGTGTGCGTGTCGGACAGGAACGCGTACGCGTCGATCGGCGGGAACGACAGCGGCGGCTCGGACACGGCGGTGACTACCCGGCGCGGGCACGGGTAAGCGGGCCGGGGAGGGGCCGCTGTGACACGCGAGTTCGTGAACTGGTCCGGCAGTCTCCGCTTTACACCGGCGGACCGGGCCGAGCCGGCCGACGAGGCCGAGGTGTGCGACCTGGTGCGCCGTGCCCGGGCCACGCGCGCGACCGTCCGGCCGGTCGGCTCGGGGCACTCGTCCAGCCCGCTGGTGCGTACCGACGGGATCCTGCTGAGCCTGGACCGGATGGCCGGGGTGATCTCCGACGACGGGCGGGTCGCGACCGCGTGGGCCGGCACGAAGCTGCGGGCGCTGGGCGAAGGGCTCTACGACGCCGGGCTGGCCATGGACAACCTGGGCGACGTCGACTACCAGTCGATCGCTGGGGCGACCGCCACCGGCACCCACGGCACCGGCATCGGATTTGGGAACCTGAGCACCCAGGTCACCGGCGTGCGCCTGGTCACCGGCACCGGCGACGTGCTGGACGTCGACGCGCGGCGCAACCCGGAGCTGCTGCCGGCGGTGCGCCTCTCCCTCGGCGCGCTCGGCGTGGTCACCCAGGTCACGCTCGACGTGCAGCCGACCTACCAACTGCACCGCCGCTCCTGGTGCGCGCACCTGGACTGGACCCTGGACCACCTCGCCGTGCTGCAGCACACCAACCGCAACATGGACTTCTACTGGTACCCGCGCAGCGACCAGACGCAGATCCGGGTGATCAACCGCACCGACACGGACGCCGCGCCGGACCGGGCACAGCCCCGGCTGCCGGACGGCGAGCCGCGGCAGAGCCAGGTCGGGCCCACCCACCGCACCATTCCCCGGCACCGGGAGCTGCGCTTCGAGGAGATCGAGTACATGCTGCCGTCGGAGGCGTTCCCGGCCTGCTTCGCCGAGGTGCGCCGCCGGGTGCGCGACCGGCACCGCCGGGTGGCCGCCTGGCGGGTCCTGGTCCGCACCATCGCCGCCGACGACATCTGGCTCAGCAACGCCTACGGCCGCCCCACCACCACGATCGCCTGCCTGCAGAACACCTCGCTGCCGTACGACGAGTACTTCCGGGACATGGAGGCGGTGTTCCGGCACTACGGCGGACGCCCGCACTGGGGCAAGAAGCACTGGCTCGGCGCGCGGGAGCTGCGTCCCCTCTATCCCCGCTGGGACGACTTCCAGGCGGTGCGCCGCCGGCTCGACCCGGACGGGGTGTTCCTCACCCCGGACCTGGCCCGGCTGCTGGAGGAGTCGTGAGCGCGCCGGTCGGCGCCCGGGTCTGGGTGGTGCCGGGCGGGCACGTGCCGTTCCCCGCGCACGGCCCGGAACCGGCGTTCACCGCCTTCGACCAGCTCTGCGTGCTCAACGCCGCCGACGAGGACGCCGAGCTGGAGCTGGACTTCTACTACCAGGACGTCGAACCGGTCGGACCGTACCGGCTACTGGTCGGCGCCCGCCGGATCCGGCACGTACGGGTGAACGACCTGATCGACCCGGAGGCGGTGCGACTGGACCGCCCGTACGGCTGCGTGCTGCGTTCCCCGGTCCCGGTGGTGGTGCAGTTCCTGCGCCAGGACACCCGGCTGCCCGGCGTGGTGGCGCTGACCGGCACGATGGCGTACCCCGGGTGAGGTTCGGGCGGGCGACCGCGGGTACCCGGCCGCATGCGGGATGCCGTCGACCGGGTACGCGACGCCGGGCGGTCCAGCCGCCGGCGACTGGGCACGTACTTCATCGTGGCGGTCCAGGCCGGCCTCGCGGCCACGCTGGCCTGGACGGTGGCCCGCGAGGTGCTCGGCAACCCCGACCCGACGTTCGCGCCGGCCGCGGCGGTCAGCGTCATCGCCGCCTCGCTCGGCAACCGCACCCGGCGGACCGTGGAGCTGGTGGTCGGGGTGGTCCTCGGCATCGTCGTCGGTGACCTGCTGGTGCATCTGTTCGGCACCGGGCCGTGGCAGACCGGCGTGATCGTGTTCCTGGCGGTCTCCGCGGCGGTGCTCGTACGCGGTACCGGCGCGCTCGTCACCCAGGCCGGCGGTACGGCGGTGCTGGTCGCCACGCTGACCCCGGTGTCGCCCGACCTGGAGCTGCCCCGGACCCTCAACGCGCTCGTCGGCGGCGCCGTCGGCCTGCTCGTGGTGCTGGTGATCGCGCCGCTGAACCCGCTGCGCGCGGTCCGCCGCGTGGCAGACCCGGCGCTCGACACGTTCGCCAGTCAGATGACCGCGTCGGCGGAGGCGCTTGCACACGCCGACGTGCGCGCGGCCGACGAGGTGCTGGCCCGGATGCGCGCCGCCGAGACGGAACTGGACCGGATCGACGAGATGGTCGGCGCCGCCGACGAGGTGGTCCGGTTCTCCCCGGTGCGCTGGCGGCGACGACGCGCCCTGGCCGCGTATCGGCACGGCGCCGAGCACCTGGACCGGGCGTTCCGCAACAGCCGGGGCATGGTGCGCCGCATCGGCACCGCGTTACGGGACCGGGAGCCGGTGCCGCCGCACCTGCCCGCCGCGCTGGAGCACTTCAGCGAGGCGATCCGGCTGCTGCACCGGGCGTTCCTGGCCGCCGAGGAGCCGGCCGCCGCCCGGGAGCGGGTGCTGCGCGCGGTCCGCGACGCGGGCGAGGCGTGCCGGCAGGAGATCGGCTTCTCCGGCACCATCGTGGTCTCGCAGTTGCGGACCGTCGCCAACGACCTGCTGCGTGCCACAGGCGTGCCGGCGGACGAGGCCCGCCGTCAGGTCCGCCGCGCGGCAGCGGCCCGCTGAGAGGGCCGCTCACGCCTCGGTCAGCAGGGTCTTCTGCACCTTGCCCATCGCGTTGCGGGGCAGCGCGCCGACCAGCCGTACCTGCCGGGGGCGCTTGTGCGCGGACAGGTGCCGCGCCACGAAGTCGATCAGCTCGGCCTCGGCCACGCCGTCGCCGACCACGTACGCGGTCACCTGCTGCCCCAGGTCGGGGTGGGGCGTGCCGACCACCGCCGCCTCCCGCACACCCGGGTGGGCCAGCAGCGCGTCCTCCACCTCGCCGGCCCCGATCCGGTACCCGCCGCTTTTGATCAGGTCGGTGGCGGCCCGGCCGACGATGCGGTGGACGCCGTCCGGGTCGACCGTGGCGACGTCGCCGGTGCGGAACCAGCCGTCGGCGGTGCGACCGGCTGCGTCGGCGTCCGGCCGGTTCAGGTAACCGTCGAACAGCGTGCCGCCGCGTACCTGCAGCTCACCCATGGCCGCGCCGTCCGCCGGCAGCGGGTCGCCGTGCTCGTCCCGCACCCGCGTGTGCACGCCGGGCAGCGGCACACCCACCGTGCCGGGCCGCCGGGGACCGTCCGCGCGGGCGCTCACCGTCACGAGCGTCTCGGTCATGCCGTACCGCTCCAGCGGCCGGTGCCCGGTCAGCCCGGCCAGCGCCGCGAAGACCGGATCGGGCAGCGCCGCGCTGCCGGACACGAGCAGCCGGGCGCCGCGCAGCGCCCGCGCCGCCGCGGGTTGCGCCGCGATCCGCGACCAGATCGTGGGTACGCCGAAGTACAGCGAGCCGCCCGCCGCCGCGTACCGCTCGGGGTGGGGACGGCCGACGTGGCGCAGGCGGCTGCCGACGCGCAGCGGGCCGAGCACGCCCAGCACCAGCCCGTGCACGTGGAACAGCGGCAGCCCGTGGACCAGCACGTCGTCCGGCGTCCACGCCCAGGCGTCGGCGAGCCCGTCCAGGCAGGCGGCGACCGCGCGGCGGGACAGCATCGCGCCCTTGGGCGCGCCGGTGGTGCCGCTGGTGTAGAGGATCAGCGCGGTCGCCGCCGGGTCGGGCTCGGGATGGCTGGTGTCCGAGCGCCGAGCCAGGTCCAGCGGCACGAGCGGCGGCGAATGGGCTTTCCGTGTGCCCGGCGCCGCCAGCAGCACCTCCGCGCCGGAGTCACGCAGGATGTGGTCGCGTTCCATCGGTCCGGCGTCGGGCGGCACCGGCACCACCGCCGCACCGGCGAGCAGCCCGCCGACCACGCCGACCACCGTCTCCAGGCTCGCCGTCGCGGGCACCGCCACCCGGGCCGCGCCGCGCAGGTCGTCGGCGACCGCGGTGGCCGCCCGGCGCAGCTCCACCCAGGACAGCGAGCGGTCCTGCACCCGGATCGCGCCCGGGCGCTCGTCGGTGGCTTCGGCGAGCCGGCTGAGCAGCGGCACGGGCAACCCCTTTCCGGTACGTCCCTGACGTGACCGTAGCCGGACGGGCCACCCCGGCCGGGTGGGCCGTCAGGAATGTGTCATCGTGGTCGGCGGCGAGAGAGGGGTCGGCATGTCGGGTCCGTTGCACGGCGTGCTGGTCGCCGACTTCTCCCGCATCCTCGCCGGGCCGTACGCGATGATGCTGCTGGCCGACCTCGGCGCGGACGTGGTCAAGGTGGAGGCGCCGGGCGGCGACGACACCCGCGGCTGGCGGCCCCCGGTCCGCGACGACGTCTCCACCTACTACCTGGCGGTCAACCGCAACAAGCGCTCACTGGTGCTCGACCTGACCGACCCCGGCGACCTGACGCTGGCGCACCGGCTGGCCGACCGGGCCGACGTGCTGATCCAGAACTTCCGTCCGGGCGCGCTGCGCCGCTTCGGCCTCGACCACGACACGGTCACCGCCCGCAACGCCCGCCTGGTCTACGCCTCGATCAGCGGCTTCGGCGCCGCCGGGGGCGCCGACCTGCCCGGGTACGACCTCATGGTGCAGGCCGCCGCCGGGCTGATGAGCCTCACCGGGGACGCCGACGGCCCGCCCTACAAGGCCGGCGTGGCCGTGTTCGACGTGATCGCCGGGCTGCACGCGGCGGTCGGGATCCTGGCCGCCCTGCGGCACCGCGAGTCGACCGGGCGCGGGCAGCACGTCACGGTGGACCTGCTCTCCTCGGCGCTGTCCGGGCTGGTCAACCACACCAGCGCGCACGTGGCCGGGGCAGCGCAGCCGCACCGGATGGGCAACGCGCACCCGAGCATCGTGCCGTACGAGCCGCTGCCCACCGCCGACGGCGAACTGGTGGTGATCGCCGGCAACGACGCGCAGTTCCGTACCCTCTGCCGGGTTCTGGGCGTGCCGGAGCTGGCTGGCGACGCGCGGTTCCGGCGCAACGCCGACCGCGTCGCGCACCGCGACGAGCTGCGGCCGCTGCTGGTGGCGGCGCTGTCCCGGCGCGGCAGCGCGCAGTGGTTCGGCGAGCTGCGCGCCGCGGGTGTGCCGTGCAGCCCGATCAACTCGGTGGCCGAGGGGGTGGCGCTGGCGCAGGGGCTGGGCCTGGAGCCGGTGGTGACGACCGGCGGCGTGCCGGGGATCCGCAACCCGATCGGCCTGTCCGGCACCCCGCCGCGCTACGAGCTGCCGCCCCCGGAGCTGGACGAGCACGGCGACCAGCTGCGCGCCTGGCTCGCCGCCCCCTGAGCCGGGCGCGCGGTCAGAGCGTCTCGACCAGGCGGAAGCGTTCCAGCACGGCCATGGTGTCGTCGTCGACGGTGAACGTGGGGTCGCCGAGCCAGCCGCGGTAGTCCTCGCCGTGCCAGAACCGCTCGTGGCCGGCCCGCCAGGCGGCGACCGACTCGTAGCCCTCGCCCTCGTCCCGCGCGTGGTCGAGATCGACGTCGCCGAGGCGGGCGACGCGGACCTCGACCAGCTCGATCACCGCCACGGGCCGGCGGTCGGAGTCGATCACCGCCGAGCGGGTACCGACGGCCGGCAGCGGCTCGCCGTCGATCTCGTAGTCCTGGACCAGCGCGGTAGTGGTGGTCTTGCTCCCGTCGAGCACGGCGGCGACGAGCTGGTCGCGCAGCGGGCCGGGGAAGGCGAACTCGAAGGTGGGCAGCGCGGCATCCATGCCCGGCAGGCTAGCCGTCGGCGGCGGCGCGGCGCGCGGAGAATTGGAGGCGGAACCGGCAGCCCGCTCAGCCGGCCGGCGGCAGCAGGCGGTCCAGCCAGCCCAACAGCACCCGCTCGTACTGCGGGCTGACACTGTCCAGGTCCTCACCCTCGCCGAGCGTGGGCGCGTGGTCGCAGCCCGCCAGCCGGGCCACCGTCAGCTCGGCGTCGCGGGCCGCCCGCCGCCACACCGCGAGGCTGTCCTCGATCGGGATCCAGGCGTCCGTCTCGCCCCAGCAGAGCAGCACCGGGCAGGTCAGCCGCGTCAGCACCGGCTCCGGGTCGTAGTCCATGTCGGTCCACGTGCCGGGCGTGGCGGGCAGTTCCTCGGGCAGGGACGCCAGTGGGAACCAGGGGTGGCGCACGGCGACGTCCAGCTCCGCCTGCGCCACCGCGCGTGGCACGTCGCCGCGCAGGTAGTCCTCGGCGAGCGCGCGCAGCCGGGTCAGCTCCACCACGTCGGCCGGCCCGTACCCGTGCCGGCGCAACTGCTCAGCGGTGCCGTAGCGCATCTGCCTCGCGGGGCTCACCCCGCTGCACCCGACCAGAACCAGGAAGTCGACCGGGTGCCGGGTGGCGGTCAGCGCCGCCGCCCACGCGCCCTGGCTGAACCCCCACAACCCGACCGGGACCGCCCCGACGTGCCGGCGCAGCTCGGTGAGCGCGGCGGAGGCGTCGTCGGCCTGGTCGGCCAGCGGCACGTCGTGCCCGTCGACGCGGGGGCGGCGGTCGTAGCGCAGCACCGCGATCCCGGCCCTGGGCAGCAGCCGGGCCAGGTGCGCGTACAGGAAATGGGAACGCTGCCCGGCGTGCGAGCCGTGCAGCACCACCAGGCCTCCCCGTACCGGCGCGGCCGGCAGGTCGAGGACCGCGGGCAGGCCCGCCGTGCCGATCGTCGTCTCCATGCCGGGCAGTGAACCACCAGCCGTCCCGCCCCGTGGTCCCGGCCGCCGCCCGCAACGCCCGCGTGCGTACGCTGACCAGGTACGCAGCCGCGACCGTGGAGAACCGCCATGACCAGCCCCGCACCCCGTACCGTCCGGGTCGCCCGCCCCGGCGACGTGGCCGCCCTCGTCGACCTGATCGAGTCGGCGTACCGGGGTGAGCGCAGCCGGCAGGGCTGGACCCACGAGGCGGACCTGTTGGCCGGGCAGCGCACCGACCCGGACATGGTCGCCTCGGCGGTCACCGCCCCGGACGGCGTGGTGCTGGTCGCCGAGCAGGACGGTGACCTGCTCGCCTGCTGCCAGCTGGAACGCCGCGACGACCACGTCTACTTCGGGATGTTCGCGGTGGCCCCCGGCCGGCAGGGCGGCGGCCTGGGCCGGGAGCTACTGGCCGAGGCCGAGCGGTACGCGACGCAGCAGTGGCACGCCGGTGAGATGCGGATGACCGTGATCGTCCAGCGCGACGACCTGATCGCCTGGTACGAGCGGCGCGGCTACGTCCGCACCGGCGAGCTGAGCCCGTTCCCGTACGGCGACGAGCGCTTCGGCGTGCCGCTGCGGCCGGACCTGGCGTTCGAGACGCTGCGCAAGAAGCTCGGCTGACTCAACCGGGCCGGTCGACCAGCGCCACGAGCTTCTTCGGGGCCAGCACGCAGTAGCTCTCGGTGAGCAGCTCGGCGACCTCGGTCCAGTCCGTGTCCGCGTCGAGTCGCAGGCCGACCACGTCGGCGGCCCAGTCCGGCTTGAAGAAGTGCGGCCCGGCCGCGAGCAGCCCGGCGATCTCGTCGCCGGGGGAGCGGAACGTCATCACGCAGACCGGCTCGTCGGTCGCCGCCGCCCGCGCGTACGCGGCCTGGTGGCCGGGGTCGACGGTGAGCACGTGGGCGAACGTGCGGCCGCGCACCCGCCACCGCACACCCACCCAGGCCGGCTCCTCGTAGGCGTCGGGCAGGCCGAGGCAGACCGGGCGCAGGCGGTCGAGGTGCTCGGGCGGAACGTCTCCGGGACCGGTCATGCCCGCACGCTAGCCGCAGCCCCCGACATTCCCGCCGTACCGGCGTGGCGCCCGGCCGCCGCGCGTCCGGCGGAGAAATGTCAAGCCTGGGAGTACCACGACGATGAGTTTCGGCGAGGCCCGCGGTCAGTGCAGGGAAGACACCTGGATGGAGGACGAGACATGAGCGGCGTACGGGTACTTGTCGGCACGCGCAAGGGCGCGTTCATTCTGACGTCGGACGGCAAGCGCGACGACTGGACCGTCGACGGACCGCACTTCGGCGGATGGGAGATCTACCACCTCACAGCTTCACCCGTCGAACCGGACCGGCTCTACGCGTCCCAGTCCGGCGGCTGGTTCGGGCAGCTGATCCAGCGCTCGGACGACGGCGGCCGGAACTGGACGACAGTCGGCAACGACTTCGCCTACAGCGGCGAGGTCGGGCAGCACCTCTGGTACGACGGCACCCCGCGCCCGTGGGAGTTCAAGCGGATCTGGCACCTGGAGCCGTCCCGCCACGACCCGGACACCCTGTACGCGGGCGGTGAGGACGCCGCGCTCTACCTGTCCACCGACGGCGGCCAGAAGTGGTCCGAGCTGACCGCGCTGCGGCAGCACCCGACCGGCCCGTCCTGGCAGCCCGGCGCGGGCGGGATGTGCCTGCACACGATCATCCTCGACGCGGCCGACCGGGACCGGATCTACGTCGCGATCTCGGCGGCGGGCGCGTTCCGCAGCGACGACGGCGGCGCGAGCTGGCTGCCGATCAACAAGGGACTTCGTTCCGGCGAGATCCCCGACACCGACTCCGAGGTGGGGCACTGCGTGCACCGCCTCGCCCAGCACCCGTCCCGGCCGGACACGCTGTTCATGCAGAAGCACTGGGACGTCATGCGCACCGACGACGCCGGCGGCAACTGGCGGGAGATCAGCGGCGACCTGCCGACGGACTTCGGCTTCCCGATCGCGGTGCACGCGCACGAGCCGGAGACGGTCTACGTGGTGCCGATCACCAGCGACTCGCTGCACTACCCGCCGGAGGGCAAGCTGCGCGTCTACCGCAGCCGTACCGGCGGTGAGCACTGGGAGCCGCTGACCGAAGGGCTGCCGCAGTCGCACTGCTACGTCAACGTGCTGCGCGATGCGATGGCCGTCGACACGCTCGACCCCTGCGGGATCTACTTCGGCACCACCGGCGGTCAGGTCTATCACTCGGCCGACGGCGGTGACACGTGGGCGCCGATCGTGCGCGACCTGCCGGCCGTGCTCTCGGTCGAGGTCCAGGTGCTGCCGTGATCCGGGTGGTGTTGCCGGCGCACCTGAAGAACCTGGCGCACGTCACCGGCGAGGTACGCGTCGAGGTGGCCGGGCCGCCGACCCAGCGGGAGGTGCTCGACGCGCTGGAGGCCGCGTACCCGATGCTGCTCGGCACGATCCGCGACCGGCACAGCGGGAAGCGCCGGCCGTTCGTCCGCTTCTACGCCTGCGAGCTGGACCTGTCGAACGAGTCGCCGGACGATCCGCTGCCCGAGGAGGTCGTCAAGGGCAAGGAGCCGTTCATCGTGCTCGGCGCGATGGCCGGCGGCTGAGCGCGTTCGGCCGGGAACCGTGCTCGCCGCGGCCACGTCTGACGGCCCATGACCTTTCGCAGATTCCGGACGATCGGATGGACGATGGCCGCCGCGCTGGCCCTCGGTGGCTGCACCGCGTCACCCTCGGCCGACCCGCCGCCCACCGGCCGGCCCGTTCCGGCCGGTGGGTTGCGGCTCGTCGCGTTCGACTCCTGCGACGAGGCGCTACGGCAGATCCGGGCGGCCGCTCGGGCGGCGGTGGGACCGTGGGGTCTCGGGCCGGGCCGCGACCTGCTCCGGTTCGGCGCGGAGGCCGGGGCCGACAGCGGTGCCCAGAAGGCGGCCGGGCCGGCGTCCGCTCCGGACTTCTCCGGGACGAACGTGCACGAGGCCGGCGTGGACGAGCCGGACCTGGTCAAGACCGACGGCCGACGTATCGTCACGTACGGCCGGGGCGTGCTGACGGTCGTCGACCCGGCGACCCGCCGGCAGACCGGCCGGCTGGCGCTCGATCCGGCCGCCGACCGGTTCTCCGGGCAGGAGGGCAGCCTGCTGCTGCACGGGGACCGCGCGCTCGTGCTGCTGCGCGCCGGAAGGGTCCCCGAGTCCACGGTGCCCGGTCGGCGTCCCGCACCCGGCGTGGTCGGGCAGGCCCGGCTGGTCCTGGTCGACCTCGCCGCAGCGCCGCGCGTCGTCGGCGAGTACCGGATCGACGGCCGGATGGTCGACGCACGGCAGGTCGGCGCGACCGCCCGCATCGTGATCAGTTCCGGTCACCGGCTCGAGTTTCCGCAGCAGCCGGGGGAGCGTACCGACGCGCAGCGGATCGCCGCGAACCGCGGGGTCATCGACAAGGCCACGCTCGACGACTGGCTGCCCCGGTACGAGATCCGCGACGGCGTCCGCACTGTCGGCAGCGGTCGGGTCGGCTGCGACCGGGTGAGCCGGCCGGCCGGCTTCTCCGCCGCCTCGACGCTCACCGTGCTTAGCTTCGACCTGGCCGCGCCCGCGCTCGGCGCCGGTGACCCGGTCACCGTGTTCGCGGACGGCGACACCGTGTACAGCAACGGTCAACGCCTCTACGTCGCCGCCGACCAGCGCTGGCGGACGTGGCGGCGCGCCGCGTCACCGGAGGCGCGCGACGTCAGCACCGAGATCTACCAGTTCGACACCGCCGCGGGCACGCCGCGCTTCGTCGCCGCCGGGTCGGTGCCCGGCTGGCTGATCAACCAGTACGCGCTGTCCGAGTGGGACGGTCACCTGCGGGTCGCCACCACCACCGGCGACACGTGGAGGCGGGAGAGGTCCTCCCAGTCCGGCGTCTACGTGCTGCGCGCCGACGGTCCCACGCTCAAGCGGGTCGGCGCGGTCACCGGCCTCGGCAAGGGCGAGCGGATCTTCGCGGTGCGGTTCGTCGGCGGCACCGGATACGTGGTCACGTTCCGGCAGACCGACCCGCTGTACGGCGTGGACCTGCGCGACCCGGCCGCGCCCCGGGTGACCGGCGAGCTGAAGATCAACGGGTATTCGGCGTACCTGCACCCGGCCGGCGACGGCCGCCTGATCGGCGTCGGCCAGGACGCCACTGACGAGGGGCAGGTGACCGGCACCCAGGTGTCGCTGTTCGACGTCGCCGACCCGGCCCGGCCCACCCGGATCGCCCAGCACCACGTCGCCCGTGGCTGGTCGGAGGCGGAGCACGACCCGCACGCGTTCCTCTACTGGCCGCCGGAGCGGCTGGTGGTGATCCCGGTGATGCAGTCGGGCGTGGACACCGATGGGCCCGACGGCACGAAGCGCCCGCCGTTCGGTGGTGTGCTGGCGTTGCGGCTCGGCGACAAGGGATTCACAGTGGCCGGCGCGGTGGACCATCCGGGGAGCCTGGCCGACGGCGGCGAGCGGACGCCGATCCGCCGCTCGCTGATGATCGACGGCGTGCTCTGGACGGTCTCCGACGCCGGTCTCAAGGCGACCGCCCTGGCCGGCATGACCAGCCTGGCCTGGGTGCCGCTGAGCTGACAGCGGCCGGGCCTCGCCGCGCGGTAGGCGTGCGACGAGGCCCGGCACGTCACTGTTCCAGCGCCGCCTCGGCCGCCGCCACCTGCGGTCCCACCCGCGCCGCGTACGCGACGACGCCGCCGAGGAGGAACGTCGTGGCGGTGACCGCGGCGATTCGGTTGCCCGGCTCCTGCGCCATCCACAGCGCCGCCTGCCGCCATTCCGGCCCGCCCGGCGCGGCCATGAAGGACGCCATGGCGGCCCAGGCGGTCGGCGCCTGCCAGGCGGCCCGGGCGCCGGCCAGCGCCGCGCCGAGGCCGACCAGCCCGATCAGCCCGGCCGTGTTGCGGGCCAGCACGGACAGCGGTCCGAAGTCGACGCCGAGGACGCGGGCGGCGGCCAGCAGCCCGACCACCGCCGCGGCGTACCCGAGCAGGTGCCCGGCCCGGCGCGGCGCCCACTGCCACGCGGCGGTCCGTTCCAGCGCCGGGTCGGTGCCGGCGAGCGTCGGCCCCAGCGGCGCCACCGCCAGGGCGGTGGTGAGCACGGCGAGGCCGGCGGGCACCTCGGGGCGGTCGGTGAAGCCGGCCCAGGCGACGGCCATCACGGCGACGGCGATAGCGGATCCGGCCAGGGCGGCGGGTAGCCGGCGGGACCGCACGTACAGCGGCAGCCAGCGGGTCACGGCGCGGCCCGTCCGGTGAGCGCCGGCATCAGGTCCGGCTCGCACCGCGCGGCTGCGTCCCGCAGCGCGGTGATGCGCCGCAGCTGCTCCGGCTCGGGCAGCGCGCGCAGTTGCCGCACCCCGTCCCGGATCTCCTCCTGCTGCTCGTCGGCGTACCGGTAGCCGGTCCAGGAGTCCCACAGCCGCACGGTCTCGGCGTCGAGCAGCCAGGCCGCGGCGATCGCCGGGGCGATGTCGTCGCCGCTGCGCCCGCAGCCCGACCACATGGTGCCGCCGCCCAGGGCGATGCGCTCGGCCACGTCGGCGGCCCGGCCGGTGTCCGGGTCGACCTCCAGGAGGAACTGCACGGTGCCGGGTGCCGGCTTGGGCCGGTGCCACTGCTCGCTGTCGTTGCTGCCGACGGTGTCCAGCCGCACTTCCACCGCGCGGGCCGGCGCGTCCGGCAGCTTTGCCAGCGCCTTGAGCCCTCGGCGGGCCTCGGGAGTGATCTCGGGCAGCAGGTGCGCGTTGACGGCGGTGACGCACACCTGCGGCGTGCCGTCGGCGCAGACGAAGCGGCGTGCGTCCGGATCGAGCTGCCAGATCCCGGTCGGGCCGGGCACGCCGATCAGCAGGAGACCCGCCACGCCCCCGGCGAGGCTCGCGAGCGCCCCGGCCCGGACCGGCCACGACCGGCCCGCCGCCAGCAGCAGCCCGGCGAGGACCAGCCCGACGCCCAGCGCGAGGCGGCTGAGCAGCAGCCGGTCGGACAGCGTCTCCCACGGCGTGTCCGGCGGCCAGGAGATCATCAGGGAGGCGTTCGACAGCCGGCTGGTGCTGCCCGGACCGCCGAGCATGGCGGTGCCCTCCTGCGCGACCAGGCCGGCGGCGGCCAGCAGCGGCGGCAGCAGCGGCGAGGACCACAGCCGGCCGACGGCCACCCCCACCCAGGCCGCGCCCACCAGCACCAGCACGTCGGTCAGGGGCCCGGCGAGTCCGCGTACGCCGAGGTAGGCGCCGTCGAAGGTGACCACCGCGCCGGCGCCGGCGAGCACGAGCAGGTGCGCGGCCGCGACGGCGACGCCGAGCGCGGTCATCGCGGGCAGCGCGCGCTGCCAGCGGGGCCGGCCGGTGCTGTTCATCAGCTCGTCGGCGCGGGTACGCCGGTCCCGGCGGCCCAGTACCGCGCCGCCGGCCAGCGACAGGGGCATCAGGAGGAACATGCCGGAGGAGTGGACGTAGCCCAACCGCAGCCACTGTCCCTGCCAGAAGCTGTACATGCTGGCGGCGCCGAGGATCCCGATGATCAGGAGCAGGACCGCCATGGTCGGCGCGTTGGAGCGGCGCAGTTCGACGCGTACCTGTCGGATCATCAGGCGCTCCGGTGCTGCTGGAGAAGGTACGAGTAGCCGCGCTCGGCGGCGCTGTCGCCGACGCCGCCGGTCTCGCCGTGGCGGACCAGGTCGGCGGGCAGGCCCTGGAACACGCGGGTGCCCTGGTCCATCAGGATGACGTCGGAGCAGGCCGCCACCACGTCCTCCACCAGGTGGGTGGAGACCAGCACGCAGGCGTCCGCGCCGAGTTCGCGGATCAGCTCACGGAACTCGACCCGCTGTTCCGGGTCCAGGCCGACTGTCGGTTCGTCGAGCAGCAGCAGGTCCGGTTCGTTCACGATCGCCTGGGCGATGCCGGCCCGGCGCAGCATGCCGCCGGACAGCGACTTGAGCTTGGCGTCGGCCCGGTCGGTGAGGCGTACCCGGTCGATGGCCCGCTGGGTCGCGCCCGGCACCGCCGAGGCCGGCATCTCCCGCAGCCAGGCCACGTACTCGACGTACTCCCGGACGGTGAACCGCGGGTAGTAGCCGAACTGCTGCGGCAGGTAGCCGAGCCGGCGGCGCACCGGCCGCAGCTCGCGGGACGCGGTGGCGTCCGCGCCGAGCAGCCGGAGCACCCCGCCGTGTGGTTTGACCACTGTGGCGAGCGCGCGCATCAGCGTGCTCTTGCCGGCGCCGTTGGGGCCGAGCAGCCCGTGCACACCGGTGCCGAGCGTCAGGCCGAGGTTGTCGACGGCCAGGTGCCGTCCGGCCTTCACCGACAGTCCCACCGCCTCGATCCGCCAGGCGTGCCGGGTCGGCGCCACCTCGTCGGCGCTCACTGCGCGTACCAATGTCGTCTCCTTCTCGGGGCAGGGTCGTCCGCGGCGCCGGCGGGGCGCCGTGGCGTGGTTCCGGGGGGCCGGCGTCAGCCGGCGGGCCGCCGCAGGTGGTCGGCGCGCAGCACGGTCAGCGCGGTGAGCACGGCGGCGGCCGCCGCCCAGGCGGGCATGGTGGCGGGCCGGAGCAGGGCTTCGGTGACGGCGGCGGCGCGGGCCGCGTCGGCGTCGCCGGTGAACGACGCGGCCGCGACCGCGGTGAGCCAGCCGCCGCCGAGGACGGCGGCGGCCAGCGGCACGCCGACGCGGCTGCCGAGCAGCAGCGTCGCCGCGGTGAACGTCAGGCAGGGCAGCAGCCACAGCGCGGGGTTGCGGCCGACCGCCAGCCCGGCCACCGCGAGCACGGGCGCGACCAGGAGCAGAACCGCGAGGGTACGGCGAAGCAGCAGTTCCAGCCCGGCGCGGGCGGTGCCGGCGACCACCTCCCAGTTCGGGTTGGCGCGTCGGGACCAGGCCACCGCGAGCCCGGCCAGCGGCGCGACCGGCGCGAGCAGCAGCACCGTCGAGGGCTGCTCGGGGTAGTTGCGGTCCAGCAGCACCGCGGCGAGGATCGCCGTGCACGTCATCGCCGCCCAGGCCAGCAGCGACCAGTCGGTCCAGCGCAGCCACCACCGTCGCAGCGGTCGCCGGGGCACCGGTCGCGGCCCGGTGCGGGCCTGTGCCAGGATCGCCTCCCGGGCGTCGCCGAGCAGCGCCCGCAGCGGCGGCGCGGCCAGCTCGCCGAGCCGGTCGCGGCACTCGGCGCAGCCCTCCAGGTGCACCTCGATCGTCCAGGCGGCGGCGTCGTCGGGGCTGCCCGCCGCGTACGCGACCAGTGCCGGCGGGGGAACGTGAGCGGTCATGCCAGTGCCTCCCGTAGCGCGTTGCGGGCACGCCGCGCCCGGCTCTTCACGGTGCCTTCGGGCACCCCCAGCAGGACCGATGTCTCCCGGACGGTCAGTCCGTCCAGGACCATCGCGGCGAGCACCGCCCGCAGTTCCGGGGCCAGCGCGTCCAGCGCGGCTCCTACCTCCGAGCCGAACGACCCGGCGAGCGCCTCGTCCTCGGCGGCCGGCGCGCTGCGTACCGGAAGCACGTCGGTGGGCACCTCCTGGACGCGGGCGCGGCGGCGCAGCGCGTCGACCAGGCGCCGGGCCGCGATGGTCCAGATCCAGCCGGCGGCCGAACCGCCCGGCGCGTCCGATCCACCGGAGCGCCGGATGCCGGAGAACGAGCCGGCGGCCCGCCACACCGTCAGGTACGTGTCCTGGAGGACCTCGGCGACGATGCCGTCGTCCGCGCAGCGCCGCCGCAGCCGGATCGCGAGCCACGGCGACGTACGCCGGTACAGCTCGTCGAACGCGTCGAGGTCGCCGCGTGCGACCCGCCGCAGCAGCCGCTCCTCGTCCTGTTTGCTTCCTCCCACGCCTAGATGGTCGTTCACGGCCCCTCCGACGGATCACGGCGCGGCGTGACCTGGGTCACACCGCGCCGTGGGCGGGTGTCCGTCACTGCGCGGCGGCGAACGGTCCCTTCGGTCCGAACGCCAGCGCGGCGAACCGCTCGCCGATGCGGCGGTCGGCGGCCGGGTCGGGGTGCAGCTCGTCGGGCAGCGGCAGCTCGGCGTAGTCGGCCTCGCCGTACAGGTCCAGCCCGTCGAGGTAGTGCAGGTTCGGGTCCGCGCCGGCCCGGGACGCCACGATCCGGGCCAGCTCGGCGCGGATGACGCGCAGCGTGAGCCGGCCGGATGCCACCTCGGCCGGGTCGCCGGTGGCCCGGAACCGCACCTTCCCGTCGATGAACTCGACAGCGCCCGGGCCGGGCGTGTCCTCCTGGATCGGGCACAGGATCGACGACACGACGAGCAGCGGCGTGTCCGGTTGCCCCTCCCGGATGGTGTCCAGGAAGCCGTGCACGGCCGGGCCGAACGCGCGCAGCCGCATCAGGTCGGCGTTCACCACGTTGATGCCGATCTTGACGCTGATCAGGTCGGCCGGGGTGTCGCGCATCGCGCGGGCGGTGAACGGATCGAGCAGCGCGCTGCCGCTGAACCCCAGGTTGACCAGCTCCACGCCGGCCAGCGTGGCGGCCACCGCCGGCCAGGTGCCGGTGGGGCTCTCCGCGTCCGAGCCGTGGCTGATCGAGCTGCCGTGGTGCAGCCACACCCGGCGGTCACCCGTGTCGACCGGCTCGACCGGCGCATCCGTGCGCAGCGCCACCAGCTCGGTGATCTCCCGCTGCGGCAGCCAGATCACCACCTCCTTGTCGGTGGCGGGCAGGTCGGTGAAGCGCACCGTGCCGACCGGGCCCGGCTCGATGCCGGACGTGCCGGTGGCCAGGTCGATGGTGAGCACCTTGCCGCCACCGGCGGTGGCCTGACCGGCGAGGCGGCCGTCCACGACCAGGTCGTAGCGGCCGTCGGGACGCGGCCCGGTGCCCCGGTAGACCATCTTCATCGGCAGCACGTCCAGCTCGACGGTGGTGGCGCGGGTGCGGAACACCAGCCGTACGCCCGAGGGCATCGCCTCCGCCGTCGTCAGCTGCGGGTCGATGTTCTGCGCCCGGGCCCACGCGGGCAGCCGGTGCGGCAGCACCCCGTCGGCGGTCTGTTCCAGGTCGAGCGCGCCGCGCAGCAGGTCGGAGGTGATCGGAGTGGTGAGGTGCGGGGATGCCATGATCCCGATCCTGCCCCCGGATCCGGGGGACCGGCCACCTGATTTATCCGACAGGCCGGACTCGTGACACTGAGTCAGTCGGTGAGCACGAGATCCACGTACCGGGCGGTCATGGTGGCGAGCACCTGGTCCGGGTCGGTGGCCCACACCTCGGCGTTGAAGATCTCCACCTCGACGTCGCCCGAGTATCCGGCGGCCTCCACCGCGCGGCGCAGCGGCGGGAAGTCGATGTGCCCGTCGCCCATCATGCCGCGCCCCAGCAGCACGTCGGCCGGGAGCGGGGTGAGGAAGTCGCAGATCTGGAAACTCGCGATCCGCGTCCCGGCGCGGGCGATCTGCCGCCACACGTCCGGATCCCACCAGACGTGGAACGTGTCCACCACGACGCCGACCTGCTCGGCCGGGAACGCCTCGGCCACATCGAGGGCCTGCCCGAGCGTGGACAGCACGGCCCGGTCGGCGCAGTACATCGGGTGCAGTGGCTCCAGCGCGAGGCGTACCCCGCGCGCAGCCGCGTACGGGGCCAGCTCGGCCAGCGCGTCGGCGACCCGCTGCCGGGCGCCCGCCAGGTCACGGGAGCCGGGCGGCAGCCCGCCGACGACGAGCACCAGGCAGGCGGCGCGCAGCGCGGCGGCCTCGTCGATCGCGCGCCGGTTGTCCGCGAGGGCCGCGGCCCGTCCGGCGTCGTCGGCGGCGGTGAGGAAACCGCCCCGGCACAGCGACGACACCCGCAGCCCGGCGTCGGTGACGAGCCGCGCCGCGGCCGGTACGCCGATCTCGGCCACCTGCTCGCGCCACAGCCCGATCGCCGGGATGCCGGCGCGCACACAGCCGTCGACCGCCTGCGCCACCGACCAGCGTTGCGTGGTGCGCTGGTTGAGCGACAGCCGGGCCAGCCGGGGATCGGCGCTCATCCGGGCACGCCCGCCACGTCCAGGTACGCGCGCATCCGCTGTGCCGCCAGCTCGGGGTCGAGCAGCAGCCCGGCGGCGTCGGCCAGCCGGAACGCCTCGACCAGGTGCGGGACGCCGCGCCCGCCGTGCAGGCCGCCGACCATGGTGAAGCCGGGCTGCCGGCCGTTGAGCCAGGACAGGAACGCGATGCCGGTCTTGTAGTACGGCGTCGGCGGGGCGAACAGGTGCCGGGACAGCGGCACCGTCGGGTCGAGGATCGCCCGGAACCCGGCCCTGTCGTCCGCGTCGAGCCGGGCCAGCGCGGCCGACGCGGCCGGAGCGATCGCCGCGAACGCGCCGAGCAGCGCGTGGCTGAACAGCTTCCCGTCGCCCTCGATCAGCTCCGGGTAGTGGTAGTCGTCGCCGGTGTATACCTTCACCGTCGGCGGCAGCAGTTCCCGCAGCCGCACCTCCCGCCCGGCGTCGAGCAGCGACACCTTCACGCCGTCGACCAGGTCGGCGTGGGCGTGCACCAGCGCGGCGAACGTGGCGGCGGCCTCGTCCAGGTCGGTCGAGCCCCAGTAGCCGGACAGCGCCGGGTCGAACATGTCGCCGAGCCAGTGCAGCACCACCGGCGCGCCGGCCTCCCGCAGCACCCGCTCGTAGACGCGCAGGTAGTCCTCCGGGCCGGTGGCGAGCGCGGCGAGGTGCCGGCTGGCCATCAGCACCGGCGTGGCGCCGTACCCCTGCACGACCGCGAGCTGCTCGGCGTACGCGGCGACGACCTCGTCGAGCGTGCGCGGGACGCCGGTGAGCTGGTCGGTGCCCACCCCAGCGACGATCCGCCCGCCGCAGGAGGCGGCCTCGGCGGCGCTGCGCCGGATCAGCTCGCGGGTGGCCGTCCAGTCCAGCCCCATCCCGCGCTGCGCGGTGTCCATCGCCTCGGCCACACCGAGCCCCCAGGACCACAGGTCGCGCCGCACCGCGAGCGTCGCGTCCCAGTCCAGGCCCGCCGGGCGGCCGGGGGAGTTGTCGGCGTACGGGTCGGCGACGACGTGCGCCGCCGCGTACGCGATCCGGCTGGCCGGCTGCGCGGACGGCCGCTGCCAGGCGGCCGGTTCCCGCAGCGTGAGCCGCTCGGTGCCGCCGTCCGGCGCCGGCAGCGTGATCTGCGTGCTCACCGGGGGATCTCCTCGATCGTCACCCGCCGCCCCTCCCGGGCCGAGCGCAGTCCGGCCTCGGCCAGTTGCACGCCGCGCGCGCCGGCCAGGAAGTCCCACGGGAACGGCTCGTCGTCGACGACGTGCCGCAGGAACGCCTCCCACTGCACCTTGAACGCGTTGTCGTGCTCGCCGTTGTCCGGCACTGTCTGCCACTGCGCGCGGAACGGCTCGGTGACCGGCAGGTCCGGGTTCCACACCGGCATCGGGGTGGTGCCCCGGTGCTGGATGCGGCAGTCGCGCAGCCCGGCGACAGCGCTGCCGTGCGTGCCGTCGACCTGGAACTCGACCAGCTCGTCGCGGTGCACACGCACCGCCCAGGAGGAGTTGATCTGCGCGACGATGCCGCCGGCGAGTTCGAAGATGCCGTACGCGGCGTCGTCGGCCGTGGCGCGGTAGTGGCCGCCGTTCTCGTCGACGCGCTCGGGGATGTGCGTGGCGGTGACGGCGGTGACCGCGGTGACTGGGGCGATGATCTGCTCCAGCACGTAGTGCCAGTGCGGGAACATGTCCAGCGTGATGCCGCCGCCGTCCTCGGCGCGGTAGTTCCAGCTCGGACGCTGCGCGGCCTGCCAGTCGCCTTCGAACACCCAGTAGCCGAACTCGCCGCGCACCGACAGGATCCGGCCGAAGAAACCGCCGTCGACCAGCCGCTTGAGCTTGCGCAGGCCGGGCAGGAACAGCTTGTCCTGTACGACACCGTTGCGGACGCCCTTCGCGGCGGCGAGCCGGGCCAGCTCCAGCGAGGCGAGGAAGTCCTCGGCGAGCGGCTTCTCGGTGTAGACGTGCTTGCCGGCCTCGATCGCCGCCCGGATCGCCTTCTCCCGCGCGGCGGTCACCTGGGCGTCGAAGTAGATCTGGTGGGCGTCGTCGGCGAGCGCCGCGTCCAGGTCGGTCGTGTACGCCGACAGCCCGTGCCGCTCGGCGATCTCGGCCAGGCGGCCCGCGTCGCGGCCCACGAGCGTCAGCTCGGGCCAGATCCGGCTGCCGTCGCGCGCGGGCACGCCGCCCTGGTCGCGGATGGTCAGCAGGGACCGGACGAGGTGCTGCCGGTAGCCCATCCGCCCGGTGACGCCGTTGAGGATGATCCCGACGGGTGTGCGCTCCACTGTGCCCCTCCCAGCGGTGAATGCGCTTTCAGTAAGCGCTTTCAGGGTGCTACCGTAGCCACGCCGGAACACCGGGTCAAGACGTTCCGCAGGGAGACTCATCGATGCCGCACGTGACGCTGGAAGACGTGGCCAGAGCGGCCGACGTCTCACTGGCCACCGCCTCCCGGGCGCTCAACGGGCGGCGGGTCACCCCGCACCTGCACGACCGCGTCCTGGCCGCCGCCGCGCGGCTCGCGTACACCCCGAACGCCCACGCCCGCGCGCTGGCCGGCGCGTCGCACCGCAGCGTCGGCGTGATCTGCCACGACGTCACCGACCCCTACTTCGCCGCCGTCGCCGGCGGCGTGATGCGGGTCGCCGCCGACAACGACCTGCTGGTCATGCTCGCCAGCACGTTCCGCGACCCGGAACGCGAGATCGCGTACGTGTCGATGCTGCGCGCCGAACGCGCCCCGGCCATCCTGCTCATCGGCTCCGGCTTCGAGGACCCGCGCTGGGACCGCGCGCTGGCCGCCGAGCTGACGCCCTACCTCGACGGCGGCGGCCGGGTCGCCGTGGTCAGCCGGCACCGCAACCTGAAGGTCGACAGCGTCCTGCCGGAGAACCGGGCCGGGGCCGCCGCGCTGGCCCGCGCGCTGCTCGGCCTCGGGCACCGCCGTTTCGCCGTGCTCTCCGGCCCGTCCGAGCTCACCACCGTCGCCGACCGGTTCGGCGGGTTCCGCGACGAGCTGGCCGCCGCCGGCGTGACGCTGTCCCCGGCGGCGGTGGCCGAGGCGGAGTTCACCCGTGACGGCGGCTACCAGGCGATGACCGAGCTGCTCGGCCGTGGCCTCGACGCCACCTGCGTGTTCGCGCTCACCGACGTGATGGCCGTCGGCGCGTACGCGGCGCTGCGCGACCACGGGCTGTCCGTGCCCGGCGACATCTCGGTGGCGGGCTTCGACGACATCCCGATCGTCCGCGACCTCACCCCACCGCTGACCACAGTGGCGCTGCCGCTGCGCCAGCTCGGCGAGAAGGCGATGGAGCTGGCGCTCACCGAGAACCCGGGCCGCCGCCGGCGGATCACCCGCCTGCCCGCAGAGGTGGTGCTGCGGGCCAGCACCGCGCCGGCCCGCGCCTGAACCCGGCCGGTAGGGTGCCGTCATGATCGAGGATGCCCCGTGCCGCTGACGAACCCCTGGCTGACCGGGCCGGCGCCGACGAGGAAGCTGGACCGGGACCGCCTCGCCGAACGCATCCTCAACCTGCTGTCGTCGCAGAACATGTGCGTGCTCGCCACAGTCGGTCCGGACGGCCCGCTGGCCACGCCGGTGCGCTACTACCCGCTGGGCTTCACGCTGATGTTCACCGCCGCGCCGCGCTCGCCGAAGATGCGCAACATCGCCGCCGACCCGCGCGTGTCGGTCGGCGTCTTCGCGCCGCTGGTCGGGCTGGCCAGCAGCCGCGGCGCGCAGGTGTTCGGCACCGCCCGGGTGCTCGGGCCGGAGCATCCGGACCGGGCCCACCACTGGGCCGCGTTCCGCTGGGAGAGCGAACACGCCGAGCGCGGCCGCTCGCTGTCCGAGCCGCCCGCGGACCCGCTCGTCGTGATCGAGGCCGACCGGATCGTCTACACCGAACACTGGCTGCGCCGCGAGGGCTACGCCCCACGTCAGCACTGGCGCCGCTGACGCCGCCCGCCGGACCAGTCCCGCTACGGACCGACGGGGGAGCGGGTGGCGCGCAGCAGATTGCCGGCCAGCCGCAGGTCCGCGCCCTCGACCCGGGCCAGCACGTCGATCCGCTCCACCGTGACGTGTGACCACAGCGGCTCCGGGAACGCCGCGCGCAGGGCGTCGGCGTCCAGACCCCAGCCCTGGCCCGCCTCCGGCGACACCGCCAGCACGAACACCGCCCCGCCGGGCGCGGTCAGGCGCGGCAGCAGCGCCAGGTAGTCGCGTACGGCGGCGCCCCGCCGGTCCAGCGAGTGCAGCAGCCCGGAGTCGAACACCGAGTCGTACGGCACCGGCGGCACCGGGATCGCGGTGGCGTCGCACACCTCGAAGTGCGCCGGCAGTCCCGCCGCGGCGGCCTTGGACCGGGCCTGGCCGATCGCCACCGGCGAGATGTCGACGCCTGTCACGTCGAGGCCGCGGCGGGCCAGCGCGAGCGCCAACTCCCCGGTGCCGCAGCCGACGTCGAGCACGCGCGGCCCGCGTATCCCGGTGTCGAGGACCGCGGCGAGCGCCGGCTGCGGGCCGCCGATCTCCCACGGCGGCCGTTCGGTGTCCCGGTAGAGGCGGTCGTAGTGGACGTCGTCCGGCTCGTCGGTCATCGCGTACCCCCTCGGTCGGCGCGGCCACCCCGAGCGTGTCACGCCCGGCGGCCGTCCGTGCCCCGCTGCGGGTCAGAACCGCAGGCGGCGCAGGTAGCGGTAGCCGACCTCAGCGGTCCGTTGCGGCGTCACGTCCGGCGTGTCGTTCTCCACGATGTACTCCAGCACCTGGTGCCCCCGGAAGATCCGCGCGAAGTCGATCATCCCGGTGCCCAGGTCGGCCATGTCGCCGGTGGCCGGGTCGCGGTCCTTGACGTGGTACTGCAGGACCCGCTGCGGCGCCGAGCGGATCACGTCGAGCGTGAAGCCCTCCGGGTCGGCGACGCCCTCGCCGGAGGTGATGCCGCCGGTGACCGCCCAGTAGATGTCGATCTCCAGGTGCACCAGTCGCGGGTCGAGTTCCTCGGTCAGCACGTCCCACGGCCGCCGGCCGTTGCCGAAGTCGATGGTGAACTCGTGCGCGTGGTTGTGGTAGCCGTACCGCAGACCCGCCTTGCGCGCCGCGGCGGCCTCGACGTTCATCTGCTCCGCCCAGCGCTTCCAGTCGTCCTCGCGGTCGGAGTTCAGGTACGGCACCACCATGAACCGCTGGCCCAGCGTACGGGCGTCGGCGATCTTCTGGTCCAGCGCGGCGGCGTCGGCGGCGATGCCGTCGTGGCTGGAGCTGGCCTTGATGCCGATGCCGTCCAGGAAGCGGCGCAACTCCCGCGCGGTACGCCCGAAGTAGCCGAGCGCCAGCTCCACCCGGGGGTAGCCGATGCGGGCCAGGTGCGCCAGCGTCGCGTCGTAGCCGGGGGAGCCGTTGAGCGCGTCGCGGACCGTCCAGAGCTGGAGGCTGATCATCTCCTTCGGCACCGGGCGCCGGCCGTGGTGGTGCCCGCCGCCGGCCTGGGCGGCCGTCGCGCCGAGCCCGGTGGCGAGCCCGATCCCGGCGAGCGCCGCCAGGGAGCCGCGCAGCAGGCCACGCCGGTCAAGTGACTGTTGCAGCGCGGCGTGTCCGTCATGTCCGTAGCACATGGTCGCACTCCTTCGTCGCCTGTGCGCTGACGCTACAAAAGCCATGTCGATATGTCTATGGCTTCTGGCTCTCTGAATCGAACTTTCGGTCGATACTGCGGAAAGTGGGGGCTGCGTGTCGCCGGTGCCGCGTGGCAGGCTCGGGGAGTGGCCGCATACGACGTCGCCCTCGTCCTGCTCGTCGACCGGACCGGCGCGATCCTCATGCAGCACCGCGACGGCAACGCGCCGGTGTCTCCGTACCAGTGGAGCCTGCCCGGCGGCAGCATCGAACCCGGCGAGACACCGGAGCAGGCGGCCCGCCGCGAGCTGCTGGAGGAGACCGGCCTGACCGCCGGGGAGCTGCACCTGCTGTGGAGCGGCCCCCGCCCGCACGAGGACGGCTTCCCGCACACCGTCACCGTGTACGTCTTCCGCGGCATCACCGACGCGCGCCAGGAGGACGTGGTGCTCGGCGAGGGACAGGCGATGGTCTTCGTACCCCGCGCCGAGGTGCTCGACCGCGACCTCGCGGTGAGCGCGGCGAAGGTGCTGCCGCTGCACCTCGCGGAGACCGCCTAGCCCTCGGTCAGCGCCCCGGCCAGCACGCCGGCGAACCGGGGGAGCAGCTCGTCGTCCGGCAGATGGTGCGGGTTGATCTCGGTGACCGACAACCCGGCGAACCGCGGGCTCGCCACCAGCTCCGTCAGCGTCGCCGCCGCCTCGTCCAGGCTCAGCCCGGACGGCTCCGGCACGTCCGCCAGCGGCGCGTCCACGAAACGCAGCACGTCCACGTCGAAGTGCACCACGAACCCGTCGGCCGCGTCCTCGGCCACCGCCCGGGCCCGGCGCGCCGCCGCCCGCGCGTCGGCGTGCACCTCATCGGCGGGCACGTACGCCAGCCCCAGCTCCGCCACCAGATCCCGCTCGTGGTCACCCCGGGGCAGCGAATCCCCGTACACCACCACCCGCTGCGGGGACAGCAGCGGCACCACCGGCCCGACGCCCGCCACCTCGGGCAGCGTTCCCGGCAGGCCCAGCATGTGCGCCAGCCCCATCGCATCCAGGTTGCCGTTCGCGCGGGTCACCGGCGTGTAGAGATCCGGGCCGCCGTCCACGTACACCAGCGCGGGCGACAGCCCGGCCCGCGCGCACCCGGCGACCAGGCCGACAGTCACGGTGCAGTCGCCGCCGAGCACCAGCGGCACGCGGCCCCGGCCCAGCGCGCCCGCGACCCGGTCGGCCACCGCCGACGCGACGGCGGCCACCGCGCCCGCGTTCTGCCCCCTCGGGTACGCCGGATCGGGCCGCCACCGGAAGCCCGGCACGTCACCGCAGTCCTCGACGTCCGCCCCGTCGCGCAGCAGGTCGAGCAGGCCGGCGGCGCGCAGGGCGGCCGGGGCGCGCTCGACACCCGGGGTGTGCGCGCCGGCGCTCGACGGCGCGCCGACGACCGTCCACTGACGATGATCCATCGCCCCACCCTAACCGCGTGTTTCAGCGCAGCACGAGCAGATCGAGGGCGTCGACGACCGGGCCGTCGACCGTCCTTGCTGCCTCGCGTAGCCGCTGGATGCCGGCGGCGTACTCCGCATCGGTGATGAGCTGAAGCGGCGTGTGCGCCTCCCGGCGCAGGCCGGCCGCCACCTCCCGCAGCGAGGGTGCGGTGACCTGCGGGACCGCCTCGACCGCCGCGGTGGCGAAGCCGGCGGCGGCGAAGGCGGCCCCGACGTCGGCGATGCTCGGGTACGTGTCCAGCACGCGGACCGCCTCCGGGAAGTAGTCGAACAGCGTGATCGCCTCGTGCCTACCGGCGAACGCGGACCGGATGAGCACCGGGGCGCCGGGACGCAGCACCCGGCGCAGCTCGCGTGCCGTCGCGGCCAGGTCGGGCACGTGGTGGATGACCGTGGACAGCCAGGCGCCGTCGACACTGCCGCCGGCCAGAGGGAGGTGCCCGGCGTCGCCTGCGACGAGTGGCGCGAACACACAGCGGGCGCGCATCGCCGCCGACGGCTCGACGGCGACCACCTCGACGCCGGGAAACCAGTCGGTGAACGCGCGTGCCCAGCTACCCGTCCCGGCACCCAGGTCGAGCAGTCGCATCCCGGAGCGCGGGGTGAGATGCCGGGCGACGGCGGCCCGCCAGGCCGTGAGACCGTCGTCGGTGAGGTGCCGGGTCGCGGCGAACGCCTCGGCGTCAGCGTCGTGGTACGCAATGCGGGCCATACTCGACAGCCAACTCCCCGGCGGGGCGCCGAGGCAAGACACTGTGGCGGATCGGGCTCGGCTTCGGAGAGGGGCAGGGGTGCGATATTGGATCCACTTCGAGGCCGAGCTGGCGGCGGACGCCCTCCGCCGGTTCCTGCTGACGGAGTACGGCGTCGCGCCGGAGAGCGTGTACGTCGGTCGGGTCGAGGACCGCGCCGTCGACGATCCGCGCCCGGTGGCGATGCTGACGCCGCCCGACGCGGACGAGGGATTCGGCTGGATCCTCACCGGCGACACCGAACTGGCCGCCGCCACCGACCACGGCGAGCGTGATCTCGCGGTCACCCTCGCCCGCGAGTTCGGCGTATGGGCGCTCGTCGACGACGGCGGCATCCACCCCGACCGGTGGGTGCTGGTCAGCACCGACGGCAGCAGCGGCCGGGTGCTGACCGACTCCGACGCCGCCGCCGACGGGGACCTGCGGATCGTGCACGCGCTCGAACCGATCAGCGGGGAGCCGCAGCTCGCCGTCGTACCGCCGCCGGACTGGGCCCGCGACTGGTGACCCGGCGGGTCCACCGTCCGGTCGCGTACCCGATGCCACCCGTACGGCGCCGCCGCCTGGCGCCAGTCCTGGCGACGACCGGCGCGGGCACCGCCGTCCACTGGACGGGCAGGCCGTGGCCGGGTGACGGATCGGGTTGCGGGGGACGGATGGTGCCGTGTTCCTCGGCGAGCCGGACGGCGTTGTCGAGGAGTTGCCCGGCCGAGGCGAGCCGGCCGTAGTGAGCCGCGGCGAGCGCGAGCGTGACCGCGTCGCCGACGCGCCGACACGGCGGGCAGGCGATGTGGACGACGCACCGGCGAAGCGGAAGCGCGCGCTCGTGCAGGGCAGCGGGGAGCAGGCTCAGGGCGTGGCGGAACTCGTCGGGTCGCATCGTTCCTCCTGGGTGGTCGATGGCGCGGCGGCAGACAGGGGTGACCGGCCCGGCGGGCGCGCGGTGCGCCGGGCGGTCGGATCCGGAAGCGGTGCCGGTCAGGCGGACGGGATGGCGACGACCTCGACGTCGACGCCCTCCGTGCGCAGCGTCTTCACCGCCTGGTAGAGCGCGACCTGCGCGAACGTGAACAGCGATTCCGCGGTGACGGTGCGGCCGGCACTCAGGGCGATGGCGTAGACCACGGTGCGCGGGCGGAAGTCCTCGGGCAGGTCCGGCCCGCCCGGCTGCGCGCGCACCAGGTCGCGGAATCGGTTACGCGCCTGCTTGTCGTAGCGCAACGCGTCGAACGACGTGATACCCAGCGCGAAGAGGTGACTGAGCGGCGAGCTGCCCGACGCCCGCTTGACGTGGATCAGCTCACCGTTCGGTCCGAGCAGGTCGCAGGCCTCGATGCCATGCGGGTGCTGCCCGGTGCGGAGGAGCTTCTTGTCCAGCAGCACCAGGCCCGGGTGCTTCTCGGCGGCCTCGCGGTTGTAGCAGTCCTCGTTCGCCAGCTCCTCTGTCCACGGCGGCAACACGACGCTGGCCGGCCGGTTCAGGATGCGGGTCACCTCCTGGCGCAGGAACTCGCGGTGGCGGTCGCCGATCTCGTACCACTGCCCCTCGTGCAGCAGCATGTGGCTGCCGCCGACGGCGACCTCGGCGGTGATCCACCGGGACACCGGCGTCGATGCCATCTCCTCGGTACCGGCGGCGTCGGCGTAGAGCGTCAGCGTGCCATTGCGCAGCCCGGTCCACCGGTCACCGTCGAGGGCGTGGACGGTGTGCGACAGGACGGTCGACAGGTCCAGGTCCGTGGTCAGGATCGGGCGTCGCCCGGACCGGGGCACGCGAACCCGGTACGAACCGACGTGCTCGACGTCGGCCACCAGGCTGCCCGGCACCGCCACGCCGAGATCCGGAGGGTCGGGCAGGCCCAGCCGCCGGTCGAGAACCTCGGTCAGCGCCGCTTGCCGGGGGTCGTTGGAGCGCAGAGGCCGGATCTGCTCGATGAACTCCAGGTCGGCGAGCGGCGACTCCTGCCGGCACACCCGGTCGATCTCCCGCAGATCGGCGAGCAGCCGCTCGGGGGAGACGCCGAGAGGGATGCGCAGCGCGTCGCTGCCTTCGACCCTCACCGCAGCGCGCGCACCCTGGCACGCGGTCAGGTTCGGGTTGTTGACGCGGCCGCACACCTGGCCGACGATCTCTCCCCACTTGTCGATGCCGTACCTCCAGATGGGCTGGCCACCCGGAACCATGCTGCGGTCCACCCGGCCGCTGGCACCCACCACCCGGCGGCGAACCTGGCGGATGTCAGCGGGCTGAAGCGTCCGCACGGCGAAGGAGACGCCGAACGTCGGGTCCACCTTCTCCGGCTCGATCATGAACCGGCCCAGGGTGCCGAAGGTCAGGGCGTATGCCCGGTCGTCCACCGCCAGCAGCAGGGCGCCGCCGCCGCTGCTGTAGCCGATGGTCACGTCCGCCCCGACCAGGCCGGACAGGACGCCGCACCACTCGGCCCGGTCGCGGGGCGCGCTGCCGTGCACCAGCAGCGCCGGTGCGTCGAGGACCCGGTGCGGGGTGGGCTCGAAGCCGTGCCGCCGCAGGTAGCCCAGGTTGAGCGCGGCGCATAGGCCGTCGTCGGTGGCCGGAACGGTGAGCCGGTAGACAGTCGTCGGGTAGGTGCCGGGCGGCGACTGGCGGTCGCGGCCGTCGTCCGGGTTGTTCGCACTGCGCATGTCGATCTCCTCGCGTAGAGAATCGGGCTGGCGGTGGTGCGGTGGGATAGCGCCGGGGCGGGGTTCGCGGATCCCGCCCCGGCCGGCGCAGGCCAGCTCAGCTCAGGGAGACGGTGACGCCGCCGGAGAACGGCGAGTCGTGCAGCTCGAGCTTGGCGAGCTTGACGTTCTTCGGGATGTCGAAGACGACCACGCCGGTGACCTGGTTGCCGGGGTTGATGTCGTTGAGGAACGTCTCGGCGTTCTTGTTGGCGTAGATGGCGGCCGAGCCGTCGGCGGAGTACTCGGTGCCGTTGGCGGCGTACGCCTTCTGGCTGCTGCCGTCGAACATCTGCGACTCCTTGCCGATGTTCTTCACGTTGAGCGTGACCAGGCAGAACTGGCCCTGCGCCTTGGCGCCGAACGCCGACGAGCCGACCTTGCTGACGCCGCACTTGGCGGACTTGACGGTGAACTCGAACTTGCCGTCACGGGCCGGCTGGCCGATCTTCGCGGTCTTCGGCTTGTCGTCGCTCTTGCCGGCGTCCGCCTTGCCGCCGTCGGTGTCGCCGGCGGCCGCCTCGGTGCCGGAGTCCGCCTTGCTGCCGGTGGTGTCGTCGGTGGTGCCGGCACCGCAGCCCAGGGCGACGAGGGCGCCGGCGATCAGGGCGAGCGTGGTGGTCTTGCGCATTGTTTTCCTCCTGCTGTGAACGTGGCGGCGTCAATGAGAGCATCATCTGTGAACGCTGTCAACGAGAATCATGCTTGACAGGTGTGACACACTCCGAACGTGCAGGAGACACCGACAATCACCGCAGCGGAGATCGCCCGGCTCGCCGGTGTCGGCCGGGCCGCCGTCAGCAACTGGCGCAAACGACACGGCGACTTCCCCGAGCCAGTCGGCGGCAGCGCCACCAGTCCCGAGTTCGACCTCGCCCAGGTCGAGCGCTGGCTGCACGCCCAGGGCAAACTCCCGGAACTCACCACCGCCGACCGGCTCTGGCGGCACCTCGTCGCAGCCGGCCCGTCATCTGCGGCCGGGCTTGCCGCCGTCGGCGCTCGGCTGCTCGCCCGGCAACGCGGCCAACGCCCCACCCGCCCGGCAGACCCGCAGCTGAAGGCGCTGGCGCCGGACATCGACGCGCTCGCCGACGAACTCGGCCCACAGGGCGCCTTCGACGCGCTCTGGCAACGCTTCTCCGCCCCCGGACCGGCTCGCCCGCACGCCACCCCCGACGACATCGCCGACCTGATGGCCGGGCTCGCCGCCGTAGCCGGCGGCTCCGTCCTCGACCCCGCCGCTGGCACCGGCGCCACACTGCGCGCCGCCGTCCGCGCCGGCTGCACCTCCGCGTACGGACAGGAACTCGATCCCGACCTCGCCCGGCTGGCCGGGCTGTGGCTGGCGCTGCGCGACGTGCCGGGCGAGGTGAGCACCGGCGACTCGCTGCGCTCCGACGACTACTCCGGACGCACGTTTGACGCGGTCGTCTGCCACCCGCCCTTCGGCGCCAGCAACTGGGGCGACGAGGAGCTCGGCCACGACCCCCGCTGGATCGTCGGCACCACCCCACGTACCGAACCGGAGCTGGCCTGGGTCCAGCACGCGCTCGCCCACCTGCGGCCCGGCGGCCACGCCGTACTCCTGATGCCGCCCGCCGTGGCCGGCCGACGACCCGGCCGCCGCATCCGCGCCGAACTGCTGCGCCGCGGCGTGCTGCGCGCCGTCATCGCGCTGCCGCCGGGGGCGGCCGCGCCGCACGGCGTACCCCTGCACCTGTGGGTGCTGCGCCGCCCACCGGCCGACGCGCCCCCACCGGCGCGGACGCTGCTCATCGACGCCGCCACCGGCGACCACACCCGGATCCTCGACACCTGGCGGTTCTTCGCGAACGACGGCGAGATCGACGAGCCCGGCTACGCGCGCGCCGTCCCGGTCATCGAACTGCTCGACGAGGAGATCGACCTCACCCCCGCGCGTCGCCAGCCCGCCGTCGTGGGCGAGGCGACAGGCGAACATCTGGTACGCACACGCGAGCGCCTCGCCGCCGTCGTCGCCGACCTGCCCACACTGATGCCGCAGGTCACGCCCGTAGCCGACGAGGGGCAGGGGGAGTTCCTCACGGTCGGCGAACTGGTCCGGGCCGGCGCGTTGCAGCTCCTCGGGCCGATCCGGGGTGCTGCGGGCGACGACGGTGAGCTTGCCGGTGACGGTCGGCCGGTGCTGACGGTGCCGGACGTGCTGGGCGGCGGTGAGCCGTCGGGGCGGGACGACGGGCGGCTCGGGCAGGAGATCGCCCTGGCCGCTGGGGACGTGGTGGTGCCGATGATCGCGCGGCAGCTCACCGCGCGGGTGGTGACGGCGGAGGGCGCCCTGTTGGGGCGCAACCTGTACCTGCTGCGGCCGAATCCCGCCGCGTTGGATTCGTGGTTCCTGGCCGGGCAGTTGCGGACGTCGACGAATGAGCGGCAGGCGTCGAGTCTGTCGGGGACGCTGCGGTTCGACGTGCGACGGGCGCAGGTGCGGCGGGTGACGCGGGAGGAACAGGAGCGGTACGGGGAGGCGTTCCGGCGGCTGCACGCCTTCGAGTCGGCAATCCGACAGGCCGCCTCGCTGGGCGCGGAACTCGCCCAGTTGACCGCGGACGGACTGGCCCAGGGCGGGCTCGCACCGGCGGCACGACGTCCGTACCAGCGGAAATCGCCGAAGGGGCACTAGCTCCTTGATCGAACAACGATGTACGGTCGTGCGTCCGCCGGGCTCCGACCCGACGGGTGGCAGTTCGGTTGGGTGTCATCGTGAGGGGGCGGGATGACGCTGGGCACCATCGGCGGCTTCGAGTTGGTCAAGCCGCTGGGCTCGGGCGGGATGGGTGAGGTGTTCTTCGCCGTGTCCCCGACCGCCGACCGCGTCGCGCTCAAGGTGATCCGGAAGCACCTGATCGAGGAGCCGACGATCCGGGACCGATTCGCCGCCGAAGTCGACAGCCTCAAGCTGGTGTTCGGCTCGCGGATCGCCCGCCTGGAGAACGCCGACCCCTACGGCGACCCGGCGTGGCTGGCCGTGGAGTACGTGCCCGGAGCGACGTTGCGGCAGCACGTCGACGCCCACGGACCGCTTCCGTTGCCGCTTGCCGCCATGATCGGCGCGATGCTCGCCGACGGGCTGGGCAAGGTGCACCAGGCCGGCCTGCTCCACCGCGACCTCAAGCCGCAGAACATCATCCTCGGTCCCGACGGCCCGAAGCTCATCGACTTCGGGCTGGCGATCCTGATCGATCGCAGCGACTACCTGACCGAGCCGGGTGCCCTGGTCGGCACGCCCGCCTACATGTCGCCGGAGCAGGTACGCGGTGAGCGGGAGCTGACCGCGGCGGTGGACGTCTACGGGCTGGCGGCGACGCTGGTGTTCGCCCTGACCGGTCACGGCCTCTACCCGCCGACCAACTCGTGGAACCTGCTGCTGCGCATCACAGAGCCCAGCGACCTGCCCGACCTGTCGGGCGTGCCCGCCGAGCTGACGCCGTTGCTCGGCGCGATGCTGGCCCACGACCCCGACGCCCGGCCCGGCCTGGACGACGCCGGCGCCCGCCTGCTTGCCGTCGCCACAGCGAGTAGCGGCAAGACAGCGTCCGGCCTGCGCCAGGAGGTCGCCGGCCTGACCTATGACGGGGACACTGAACTGCTCGTCCCAGCGGATCTGCAGGATCCCCAGCGGGACCCGGAGGACACCTCGGTCGAGCCCGAGGACGACACAGTGCCGGTGCCGGACCCGAAGCCCACCGTGGTCGACCCGGAGCGACAGACCGATTCCGGCCCCGACGTCACATGGCTGGTCGAGAGGATCCGCCGCCAGTACGCCCGACGCTCGACCCTGTAGGAAGGCTCCACCGATGACCACCTCCCAGGACGCCACCTTCGCCCCGGGCTCCCGCATCGTCGTCCGGGACGAGGAGTGGCTTGTCCGAGGCGTCAAGACCGGCACCGCCGACGGCACCATGATCAAGGCTGTCGGGGTGTCGGAATTCGTCCAGGACGTCGAGGCGACATTCTTCACCGGCCTCGAGGACATCAGACCGCTGGTTCCCGAACAGACGGAACTCGTCGTGGACACCTCGTCGCGGTTCCGGCAGAGCCGGCTGTTCCTGGAGGCGGTGCTGCGGCGTACGCCACTGCCGCGCACCGAACGCGGCCTCGCCCTCGCCGACCGGTTCCTGCTCGACCCGCTCACCTACCAGCAGCGCCCGGTCGAACTGGCGCTGTCCGGTCTGCGACCGCGCATCCTGCTCGCCGACGTGGTCGGCCTCGGCAAGACCCTGGAGATCGGGCTGATCCTCGCCGAGCTGATCCGCCGGGGCCGGGGTGACCGGATCCTGGTGGTGTCACCGCAGCAGGTGCTGGAGCAGTTCCAGCGCGAACTATGGACCCGCTTCGCGATTCCCCTGGTGCGACTCGACTCGACCGGAATCCAGCGCATCCAGCAAGAGATCCCGGCCGGGCGGAATCCGTTCACGTACTTCAAGCGCGCCATCATCTCCGTCGACACCCTCAAGGACGCCGGCCAGTTCGGCCACCACCTCGACGCCACCACCTGGGACGTCGTGGTCATCGACGAGTCGCACAACCTCATCAACAAGGGCACTAAGCGCAATGAGCTGGCCCGCCGGCTTGCCGCGAAGACCGATGCCCTGCTGCTCGCCAGCGCCACTCCGCACAACGGTGACAAGGAGTCGTTCGCGCAGCTGATCTCGCTGCTCGACCCGGCCGCGATCGCGAACGAGAAGCAGTACGAGGCCAAGGACATCGCCCACCTCTACCTCCGTCGTACGAAGGTCAGCCCGGAGGTGCGGGACCAGATCGGCGACCGCTGGGCCGACCGGGGCCCCTCCCAGGCGGTGTACTGCACGGCCGGCCCGATCGAGGAGCAGATCTTCGACGAGCTGACCGACGTGTGGCTGGCCGGCAAGTGGAGCGACGAGGCAGTCACCGGGCAGCACCGGCTCTTCCCGTACACGTTGTTGAAGTCTTTCCTCTCCTCGCACCGGGCGCTGCACGAGACGGTGACCAACCGGCGCAAGAAGGCCACTGGCGCCGAGCGCGCGGCGCTGGACCGGCTCGCGGAGCTGACTTCGGCGATGACCGACCACGACTCCAGCAAGCTCGTAAAGCTTGTCGAGGAGTTGAAGAAGATCGGCGTGGGCAGGGGCAGCGACACCAGGGCGGTGGTGTTCTCCGAGCGCGTTCCCACCATCAAGTGGCTGGCCGAGACGGTCCCGGGCATGCTCGGCCTCAAGCCGAACGCCGTGCGGGTGCTGCACGGCGGCGTCGCCGACCAGGACGAACAGCGCATCCTCCAGGAGTTCGAGCTGGCCGGCAGCGAGGTGCGGCTGCTGTTCACCGGCGACGTCGCCTCCGAGGGCGTCAACCTGCATCAGCAGTGCCATCACCTGATCCACTACGACATCCCTTGGAGCCTGATCCGGATCGAGCAGCGCAACGGCCGCATCGACAGGTACGGGCAGAAGCACCAGCCGCAGTTCCGGGCGCTCATCCTCACCTCGGAGCGGGACGACGCCAAGGACGACCGGACGGTCTCCGAGAAGCTGCTCGACCGGGAAGCGGTGGCCCATCGCAGCCTGGGCAGCGTCGAAGCCGCAACTGGTCTCTACGACGCCAAGGCCGAGGAGGACCGGCTGGTCCGCGACCTGCTGGCCGGCAAGAGCGTCGACGAGTCCTACGAGGCGGCCCACGCCGAGATCGACGTGATGGCCGACCTCTTCGGAGATGTCGGCACCGCCCCCGTCATGACGGACGTTGCCGTGGCCCGGGTGCCGAAGCTCTTCGACTCCACCGAGGACTTCGTCGACGCGGCACTGCGGGAGATCTACGAGGACCGGCCCGAGGACCACATCGACCTGCGCCGGGAGGACGAGTTACTCACGTTCCTCGCCCCCGACGACCTGGTGCACCGGCTCACCGACCTGCCCCGCTCCTACCTGCGCGCCCACCGTGAGGGCGAGGACCTTCGGCTGAAGGTCACCTTCGACCGCACACTCGCCCAGCGCAAGCTCGACCAGGCCCGGCAGAGCAAGACCCCGATGTGGCCGGAGATCGCCTTCCTCAGCGACGTCCACCCGATGGTCGACTGGCTTGTCGACAAGGTGCTCATCCGGCTCGGCCGCCAGCAGGCCCCGGTGTTAACCGCCGACGTGACCAAGCCGACCTACCTGATCCAGGGCGTCTACGCCAACCGCCTCGGCCAGCCCACAGTGGTGCAGTGGATGGCCGTCTCCGGCCTGCCCGCCGCGCCAGAGATCCGGCCGATGGACGAGGTGCTGCGCGAGGCCAACGTCGGCCCGGCCATGGTCAACCGCGCGGAGGCCCTGGCGCTCGACCCGTTCCGTCAGCTCCTGCCGCAGGCCGTCGCGGCAGCCCGCCGGCACCTTGAGGCCGAACGCGCCGAGTGGGACGCGGCGAACGCCGAACCGTTGGAGCACTACCGGCGGCGGCTGCAGACCTTCGAGCAGGCCAGCATCTTCGACGAACTGCCCGCCTCGCACCGTGCGAAGCGCCGTGAGCGGGCGCGGAACACCGTCGCCGAGCAGCACGATCTGCTCGACCGTCTGGAAACCGCTGGTGATCCGTTGCTGCGGGTCCTCGCCGTCCTCGTCCCGTCCCCGGAGAGTGCCGCATGAGCTTCGAAGCGCTGACCAACCGCGGCGAGTACCTTTCCGCCCACTACCTCGCCGAGATCCTGCCCACCACCCTGAAGGGTGGCCTGCTCAAGCAGTGGGCCGAGCGGGAGAAGGCGGGCGACCAGACGCCGCGCACCGGGCTGCGGGGCCTGCGCCGCCCCTACTTCGACGCGAAGACGGAGCTGGCCGACGACGACTTCTTCGACCCCGAGCGGCTGCGCAAGCTGCATCAGGAGCTGCTGAAAGCGCTCGGCTTCGAGCCGCAGCCGCAGACCATCACCGTCGAGCGCGCCGGCCAGGAGCATCAGATCACTGTCGCGCACGCGGAACTCACCTCCGCGCACGGCATCGTCGCGCTCGACTGCGGCTGGGCCGTCGACGCCGAGGCCGCGCAAGACCCGGACGACGCCGGCCGCCTGCTCGCCCCGGTCACCCTGAGCGGCACCGAGACGATTGACACCGGTGCGAAGCTCGCGTCGTGGCTCTTCGCCGCCGACGACCCGAAACCCCGGTACGTCCTGATCCTCAGCGGCGGCGTGGTGACCCTCGCCGACCGCACCGCCTGGGGTGAGGGCCGCTACCTGGCCGTCAGCCTGGACACCGCCTACGCCCGCAACGACGACCGGGAGTACGACGTCGTCGCCGCGCTGTTCGGCGCCGACTCGCTGCGCCCGCCCGCCGAGGGCGGCACCGAACCCCTCGCCGACCTGGTCGCCGGCTCCCGCCAGCACGCTGTCGGCGTCTCCGGTGAACTCCGCGAAGGTCTCAAGGTCTCCGTCGAACTCATCGCCAACGAGGTGCTCGACCGCATCCGGCAGGCCGGCTACCAGCCGCAGGACGTGATGGAGCTCGACGAACTGGCCAGGGCACTCGGGCGGGAGGCGTTGCGCTACCTCTACCGGATCCTGTTCCTGCTCTACGCCGAAGCCCGGCCCGAACTGGGCGTCCTGCCGGTCAACGACCGCGAGTACGTCGAGGGCTACAGCCTGGCCCGCATTGGCGACCTCGTCTCCCGCAAGCTCGCCCCCTCGGCCGAGGGCGGCTTCCACCTGTACGAGTCGCTCGACCTGCTGTTCCGTATGGTCAACGACGGCCACCGGCCGCGTGCCGGTGCAGAGGTCGACGACAAGGCCAGCGAGGGCGAGGGCCTGCGCTTCGAGCCGATGAAGTCGGACCTGTTCCTGCGGGAGAAGACCAAGCTCATCGGCCGACTCCTTGCGCCGGACAGCGACGACGAGGACGACCCGGACGCGGCGACCATCGACACGCGGCTACGTAACAAGGTCCTCTACCAGGTGCTGCGTCGGCTGATGCTCACCAAGGGCGCGAAGAGGCGCCGGGGTGGCTTCATCTCGTACGCCCAGCTCGGCATCAACCAGCTCGGTGCCGTGTACGAGGGCCTGATGTCCTACACCGGTTTCGTCGCCACCGAGCAGCTCTACGAGGTCGCCAAKAACGGCGACCCGAAGGACGGCTCGTGGATGATCCCCGCCTCCAAGGCCGACGAGTACGACGACAACGTCTTCGTCTACAAGGAGGACCCGTACACGGGCGTACGGAGCCGGGTCAGCTACGCCCCCGGCGCATTCGTCTACCGTCTCGCCGGCCGGGACCGGCAGACCAGCGCCTCCTACTACACCCCGCAGTCGCTGACCGAGGTCACCGTCCAGCTCGCCCTGAAGTACCGCCTCGACCAGGACGGCACGGTCACGCCGGCGCGGGAGCTGCTGGACTGGACGATCTGCGAGCCGGCGCTCGGCTCCGGCGCGTTCCTCAACGAGGCGATCAACCAGGTCGCCGCCGAATACCTGCGCCGCCGCGCCCGCGAGCTGAAGGTCGACCTGGACCCGGAGCAGTACCACCTCGAACTCCAGCGGGTGAAGGCGTACATCGCGCTGCACAACAGCTACGGCGTCGACCTCAACCGCACCGCCGTCGAGCTGGCCGAAGTCTCACTCTGGCTGAACGTCATGCACGCCGGCCTCCAGGCCCCCTGGTTCGGCCTGCACCTGCAACGCGGTAACTCCCTGATCGGCTGCGGACGCAAGACCTACGACCCGAAGCAGCTCGCCGACAAGTCCTGGCTGACCACCGCCCCGGCGGAGAAGCCGTTCCGGGACGGGCCGATCGACGAGGGCACCGTCCACCACTTTCTGCTCCCCGCCGACGGGTGGGGCGCGGTAGCGGGGGAGAAGGAGGCCCGCGAGCTGGCGCCGGCCGAGACCGCCAAGCTCAAAGCCTGGCGTACGGCGATGAAGCGCGTGCCGTCGGCCAAGGGTAAGAATTCACAGGTCAAACGCTTGCAGGCACTGGCCCGGCGGGTCGAGTTCCTGTGGGGGCTGGTGCAGCAGCGGCTCGCCATCTCCGAGCGGGAGATCCGCCGTGACATCACCGTTTGGGGCGCCGACGACCTGCCGCCGGTGAACGGGGCGGTACCCCGGGAGAAGATCCTCGCCGACCTAACCGCGCCGGGTACGCCGTACTGGCGGCTCAAGACCCTGATGGACGCCTGGTGCGCGCTGTGGTTCTGGCCGCTGGACAAGGTCGGCCTGCTCGACGGCTCGGACGCGGCGTACCCGGCCGCGCCCGTCCAGGTGTCGCACGTCAAGGACGTTCCGGCGTACGAGGAGCAGGTGGTCTACGAGACGCCGGACATCTTCGGCAACGTGGAGCCACGGCAGATGACCCTGCCGACCAGAGCGACCGGCACCCGCCGGACGACCGTGGCCGAACAGCTCCGCAAGCAGGTGCCGCTGACCAACCTGGACGACTGGCTGACGTTCGCGGAGGCGCTGATCGGGCGCAGCGATGTGGACGAGAACACCGAACGCTTCTACGGCCGCAAGCTCGACAGCCTGGCCGAGATGAGCGAGCTTGAGCAGAAGCTCGACGGCGTGATCGGGGTCGACTCGCCGTGGATGCTGGCCGACCGGTTCCCGTGGCTGCTGGCCGCCGAGCGGATCGCCGAGCAGCAGGGCTTCTTCCATTGGGAGTTGACGTTCGCGCAGGCGTTCGCCAAGGGCGGCTTCGACCTCCAGGTCGGCAACCCGCCGTGGGTCCGCCCACGGTGGCAAGCAGACGTGTTGCTTGCTGAGCATGAGCCGTGGTTCAAGCTCGTGGAGCGGGCACCTGCCGAGCTTTGGCGCGAGCGCATGAACGATGTCCTTGAGACTGCTGCCATTCGTACTAGCTTCTTGAGCGAAGCTGCACGCAATAATGGCATGGTGGCATTTCTTGGCGATGTCACTACCTATCCCCTGCTTGTTGGGACTCAGCCAGATTTATATCGCGCTATGATGTGCCGCGTTTGGGATCATTCTCGGCCGCACGGAACCGCTGGAATGGTTCATCCAGATACGCACTTCGGCGGCGTGAAGGAGGGTCTTCTGCGGAAGACAGCCTATCGACGAATGCGGGTCCACGGCAGTCTGGTAAACGGTGCGAACTGGGCCTTCGAGGACGCAGTGCGAAGTCTCGAATTTGGTGTGCACATCTACGGAAACCCGCGGACTCCTCGCTTCAAGCACCTTAGCCGCCTTTATAGTGCGGAAGCTCTTGCGGCGTCTCTCTCCCATGATGGTCAGGGTGATGTGCCGGGCTTGAAGCACAAAGGGAAGTGGGATACGCGCCCCCATCTAGCACGGGTTGTCGATGTTGACCTGGATTTGATGTCGGAGTGGCAGCGTCTTAAAGCCGATGCGGATGTCCCGGTTGATGAGGCGCAAATGCTCTTTCCGATCACCGTGCACGAGGCTGACGCCATCTCCGCACTTGCAACTTTCAAGCGCCGTCTTAGCGACTACTCTCCGCGGATTAGTCGCGGATACGATGAGTCGAATGCGCGGCGGGATGGACTGATTCGCTGGGAGCAGCGTGAGACGGGCTCGCTCGAACAGTTGGTGCTTCAGGGGCCGCATTTTGGAATTGCGTTGCCGTGGGCGAAAGAGCCGAGGGTGCCCTGCCGAAGCAATCGCGACTGGGACTCGGTGCGCCTGTCGGATTTGCCTGACAACTTTGTTCCGAGGACCAACTACGTCCTGTCGAGTAATGAGGCGAGCACGAGATCGGGTCAAGATACATGGGATGGTCAGAGCTGCACTGAATTCTTCAGGTTAATGTGGCGTAGGATGATTCCCTTCAACACGGAACGGTCGCTCTTCGCTGCAATCATGCCGCCCGGCCCGGCGCATGTGAACACCATTCGATCGATGGTTCTCGAAAACAATCTAATCACAGTGCTCACTGCTGGTTTCTGGGCGTCCCTTCCGCTTGACTACTATCTTCGAATCACGGGTCGCGCTGATCTTACTCCAGCTGATTGTCAGTCAATGCCGGCTCCGCAGCCCGACCATCCGCTCGCCTCCGGGCTTTTGCTGCGCACCCTCCGCCTTAACTGCCTTACTAGAGCTTACGCAGACCTTTGGGCCGAGCTTTTCCATCCATCCTGGCTGAGTGAAGAGTGGGCGAGCGACTGGCCAACCCTTGAGGCGCTCGGTGACGTTCGCCCTGCCTGGGACACACATTCTCCCCTGCGTAGTGAACATGCGCGTCGCGCACTCCTTGCCGAGCTTGATGCTTTGGTTGCAGTTTGGCTTGGTATCGACGTCGAGCAGCTGATCGCGCTTCTTAGATCCCGATATCCGATCCTGACTGACCGTGAAGATCAAATGTGGTTCGATGCGGTGGGTCGCAGGATCGCCGCAGATCCGTACTCGTACGGACTCGGACAAACCAGAAAAAGCTTTGAGCAACTCGTGGCGTACATCGGCGATCCGAAGCGGAATCCTGTGCCGGAGGGGTATGCGGCGCCGTTCTACAAGGTGGATCGGGAGAACGAGTATCGGCAGGCGCATGCTGTGTTCAGCAAGCGGCTTCAGGATGCGATCGACGCGGGCTGGCAGCCGTCGTAGCCCGTATCCCTTCTCACCCCCGAGGAGAGCAGATGGCTCCGAGTAACCACCAGAAGCACCAGGCTGGGCGGCACCTCGCGGTGGCCGGAGCCCTGTTGCAGGGCTATTCGGCGAGCCTTGAGGGTCCACAGACGTTGTGAAGAGCAGCGGCAGGCGGGCGGCGGTTTAGGTCGCCGCCCAGGGCGCATGGATGACTGCAGACGTGTACAAGGTTACGGCGCCTCGATTGACTTCTATGTCCTGGTGAACGTGACCGATCGGCCGCGGGACTTCTACGTAGTACCCGGAGACGACCTGCGCAGCGGCATGGATGAGCGGCACCAGGAGTTCATGTCGAGAGTCGGTGGCGTGCGCCCGCGCAACCCCGACAGTCGTCACACGGCGATCTACCCGGCGCAGGTGGAGACGTGGCGGAACCAGTGGTCGCTTTTCGCCCAAGCGGCTCAACCTGCGAGCAAAGAGGCAAGCTCCTGGAGTGACAGCGCGACGGGAGCCATGGACGCCGACAGCAGCCTTATCCGAGAACGTAAGGACGACGGCTATTAATCGCGAACACTAGGGCACCTCGGGATCAATTCGACGAAAATCACCGGACGCAGCTTCGTATATACAGGCAATTCCGAGAGATGTCAACAGGTCACACAAGTCATCGTCAGGGAGAGATGGCAGAAGAACAGCCAGTCTGCGGTAACTCACAAACCTTGCATAGTCAAGTAGTTGCCCTATAGCTAATCGCACAGAATTACGAGACGCGGACGATTTTGCCTCTATCAGTTCAAATGTGAGAGCGTCGAATACGTCAGTGAAGAGATACCCCTTACTGCCGGGTATCGATATGCGGTGACGAGGCACGAGGCGCCTGCCTGATCCAACAAGCCAGTCAAGGTATCGACTGACCAAGCCTGCTTCTGGGCGACCCGTAACGCGACTACTAGATTCACAATGCCGCACGCTAGCCGGCATGTAAGCCTCTACAGCAACATAGCGATAACAACGGCGATCAGATGCGCTAGTGGATGCTCGGCGATTTTCGACAAGGCCGGAGTCATACTTCTCGGTTAACGCACGGAAGTGGTCGCGGATGAAACCGACGAGAGGGGTTGCGGCGTCTTCAGCCAGGTCCTCGTAGTCGGCAACCAAGGCGTCGAGCACAATTTGGGCTGCACTACTCTTGGCGAGAACATCCCGCCCAGAAGTGAGCGATCCCTCAACCGTAAAAGATTTGGCGAGAGCAGCACTCTTAAGCGTCAAGTACGCCCGGAATCGCTCTGCATGCTTTGGGCCTTCGACCTCAACTCGCCATAGCTCAATATCAATCTGCGTCGTCTTTAGGGTCTTGGTCAACGCGTCGATGGGACTGAGCGCCCGAAGACCACCAGGCGCAATGTGTACTTGGATCGCCGCCCATTCGACAGGCCAGTCGGCGAGGAGTGTATCTGGCCGCCCTTTTGCCAAATAGACAGCGCCAACCACCGCCTTGAAGAACTCTGCGGCCATCTTCTCCCGCATACCAAGGCGCTCTTCGCTCGGCGAGAGGAGCGCCCCTGGCTCAAGGTTGGCGAGTTCAAACGATTTCACGAAGTGGGCCTGCGTCAAGTCTTGAAACTTGAACGCTGGAGGAGGCTGCCTGCAAGCCTGAATCACAGCAGATAATGCATACTCGTGTGAGAGTACTGCGGACCCAAGAGCAGCTAATACTAAACTAGAGTTCTTTCGAGTAGCCGATCTAGGGGTAGGGTCTTCGCTATACGTCCAAGATTTGTGAGTCAACGCAGACGACACAAGGACTGATGCTCGCTTGGGTAATTCAAACAGATCCATCACCCGACGTACCGCATCGAGATGCCTTTGAGGCAGTCTACGGGCCTGTCCGTCAAGAACGTTCTCCTCGGCAGCTTTCGCATGGAGAACAGCACTGCTGTCAGCGAATAGCGAGCAGACAAGGCTTGCTGCAACGGGAGCTCGGCCAACGACACACAGAAGACCCAAAAGCTGATAGTAGATTTCGGCACAGACTGCAGGCGAGAAGGCGTGTCGATCTTCCGATCTTGCCACTAACGCCGATTTGCGAATCCACGACATTTCTGAAGTGCGCGAAGGTATACTGTCAAATGTTTCGCTCACTAGATTATGCACTTCAGCCTGGTCGTTGGGCTTGAGGATCAACAACGCGTGGGCTGCGGCTTCCCGCCGAACGAAGGTTCGACCAAGGGCTGCTAGGGCTTGCAGTAAGCCACGGGTCATACCTCGGCGATCAAGGGCTTGCTCGTTCACGAAGGAGGCGCGCATAAGCCCTATCTTTAAATCAGATTCAATGGATCCAGAATCTTCGCGAGCAAGCCCGTGGCTCTGTAGAAGATCAAGAACCGGCTGATTGTCCGAGAAGTATGAAAGAATGTCGGGCGCTTCGCCGAATATCTGCATCGTCAAAGGATTTCTTGGTGTGGTCAAGTTTGATCACCCGATTTTCTGCCCCAGCCAAGATTGTCAAGAGGGCTGCGCCTTTGGTGAGAACTTGCACTCTTTCGACACTGCCTATACCTGTTGTTGATAATCTAGTGCGGCACTCGGTAACTTAACGTGGAGTGTTGCATCCGGCTGGTCGAGAGATTCATTTCCCGACGCCGGAGCGCGCTTCTGCGTCTGCTGGGCGCGCTCACGTCATCGCTGCAAGGGTCAAGCTTCGACCTTGGCTGTCCGGACGAAGGTGCTCCAAGCGGTGGGGGAGAAGGTGAGAGTCGGTCCGGCCGGGTCTTTGCTGTCGCGTACTGCGACGAGGCCGGGGAGGTTGTCGGCGACCTCGACGCAGTTGCCGCCGTTGTCGCCGCTGCGTGTGCTCTTGCGCCACTGGGCGCCGGTCAGCTCAGCCATGGTGGACCTCTCCGATGATCTTGTTGATCAGTTGCTTCGATTGTTGCTCATCGAGGGCCAGGGACGTGAGACTCGCCCACACCTCTTCATAGATGGCGAGTTCTTCCTTGCGGTCGAGGTAGAGTGCGCCGGTCAGCGACTCGTTGTAGATGACGGATGGGTCGGGCTCCACCCGGTTGCGCAGCGGGAAGTCCAACATGACGAAGGGACCGGCGACCGCGCCGAAGTGCAGACCGGCGCTGAGTGGGAGCACCCGGATCGAGACGTGCGGGAACGCGACTACGTCGAGCAGGTGTCGTAGCTGTTCGGCCATCGTGGCGGGGCTGCCGACAACCCGTAGGAGAACCGCTTCGGAGAGGACGACCTCGAACTGAGGCGCGGGCGGGAGGCGGCGTTCCAGCAGTGCCTGACGTTGGAGTCGCACCTCGACAAGCCGCTCCCGTTCCTCCTCGGAGATGCGTGAGCGGTGCTGGTAGACGCCGTGGGCGTAGCCTCTGGTCTGGAGCAGCCCGGGAATCAGGGTGTCGTCGTACTCGCGGAGGCGGGAGGCGGCGGATTCGAGGCCGACGTACAGCTCGAACCAGTCGGGGATGGCGTCGCCGTAGGAGTGCCACCAGCCCTTGGCTTTGGTCTCGTTGGCCAGGGCGACGAGGGCGGTGGTCAGCTCGGGGGTCGCGGCGTACAGCTCGCACATCGCCTTGACGTCGACGGCGCGGGTGGGGCCGAGGCCGGTCTCGATGCGCCACATCTTCTGCCGGCTGCACTGCATGGCCTCGGCCGCGCCATCGAGGGTCATGCGGGCTTCGGTGCGCAGCTCGCGTAACGCTCGCCCGAGTTGTCGCCTAGGAACTGTCGAGCCCATGTCGTCGGCCATCGGCCACCCCTTTTCGTGTTGCGTTTTGTTACATCCGGACGCCATCGGTGAAACGTGGAATGGTTACCTGAGAAGTGCTTGCCTTGCGCTTCCTGCTGACGAAGCGACTCACGCGTCTGACCATACAAGACACCCCCGACAACAGCCATCAACGCGCAATTCCCACGGGCGGCCGCCTCTTCCGTTGCGCAACACTGCGGGGCCCTCCCGTGGAACGGCTCGCGGCTCCGGAAAAGGAAATCGGCGCAGACCGGGGAAATCGTGGCCGCAAACGTTGCTTATTCACTGGGAACTGCCTCAGGATGGCCAGTGCGGCGGCGAGGTACCCCCGAATCGGCCGCCGCACTCCCCAGACCACCCGACACCGGCCAGCCCGGATGCCGTACCGCTGAGCGAAGCTGCGGTGTTCGGGCGGGGTGGGTCCGCCCGTGCGGGGAGGGCGGGTGGACCCACCCATCCACGACCAGGAAGGCAGGCACCGATGAGCGTCCGCAACCAGAGGCCGTTCCCCGAGGGTGCCGGGACGACGCACCGCTCCCGCGCGTACCCCAGTCTGCTGCCGTGGCAGGTGCGCGAGCGCCGCTTCCCGCCCGCCMGGCTCGGACGTCGCGGCCTGAACCCCGATGAGGTGTACGCCTTCCTCGACCGGGTCGCCGTCGACATGGCTGCCGTCTACGACGCGCTGGCGCAGAGCCGACGGGAGACGCTGCGGATCAAGGTGGCGCTGCGTCGGTGGCAGTCCGAGCAGGCCGAGGGTGGTCGGCGGTGAGCGGACGGTACGTGATCCACCTGCCCGTTGTCGCCGCCGACCTGCCGGCCGCGCAGCGCCTGGCCCGGGTCGTCGGCCGGTGGATCACCGTGCTGCCGATGATGGACCCGGGGGAGATGACCGTCTCGGAGGAGGACGCGCAGTTCCTGCGGCACCGGGTCTTCTGCGATCTGCGCATGCCGGGCGGGCGGCGCTGCGTGCTCCGCGACGGCCACGACGGCGAGTGCTCCCGCCGCCTGCGCCGCTGACCTGCAAAGGTAACGCGACTGTGGCGTGAAAAGTGAGCGGTCATGAAGGCACGAGAAGCCAAGCCGCCGCCGCAACGCCTATCCGCTGGCATGACTATTCTTCGGAACCGTGACCGCAAAACAATTACGACACCTGACTCTACAAGACCACGTCGCGCTATTCACGCTCGTGCATTCCCATGCCGGGGCCGTGAAGACGACGTGCTTCCGAAAACCGCGAATGCGTATCCGTATATCTTCTGACAGTCATTCCGGCCAGGCGTGGTGATGATTGTCAGATGCCGAAGTGCCGCGCGCGGTGCCAGGACAACACCCTCTGCAAGAACCGTGTACGGATCGCGGGGATTCGTTGCCACAAGCACCCCGGGATGCCGGAGGCGGGCCCACGGCATCCCAAAGAGAGGAAGACGCGGGGTAGTGCCCGCGCGTCACACCCGAGGCGGCGGGTCACCGGCATGAGCGCAGCGCCCCGAGGAGTCGGCGGCGGTGCCAGGCAACGTCGCGAGCAGGAGCGGGTCCAGAAGGCCGCCGACTTCTGCGCCTCCGTCCTCACCGACGGGTGGGTCGAGGTCGTGTCGGACCGCGCCACGGAGTGCGTGACCGAGGAGACCTGGAGGCGACTCTTCAGCCGCCGACGGCGGAGGCGGTGCAAGCTGCTGGCGCGCATGGCCGGGGCGATTTTGGCGTGCAAGAAGAAGCTGCACGACCTGGTCGGAGCGGTCGCCGCTTGGCTCGCCTCACTTCTGGGCGGCGACCGGGTCGTGCAGTCGCTCGCCCGCGAACTCGCGTCCCGCATCCCGCTGCCCCCGGACGCCAAGATGGTCGCCACGGCCCGCGGGCTCCAGGTGGCCGGGGTGCTGTTGTGCGTGGTGAACGGGGACGACCTGACGAGATGCCAGTGCTTCATCGATCTCGCGCTTGAGGAAGCCAAGACTCAGGTCAAGAAGATCCTCGTCGCCGCGCTGGAGGACTGGACCGACCTGGCGCAGTTTCCGGCCAAGCCCTCCGTTGCCGAGCGAGGCGCGTACGGGACGGCCGGTGGCTGACGGCAGCGCGTACCCCCGTTATGGCCACGACGGCGGGGGCGGGCCGAACGCGCGGCGGCTGGCCTTCACCGCGAGGGTGGCCATAGCGGCGTTGGCGCCGCCACCGATCAACGCGCCGATCCCGAACGGCGCCACCCGCCCGAGAACGATGATTCCCTGCTTGGTTCCGTACTTCGTGATGAAGTTCTTGCCCAGGATCTTGTTGATCTGCCGCAACGTCTCCAGCGGCACCTTCGCGACGACCTGGCGGCCCCAGTGTTGCCCGGTGCGCTCCGCAACCTTGGTGATGGTGGCGGAGCCGGATCCACCGAGCATGATGCCCATGACGATGGTGCGGCGGCGTTCGATTTCGTCGATGCCGACTCCATGGACTTCGGCGATCGAGAGCGCGAAGAGGGCGCTCAGTTCGAGGGAGGAGAGCACCTCGCCGGCCGACAGCGCCAGGGCGATGCCCGTTCCGACGCCGGGCGCGGCAGCAGCCCCGCCGACCGCGGCGCCCGTACCGGTCAAGGCGCTGACGTACATCCGCTCCAGGTTGCGGATCACCTCTTCAGGTGTCGCCTCCGGGTTTCGCTGGCGGGCCCGTGCGATGTTCTTGCGCACCAGCGGACTTTGAACGGCGATGGCCTTGTCCAAGAGGTCGAGGACCCGCTGCCCGGGTACGGCTGCTTCCGAAACCGATCCGTCGGGGGCATCCGAGGTCATGCCGGGAACTCCTTGGGGTCGAGGCGCGTGGGGGTGGGCGGTCTGAGCCACGTCGCGCTCGGCCGCAGTGGGTCAGGCTACGCGGGCGCACGTGGCCGCCGATAGATCAGAAGCGTCCGTCCACTCGGTACGAAGGGCCACTCGGCGTCAGGAACAACGGCACGACCCGAGTGGTGAAGGCACGACGCCACACGCAAAGCAGGCGTCGGGGCGCGGAGTCCGCACGGTCCGAAGCGGGGGCGGAACCTGGATCCTTCGGAACACTGGCGTGGGCGCGGGTGGGCTCGGGGGGAGGGATTTCCGGGCGGCCTTGACCTGCTTTTCGGTGGCCCCCTGCCAGCCGCGCGCTCTGACCTCCTGGGTCAACCTCTTGATGCCGAGCCCGGGGCGGCTCGCCTGGACTTCGCGGACCACGTCCGCCAAGGTGGGTCGCTCGCGGCTGGGTGTGCCGTTCTTTGCCGGCTTTGGGGTGGCGGGAGAGGGCGAGACCACCTTGATGGTTCCTCGGGCCTTCGACTTCGGCGGGGGAGGGTCGGTAGGCGGGTAGATCATCGTGATGGTCCCGCCGTCCTTCGTCCTCGTCTTCGTCGGCTTCGGGTTCGCGCTCGGCGGCGTGGTCGCCGTCGTGGTTCCTCGTGACTGCGAGCTTGGCCGGGCCGGGTACGCACGCAGCGCCTTGCGTACCTGCTCTTCGGAGACGTCGAGCCAGCCGCGCTGCCGGAGGTGCCGGACGAGCGTCTTGTCCTTGATGCTGGGCATCCGGCGCTGGAGCTCGCGGGCGGCATCCGCCAAACCGCGTTGGGTGGGCGTTGTGCCACGAAGGCCGCCCCGCGAGGTGGAGCTGGAACGGCGCGAAGGACGGGCCGCAGCCACCCGCTCCGATGGCTTCAACCGGTCGAGCCAGGTGTCTGGGGTGCGGTCGGGCCGGTCGTCGTTTTCCCAGTCGCGCCGGAAGTCGGCCGAATCGCGGCCCTCCGCGTTGGCATACCAGTCGCCGATGGTGCGCCGCATGACCAAGGTGGCCTCCGATGTCGTCGGGTGCGTGACCACGTATGTGAGGCTGTCGACACTATGGCGGACGTGCTGCGGCGGGAATTCACCGAACGTTCTGGCCGGATGACGAACGGCTCCTTCGTTCGTACGGCGATCTGACTGATCCGCGTCATTGGTCGATCACGATCAACGGGCGTCAACCTTTTGCGTACGGTTGTAGGTTGTTCCGCATCTCTGATGCTGGCTTTGCGCGCCGGTGAAGTGGTCTCAACGAGATGTGGGTAGAAGGTGTATGGCGTCGGGCGGCCGGGACGGACATCGCGAAATGACCTACGGGCGGTTCAGCACGAAACCGGTTCGTCGAGGGCGGCCGCCCTGATCAGTGCCTCTCTGCGCGCCGCACGGCGAGGACCGTGCCATCGCGGCCGACCGACAGCACCCCGCCGTTCAGCGGAGTTCGCGCCCACTGGCGAAAGGTTTGCGGTGCGGCGCGGAAATACGCGCCGAGCTGACCGTCCGCGAGCTGCCGGTAGAGGCTGCTCTCCACACCGCGGAAGACCTCCAGAATCTCGCCGTCCGGCAGGGGTGCTCGGTAGCGGGTGCCCTCCGCTCGCAGACCGCTGGGCAGCCGGAGCGTACGCGCGGTGCTCGACGCCCACGGCAGGTCGATCTCGAACAACGCCTGCTGGCCGAGATCGGGCTGTTCGTCCCGCTGGCGAGGTGTCGCGTAGGCACGCGCGGTGCCGTTGTCCCCGGCGAAGAGGAGTGCCGTCGCTGCCGCAGCGCGCGTCAGGATCTGGGTGAACCAGCCACGCCGCTCGGCGGGTATGTCGAACACGTCGGGGCGACCGGGCGGCAGGTCCTCGGCAGGGGAGACGTCCGTAGCCTCGGCCGGGAGATCGGCGTCGGCCGGCACCTCCCAGGTGCGGGCCTCGTCGGGCGGTGCGGGCTGCGGCCGCCAGTTCTGGTCGCCGGGTGCAGCACCCAGCAGCTCGTCCAGCTCGTCGTCCGCGCCCGACCACAGCTCTTCGTCCCCCGGCGGGTCCAGCACGTACGAGGTGATCCGCGTCTGGGACAAGTAGGAGGCCACCATGAGCGACGGCTGGCTGCGCCCGCCCACCCGCAGCGCGTCCACCTGGACGGCCGCGCGGGCGAGCTGTCCGTGCGCGAAGCCCGGGGACTGGTGGGTGCCCTTGCACTCCAGTACGACGATCTTCATGCCGTTGCGCCGGGCCAGAGCGGTGGTGGCCCAGCAGGATGTAGTCCGGTCGTTTCGTGGTCCTCGGCGTGGTGGCGACCTCGCCCACGCCGTCGAGGAAGCCGGCCTTCAACGCGACCTCCGCGTCAACTGCGTGGAAGTCCCAGCGCGGATGCTGCCGTCGCAGCACCTCCTTCGCCACTACCATGGCCAAGCCGATGCCCAACTGCTCCGACTGGGCCACCTTGTGGTGATATACCACGTTGCCAGCATGCTGGGACAACGCGAGATGACCATCGCGTACGTCCAGCGTCGCGCAGTAGCGGACATGAGCCCAGTGTCGGGCCACCTGCGCCAGCGGCGACGCGGTCAGGAACGTGGTGGCCACGCCCAGTTCGTGCAGCACCTGTGCCGGACTGGTGCGAATCGCGGCACCGATGCGGACCGGTATCGGCGGCTTGCCGTAGCGGTAGGCATCGTTGTCCCGGGCGCGTTCCTTGGCGTACGCGAGCACGTCGCTGACGAGTTGCTCGGAGGACTCGGCCGCGAGTGTCGACTCGGCACCGAGAGAGCGCACCTGTGATTCGATCTTCACGCTTACCCCCAGGGTGAGGCACAGCGTTCGTCTCGGACACCCAGGGTTGCCGATCAAGTGCTCACTGTCAATGTGGTCGGCCTGCCGCGCGGAGGGTTCCCGTTGGGTCCGGGCATCCCTGGGCGATGGCAGCCGACGTCAGGAGTAACGGCACGATCCCAGCTGGAAGGGTGCCAAAGCTGCAGGCGAGGCAGGCGTCGGGACGCTACGGAGGGGGAAGCGGCTACCCGTATCGGCGCTCGTTGCGATTTCGGCGACGAGGTCGAACAGCCGATATTCCTACAGTCTCATTGACACCATCCGGAATGGACCGGTAGCAGTACTGGGCACGGCTTCCGCGCCCGCGCGGCTGAGCTGCATCGTCCCCGGGGAGATTACTTGAAGGCGAACGAGACGACCGTCCGAAACCTGCTGCAAGGCGAGAAGCAGTATGTCGTACCGCTCTACCAGCGCCGCTACAGCTGGAAGCGCAAAGATCTCGCACAGGTTTGGGCTGACGTGATGCGGGTGACGGAGGTGAGTGACAACGCCACACACTTCCTCGGTTCGGTGGTCCTCGCGCCGAGTCCGGCTAACACGCCGACCGGCGTGCAGAGCTGGCTCGTCGTGGACGGGCAACAACGGTTGACGACACTGAGTATCCTGCTGTGTGCGATTCGGGATCACGTTCAAGAGTCCGATGCGCAGCTAGCGGCCAAGATCGACGACATGTACCTGTTCAACAAGTATGCGTCGGGGATGGAGCGATACACGCTTCTACCCACGAAGGCCGACCGTGCGGCGTGGTTGGCGCTCGTGGAAAGGGACCCTGGTGCTGGTGGTGAGGATCGGATCGGCGAGGCCTATCGCTTTTTTCGGGCCGCGCTCGTCCAAGCCGACGACCCGGACGACGACCATGATCTGATTCGGATCGAGCAGGCGGTAGCGGCGAGGTTGAGCCTCGTGGAAATCGCCGCGCACCCGGATGACAACGTCCACCGCATCTTCGAGTCACTCAACTACACCGGCCAGCCGCTCACCCAGGCAGACCTGCTGCGAAACTACCTCTTCATGCGCCTGCCCGCTAGGGGTGACCACGTCTACGAACGGCATTGGCTGCCCCTTCAGGAGTTGCTCACGGATAAGCAGCTTGAGGACCTGGTCTGGCTGGACCTGGTGCTCCGTGGGGACGACCGCGCCACCCAGGAGGCGATTTACCAGTCGCAGCAGCTGCGCCTCGGCCAATTGTCCGGTGAGGCTGCGATCGAGGAGTGGATCATCGATCTCCACCACAAAGCGCGCCTGTTCCGCAAGATTCTGAAGCCGGGCGAAGTCGCAGATCCGATCCTGCGGCGGGCGTTGGACCGGCTCGACCGCTGGGGTGCGGCAGTGGTCCACCCCATCGCTCTCTATGTCCTGCTGGCGCACGAGGCGCGCCGCCTCAGCTCGGCCGAAGCCGCTGATGCACTACGGGTCGTCGAGAGCTACCTGGTCCGTCGCATGATCGCGGGCATCGCCAGTGCCAACACCAATCGAATCTTGATGTCGCTGGTCAAGGACCTGGGAGAACAGGTCCCCTCGGCCAAAGCGATCACGCGGGCGCTTTCAGGGGTCCGGAAGAAGTTCCCCACCGACCAGTACATCCGCGAAGCCGTGCTGGTGAACAGCTTCTACTGGCTGGGGCGCGGTCCGCAGCGCAGCTACGTGCTGCGCTGCATTGAGGAGGACTTCGAGCACAAGGAGCCCATCAACTTCGACACCGCGAAGGTCACCATCGAGCACGTGTTGCCGCAGTCCCTGACGGACGAGTGGCGGGAGATGCTGGCTCCCGACCTGGAGGCCGACGAGACGGTCGAGGAACTACACAGCTCTCTGGTGCACACTCTCGGGAATCTAAGCCTGACCGCGTACAACCCCAAGCTGGCCAACGACGGATTCGAGGCCAAGAAGAAGATCCTCCGCGACAGCGGACTCGCGATGAATCGTGAAATCGCTGACTCGCCCCGGTGGGGTCGAACGGAGATCCTCGCGCGTGGCCGAGCCCTCGCTGACCGAGTCCTGCTCATTTGGCCGGGCCCCGACGAATCGGCCGCGGTGACTCCACCCAGCCCACGCTGGTCCCTGATGAACCAGGCGCTTGCCAGCATTCCTGCCGGCCGCTGGACCAGCTACTCGGACATCGCGGAGGTGATCGGCGTATTCCACCGCGCGGTTGCCGGACGCCTCGCCAGTGTCCAGGTTCCGAACGCCCATCGAGTCTTGAAGATCGACGGCGCCATCTCGGCAGACTTCCGCTGGCCCGACCCTCAACGCCGAGACGACCCACGGACCGTGTTGGAGGCCGAGGGTGTGCGCTTCGACCATGCGGGTCGGGCGGCAGCTGACCAGCGGATGACCGCCACCGAACTAGCACGCGAGGTTGGTCTCGACACCAGCGAAGACGGGGAAGGCGAGGAGCCGGCAGCCGCATAACGAGCCTGCCCGCCGGCGTCGAGGTGATCGATGCTGGCGGGCAGGAATGCGAAGATGCGCTCCCGACTACTGCCTGTCGCGAATCTGACTTATGCGTGGTTCAGCCCATCCGGCAGGTCAGAGCCCGGTAAGGGGTGAAGTAGCATGCGGCGGTGATCCGCTCATGAGACCGACGATCGCCGCCGACACCCTGCGCCAGACCCTCACCCAGTACCTGACCACCACCTTCGGTCTGACCGAGGACGGCGTACGCCAGGGCCTGGAAGGTTTTCTCTCCCACCAGCAGCAGGGCATCTTCCGCGGGCCGTACCTGCGGATCCGCACCCCCTTCCGCCCGGCGGTGGGTGACTGGCGCGCGTGCCTCGACTGGGCGCCGGCCGACTTCACTCCCTACCTGCACCAGGCGAAGGCGTTCGCCCGGCTCTCGACCCGGGGCAAGGCGGCCGAGCCGACCCTGATCACCACCGGCACCGGCTCCGGCAAGACGGAGTCGTTTCTGATCCCGGTGCTCGACCACTGTCGTCGGCAGCGCCAGCAGGGGCGGGCTGGTGTCAAGGCGATCCTGCTCTACCCGATGAACGCCCTGGCGACCGACCAGACGCAGCGCATCAACGACCTGCTGACCGATCCTGCGCTGGCCGGGATCACGGCCGGCCTCTACATCGGGGACGTCGCGGCCATCGAGTACCGCCACGTGATGACAAAACGATCGGAGATGCGGCGGACCCCGCCGGACATCCTGATTACCAACTACAAGATGCTGGACCTGCTGCTCCAGCGCGGTGACGACCTGCCGCTGTGGGAGGGCGCGGAACCGGCGTACGTGGTGCTGGACGAGTTCCACACCTACGACGGCGCCCAGGGTACGGACGTGGCGATGCTGTTGCGCCGGCTCGGTGTCGCGCTCGGGCTGGCCGAGGCGGACCGTCCGCTGGGTGGCATCTGCCCGGTTGCCACCTCCGCCACCCTGGGTGAGGGCGGTGGCCGGGACGGCCGTACGGCCATCCGGGAGGTCGCCGAGCAGGTGTTCGGCGTGGCCTTCGACGCCGATTCACTCGTCGGTGAGGACCGCTACGAGCCCGGCGAATTCATGGACCACCAGGACTTCGGGCTGCCCCTGCCCACCCCGGAACAGCTCGCCGCAGTCGACGACCGGAACCCGGGGCTCATGGCCGAGGTCGCCGAGCTGGTGGTCGGCCAGCGCTGCGCCGACGATCCGGCGCGCCTGGGGGAGCTGCTGCGCCGGCATCCGCTCACCAAGGCGGTGCTCGACTCGCTCCAGGCCCGGCCTTGCACGCTCGAAGAGATCATCGACGTGCTGCCCCGGAAGAACGCCACCGGCTGGGGCAGCGCCATGAAGACGCGGCCGGCGGTGACCGCCAAGGCAATCGCCCGGTTCGTGGGCCTGCTGTCGCTCGCCGAGAACCCGGAGGTACCGGGTCGTCCGCTGCTCAACATCGAGACGCACCTGTGGGTGCGGTCCGTCTCGCGGCTGCTGCGCGGCACGTCCCGTCAGCCTGCCTTCGGCTGGTACGGCGAGCCGCCCCGGGAAATCGACCCGTACGTGCCGGACGCCGACGTCGTCATCGCCGACAACCGCTACCCGCGCCTGCCGGCTGTCTACTGCCGGCACTGCGGACGGTCCGGCTGGATGGCGCTGTCGCCGGAGAAGGACCCGCAGGAACTGGAGACCGATCCGGACAAGATTTACCGAGCCAGTGTCGGACGGGACAAGCGCCGGGTCCGCGCGCTGATCGCCGCCACCGACGACGAGATCCAGCAGCGCACCGGAGGGCTGCTGGTGCTGGAGTACGGCCGGCGGGTCCGCCCGTTCGACGAGCAGCGCGACCGGGTGCGGTCCGACGACGCGCTGGTCGTGCTCGGCGACCTCGGTGCGATCGACGCAGCGGAGAAGGATCGTTGCCCGTCCTGCTCGATGGACCACGGCATCCGCTTCCTCGGCGCCGGGCTGGCCACGCTCGCCTCGGTGGCCATCACCCAGCTGTTCACCGGCGGGGAGCTCGACGAGCACGAGAAGAAGACGCTGCTGTTCAACGACTCGGTGCAGGACGCCGCGCACCGGGCCGGGTTCGTCGCCAACCGGTCGTACGCCTTCTCCCTGCGCTCGCTGCTCGCCAGCCGCCTGCGGCCCGGACAGTCGGTGGGGCTGGACGACCTCTTCGTCGAGATGATCGAGAAGGCCGCCGAACCGGAGATCCTTTCCACTGTCGTACCACCCGACCTGCACGATCGGCCGGACGTCGACAGCCTGCTCGCCGGTGAGCACAACGGCACCCGAGAGACCTGGTCGCTGATCAGCGAGCGGCTCGTCTTCGCCACCGTGATGGAGACCGGTCTGCGTTCCCGCCAGGGCCGCACCCTGGAGCTGACCCGCAGCGTCGCCGTCGAGGTGGCCCTCGACGATCCCGCGAAGGCCACCGGGATCTGTCGCGACGTGCAGAGGACCGCCCCGGGGCAGCTCGGCGGCACGCCTGCGGACGATGCCCGCTACCTCGCCTTCCTCCGCGGCCTGCTGGAGCGGCTGCGCACCCGTGGCGCGATCTACCACGAGTGGCTGGTGCCATACCTCAAGCGGGGCGGCACCCGGTGGCAGGTGTGGGGCGGCCGGCCCGCCGGCATGCCCGCCTTCCCGCGCGGCGTGTCCGCGCCCGCCTTCCTGCTCGCGACGCCGAAGTCGAAGTCCGAGTTCGACGCGATCACCGCTCGGGGCAACTGGTATCAGGACTGGACCTCGCGATGCCTCGGCATGGATTTCGCCGCGGCAGCCGCCTACTTGTCCAGCCTGATGCCGGCGTTGGCCGCCGCCAGCATCGTCGCGGTCGGCGACACCGAGGACGGCAACCAGGTGTACGGCCTGACGCCCGGCCACCTGCGCGTCACCCGGCTTGATGACGACGCCGCCAAACGGGCGGGGGTCGCCTGCGACACCTGCCACTGGCAGCAGACGGAACACCCGGACCGGGTGGCCGGATGGGTCGGCCAGCCCTGCCGGCAGTACCGCTGCCGCGGCCTGCTGCGGGCCGCCCACGACGACACCGCGCCGGACGACTACTACCGGCGGCTCTACCTGGAGAGCTCGGTCTTCCGGGTCGTCACCGGCGAGCACACCGGCATGCTCACCCGCGCCCAGCGGGAGAACGTGGAGAAGCAGTTCCGCGACGGCAGGCGGTACACCGACCCGAACGTCCTGTCCTGCACGCCCACCCTGGAAATGGGCATCGACATCGGGGCCCTGTCCGCGGTGGTGCTCGCGTCGCTCCCGCACGCACCGGCGAACTACGTACAGCGGGCCGGCCGGGCCGGCCGGAAGAGCGGCAACGCTCTCGTGCTCACGCTCGTCGGCCGCAGTGAGCGGGACCGCTACTACCTGACCGAGCCGAGAGACATGATCGCCGGGCAGATCGTGCCGCCCGGCTGCTTCCTGTCCGCCGTGGAGATCCTGCGCCGGCAGTACCTGGCGCACCTGATCGACCTGGCGGCGCGCGGCCGGCTGCCCGGAGTGCTGCCCATGCCACGCCGCGCGCACGTACTCTTCGGCCCGAGCGGTTGGCTCGCCAACCTCGCGGAAGCGGCCCGGCGCGACGGCGTCGACCTGGTTACGGGCTTCCTGGCGCTCTTCGGCAACAAGATCATGACCTCCGCCGTCGAGGAACTGCGGGAGTTCGCCGTCGACGGGATCGTCCACCGGGTCAAGGAGGCGGACGAGACCTGGGAACTCCGGTTGGCGGACCTGCGACGTCGACTCCGGGAGATCGCCAAGGCCCGTGCCACGCTCGTACCCAGCGACCCCGATCACGCTCGCGAGATCCGGATGCTGAAGGCTGAGGAAGCCGCTGTCCGCCGTCGGCTGCGCGAGGTGAGCGCCGCCGCCGCCCACGGCACGCTGGTCGAGTTCGGGCTGCTCCCGAACTACGCGCTCATCGACAGCCGTACCGATCTCGAAGCGACCCTGACCTGGGAGGAGCAGGTCGACGGCGACCGCCGGTTCCACAGCGAGCTACGCGAGTACGCACGCCCCGCCCGTCCGGCCCTCGTCGAGATCGCCCCCGGCAACAGCTACTACGTCCGGGGCTACAAGCATGAGATCTCCGGGCTCGACGTGGGGCCGCCCGACCGGCCGACGTACGAACAGTGGCGGATCTGCGCCCAGTGCGGGTATGCGCGTACCCACCTGGCCAAGGAGGACACCAGCGCATGCCCCCGCTGCGCAGACCGGGGCATCGCCGACCACGGACGGTTGTTCCAGGTGCTGCAGCCGAAACGGGTCTACAGCCGGGACAAGCGCGACGACGCGCGCATCCGGGACGACAGCGACGACCGGGACCGCCGCTTCTACGCCACCACCGTCGCGGTCGACATCGACCCGGCCAAGGTGGGGTCGTCCTGGCGGCACGCACACGACACGTTCGGCGTCGACTACAGCCGCCACGCGATGATCCGCCACTTCAACCTCGGAGCCCAGCGCTACGACCGGGCCGCCGAACTCTTCGCCGGCGAGGAGGTGCGGATCAACAGGTTCCACACCTGCACATCCTGTGGCGGCACCACTGTCGACGGAGCTCCGGTTACCAGCCAGCAGCTCGCCGCGCAGGCCTCGGGTGCCACGGTCATCCAAGGGGCTGAACACCACCGACCCTGGTGCCCGTACCGGCGGTCCGCCGCCGGGCCGGACACGCACGTCGACCTGGTCCTGGCGCACGAACTGGAGACCGAGGCGCTGCGCATCCTGATCCCGGCAGCGACCGCGATGGTGCAGGAGCGGTTGCTGTCCTTCGCGGCGGCGGTCCGGCTCGGCATAGCGGCCCAGTACGGCGGCGAGCCCGCCCACCTGCAGACCGTCTCTGCCACCATGCCGGACGGCCAGAGCGACGGCACCCGCAACTTCGTCGTCGTCTACGACACCCAGCCGCAGGGCACCGGCTACCTGCACCGCCTTGCCGAGCCCGAAGAGTTCCGGGCCGTCCTGCGTCTGGCCCGCCGGCAGATCGCCGACTGCGAGTGCCGCAACGAGGCGAAGCCGGTATGTCACAGGTGCCTGCTGCGCTACGCCCGCAACGAGCACTTCGCGCTGATGAGCCGCGACGAGGCGCTCGGTATGCTCGACAAGTTGCTCGACAGCTGGGGTGTCGAGGAGGGCACCCGCACCGACGAGATCTCGCTGATCCATCAGGTGGAGAGCGAGCTGGAGTTGCAGTTCCTCACCAAGCTGCTGGCCCTCGGCGAGGCACCGGGCTCGGGGTTGCGCATCGACCGGCGGCGGGATCACGACGGCGCCCGGATCGCCGACCTGCGATTCGTCAGTGACGGCGGGCAGAGCGTCACACACTGGCAGATGAAGCTGCAGAACACCGTCCGGGGTACTCGGCCGGACGTGCACTTCACGCGCCTGGACGCGCCGTCCCCAGAAGTGGCGGTCTACCTCGACGGGTTCAAGTACCACGCCTCGCCGCAGTACAACAGGCTGGCCGACGACGCTGACAAGCGCGCGCGCCTGCGCGCCCACGGCTACCTCGTCTTCGCCGCGACCTGGGACGACGTCAAGACCTGGGGAAGCGGTGACGGGTCGGGTCGATGGACGCCGTACGGCGGCGTCTCCAAGCAGACCGCCCGCGAGCGGTACCGGCAGTTCCTGCCCGGGGCCGACCCGGACGAGTTGGAACAGACCATCTGGACCAACCCGATCGAGCAGCTGATGCGGTTCCTCGCCGAGCCTGACCTCACCCGGTGGCAGCGGCGTGCGGAGGCCGTCCTGGCGGGCCTGCTGAAGCAGGCTCGGGACAACTCCACCACCGACTCCAGTGGTGTCGCGCAACGAGTGGTCGCTTCCCTCAGGGACGAGCCGCTGCCCGGTGCCGCTGCGGCACGGCACATCATGGTGGCCCGTGCGCAGGACAACACCGGCTGCCTGATGACCGTCGTCATGGATGCCCGCACCAAGCCGCTGCCCACGTGGTCGGCGCTCGCCCTGGTCAACGATCTGCCGGGCGCGATGGCCGACGGTGGACACAAGGCCCGCTGGGCGGCGTGGCTCACCTGGGGAAACGTCATCCAGTTCCTCACGCACGGCGGAGGTGACGCGGGGCAGCTCGCGGTTTCCGCCCTGGATTCGTTCGACCCGATGTCGCTGGCCGTCACCGAGGGCACCGGGCTCGTGTCGGCGCAGCGGGCTCTGCCACTGGACGAGGAGACCGCCACCTGGCTGGGTACCGCGCCGCAGTCGCCGAGCAGCGGGACGGAACCGGTCGAGGACGAGTCGCCGTGGCACGACGTCCTGCGCTACATGGACCGCGAGGAGAACACGCTGGAATTGCTTGTGCAGCAGTTGGCGCGGCAGAACCTGCCGGTCCCGGTCGTCGGCTACGAGCTGGGTGATCAGGCATGGCCGGCCGAGCTGGCCTGGCCGGAGCGACGGATCGCCATCGTGCTGACCGGCGCGCCCGACGACCCGGAGACGGAGGACCGCGACCGGGCGTACACGGAAGCGGGCTGGCATGCGCGTACCGCACGGGAATGGTCGGCCGAGGAACTGGCGGCGCAGCTCGCGGCGACGAGTGGGGGAGAGGCCTGATGACCACCGGAGCGATGCTGCGCATCCTGGACCGCGCGGACAAGGAGGTCATGAAGTTGACCCGCGCCGACATCGGCGCGGTGTACGAGTTCATGCACAAATTCCGCAACAACCCGGACAATCCCGGGCTCAAACTGAAGTCGCTCAACGGTGACTCGCGACTGATGTCCGCCCGGGTCAACCGCGACTACCGGGCGCTCCTGCTGCACATCGCCGACCGGGACTACCTGCTCGTCGCGGTCAAGCACCGGGGCGAGGTGTACGACGACCTGTCGCGCTACGCGTACCGGATCAACCGGGTTACCGGTGGCATCGAAGTCGTCGACCTGGCACCGGTGGGAGACAGCATCGTCGGCCGGGTCGTCCCGCCGGAAGCCGAACCGACGCCGACGCAGAAGCCGCTCTTCGACGCCTACAGCGACGCCCAGCTCCTGGAACTGGGCGTGTCCGAGCCGCTGCTGCCGCAGATCCGGGAACTCACCACCGAGGCCGAGTTGCTCGAACTGCTCGATCGTGCGCCGCAGCTCACGACAGATGTCCTCTTCGCGCTCTTCGACGGCAAGCCCTACGAGGAGGTGCTCCAGCAGGTCACCGAGCCGGTACGCGCGGACGAGCCGGTGGACCTGGAGGACTTCGCGGCGGCCGTGCAGCGCCCCGCGACGCAGGTGACGTCAGACGACGAGGCCCTGCAAGCGATCATCGGGGAGGCGTTCGAGCGCTGGCAGATCTTCCTGCACCCGACGCAGCGGAAGCTTGTCGAACGCGGGTACAACGGGCCGGCCCGCGTCGGTGGGGGCCCGGGCACCGGCAAGACTATTGTCGCGCTGCACCGGGTGGCCCATCTTGCCCGGCACTTGCCGCCGGGGACCGACAAACCGATCCTGCTGACCACCTTCAACCGCAACCTCGCCGCCGATCTCAGGACCCGTCTTCTGGCACTCGGCGGTCAGGAACTGGTGGCCCGGGTGGACATCATCAACATCGACCGGCTGGCCAGCCGCGTCGTTACCGAGGCCAAGGCGGGCGCGAACCGTAACGTCGTCAGCGACAATCAGGTGCCCGACCTCTGGGGTGAGTTCCTGCTTGAGACCGGCGCCTCCGGCTGGGACGCGGACTTTCTCGCCGCCGAGTGGACACAGGTGATCCTCGGGCAGGTGCTGAATTCGCGCGCGGAGTACTTCAAAGCGCGCCGGCCCAACCGGGGCCGCAGCCTCACCCGGATGGAACGGGATCAGATCTGGCAGCTGACTGAGCGGTTCACCTCCTGGTTGGAGGCCCGCGGTGTCTGGACCTGGCGCCAGGTGGCTCAGCGGGCAGCGCGCCTGGAGATGGACCGGGCGGCGGAGTCCGGCGAGTCGTCCGGTGGGTTCCGGCGCCCTCGCTACCGCCATGTCGTGGTGGACGAGGCTCAGGACCTCAGCGCGGCGCACTGGAAGATGCTGCGAGCCATGGTGCCCCCTGGCCCCGATGACCTCTTCCTCACGGGTGACACCCATCAGCGCATCTATGACAACCACGTCACGCTCGGCAGCCTCGGCATCAACATCCGCGGCCGGTCGTCCCGTCTCACGCTGAGCTATCGCACCACCAGGCAGATCCTCGCCGACGCGCTCCAGATCATGACCGGGGAGGTATACGACGACTTGGACGGAGGCGAGGAGGACCTGGCGGGCTACCGTTCCCTTCTGCGGGGTGCCCGGCCGGTGTTCCACGGTGCCGCGACCTGGACGCAGGAGCAGGACTTGATCGTCACGCACCTGCGATCCTGGGGCAACCCGGTCGACGGATCGCTGGCCATCTGCGTCCCCACCCGGGAACTGGCGGCCGACGTGCTGAGCCGGGTGGAAGCCGAAGGCCTGCCCGCTGTCGAGATCGGCCCGGATGGCCCGAAGCAGCCGGACGGCATCCACGTCGGCACCATGCACAGGTTCAAGGGACTCGAATACCAGCGCATGATCATCGCCGGGGTCAGTGACGGTCTGGTGCCCCGGCAGGTGATCAGCCGGTACCGGGACAGCGATCCGAAGCGGTACCAGCGGGAACGCCAGCGCGACCGGTCCCTTCTCTTCGTCGCCGCTACCCGACCCCGCGACGAGTTGGCGGTGTTCTGGCACGGCACTCCGAGCCCGTTCCTCACCTCTCGTCTCGTGCAACGAGAGGCGACGTGACAGTCTGCCGGTGGTGAGGCCGGGGCCGACGTACGACTAGAGAGAGGCGGCACGTGCAGGCGGGGGACCGTATCGCTGATCGCTACGAGCTGACGTATCCGATCGGTCGTGGGGGAATGGGCCAGGTCTGGGCCGGCTACGACGAGCGTCTCGACCGGCCGGTCGCGGTCAAGTTCCTTCGGACGAGCGAAGTGCCCGAGGACGAGCGCGAGGTCGCGGTCAAGCGGTTCAGGCGGGAGGCACGGGTGACCGCCCGTCTCGACCATCCAGGCGTGCCGGTCATCCATGACCTCGGCCGACACCACGACGACCTTTACATCGCCATGCAGCTCGTCCGTGGTTACCAGCTGGCGGATCTCGTGGCGGAGCGCGACCGGCTGCCGGTGGCAGAGGCCGCATCGATCGCCGCGCAGGTCACCTCTGTGCTGGAGACCGCTCATGCCGCGTCACTCGTACACCGCGACCTGAAGCCGCAGAATCTAATGATCACGCCCTCGGGGGTGGTCAAGGTCCTGGACTTCGGGGTCGCCGCGCTACTCGGGCCGGCCGAGCAGTCCCGGTTGACCGCCACCGGTCAAACCCTCGGCACTCCCGCCTACATCGCACCTGAGCAGGCCGCGGGTGCGCCGGTGGGCCCGGCAGCAGACCTCTACGCGCTCGGGTGCATCCTGTTCGAGATGCTCACCGGTGTGCCGCCGTTCGAGGCCGGCAGCTCGTTGGAGATGCTGCACAGGCACATGCGATCGCCGATCCCGATCGTCACCGAGTACCGGGCGGACGTCCCGGACGACCTGGCTCATCTCCTGTTCTGCCTCCTGGCCAAGGACCCGTCCGACCGGCCGGCCTCTGCCGGGGAAGTCGGGCAGCTTCTTGTTCCCTTCGCAGGCGAGGGCCGAGTCGCTTTGCTGGACGCCTGCGGCATCGAGCCGGTCGCCGCTGCTTCCGCGGGATCCGTGGTGGCGCAGCCATCCACGAGGACGCTCGCGGATGTGCGGTCGCAGATCGGGGAGCTGGCCGAGCAGGAGCGGTTCGTGCAGGCGGCAGAACTCATCGAGGGGGTTCTCGCCGCCGGAACGGCGGTTGAGGAGCAGGTTCCATTGCGGTACGACCTCGCCAACCTGCACCTGCTGGCCGGCGACTACCGGCAGGCGCGGCAGGCATTCGAGGATCTCGCAAAGGACCTGAACCGCGTGGGCGGGTACCCCGACCTACTTGAGGACTGCCGGAACAACGCGGCCGTATGCCGGGCTGAGCTGGGCGAGCCCAGCTCAGGTTGACCCGGATGCCTGGGACTTCCACCACAGAGTTCAGGTGACCAGGCCGGTGCGGTACGCGTACACCACCGCCTGCACCCGGTCCCGCAGATCCAGCTTCGTGAGAATCCGCGACACGTACGTCTTCACCGTCTCCTGACTTATCACCAACCGCGCCGCGATCTCGCTGTTCGACAGCCCGTCGGCGATCAGCCGCAGCACCTCCAGCTCACGCGGCGTCAGCCCCACGTCCGCAGGTGCTCCCTCGGCCGGGCGGATCCGCGCCGCGTACCGGCCGACGAGCTGCCGCGTGACCTCCGGGGCGAGCAGCGCTGCGCCGGAGGCGACGGTGCGGATGCCGTGCAGCAGCTGCGCCGGTGGGGCGTCCTTGAGCAGGAATCCGCTCGCGCCGGCGCGCAGCGCCTCGTAGACGTACTCGTCGAGGTTGAACGTCGTCACCACCAGCACCTTGACCGGCTGGGCGATGCCCGCGCCGGCCAGCAGGCGGGTGGCCTTGATGCCGTCGAGCACCGGCATGCGTACGTCCATCACCACCACGTCGGGCCGCAGGCGGCCGGCGAGGTCGACAGCGGCTCGGCCGTCGCCGCACTCGCCCACCGCCGTCATGTCCGGCTGCGCGTCGATGATGGTGGTGAATCCGGTACGGATCAGCGCCTGGTCGTCGCAGACCAGCACCCGGATCGGCGTGGTCACGACGCGCTCCCGGTGGGGATGCGCGCGCGGACGACGAAGCCGTCGCCCGCCCTGCCCCCGGCGTCGAACTCGCCGCCGAGCACCGAGACGCGCTCGCGCAGCCCGGCCAGGCCGCGTCCGCTTCCGCCCGGACCCGCGGCGCGCGGGCCCGGGCCGTCCGTGCTGATCTCCACCGTGATCTCCCGGTCTCCATGGTGTACGTGGACAGCGGTGGGGCGGCCGTGCGCGTGTTTGAGGGCGTTCGTCAGCGCCTCCTGCACCACCCGGTACGCGGCCATCTCCGCGCCGCCGGTCACCTCCGCCGGGGTGCCCTGCTGCGTGAACTCCACCGGTTGCCCGGCCTGCCGGGTCTGCTCCACCAGGGTGTCCAGCTCGCCGACCGATGGTGCGCGTGGCTCCGTACCGTGGTCGGGGTTGAGCACGTCGAGCAGCAGCCGCAGGTCGCCGATGGCACGGCGGCCGGTGTCGGTGATGGCGGTCAGTGTGGTGTCGAGGCGGTCGGGCGCGGCGGTCAGGTAGCGGGCCGCCTCGGCCTGCACCACCATCGCCGTCACGTGGTGGGTCACCACGTCGTGCAGTTCACCGGCGATGCGGGCGCGTTCGGCGGCGCGGGCGGTCTCGGCGACGTGCCGGCGGCGTTCGGCCTCGGCGAGGCGGTCCTGCCGCAGCCACGACCCGGTGCCCCAGGCGAGCGCCAGCAGCAGGTAGAACGTGGTGAACCCGACCACCCCCTCGGTCGACCCTTGCCGATCCAGCACGACCGCCAGACCGATGTACGCGAGGGAGCCGGCGAGCACCGTCGTACGGCGGCCTCGGTCCAGGTGGGCGCCCGCGCTCACCAGCGCGACGGCGAGCGCGGCGCCCGCGAAGGTGTGGTAGGCGCGCACCTGATCGAGCGCGAAGCCGAGTGACACCAGGGCGAGGGACAGCGCCGGGCGGCTGCGGCGCAGCGCCAGCGGAAGGCACTCCAGGGCGATCACCACCACTGTCAGCGCGTCGAACGGCCGGGCGGGCAGATCGCCGAGCTGCGTACCGATGCCGCGCAGCGGTGGGGTCACTGATGCGAGCGCGATCACCAGCGCGAGCGGGAGATCCCGGACCGTGACGGGCCAGCGCCGCCACGAGTCCTGGAGCATCCGTCGGGTGATCATCAGGAGACCGTAACGCTCTCCGCCGGGGCCTCGGCCGCGCGGCGGCGCCGCGTCACGATGTGACCACGGCGGTGCGCCAGCCAGAGGAAGACCACTGTCAGCGCCGCCCCGGCAGCCACCGTGTAGAGGCTGCCCTCCGGCCCGAAGTCACCGCCGCTGAGCAGCGTCGAACCCGACGTGCTGGCGTCCAGGAGCCCCGTCGACTCGCCGTTGCCGGACACGACCACGCCGAAGATGCCGCCGGCGGCGAAGTTCCAGCCGAAGTGCAGCCCGATCGGCACCCACAGGTTGCGGGTCGCGGCATAGCAGGCCGCGAGCATGAACCCGGCCTCGATCGCGATGGCGGTGGCACCCCACAGGCTGGCGTCCGGGTTCACCAGGTGCATCAGGCCGAACAGCACGCCGGTCAGCAGCAGCGAGAGCCACGTACCGAGCCGCTCCTCGACCAAGCGGAACAGCAGACCGCGGAACATCAGCTCCTCGGTCACCGCCGCGGCGGCCATGAACCCGACCATGCCCACCGCGCCGGACACCGAGCCGATGCCGTGTACGTGGTAGCCGCCCATGAGGGCGATGTTGCCGATGACCGCCGCGAACATGGCGAACCCGATCAGCACCCCGCGGTTGAGCCGGGCGGCCGCGCCGTTCCGGGCCAGCTCGGTGACCTCGCGACGCTCGGTACGGCGCACCACCCACCCGTACACGATGATCGCGGCCGCGGCGGTCGCGACGCCGAGGATCAGGCTGAGCCCGGCGTTGTCCTGTGCCGCGACGACCGCCAGGCTGCCGACGACACTGACCGCGACGACGGCCAGGAACTGCTTCACCACACGCATGACGTTTCCTTCGGAAGGTCCGCGGCCGGAGCGCCGCGGTTCACCTGGAACGCTATGGATTCGCAGGCCGGGAATCGTCACCGTGCGGTGGACACTTGCGGGTAGCTCGCACGGGGGACAGGCGCGGCGGTCGCGGCGTTTCGAGGGCGTGCCCTGAGCAGAACGGCTGGCCTCGGGACGGTCGCGGCGGGCAGGCTGCCGGCATGGCGACGGGCTTCGGCGGTGAGGTGGCGACCTACTACGCACGGCATCGGCGTGGCTATCCACCCGAGGCGGTCGACGCGCTGGCGGCAGCCTTCGGTCTCGGTCCTGACGACACCGTCGTCGACCTCGGCTGCGGCACCGGTCAGTTGAGCATCCCGCTCGCCGACCGGGTGGGCGCTGTCGTCGGCATGGACCCGGAACCGGACATGCTGGCCATCGCCCGGCGTGCCGCCCTGGACCGGGGGACCGCCAACACCACGTGGGCGCTCGGCAGCGACAGCGATGTGTCCGCGTTGTTCCGGCTGCTCGGCGAGGGGAGTGTCGGTGCGCTGACCGTCGCCGTCGCCATTCACTTCATGGACCGCGACGCCCTCTTCGAGGCGGCACGGCCGTTGTTGCGCTCCGGCGGTGGCATCGCGGTCGTCACCAACGGCGAACCCCTGTGGATGCAGGACACCGAGTGGTCGATCGGGCTGCGCGGATGCCTGGAGCGGATGGTCGGCCACCCGGTCACCGGAAGATGCCAGACCGACGAGGATGGGCGTCGGCGCAACCGGGAGGCGCTCGTGCGTGCCGGATATCGGTACGAGGAGACGTCGGTGCGGTACGACGCGCCGCTCACCGTCGACGACATGGTCGGCGGTGTCTTCTCCGCCATGTCCGCAGAACGGCTGCCTACTTTGCATCAACGTGCGGAGTTCGCCGCCGACGTACGCGACGCTCTCGACGGGGTGGACGTGGTGACCGAGCGGGTCATCGTCAGGTTGCAGTACGGGATCGCCGGCTCCTAGCCGATCGCCGGACGGAGTTCAGCTACGTCACAAAGCGGTAGTTGAGGATGCCTCAGGTGGGGATCTCGCTGAGCTTGTCCGCGGTGAGTGCGACGCTGCTGACCATGCGACCGTTCTCGTCGGCGAACTCCACCTCGTAGGCGCGGTCGTGTCGGCGGTACACATGGACGATGGTGCCGACCGCGCCGGCTGGGAGTTTCTCCTCGGGCAGGACCTCATTGATCTCGACCACGTCGTGCAGACGCAAAGCCACCGCTACTCCACCGGCAGCCGGTAGGTCGCGGCGACGAGTTCTCGAAGGTGCGCGACCACGTCGGGTTTCTGGTCCGTCTCCGGCAGGTCCCGCTCGCCCTCCGCCACCAGAGCGGTACGCCAGTGGGTTACGACTTCGCGCTGAGCCTCCAGCGGCAGGTCTTCCAGCCAGAACGACCCGAGGTTGTTGTCAATGATCTCCTGAATATGATCAGCGGCGCCTTTGTCCGATAGCCGGGACACGAGAAAATCCAATGTCCAGTCGAACAGGCCCCCGGTCGCTGTCCAGTCGATCCCGGGCCGGAGGACGATGAGACCGGCCATTACTTCCCCACGATGAAGACACGCGGGCCGAGCCCGCGATCGGCTATGAACTGTTCGACCATGGCTGCCTGCTGCGCCGAGAACCTGGAGACGTCGACCGGAACGAGGTCGGCCTTCTCCAGATGCCTTTCGATCTGGTACTGAAGTTGTGGCCACTGCCGGTCGAAATACTGGCCGGGGAAGTTGCCCACCGCATCATAGGTGCGTCCCGCCTCGTCTACCCAGTCCGCAGATGAGTCCGACGGCGCCCGCCTCAGCCGTACCCCGAGGTTCTCCTCGACCCGGACGGCCGTTTCGGCCTCGGCCGGCCGGAACCTGCCGGTTGCCGGGTCCATGCCCAGATCGCGAACCCGCTGTTCCTCATCTACCTTCGGAACCTGGGGAGAACTCGTGTCCCCGTCTGGCTTCGACGGGCCGGGCGTCGGCTCCGGTGAACGGTGTGTCAGGCGGCGTAGCGCCTCCTTCAACTTCTCGATCAGGTCGCCGAGCCGCCGCATCTCCGGCATCAGCCGCCGCAGACTCGCCAGCAACCCCCGCAGCAACCTCCCGATCCGCGCCGCCCACGACGCCACTGTCGTCGTCACCTGCTCCACCACGAGCGGCGTCGCCAGCCCCGCCGTGGCGACCAGTTCGGCCGCGTACACGATCAGGCGGGACACGCAGGCGGCGATGGCGTCGCGGACCAGCAGCCGCACGGCCGCGACCAGGCCGGCGGCGCCTTCGGTGATCGCGGCCATCGCCTCGGCGCCTTGCGCGAGCCCGGTGATGGCCTGCTGCTGTTCGCCCGCCCAGCGCCGGTAGCCGGTGGCGGCGGCGCCGGTCCAGCCGGCGACCTCGGTGCGTACGGCGTGGGCCAGATCGGCGGCGTCCTCGCGCAGGGACGCGGCGACGTTGCGCCAGGTCTGCGCGTGCGCGGTGATCTCGGCGGGGTCGCCGGCGAGCCAGTCGAGGGCTTCGCTGAGCGGCTTGACGTGTTCGATGAGCCAGGCGATGCCGTACTGGAGGAGTGCTCCGGCCGGGTCGGACACGAGCGCGAGCGCGTCGAGGCCGGCGCTGACCACGCCGAGGCTGCCGTCGATCCAGCTGCCGGTGCGGACGCCCTGGGCGATGAGTTCGATGTCCTCGCAGATCCACACGCCGGCCCAGGGACTCGGACCGGAGTCCGCCGCGGCGGCGACCAGTGGGTTCGTGGTCACCGCCGCTGCCGTACCCGGTCGAGCAGGTCGGCGGCGTGCGCGTCGGAGGCGCGGTAGCGCTCGGCGCTGGACCGCAGCTTCCCGGCGGTGTCGCGGACCGACGTGGCGGCGGTGCCGATGCCGTCGGTGAGCGTCCGCTGGAGACCGTCGAGCAGGACCGGCATGATCGCGCAGAGCTGCCCGTACGCGTCGGCGCCCAGCCTGACGTGCTGGCCGGCCTGCCGGGCGGTGTCGATGCTGTCGGCGCAGCGGCGGAGGTGTGCGGCGTGCGCGGTCAGGTCGTCGGGGTCGACCTGGAGGCCGTCACCGGGCGGCATCCGGCATGCCCGGGTCGGGGCCGAGCCGCCGCTGGTGGGACTCGACGATCGCCTGCCCGGCCGGGTCGTCCGCGCCGAGTGCCGCGGTGGTGGCCTCGGTGAGCCGTCGCAGCAGGTCGGCGCGGGCGTCCCGGGTGACGGCGAGAATCTGCCGGGCGGTGTGTGCGGCGGAGTGCTGCCGGACGCGTTCGTCCAGCCGCAGGTCGGCGAGCAGCCCGGACGAGTCGACGGTGACCTCGACCAGACCGTCGGCGCTGCGCGCGATGCCGGTCAGCGTCTGGGTGCGGGCGGACAGGTCGCGGGCCCGTGCCGCCCGATCGGCCAGGGACGACTCCCACTCGTCGAGCCGTCGTGCCGCCGCGTCCAGCGCGGCCTCGTCCGCCCACATGCCGACCCTCCCCAGAGGACAGTATGAGCCTCACGCTACCAACCGATCGCGCTGCGTGTGTGCCCCGCCGAGGCATGTGAAGCGGTTCGGCCAGGCAACTGCCGCCGCGGCCGGTAACCGTCCTCAGTGAACCATGTCGCCGCCGTCCCGGTGGGCCACCCGGATGATGGCCGCCACCGACCGGTCCACGTCCGCCTCCGTCGTGGTCGCGTTCGACACCGAGATCCGCATCAGCCGCCGTCCCCGCCACGTCGTCCCGCCGACCCAGCACGTCCCGTCGACCTGTGCCGCGGCCACCACCCGCTCGGTGCGCGCGTCGTCGCCGAAGCCGACCAGCACCTGGTTGAGCACCACGTCGTTCACCACCTCGAACCCGGCTTCGGCGAGCCCGTCGGCGAACCGGCGCGCCAGCGCGCAGCACCGCTCGACCAGCGCGGCCATGCCGTCGCGGCCCAGCTCCCGCAGGCCCGCCCAGACCGCGAAACCCCGGGCGCGGCGGGAGGACTCCGCGGTCAGGTCCGCGCCCGCCGGCACACCACCGGAACCCACGAGGTACGCGGCCGCGAGCGACATGGCCGCCGTATGCGCGTCGGGCCGGGCGCAGAACGCGAACGCGCTGTCGTACGGCAGGTTCAGCCACTTGTGGCCGTCGCAGGCCCACGAGTCGGCGTTCTCCAGTCCGTCGACCAGGTGCCGGGTCGACGGGCTGGCAGCCGCCCACAGCCCGAACGCGCCGTCCACGTGCGCCCAGCCGCCGTACCGGTGGACCAGGTCGCAGGCCCGGCGCAGGTCGTCGCACGCGCCGGTGTTCACGTTGCCCGCCTGCAGGCAGACGATGGTCGGGCCGGGACCGGCGTCGCGCAGCGCGGCTTCCAGGGCGTCCGGGTCGATCGCGCCCTGCGGGCCGGTCGGCACCGCGTGCAGCGCGTCGGTGCCGAGGCCGAGCAGGCGCAGCGACCTGTCGATGGTGGCGTGCCGCTCAGCCCCGGCGAACACGCGTACCGCCGGCGCGCCGGACAGGCCGCGCCGCTCCACGTCCCAGCCGGCGTCGGCGAGCACCTGGTGGCGGGCGGCGGCGAGCCCGGCGGTGTTCGCCGCCTGCGCGCCGGTGACGAAGCCGACCGACGCGGTCGCCGGGATGCCCAGCAGGTCCTTCAGCCAGCCGCCGGCGGCCGTCTCGGCGGCCACGGCGGCGGGGGAGGTGACCGCGTTGAACGCGATCTGGTCCCAGCCGACGGCCAGCATGTCGGCGGCGGTGGCGGCGGGCGAGGCGCCGCCGACGACGAAGCCGAAGTAACGGGGGCCGGCGGTGGCGACCAGGCCCGGCTCGGCGGCGGGCACCAGGTCGGCGAGGACCTGCCCGGGCGGGGTGGGCGCGTCCGGCAACGGACCGGCGAACGCCTCGGTCAGCGCGGCCTGGTCCACGGGTACGCCGACCGGCCGGTCCGGCAGCGACAGCCGGTAGTCAGCCGCATGGTCGGCGGCGCGCCGCAACAGGTGCCTCAGCTCGTCCATCGCCGCACCCTAGCCCCGGTCGCCGCTCCCTTCGAGGGCGGCGTCGAGGCGGTCCAGGTGTGCGGCCACCGGCCCGACGGTGAGCAGACCGCTGCCCGCCCCGGCCACCTCGCCCGCCGCCGGGACGAGCGCGTCGCGCGCCCGGAGCGTCGCGTCCCGGTCCCCGAGCGCCACAGCGGCGCGGCCGGTGAGGCACCACAGCGCCTCCTGCAGCAGTTCACGCGGCGGCGCCGGGGTGCGGCGCAACGCCCTGGCTGCCTCGTCGCGCCGGTCGGCGGCGAGCAGCAGCAGCGGGCGCGTCCAGGGCGCGTACGGGCCCCAGTCGGTGTCGGCCGGGAAGTCGGCGGGCCGGTCGTGCCACACCCGCAGGCACAGCAGCGCCAGCGGCAGCAGCCCGCGTTCCACGCCGGGCATCCCGCAGCCGGCCAGCCCGGTCGCCCACGACCGGTACGCCGCCTCCGCATCCGGGTACGCGGCGCCGGTGGCGGCGGTCCGCATGGCCCGGTAGCCACCGGTGAACACACCGACGAGGGGGCTCTCGTGCCGGGCGGCGAGCCGGTCCGCCGCGTCGGCGTGCGCGTCGGCGGTGGTGAAGTCGGCGAGCGCGCTGCGCGCCTGCACGCGGATCAGGTGCCCGAGGATCTCCACTGTGGCCAGGCCGTGCCGGGCGGCGAGCGCGACCAGTTCGACGCCGACCGCGTCCCGCTGCGGGGCGAGCCCGGCCCGCTGGAACGTCTGCATGTAGACGCCGTTGAGCGCCTGGGCCAGCAGCGCCGGGTCGGCCACCCGCCGGGCGATCGCCTCCGCTTCCCGCGCGGACTGCGCCGGGCCGGGTGACGCCGTACCTCGGGACTCGATCGCGACGGTGGCCAGCAGCCGGGCGCGGGTCGCCTCCGGCGCGTCCGGGCCCAGCCCGGCGAGCGCCCGCTGTGCCGCCGCGACGACCCGGGCCGCCTGCGCCGGGTCGTCCGAGCGGGTCCAGATCGCGGGTACGTCGTACCCGCCGATGACCCGCGCCGTGAACTCCGGGTCGCCCAGTTGCTCGGCGGCGCTGATAGCCGCTTCGCGGTGGTCCCGGGCGGCCTCCAGTCCGCCCGGCCCTGTCACCGCGAGGCTGCGCAGCAAGCCGACCGTGGACTCCAGCCGGGCCCGCGCGCCGGGCACCACACTGCGCTCGTACGCCGCGGCGGTCTCGGCCCAGACGCGCGCCGCGCCGGTCGGTTCGGGTTCGGCCTGGCGCAGCAGGTCGGTCTCCAGCCGCCGCAGCCGGGGTCCGGGGTCCAGCCCGAGCTGGTCGCGCAGCAGTTCCCGGGCGCGGCGCAGCACGGCGAGCGCGTCGGCCTGCCGTCCGGCCCGGTAGAGCGCCGACGCCAGCAGCGCCCACCCGTCCTCCCGCCACGGGTACGCGGCGACGTGCGCGTCGAGATCGGGTACGGCGTCGGCGGCCCGGTCCAGCGCCAGCAGCGCCTCGGCCCGCCGCTCCACGGCGGTGAGCCGGATCTGGTCGAGCCGGGACCGTTCGGCGTGAGCCCACGGCTGGTCGAAGTCGGCGTACGCGGGTCCGCGCCACCAGCCCAGCGCCTCGTCGAGCCGGTCGAGCGCGGCCCGGGGCAGCGCGTCGGCTGCCGCGTTGACGGTGTCCTCGAACCGCCAGGCGTCGACGGCGCCCGGGTCGGCGCGCAGCGCGTACCCCGGTCCCTCGGTGACCAGCAGCCGGGCCGGCTCGCGTGGCGGACGGCGCGGTTCCAGGCGGCGGCGCAGCGCCGCGACGAACGTGCGGACCGCGCCCACCGCGCCGGCCGGCGGGTCGTCCCACAGGTCGTCGACGATCTGCCCGACCGGCACCACCCGGCCCCGGGCGGCGACCAGCCGGGCCAGCACGGCCCGGTGCCGGGGCCCCTTCAGGTCGACCGGCTCACCCGCGTCGTCCCAGGCCGTGACCGGACCCAGCACACCGAAACCGACAGGCACCGACCCTCCTCGACAGCGGTCACCGTATCGCGCTCATCGGTTGCTCATCGGGCGCCGCCACGCTGGTCGGGTACGACGAGACGAAAGAGGGATCGAGATGAGCACCACCATCGCGGGATTCGACTACCAGCGCGTTCCGGTCGCCGAGGGCGTGACGCTGAACGTGGCGGTGGGCGGCTCCGGCAGCCCGGTCGTGCTGCTGCACGGCTTCCCGCAGACCCACCTGATGTGGCGGCACGTCGCCGCCGACCTGGCCGGCGAGCACACGGTGATCTGCCCGGACCTGCGCGGCTACGGCGAAAGCGACAAGCCGGCCGCGGACACCGAGGACACGTACAGCAAGCGGACCATGGCCGCCGACGTGGTGGCGCTGGCCCGCGCGCTCGGACATGAGCGGTTCGCGCTCGCCGGGCACGACCGGGGCGCCCTGGTGGCGGTCCGGGCCGGCCTCGACCACCCGGACACGGTCACCCACCTGGCGTCGCTCGACGTGCTGCCGACCCTCGACATGTGGGACGTGCTGCACGGCGTGCACGCGTCGGTGGCGTTCCACCTCTACCTGATGGCGCAGCCGCCCGGCCTGCCCGAGCAGATGATCGCGGCCAGCGCGGACGCGTTCTTCGGGCACTTCCTCGACGCCTGGGCGGGTGACCCGGCGGCGATGCCGGCGCAGGTGCGCGCCGAGTACCTGCGGGCCTCCCGGGAGGCGGTCGACTCGATCGTCGCCGACTACCGGGCGTCGGCCGGGATCGACGTGGCGCACGACCGGGCCGACCGGGACGCCGGGCGGCGGCTGGCCATGCCGGTCACCGTCATCCAGCAGGACTGGGGTGCCGCGCTGGGTTACGACGCGGCGGCGGTGTGGCGGGCCTGGGCGCCGGACCTGGAGCACCGCACCACCACCGCTGGGCACTTCATGGCCGAGGAGGCGCCGGGCGAGATCGCCGAGGCGCTGCGCGCGCTGCTGAAGCGCTAGGTACGGCGGTCCGGGCGCGCGCCACGCGCCCGGACCGGCCGCCCCCGTCCGCTCAGCCGGCCCGTCTCCGGACGTGCCACAGGCCGAGCGCCGCCAGCAGACCGGCCGCGCCGAGGTGCAGCGCCAGCTCGATCCACTGGAACGTCCAGAACCGGTGGTTCGGCTGGTAGGCCAGGTCCACGTGCAGGTCGAGCTTGCCGAGGCAGACCGCGGTGTCGCCGAACGTGCCGGTGGCGCCGGTACGCGGCGGGTCGCGGAAACAGGTGCCGAACACGGCGTCGGAGAGCTGCCGTCCGTCGGCGGTACGCAGCGGGCTGATGTCGGTGACCCAGGCGCCCGGCACGTCCAGTCCGCCGACGACCGGCGAGCCGGTGATGCTGCCGAGGTTGCGGGCCCGGTTGACAGTGTCGGCGGTCATCGGCACGGTGACCCGCTCCGGCGGCAAGTAGTGCGGGCGCAGCAGGTTCGGCACCGCGAGCTGCGCCAGCACCACGGCCAGGAACACCACTGCCATGGCTGGGAGGGTGCGGCGCAGCAGCAGCCCGGCGACGACGCCGAGGACGAGGCCGAACACGGCGTACCCGACCGGTGCGACGCCGCGCGCGCCGAACAGCACGGTGCTGAACCGGTCGCCCGCGACCCGGTCGACGGGCGAGGCCGCCCAGGTCAGCAGCGCGCCGAGCAGCCCGGCGACGAGCGCGGCGGCGGCCGACAGCACGGCGAGCTTGACCGCCAGCCAGCGGCGGCGCGGCACGCTCTGGTTCCACACCAGCCGGTGCGTGCCCTGCTCCAGTTCCCGTGCGACCAGCGGCGCGCCCCAGAACGCGCCGATCAGTGCGGGCAGCAGCGCGAACCCACCGGCGAGGAACAGCATGGTCTGCGCGTACCGGTCGGGCAGCCGGGCCGGGTCGGGCACGGCCCGGATGTCCGCGCCGAGGCGCAGCAGGTAGGCCCCGGCCAGCACCAGCAGGACCGCGCCGGCGAGCGCCGGGAGGCGGAACTGCCGCAGCGTCATCCGGATCATCCGGTCACCACCGGGTGGGCGGCGGCCCGGGACAGGTACGCCAGCACCAGCTCCTCCAGCGTGACCGGCGCGTCGTCGCGTACCGCCGGGCCCCGGACCACGACGCGGCCGGGCTCGGCCCAGACCACCTCGGCCCCGGCGGGCGCGGCGGCGGTCCGGTGGTGGGTGGCGAGCAGGTCCGTGACCGGCCCGGCCACCTGGACCCGGGCGGCGCAGAGCACGACCAGGTGGTCGCAGACCTGCGCCACGTCGCCGAGCAGGTGCGAGGAGAGCACCGCGCCGGCGCCGAGTTCCCGCACGAAGCCGGCCAGGCCGTGCATGAACTCGCGGCGCGCGAGGGGGTCCAGCGCGGCGGCCGGCTCGTCGAGGATGAGCAGGTCGGGGCGCTTCGCGGCGGCCAGCGCCAACGCCAGTTGCGCCCGCTGGCCGCCGGAGAGCCGGCCCGCCTTCTGCGCCGGATCGAGGCCGACCTCGTCGATCCGCCGCCGGGCCAGCGCCGCGTCCCAGGACGGGTTGAGCCAGGCGCCCATCCGCAGGTGCTCGGCGACGGTGAGGGAGGCGTAGACCGGTGTGTCCTGGGCGACGAATCCGACCCGGGCCAGGTGCGCGGCGTCGGCGGCCGGTGGTGCGCCGAGCACCGTCAACGTGCCGGAGGTGGGCGCGATCAGCCCGCAGGCGAGTTGCAGCAGCGTGGACTTGCCGGCGCCGTTGGGGCCGACCAGGCCGACCACGTGGCCGCGCGGCACGCTCAGGTCGCAGTCGGCAAGCGCGGTGCGGCGGCCGTACCGTTTGGTCAGCCGCTCGGCGTGCAGGGCGAGTGGTGGATGCATGCGGCTCATCCTGGGCACGGCGGGACCGGCGGGCATCGGTCCGGAGCACGGTCCGGCGCGCGGCCGACCCTACTTTCGGCCGGTTCGCGGCGGCCCGCGATCTCCTAGCGTGCTGGGCATGGCTGGTGAACGGTTCCCCCGGGTGGCGGCGACGGCGGGACTCGCCGTGGTGCTGCTCGCCGCGATCGGCGTCCAGGCGGTCGCGATCGCCGCGAGCTGGGGCCTGCGGTACTGGCTCGTGGGCGGCGCGGCCGCCGTCGTGGTCGGCGTGCTGGCTCTGGTACGCGACAGGCAGCGCGTCGTCACGGCCACTGCCGGGCTCGTCGTCGCCGGGTCGGCCGTCGCCGCCGCCCGGTTGTTCGACCTGCCGACCGAGCCGGGGCCCACGCTGGCGCTGGCGTCGGCGGTCCTGGTCGGATCGGCGGTACGCGCGTTGCCGCCGCTGCCCGCCGGCCTGATCGCCGCCGGTGGTCTCGTGGTGGCGGCTGGGGCGTGGGCGGTGGCCCGACCGGGCGCGGGCGGGTCCGGGGTGGTGGCGCTCAGCTGCCTGTGCTGGCTCGGCGGGGTCGCCACCGGGCTGAGCCTGCGGCTGCTCGACGAGCGGGCCCGGGCCACTGCCGAGCGGGTACGCCGCGACGAGCGACTGGAGCTGGCCCGGGAGCTGCACGACGTGGTGGCCCACCACGTCACCGGCATCGTGGTGCAGGCGCAGGCCGCCCACCTGGTCGGACGGCGGGATCCGGCGCGCGTCACGGAGTCGCTGGCCGGGATCGAGGAGGCCGGCGGCGAGGCGCTGCGGGCCATGCGCCGCGTGGTGGGGGTGCTGCGCGACACCGATGACGCGCCGCCGGCCTCGGCCGGTACCGAGCAGATCGAGGAGCTGGTCGAGCGGTTCCGCCGGCAGGGCCCGCCGGTGCGGCTGCGCCTACCGGGGGAGACGGCCTGGCCGCCGGAGGTCACCAGCACCGTGCACCGGATCGTCCGGGAGGCGCTGACCAACGTGGCCCGTCACGCCCCGCACGCCGGGCAGGTCACTGTGGACGTGGCGCGGGAGCCGGACGCGGTGGTGGTCGAGGTGACCGACGACGCGCCCGGCGGGCCCGCCGAACACCGGGGCGGATACGGCCTGGTCGGCCTGCGTGAGCGCGTCGAGGCCCTCGGCGGGACGCTGCGCGCCGGTCCCCGCCCCGACGGCGGATGGTCGGTGCGGGCCTCCGTGCCGTGCGGGAGGCCGTGATGGCGATCCGGGTGCTGCTCGCCGACGACCAGGCGATGGTCCGCGGCGGGTTGCGGCTCATCCTGGAGGACCAGCCCGACATCACAGTGGTCGCCGAGGCGTCTGACGGCGTCGACGCGGTCGCCCAGGCCCGCCGGCTGCGCCCGGACGTCTGCCTGGTGGACATCCGGATGCCGCGGCTCGACGGCCTCCAGGTGACCCGGGCGCTCGCCGGGCCCGAGGTGGCCGATCCGCTGCGGGTCGTCGTGGTCACCACGTTCGACCTGGACGAGTACGTCTACGGCGCGCTGCGCGGGGGAGCGGCCGGGTTCCTGCTCAAGGACGCCGGTCCGGCGCTGCTGGTGGAGGCGGTGCGGGCGGCGCACCAGGGCGACGCGCTCGTGTCCCCGTCGGTGACGGTCCGGCTGCTGCGGCACCTGGCCCCGCCCGCCCCGCCCCGCGACGAGCGCCGCCCGGCGCTGTCCGAGCGGGAGATCGAGGTGGTACGCGAGATCGCCCGGGGCCGTACGAACCTGGAGATCGGCGCGGAGCTGTTCATCTCGCTGAGCACCGTAAAGAGCCACGTCTCGGCCGTGCAGACCAAGCTCGGCCTGCGCAACCGTACCGAGATCGCGGTCTGGGCGTGGGAGCACCGCGTGGTCGACTGAACCGTTGGCGGACGCCATACCGTACGTTGTACGTTAGTGACTGTCGTCAACGGAGGGGGACAGACGTGGAACACGCGATCCTCGCGGAGGGCCTGCGCAAGCGGTACGGGGGCAACGTGGCGCTGGACGGATTCGACCTGCGCGTGCCACCGGGCACCGTGTGCGGGCTGCTCGGCCCGAACGGCGCCGGCAAGACCACAGCCGTACGCATCCTCGCCACGCTGCTGCGCTTCGACGCCGGGCGGGCCGAGGTCGCCGGCTACGACGTGGCCGGGCAGGCCGACCGGGTACGCCACCGCATCGGCCTGGTCGGCCAGCATCCGGCGGTGGACGAGGCGCTGAGCGGCCGGGAGAACCTGGTCATCTTCGGCCGCCTGTTCCACCTGGGCCGGGCCGGGGCGCGGCGGCGGGCGACCGAACTGCTCGACCGGTTCGGGCTCGCCGACGCCGCCGACCGGCCGGTACGCACGTACTCCGGTGGCATGCGCCGCCGCCTCGACCTGGCCGCCGGGATGATCCTCGCGCCGTCGGTGCTGTTCCTGGACGAGCCGACCACGGCGCTGGACCCGCGCGGGCGCAACGAGGTGTGGGAGGCGGTACGGGACCTGGTGCGCGGCGGCACCACGGTGCTGCTGACCACGCAGTACCTGGACGAGGCCGACCAGCTCGCCGACCGCGTCTGCGTGCTCGACGCCGGGCGGGTGATCGCCGAGGGCACCCCGGACGCGCTCAAGTCCCGCCTGGGCGGCGACCGGATCGAACTGGTCGTCCGCGACGCCGCCGACCTCGCCACCGCCGCGCGCCGGCTGCGCGCGGTGGCCCGCTCCGAACCGGCTGTCGACCCGGACCGGCGGGCGGTCAGCGCCCAGGTCGGCGAGCGGGCCGGTGCGCTGACCGAGGTGCTGCGCGCACTCGACGCCGACGGCGTGGGCGTGGCCGACGTGGCGCTGCGGCGGCCCACACTGGACGAGGTGTTCCTCCAGCTCACCGCCACGCCCTCCGCCGCCCGCACCGGCGTGGAGGTGACCGCGTGACCGCGACGGTGAACCCCGCGCGCCGTGCGTCGCTGGCCGGTGACGGCCTGACGTTGACCGGGCGCGCGCTGGCGCACTGGCGGCGCGAGCCCGGCCCGCTGATCGGCTCGCTGGGCTTCGACATCCTGATGGTGCTGATGTTCGCGTACCTGTTCGGCGGCGCGCTCCAGGTACCAGGCGGCGGCAGTTACCGCGAGTTCCTGATGCCCGGCATGTTCGCCATGACCATGGTCTTCGGCATCAGCATGACCACCATGGCGGTCTCGGCGGACCTGGACCGCGGCGTCACCGACCGGCTGCGGTCCATGCCGGTGTCGCGGCTGGCGCCGCTGCTCGGCCGCGCTGTCGCCGACCTGATGTTCGCGGTGGTGACGCTCGCCGTCATGCTGCTCGTCGGCCTGGCCGTCGGGTGGCGGGCACGCGGCGACCTCGGCGACACGCTCACCGCGTTCGGGCTGATCCTGCTGCTGCGGATCGCGCTGGTCTGGGTGGGCGTCTTCCTCGGCCTGACCGTGCAGGGACAGAGCGCGGTCACGGCCGTGCAGACACTGGAGTTCCCGCTCGGTTTCCTGTCCAGCGCGTTCGTGGCGCCGTCCACCATGCCCGCGTGGCTGGGCGCGGTCGCCGAGTGGAACCCGCTGTCCGCCACCGTCGGCGCCACCCGGGAGCTGTTCGGCAACCCCGGCTGGGGCGGCGACTCCTGGGTGGCCGCGCATCACCCGCTGCTGGCGGTGCTCTGGCCGCTGGCGCTGATCGCCGTGTTCCTGCCGCTGTCGCTGCGCCGCTACCGGGCGCTCAGCCGCTGAGCCGGACCCCGGGGGCGGCCGTGCGTCGCCCCCGGGGCACGGGTCACGGCCCGGTGAGCACGACCAGCTCGCCGGTGGCCCGGGTCATCGCGACGTACCGGTCCACCGCGCCGGAGATGCCGTCGCCGAAGGACTCCGGGTCGACCAGCACCACCAGGTCGAACTCCAGCCCCTTCGCCAGCTCCGGCGTCAGCGACCGGACCCGGTCCGTCGCCGGGAACCCGGGATCGCCGATGACGCACGCGACGCCCTCGGGATGGGCGGCGAGCCAGCCGTCCACCACCGCGCGCAGCTCGGCGCGGTCGCCGTACCGCACGGGGGCGCCGTCGCGGATGGACGTGGGCACGTTGGCGTCCGGGAGCACGGCCCGGATCACCGGCTCGGCCGCCGCCATCACCTGCGCCGGGGTGCGGTAGTTGACGGTCAGCGTCGCCACCTCGACCCGGTCGAACCCGGCCCGCGCCAGCCGCTGCGGCCACGACTCGGTGAACCCGTGCCGCGCCTGCGCCCGGTCGCCGACCACGGTGAAGCTGCGCGACGGGCAGCGCGCCAGCAGCATCTGCCACTGCGCGTCGGTCAGCTCCTGCGCCTCGTCCACCACGACGTGCGCGAACGGCCCGGCCAGCAGGTCCGGATCGGCCACGCTCAACGCGCTGGAGTCGACCAGGCTGGTGCGCATGTCCTCGCCGTACAGCATGGTCATCAGACCTTCGCCGTCGTCGTAGGCGTGCGACGCGATCAGCGCGTCGACCACCGTGTCCATCTCGGCGCGCTGCGCGGCCAGCACCGCCTCGTCGCGGCGCCGCCGCAGCGACGCCTCCGGGTCGCCGACCCGCCGCCGGGCCGCGTCCAGCCACGGCAGGTCCGCGACCGTCCAGGCCCGGGCGTCGGCCCGCCGCAGCGTACGGATCTCCTCGACGCTCAGCCAGGGCACGCACCGGCGCAGGTAGGCCGGCACCGACCACAGGTCGGCCACCACGTCGAGCGGGTCGAGCAGCGGCCACGCCCGGCCGAACGCGGTCACCAGTTCCCGGTCGCGTCCCAGTGCCCGGCGGACCGCCTCCTCCGGCTCGTCCCCGCGGTACTTCTCCACCAGGATCGTGACCAGTTCCTCCCACACGTCGTCGCGGGCCTCGTTGTGCCCGACGCCCGGGCCGGCCGCCTCGAACGCCGTCGCCCAGTCGTCGGCGGTCAGCCGCAACTCGGCGTCCCCGACCCCGACAGTCATCCCGGTCGCGGGCGGCTCCTCGTAGAACCGGACCGCGGCGTCGACAGCCCGCACGACGTCCGCCGACGCCTTCAGCCGGGCCACCTCCGGGTCGGTCTCCGGCGCCGCCGCCGCGCCCTCCGGCACCAGGTCGGCCAGGGTGCAGATCTGCACGTCCTCCTCGCCCAGGCTGGGCAGCACGTCGGAGACGTAGTTCAGGTACGGCTGGTGCGGCCCGACGACGAGGACCCCGCCCCGGCGCTCGCCGAGGCGCGGGTCGGCGTGCAGCAGGTACGCGGTGCGGTGCAGCGCCACCACCGTCTTGCCGGTGCCGGGACCGCCGTCCACCACCAGCGCGCCCCGGGAACCGGCCCGGATGATCGCGTCCTGGTCGGCCTGGATGGTGCCGAGCACGTCACGCATCCGCGCCGACCGGGTCGCGCCCAGGCTGGCGATGAACGCCGACTGGTCGTCCAGCGCGGCGTGCCCGGCCAGAGCGTCGGCGGTGAACACCTCGTCCCAGTAGTCGGTGATCCGCCCTCGGCTCCACCGGTACCGGCGTCGGCTGACCAGGCCCATCGGGTCGGCATGGGTGGCGCCGAAGAACGGCTCGGCGGCGGGGGAGCGCCAGTCCAGCAGCAGTCGGCCGCCCGCGCCGTCGGTCAGGCCGAGCCGGCCCACGTACACCGGGGCCGCGCCGTCCGCGCCGACCATCCGGCCCAGGCACAGGTCCAGGCCGTAACGGCGCAGCGTACGCAGGCGCGCGCTCAGCCGCCGGACCTCCTGGTCCCGGTCGACGGCCTGCCGGCCCCGGCCGCCGGCGGACCGGCGCGTCGCGTCGAGCCGGTCGGTCAAGTCGGCGATCGAGCGGCGCAGGCTGTCGGCGATGGCGGCGAAGTGCCGCTCGTCGTCGGCGATCAGGTTCGGGTCGGCCTTGGCCGACAGACGTTCGGGAAGATCGAAAACGCTCGTGGCAGGCAGATTCAACTCGTCTCCGATCACGGGCACGGCCGAGCCTCCGCTCTTCGCGGCTTTTCGAATGCCTCGGCAATGGGTTACGGCCGGCAATTCTGCGCCACCACCCGGGGCTTGCCGCAAGACCGGGGGTGCGCTATATGTTGGTAGTGGCGGGAGAACCCGCCATTCTTTTTGCCCGAACAATTCTCGTGGCTTTTCCCGGCGTCCCGCCGACGGGCCGCGACCGGCGTGGCCGGTAGGATGACGGCACCATGTCGAAGGAGCGCCGGCGCAAGGCCGATCCCGCCCGCAGCCTGGCCCTTCTCTGGCGCACCCGGGAGCCGGCCAGCCGCGGCGCCGGTCCGGGCCTCAGCGTCGACCGGATCGTGCGCACCGCGATCGAGATCGCCGACGCCGAGGGCATCGACGCGCTCACCATGCGCCGGGTCAGCGAGGCGCTCGGCGTGGGCACCATGTCCGTCTACACGTACGTGCCGGGAAAGGCGGAACTGCTCGACGTCATGGTGGACGCCGTTCTCGGTGACCTTCCGCGCCCGGCCGACGTGCCGGGTGGCTGGCGGGGCCGGCTGGAACGGATCGCGCGGGACAATCTGGCCCTCTACCGGTCCCACCCGTGGCTGGTGCGCGCCGAGACGACCCGGCCGGTGCTCGGCCCCAACGTGCTCGCCAAGTACGACTACGAGTTGCACGCCGTCGCGGACATCGGGCTCGACGACGTGGAGATGGACGCGGTGCTCACGCTCGTGCTGGGGCACGCCAAGAGCGCGGCGCGGGCCGCGCTGGACGTGGCCGAGCTGGAACGTGAGACCGGGATGACCGACGACCAGTGGTGGCAGACGCACGGGCCCTGGCTGCAGAAGTTCATGACCGCGGGCAGCTTCCCGCTCGCCGCCCGGGTCGGCACGGCGGCGGGCATGGCGCACGGCGCGGCGTACGGGCCGGATCACGCCTTCGAGTTCGGTCTGCAGCGGGTGCTCGACGGCATCTCGGTGGTGGTCGCCGAACGTGCCGCGGGTGAGCCGGAGCGCGGGAAGACCTTGTAATCCTACTGGTTAAGTAGGAAACTCTCCGTGGGGTCGATGAGCCCTCGGCTGCCCTCCCTCGCCCGCGCGTACCCGTAGGAGCCCTCCATGAGCAACGCGCCCACGCCACCCGAACCGCCCACCGCAGGCACGTCCCGGCTCGCCTTCAGCGAGGACTGGGCCGCCACTGTCCTCGGCCTCGCGCTGCTGCTCCTGGTGCTGGTCGGCGTCATCCCCGCCGGGCTGGTGCCGTGATGGCCGCCGCACCGGAGCCCGCCGTTCGCAGCACCGCCGCCGGGCCGTCCGCGGCCTCCACCGCGGACGCCCCAGCCGCCGCGACCTCAGTGGACCGACCGGACGGTACGCCCGCGGACGCGCCGCCCCCGGCCGACCTGCGCTCCGGCGCGTTCTGGGCCTGGACCGCCGTGGGTCTGCTGGTGGTGCTCGGGCTGGCCGCGCTCACCCGCTACCTGGAACAGAACGTGCCGGTCTGGGCCGAGGGCAGCGCGATCGAGGAGGTGGCCGCCGCGATCGAGTACCCGGTCTACGCGATCCTGCTCGGCCTGCTCGGCAACCTGGTGGTCACCGTGACCGGCCTGCGCGACCGGATCTCCGCCGCGTTCCGGACCGAGTTCTTCATCAAGACCGGCCTGGTGCTGCTCGGCGCCTCGATCAACCTCGCAGTCATCGCGAGCGCCGCCGGTCCCGCCATCGCCCAGGCGCTGCTGCTGATCAGCGGCGTGTTCCTGTTCACCTGGTGGCTGGCCGGGCGTTTCGGCCTGGACGACAAACTGCGGGCGCTGCTCGCCTCGGCCGTGTCGATCTGCGGGGTGAGCGCCGCGATCGCCGCCGCCGGCGCGGTCCGGGCACGCCGGGAACAGCTCGCGTACACGGCCAGCCTGGTCATCGCGTTCGCGTTGCCGTCGATCTTCCTGCTGCCGTGGCTGGCCGACGTGCTCGGCCTCTCCGATGCGGTCGCCGGCGCCTGGATCGGCGGCAACATCGACACCACCGCCGCCGTCACCGCGGCGGGCGCGCTCGCCGGTGAGGACGCGCTCCAGATCGCCAGCATCGTCAAGGTCACCCAGAACGCGCTGATGGGCGTGGTCGCGGTGGCGCTCACCGCGTACTTCGCGCTGCGCGTGGAGCGCCGTCCGGACACCCCGCGGCCGGGGCTCGGCGAGCTGTGGCGGCGGTTCCCGAAGTTCGTCCTCGGGTTCGTCGCCGCCTCGGTGATCGCCACCTGGTACCTCGACGTCGCCGGGGCGGACGGCAAGGCCACCATGGCGATCGTCACCGACCTGCGGGTCTGGTTCCTCATCCTGGCCTTCGTCAGCATCGGCCTGGAGGTCCGCGTGTCGTCGCTGCGCGAGGCCGGCTGGCGGCCGGTCACCGTGTTCGGCGCGGCCACCGTGTTCAACCTGGTGCTCGCGCTCGGACTGGCGTCGGTGCTGTTCCACGGCTTCACGGTCTGACCGGCTGGACCTGGGCTCGTCGAGCTGGCCGGTGGTGTCCCGGGCCCGGCACGTCGCGGTGCACCTGCTCGGGCACGGCCGGCACGAGGTGGCCCGGAGGTTCGCCGCCAGCGGGATCGACAGATTCGCCGAGCCGACCCGCTGGCGCCCGGCCCGGAAGGGGTGCCGGTCCCCGACGACACACTGGCCTGGCTGCTGTGCCGGGTGGTGGACCGGGTCGTCGTCGGGGACCACGCCGTCGTGCTGGCCGAACCGGAGCTGCTGCGGCACGCCGACGTCGGGTCGCCGCTGCTCTACCACCGGGGCCGGTACGCGGGCCTGGCCGACACGACCGACCCCGGCGACCGCCGCTGCGCCGCCTGACCGACCGTCGCTATCGTGGCCGCGTGATCACCTGCGTCGTGCACTACACGATCGACCCCGCACAGATCGAGGCGTTCGAGCGCTTCGCCCGCACCTGGATGCGGCTGGTGGCACGGCACGGCGGCGTGCACCACGGCTACTTCCTGCCCGCCGAGGGCGCCAGCGACCGGGCCGAGGCGCTGTTCAGCTTTGAGAGCCTGGCGGCGTACGAGCAGTACCGGGCCCGGTTCGGAGTGGACCCGGAGTTCGTCGCCGCCGACCGGATCCGCGACGAGTCGGGCTGCGTCCTGCGGTACGAGCGCACGTTCATGCGCCCGCTCCTGCCCACCGACTGACACCCCGGCCGGCCCGGCTACCGAGGCGGGTTCGGGCCCTCCGCTGCTGCGGCGTAGCGGCGGGCCAGGCGGGCGAACGCCTCCCGCAACTCGGGCGGCCCGACCACCTCGATGTCGGCGTCGTAGCGGCCGAGCAGGGCGGCCAGCCCGGCCCACGACCAGCCGCCCTGGGTCAGACGGCAGCGATCGGGCCCCAGCTCCTCGACGATGCCGTCGCGGGTCCACGCGGAGACCGTCCGGGCGGGCAGGTCGAGGATCACCTCGCCCCGGCAGGGCCAGTCACCCGGCCCGGTGGCGCCCTTGAACCGGCCGGCGATGTACGCCGCGACGTCCCCGCCGGGCAGCTCGCGGGGCGTGAACCGGGGGCCGGTGGGCGTACGCGGGCTGATCCGGTCGACCCGGAACGTGCGCCAGTCGTCGCGGTCCAGGTCCCAGGCCACGAGATACCAGCGCCCGCCCCAGGTGACCAGGTGGTGGGGCTGCGCGCGGCGCGGCGGCGCGTCGGGAGCGGACGCCGACACCGAGTCGTAGTCGAAGCGCAGCTCCTCCCGGGCGTGCACGGCGGCGCTGAGTGTCATCAGCAGTCCCGGCTCCACGCGGGCCGCGGCGGGCGTGCCGGCCCGTTCCACGGCGATCACCCGCAGCGCGTCGACCCGGTGGCGCAGCCGGGGCGGCATCACCTGCCGGACCGTGGTCAGCGCCCGCGCGGCGGCCTCCTCGATGCCGGTCACGCCGGTGGCGGCGGTCTGCAACGCCACGGTCAGCGCGACCGCCTGCTCGTCGTCGAAGAGCAGCGGCGGCAGCGCCGAGCCGGCGCCGAGACGGTAGCCGCCCTCCGGGCCCTTGGTGCTCTCGATCGGATAGCCCAGCTCCCGCAGCCGGTCGACGTCGCGGCGCACGGTACGCGCGCTGACCCGTAACCGTTCGGCGAGCAGCGCGCCCGGCCAGTCCCGGCGGGCCTGAAGCAGGGACAGCAGGGAGAGCAGTCGCGCGGAAGTCGTCGGCACGACACGCATTCTGCCCGCAGAAGAGGACACGTACTGACCGCTACGCCTGCGAGTGTGGGCCCGTACCCGATCAGGACCGGAAGGAACCGATGACGATGACCGGCACCACCACGACCCCCACCACCCTCGACGCCGAGCGGGCCGACCTGCTGGCCGAGCTCGCCGAGGCCCGGAACATGCTGACCAACACGGTGCGCGGCCTGACCGACGAGCAGGCCGGGCAGAAGCCGACGGTCAGCGCGCTCTGCCTGGGCGGCCTGATCAAGCATGTCGCGTCCACCGAGGAGGCGTGGCTGCGATTCGTGGTCGAGGGCCCGTCGGCGATGTCCTTCGCTCTGCCCGAAGGCGTCACTTGGGAGGACTTCATGGCCGGCAAGGCCCGCGAGCTGCCGCAGTGGGCGATCGAGCGGGGGCGGGACTTCCAGATGCTGCCCGGGGACACGCTGCCGGCCATCCTGGACCGCTACGCGCGCGTCGCCGCGCGTACCGAGGAGATCGTGGCCGGCGTCGAGGACCTGTCGGCGACCTGGCCGGTGCCGGACGCGCCGTGGAACGAGCCGGGCTCGGTGCGCAGCATCCGGCGGGTGCTGATCCACGTCATCGCCGAGACGACCCAACACGCCGGGCACGCGGACATCCTGCGCGAGAGCATCGACGGCCAGACCACCACCTGAGCCGGCCGGGGCACCGGCGCCGCGGGGCGCCGGTGCCGGCCCGGCCGTCAGCCGGTCGCCGCCCGGCCCATCCGGGTGACCGCCTCGGTGAGCACGGCGGGGGAGGTGGCGAAGTTGAGCCGGACGAACCCGGCGCCGCCGGAGCCGAAGACGTGCCCGGAGCTGAGCGCCACCCGGGCCCGGTCGAGGAACATCCGCGCCGGCCCGTCCAGATCGCTGGCCACCCCCGGGCCGTCGCCCGCCTCGGTGGGCACGCCGAGGCCACGGCAGTCCAGCCAGGCCAGGAACGTGCCCTCCGGCGGCTGCCACGACACCGCCGGCAGGTGCTCGGCCAGCAGCGACCCGAGCAGCGCCCGGTTGGCGTCCAGGCCGTCGAGCAGCCGGTCCAGCCACGGCCCGCCGGCCCGGAACGCGGCGGTGTGCGCGAGCACCCCGAAGTGGCTCGGGCCGTGGCTCACCTCCTCCGGCATCCGGGCCAGGTCGTCGGCGGCGTCCGGCCCGGCGACCGCGAGCGCCGCCTTGAGCCCGGCGAGGTTCCACGCCTTGGACGCCGACAGCAGCGCGAACGCGTTCTGGGCGCCGGGCACCGTCAGGTACGGGGTGAACCGCGCACCGGGTAGCGCCAGCGGCGAGTGGATCTCGTCGGAGACCACCCGGACGCCGTGCCGGGCGGCCAGCTCCGCGACGGTGGCCAGCTCGTCGGGCCGGTGCACCACGCCGGTCGGGTTGTGCGGGTTGCAGAGCAGGAACGCCGGCCGCTCGCCGATCGCACGAGCGCGCCGGAACGCCTCCTCCAGCGCGGCCGGGTCGAGCCGCAGGTCCGCGCCGAGCGGCGCCTCGAGCACCTGCCGGTCGGCGTGCGTGACGAACGCGTAGAACGGCGGGTAGACCGGGGGAGTGACCACCACCGCGTCGCCCGGCCCGGTGACCAGGCGCAGCACCTCGACCGTGCCCATCATGACGTCGGGCACCAGCGTGGTCCGGCCGACCGGGAAGTCGGCCCAGCCCCACCGCTGCGCGGCGAACCCGCCGACCGCCTCGGCGTACGCCGTGCCGTACGCGTAGCCGGTGTCGCCCAGGTCGACCGCGCGGCGCAGCGCCTCGGCCACCGGCGGCGCCAGCGGCACGTCCTGCTCGGCCACCCACAGCGGCAGCACGTCCGGCGGGTACAGCCGCCACTTCACGCTGGTGCGTGCCCGGAGCTGGTCGAGTGTGAGCTGGGTGAGTGGGTTGCCGTCGTCGGCGGAAACGACCATGCGGCTCACCCTAGGTTCCTCCTACCATCGCCCGATGGCCCACCCGGCGTACCCGCTGCGCACGTCCCGGCTGCTGCTGCGCCCGGTGACGCTCGACGACCTCGACGACGTGCACGCCTGGCAGCGCCGTCCGGACGTGGTCCGCTGGATGGCGGGCGCCGCCCCGCGTACCCGGGCGGGGTCCCTGGCGTCGGTGACCGCGATGGCCGGCGAGGACGCGCTGCGCGCGGAGGGCGACTGCCTGACGCTCGCCGTGGTGCGCGACGGGCGGGTGATCGGCGCGGTCGAGCTGGTGTGGCGCAGCGCGGCGGACCGCACCGCCGAGCTGGGGTACGTGTTCCACCCCGACCACGGCGGCCGGGGGCTGGCCACGGAGGCGGCCGGGGCGCTGCTGGACTGGGGTTTCGGCGAGTTCGGGCTGCACCGGGTGGTGGCCCGCTGCCACGCGGACAACGAGCCGTCGGCGCGTCTGATGGCCCGGCTCGGGATGCGGCGGGAGGCGCGGCACGTGCGCAGCTACCGGTTCCGGGGCGGGTGGGCCGACCAGCTCGTCCACGCGATCCTGGCCGACGAGTGGCGTGGCCGCTGAGCGGCCGGATCAGGAGACGGTGACGGGATCGCCGACGCGGATCTCGCCGGTGGTCTCCGGGACCAGCCGGATGCCGAACCAGGTCTTGCCGTCGTGGCGCCGGTGCCGGGCCAGCGTGCGGATGGGCTCCTTCCCGCTGGCGAGGGTCTGCGGGTCGATGAGCGTCACCGAGCAGCGGTCGCAGCGTTCGGAGACCCGGAAGTCGACGGCGCCGATGCGCACCCGTGTCCAGCCGTCCTCGGCGAACGGCTCGAACGGCCCGTCGAGCACCACAGTGGGCCGGAACCGGGCCATCGCCAGCGGCTCCGGGGCCGGTTCGCCGCGTTCCAGCGCGCCCTCGACGATCCAGTCCCGCAGCCGCCGCAGCGACGGCGCCGTGGCGACCAGCAGCGGCCCGGCGTCGGAGAGGTTGAGCGGGTCACCGGGCCGGCCGCCGTGCTCGGCCGACATCGGCCGGCGGCGCGGGTCGTCCAGCCAGGCCAGCCGCACCGGCCGGCCCAGCCGCGCGGAGAGCCAGTCGTGAGCCTCGTCGGCGGCGAGCCGGACCGTGTCCAGCCGGGACACGTCGGTCGGAACCGGCGGCCCGTCCACCGGCTCGGCGACCGTCAGCGACGACCCGTCGCGGGCGGTGAGCGTGAGCGACCCGGGCCCGGGCGCGGCGGTCAGGCCGAGCAGCGCCGGCAGGGCGGTCGAGCCCACTTTGCCGCCGTCGGGGCGCAGCACCACCCAGCGGCGGTCGTGACGCAACCCCCACGGCTGGACCTCGGCCCGGTCGACGTCGACGCCGCCGAGGGACTTGACCGGATACAGGTGGGTCGAGACCAGACGCGTCATCGCCGTTCAGCCGATCTTGGGGGTGGCGCGGTCGATGATCGCTGCGAGGTCCAGTCCGCCGGGTAGCGTCCCGTACGCTTGGCCGTGGTCGCCGCCGAGCCGGGACGCGCAGAACGCGTCGGCGACCGCGGGGTGGCCGTGGCGTACCAGCAGCGCGCCCTGCAGCACCAGCGCCAGCCGCTCCACCACGCGCCGGGCGCGCAGCTCCAGGTCGGTGTGGTCGGCCAGCTCGTCGCGCACCCGGCGCACCGCGGCGTCCAGTCGCGCGTCCGCGCCGGCCGCGGCGGCCACCTCCGCCTCGTACGCGGCGAGGACCTGCGGTTCCCGGGTGAGCGCGCGCAGCACGTCCAGCGCGGCGACGTTGCCGGAGCCCTCCCAGATCGAGTTCAGCGGCGACTCGCGGAACAGCCGCGGCATGCCGGACTCCTCGACGTAGCCGTTGCCGCCCAGGCATTCCAGCGCCTCGGCGGCGTGCCCCGGCCAGCGTTTGCACACCCAGTACTTGCCGACTGCGAGGGCGAGGCGCTTGAACGCGGTCTCGCCGTCGTCGCCGCGCGCCGACCGGTCGGTCGCGCCGGCCAGCCGGACCATCAGCACGGTGGCGGCCTCGGACTCCACCGCGAGGTCGGCCAGCACGTTGCGCATCAGCGGCTGGTCGAGAAGGTAGCTGCCGAACGCCCGCCGGTGGGTGGCGTGGTGCACCGCGGTGGTCACGCCGTGACGCATCCCGGCCGCCGCGCCGATCACGCAGTCGAGCCGGGTCAGGTTGACCATGTCGATGATGGTGCGCACGCCCCGGCCCTCGTCGCCGACGCGCCACGCCACCGCGTGCTCGTACTCGACCTCGGCGGAGGCGTTGGAGCGGTTGCCGAGCTTGTCCTTGAGCCGCATCAGCCGCATCGGGTTGCGGGCGCCGTCGGGCAGCACGCGGGGGACCAGGAAGCAGGTGAGGCCGCCGGGCGCCTGGGCGAGCGTGAGGAACAGGTCGCACATGGGCGCGGAGGTGAACCACTTGTGCCCGACGAGCCGGTAGCTGCCGTCCGGCTCAGGGCGGGCGGTGGTGGTGTTGGCGCGCACGTCCGAGCCGCCCTGCTTCTCGGTCATCGACATGCCGGCGAGCAGGCCGCGCTTGGTCTGCGGCGGGCGCAGCCCGAAGTCGTACTCGCGGGTGGTGAGCAGCGGCTCGTAGCGGTCGGCCAGCTCCGGGCTGTGCCGCAGCGCGGGCACCGCCGCGTAGGTCATCGAGACGGGGCAGCCGTGCCCGGCGTCGGGCCGCCACAGGTAGAAGCCGGCCGCCCGGGCCACGTGCGCGCCGGGTCGGTCGTCGGCCCACGGCGCGGCGTGCAGGCCGTGCCCGACGGCGGTACGCATCAGCTCGTGCCAGGACGGGTGGAACTCCACCTCGTCGATCCGGTTGCCGTACCGGTCGTGGGTGCGCAGCACCGGCGGGTGCTCGTTGGCGAGCCGCCCGTGTTCGGCCGCCTCCTCACCACCGGCGAGCAGGCCCAGCTCGTGCAGCCCGGGCAGCGCCCATTCGGCGCCCTCCCGGGTCACGCCGTCGCGCAGTGCCGGGTCGTCGGCGGTGTCGTGGCCGACCATCGGGGGGACCTGGTTGACGACCTCGTGTGTGGTCACGGCGGCAACTCCCAGCGCGGTGGCGGATCGGGTCGGGGCCCGGATTGAACCACCGTTCACTCCGCACCGGCAACACCGATCGACCAGTCATTTTGGCTGGATTCGTTTGACATCATCCGGCTCGGAGACAAGACTCGCCGAAACTTTCTTTTGTCCGGGAAGTGGCAAGGGGGGCCTGTGTCCAGGAACAAGCTCGGCGCGTTCGGCGCCGCACTCATCCTCACCGTCGGCGTCCTGTCCGGATGCACCGGCGGCGAGGCGGTCGACGTCGGCGGCGGGGGGAACGCCGGCGGCGAAGGCGGAATCCTCAACGCCGCGATCGGCGGCGAACCCGACCAGCTCGACCCGCACAAGACCTCGGCCTACTACAGCTTCCAGGTGCTGGAGAACGTCTACGACACGCTCGTCGAGCCGGACGCCGACCTGAAGATGGTGCCGTCGCTGGCGACCAAGTGGACCACCAGCGACGACCAGCTGACCTGGACGTTCACGCTGCGTGAGGGCGTGAAGTTCTCCGACGGGTCGCCGCTGACCTCCGAGGACGTCGTCTACTCCTTCGAGCGGATCATCAAGGAGAAGCTGAACAACGCGTACAAGTTCGCCACCGTCAAGTCGGTCACCGGGCCCGACCCCGCGACGGTGGTGGTGACGCTCAGCGCGCCCACGCCGAACCTGCTCGCCAACCTCGGTGGGTTCAAGGGCGTCGCGATCGTGGAGAAGTCCAACGTGGAGTCCGGCAAGGTGAAGACCGCGCCGGTGGGCAGCGGCCCGTTCACGGTGGCCGGCTACACCTCCGGCGACAGCATCAAGCTGGTGCGCAACGACGCCTACTGGGGTGAGAAGCCGAAGCTCGACGGCGTCACGTTCACCTTCGTCAAGGACCCCACCGTGGCGCTGCAGAACCTGCGCAGCGGCCAGGTGCAGTGGACCGACAACCTGCCGCCGCAGCAGGTCAAGTCGCTGCAGGACGGCGACGACCCGGTGGTGAAGTCGGCGGCCTCCACCGACTACTGGTACGTGGCGCTCAACGAGGCCCGCAAGCCGTTCGACAACCCCGAGGTGCGGCGCGCCATCGGGTACGCCCTGGACCGGGAGGCGATCACCAAGGCGGCGAAGTTCGGCCTGGCCACCGTCAACCAGACCGCCATCCCGAAGGACAGCGCGTTCTACTACGACTACGCGCCCTACAGCCACGACCCGGGCAAGGCCAAGCAGATGCTCGGCCAGGCGGGCGTGAGCAACCTGACCATGGACCTGATGGTCACCAGCGAGTACCCGGAGACGGTCAGCGCCGCCCAGGTCATCGCCGCCCAGCTCAAGGACGTCGGCATCACCGTGAAGATCCGTACGCTGGACTTCGCCCAGTGGCTCGACGAGCAGGCCAAGGGCAACTTCGACGGGTTCATGCTGGGCTGGCTCGGCAACATCGACCCGGACGAGTTCTACTACGCCCAGCACCACAGCGGCGGCACGTTCAACTTCCACAAGTACAAGAACCCGGCGGTGGACAAGCTGCTGGACGACGCGCGCACCCAGACCGACCAGGGCGCCCGCAAGCAGGCGTACGAGCAGGCGGCGAAGCAGATCGTCGACGACGCCAGCTACCTCTACCTCTACAACCCGGACGTGGTGCAGGGCTGGTCGAAGAAGGTCTCCGGCTACGAGGTGCGCACCGACCGGGCGATCCGGTTCCGGTCGGTCGCCCTGGCCAAGTGATGGCCCGCTTCGTCCTGCGGCGGGCACTCCAGTCGGCGGTCGTGCTGATCGGCGTGACCCTTGTGGTGTTCCTGCTGCTGCAACTCGTGCCGGGCGACCCGGTCCGGGTGGCGCTCGGCACCCGGTTCGACCAGGAGACGTACGACGCGTTGCGGGAACGGGCCGGCCTCGACCAGCCGCTGCCGGTGCAGTACGCCAGCTACCTCGGGCACGCGCTCACCGGTGACCTGGGGGTCAGCTTCCGCACCGGCCAGCCGGTGAGCCAGATCGTGCTGGAACGGCTGCCCGCCACGCTGTCCCTGGCCGTCACCGCGGTGCTGTTCGCGCTGCTGGTGGCGTTCCCGCTGGGCATCGTCGCGGCGGTACGCAGCGGCTCCGCCGTGGACCACGCCGCCCGCGTGTTCAGCCAGTTCGGCGTCTCGGTGCCGGACTTCTGGATGGGCATCATGGGCATCCTGCTGTTCGCCGGGGTGCTCGGCTGGCTGCCACCGTCGGGTTACGTGGCGCTGACCGAGGACCCCGGCCGGTGGGCCACCCACGTGGCGCTGCCGGCGGTCACCGTCGGCCTGGTCACCGCCTCCATCCTCACCCGGTTCATCCGCTCCTCGGTGCTGGAGGTGCTCTCCGCCGACTACGTGCGGACCGCCGAGGCGAAAGGGCTGCGCAACCGGGTGGTGATCGTGCGGCACGTGCTGCGCAACGCGCTGATCCCGGTGGTGACTGTGGTCGCCGTGCAACTGGCGAGCCTGCTCGGCGGCGTCATCGTCATCGAAGTGCTGTTCGCCTGGCCGGGCATCGGCCGGCTCACCTTCGACGCCGTGCAGGCCCGCGACTATCCCGTCCTGCAGGGCGCGGTGCTGCTGGTGGCCGCCCTGTTCCTGCTGGTCAACCTGCTGGTGGACATCCTCTACGCCCGCCTCGACCCGAGGATCACGGTCAAGTGAGCGCCACGACCGAGAGCACCGGACGCCGCGTCCTGGACGCGCTGCGCCGCGACCCGCTCGCCGTCGGCGGCACCATCGTGCTCGTCCTGCTGGTCGTGGTCGGCGTGGCCGGCCCGTGGCTGGCCCCGGCCGGCGTCAACGACGTCGACGTGGACCAGATGCTGCGCCCGCCCAGCGGCGCGCACCCGTTCGGCACCGACGAGCTGGGCCGCGACGTGCTCAGCCGGGTGCTCGTCGCCGCCCGCGTGTCACTGCAGGTCGGCGCGGTCAGCGTCGGCATCGCGCTGGTAGCGGGCGTGACGCTCGGGCTGCTCGCCGGCTACTACCGGGGCTGGCTGGACAGCATCCTCATGCGCTGCATGGACGTGCTGTTCGCGTTCCCGGTGCTGCTGCTCGCGGTTGCCATCGTGGCGGTGCTCGGCCCCGGCCTGCTCACCGCCATGGTCGCCATCGGCGTGGTCTACACACCCATCTTCGCCCGGATCACCCGCGCCGGCGTGCTGTCCGTACGCGAGCAGGTGTTCGTCCGGGCCGCCGTGTCCATCGGCGCGTCCGACCTGCGCATCATGCGCCGCCACGTGCTGCCGAACATCGCCGCGCCGCTGATCGTGCAGACGTCGCTGTCGCTGGCGTTCGCGATCCTCTCCGAGGCCGCGTTGTCCTTCCTCGGCCTCGGCATCCAGCCGCCCGCACCGGCCTGGGGCCGGATGCTGTTCGACGGGCGCGGCTTCGTCACCGACGCCTGGTGGCTGGGCGTGTTCCCGGGCGCGGCGATCTTCCTCACCGTGCTGGCGTTCAACCTGGTCGGCGACGCGCTGCGGGACGTGCTCGACCCGCGCCAGCTCACCCTCGCCGAGGCCCGCCGGAGCACCCCATGAGCGAGCGCACCGAACGCATGCCGAGCCAGCGCCAGCGCCCCAGGACCGACTCGACGGTGCTGTCCGTGGACGACCTCACCGTCACCATCGGCACCCGCCGCGGCCCGGCCCGCGCCGTGGCCGGCGTGTCCTGGCAGGTACGGCAGGGGGAGACGTTCGCCCTGGTCGGCGAGTCCGGCAGCGGCAAGAGCATGACCCTGCTCGCGGCCACCGGCCTGGCCCCGCGCGCCGCCACGGTCACCGGCCGGGTGCGGCTGCTCGACCACGAGCTGACCGCGCTGCCCGACGACCGCCGCCGCAGGCTGCGCGGCCGGCACGTCGGGTTCGTCTTCCAGGACCCGATGACCTCGCTCAACCCGGTGCTGCCGGTGGGCCGGCAGGTCACCGAGGCGGCCGAGGAACACCTCGGGCTGACCCGCCGCGCCGCCCGCGACCGGGCGGTGGAACTGCTGGAGCTGGTCGGCATCCCGTCGGCCGCGCGGCGCGTCGACGCGTACCCGCACCAGTTCTCCGGCGGCATGCGCCAGCGCGTCGCCATCGCCATGGCGCTGGCGTGCGAGCCGGACCTGCTGATCGCCGACGAGCCGACCACCGCGCTGGACGTCACCACCCAGGCGCAGATCATCGAGCTGGTCGCCGACCTGCAGGCGCGGCTGGGCACCGCAGTCGTCTGGGTCACCCACGACCTGGGCGTGGTCGCCGGCATCGCCGACACCGTCGCGGTCATGTACGGGGGACGCATCGTCGAGCAGGGCCCTGTCGACGCGGTGTTCGACACGCCCACCCACCCGTACACCCGGGCGCTGCTGGCGGCCCGGCCCGACCCGTCCCGGCGCGGCGAGGACCTGGTCGCCATCCCCGGCGCGCCGCCGAGCCCGCTGGACCTGCCGGCCGGCTGCGCGTTCTGGCCGCGCTGCCCGGTTCGCGCGGACCCGCGCTGCGAGCACGAGCTGCCACCGCTGACGCCGGTCGGCGACGGGCACACGGTCCGCACCTTCTATCGTGGAGAGGCCGGATGAGCGACGACACCCCCGACGTGATCGCCGAGCTGGACGACCTCGCCGTGCACTTCCCGACCCCGGCCGGAACGGTCCGCGCCGTGGACGGCGTCACGCTTGCCGTACACCGGGGCGAGACGCTCGGGCTGGTCGGCGAGTCGGGCAGCGGCAAGTCCACCGCCGGGCTGGCGCTGCTGCGGCTGGTCGACCCGAGCGCCGGGCGGGTCCGGGTGGCGGGCGCGGACGTGACCCGCTGGTCCCGGCGCCGCCTGCGCGCGACGCGCCGCCACGTGGCGATGGTGTTCCAGGACCCGCAGGCGTCGCTGGACCCGCGCCGCACCGTCGGCGACAGCATCGCCGAACCCCTTGTCGTGCACCGGCTCGCCACGTCCCGCACCGCCCGGCGGGAGCGGGTGGCCGAACTGCTGGACCTGGTCGGCCTGCGCGCCGACACGGCCGGCCGGCATCCGCACGAGCTGTCCGGCGGCCAGCGCCAGCGCGTCGGCGTGGCCCGGGCGCTGGCCGGCGAGCCGGATCTGATCGTCCTGGACGAGCCGATCGCCTCGCTCGACCTGAGCGTCCAGGCGCAGATCATGAACCTGCTGCGGCGCCTGCAACGCGACCTCGGGCTGACCTACCTGTTCATCGCGCACGACCTGGCCGCCGTGGAGCATATGAGCGACCGGATCGCGGTCATGTACCTGGGCCGCATCGTGGAGACCGGCCCACCGGAGCGGATCTACCGACGCCCGGCGCACCCCTACACGGCGGCGTTGCTGTCGGCGGTGCCGGTGGCCGATCCCCGGGTCGAGCGGCAGCGCCGCCGCATCGTGCTCACCGGCGACATCCCCAGCCCGGTGGACCCGCCGAGCGGCTGCCACTTCCGTACCCGATGCCCCCAGGCCCGCCCCGCGTGCGCCGAGACCGATCCGGCGCTGGCCGACGTGGGTCCGGGCCACGAGGCCGCGTGCCTGTTCCCGCTCGACGGCGAGCGCGACGGCAGCCCGGGGGAGGAGGGCGGCGCGACGGACCGCGCCGACATCGCCGGCACGGCGTAGGCTCACCGCCGATGACGTTCACCACCCGGCCGACGCTGCGCGGCACGTTCGGCATGGTCTCGTCCACGCACTGGCTGGCCAGCCAGTCCGCGATGGGCGTGCTGGAGCGCGGCGGCAACGCGTTCGACGCCGCCGTGACCGCCGGGTTCGTGCTGCACGTCGTGGAGCCGCACCTCAACGGCCCGGCCGGCGAGGTGCCGGCGATCCTCGCCACCGCTGCCGACCCCACTCCGCGGGTGCTGTGTGGCCAGGGCCCCGCGCCGGCGGGCGCCACCGTCGCGCACTTCCGGTCGCTGGGCCTGGACCTCGTCCCCGGCGCCGGCCCGCTCGCCGCCGTGGTGCCCGGCGCTGTCGACGCGTGGCTGCTGTTGCTGCGCGACCACGGCACCCGCACGCTCGCCGAGGTGCTGGAACCGGCGATCGGCTACGCCGCCGCCGGCCACCCGCTGGCCGGCGCCGCCGGGCAGACAGTCGCGCGGGTCCGGTCGCTGTTCACCGACCACTGGCCGACGTCCGCGCGGCTCTGGCTGCGCGACGGCCGCCCACCCGCGCCGGGGGAGATGATCACCAACCCGGCGTACGCGGACACGCTGCGCCGCCTCGTCCACGCGGGACGGGCCGCCGGTGCGGACCGGGAGGCGCAGATCGAGGCGGCCCGGCGCGCCTGGCGGGAGGGTTTCGTCGCCGAGGCGATCGACCGTTTCAGCCGGCTGCCGTTCCGCGACTCCAGCGGGCGCGCCCACGCCGGGCTGGTCACCGGCGACGACCTGGCCGGGTTCTCGGCCACCTGGGAGGCGCCGGTCACGCTGGACTGGCGCGGGCACACGATCGCCAAGACCGGCTTCTGGGGGCAGGGCCCGGTGCTGCTGCAGACCCTGGCCGTCCTGGACGCGCTCGACGACCCGGCGGTCTACGATCCGTCCAGCTTGGACGGCATCCACGCGCAGGCCGAGGCGCTGAAGCTCGCGTTCGCCGACCGGGAGGCGTGGTACGGCGACACCGACGTGCCGGGTTCCGCGCTGCTGTCGGCCGGCTACGCCCGTTCGCGGGCCGCGCTGGTCGGCGACAGCGCGGACACGACGCTGCGTCCCGGCAGCCCGGCGGGCAGCCCGCCCCGGCTGCCGTCGCACCTGCACACCCACGCCGCCGGCCGGGCCGTCCCGCAGGACCCGAGCACCGGCGAACCGACGGTACGGGCCGACGGCGTGACCCGCGGCGACACCTGCCACGTCGACGTGGTGGACCGGTGGGGCAACATCATTTCCGCCACGCCCAGCGGCGGCTGGCTGCAGAGTTCACCCACCATCCCGGAGCTGGGTTTCCCGCTGGGCAGCCGGTTGCAGATGTGCTGGCTGGAGGAGGGGCTCGCCTCGACGCTGCGGTCGGGGCGGCGTCCGCGTACCACGCTCAGCCCGACGCTCGTGCTGCGCGACGGCGAGCCGGTGATGGCCTGCGGGACGCCCGGTGGCGACCAGCAGGACCAGTGGCAGCTGCTGTTCCTGCTGCGGCACCTGGCCGGCGGGCAGGACCTGCAGGAGGCGATCGACGCCCCCACGTGGCACACCACGAGCTTCCCGGCGTCGTTCTACCCGCGCGGCGTCGAGCCCGGCGTGCTGGTGCTGGAGGACCGGATCGACGCGGATGTGCTGGCCGGCCTGCGCGCGAGGGGTCACACCGTCCGCCTGTCCGACCCGTGGAGCCTGGGCCGCATGTGCGCGGTCACCCGCGCCCCCCGCACCGGAGTCCTGTCCGCGGCGGCGAACCCCCGAGGCGCCCAGGGCTACGCCACCGGCCGCTGACCCCCTTTCCCGCTGATCTTGCACTTGCGGCCCCGGCGCACCGGTCATAACGGGCACCCGCGGGGCAGCAAGTGCAAGATCAACGGGGTGGAGGGCGGGGCAGCAGGGGTCAGTCGTTGATCCGGGTTATGTTGCGGATCTTGTTGGCGGCGTCCAGGGCGGCCACCTTGTACGCCTCGGCCAGGGTCGGGTAGTTGAACACCGCGTCGAGCAGGTAGTCGACGGTGCCGCCGCAGCCCATCACGGCCTGACCGATGTGGACGATCTCGGTGGCGCCGGTGCCGAACACGTGCACGCCGAGCAGCCGCCCGTCCTCGGGTGAGACGAGCAGTTTCAGCATCCCGTACGAGTCGCCGACGATCTGCCCCCGGGCCAGTTCCCGGTAGCGGGCGATGCCCACCTCGAACGGGGTGGACGCCTCGGTCAGCTCCTCCTCGGTCTTCCCGACGAAGCTGATCTCCGGGATGGTGTAGATGCCGATCGGTTGCAGGTCGGACATGCCGCGTGCCGGTTCGCCGCAGGCGTGCTGGGCGGCCAGCCGGCCCTGCTCCATCGAGGTGGACGCCAGCGCGGGGAAGCCGATCACGTCGCCGACCGCGTAGATGTTGTCGACGGCGGTGCGGTAGTTCGCGTCGACCGCGATCCGGCCGCGGTGATCCGCGGTGAGCCCGGCCGCGTCCAGCGCGAGGTCGTCGGTCTGTCCCTGCCGCCCGGCCGAGTACATCACCGTGTCCGCGACGATCTTCTTGCCGCTGCGCAGCACGCAGAGCGCGGCGGTGCGGTGCTTCTCCACGGCGGCCACCTCCTCGCCGAAGCGGAAGGTCACCGACAGGTCCCGCAGGTGGTACTTCAGCGACTCGACGATCTCCTCGTCGCAGAAGTCGAGCATCCGGGGGCGGCGCTCGACCACTGTCACCTTGGTGCCGAGCGCGGCGAACAGCGAGGCGTACTCCATGCCGATCACCCCGGCGCCGACCACGACCATGCTGCGCGGGACGGCCTGCAGGTTGATCACGCCGTCGGAGTCGACGATGGTCCGGTCGTCGAAGTCGACGCTGTCCGGTCGGGCCGGGCGGGTGCCGGCGGCGACGACCGCCTTGTCGAAGCTGATCCGGGTCTCCCGACCGGAGCCGGCGTCCACCCAGACGGAGTGGGCGTCGGCGAACCGGCCGGTGCCGGTGATCAGCGCGACCTTGTTGCGGGCCAGCTGGTCGCGGATCACGTCGGTCTGCCGGGTGATCACGTGCTGGGTGCGGGCGGCCAGGTCGGCGACGGTGATGTCCTCCTTGACCCGGTAGCTGCTGCCGTAGAGGTCGCGCTGGCTCAGCCCGGTCAGGTAGAGGACCGCCTCGCGCAGCGTCTTCGAGGGCACGGTGCCGGTGTTGATGCACACTCCGCCGAGCATGTCGCGGCGATCGACGATGGCGACGCGGCGGCCCAGTTTGGCCGCGGCGATCGCCGCCTTCTGTCCACTCGGTCCGGAGCCCAGCACCAGCAGGTCGTAGTCATACACGAGCGCCAGCCTCGCAGGGTCTCGCAACCCGCGCCAGCGGCAGGGCTCCGCGCCGGGGGTGGAACGCGGAGCCCTGCCGGGTCAGCGGCCCTGCAGGGAGCGGACGTTGTCGCCGAACGTCCAGCCCTTCGACCCGTCCCAGTTCACCGACCAGGTCATCAGGCCCTTCAGCCGGCCCTGGTAGGTGTTCCACGCCTGCGCCACCAGCGCCGGGCTCATGTACCCGCCGCCGGCGCCGACCTGCGCGGGCAGGCCGGGGACCTGCCGGTCCAGCGGTACGCGGATGGTGGTGCCCTGGATGACCAGGCCGGCGTCGAGGCAGTTGGTCTGCGCGACGAAACCGGCGACGGTGCCGGCCGGGTACGAGTCACCGGCGCAGCCGTACATCGAGCCGTTGTAGTACTGCATGTTGAGCCACCAGAGTCGCCCGTTGTCGGCGTACTTCTTGACGATCGGCAGGTACGCGCCCCAGATCGAGCCGTAGGTGACGCTGCCGCCGGTGACGTACGCGGTCTCCGGCGCCATGGTGAGCCCGAACCCGGCGGGCATCTGGGCCAGCACCCCGTCGATGATCCGGATCAGGTTGGCCTGCGAGGGGGAGAGCTGGTTGATGTTCCCGCTGCCGGTGAGGCCGGTCTCGATGTCGATGTCGATGCCGTCGAAGTTGTGCCGCTTGAGGATCGGCACGACGGTGGCGACGAACCGGTCGGCGACGGCGCTGGAGCTGAGGTCGATGCCCGCGGTGGCGCCGCCGATGGACAGCAGCACGGTGAGTCCGGCGGCCTTGGCCTGGCACACCTGGGCGGGGGTGGGCACCTTGACGCCGGCGTCCATGCCGTCCTCCCAGAGCACGGTGCCGTCGGCGCGGATGACCGGGAACGCGGCGGTCACCACGTTGTAGCCGTGTCCGGTGATCCGGGAGTCGGTGATCGGGATCCAGCCGAGGCCGGGGTGTACGCCGTTGGCGGCGCCGTCCCAGTTCTCCCAGTAGCCCTGCAGCACCTTGCCGGTCGGCCGGGACCGCAGCGCGCACGTGTCGCCGCCCGGTGTGGTCGGGCTGGACGACACCGTGGGCGTGGGGGTAGGCGTCCGGGTCGGGGAAGGGGAGGTGGAGGCGGACGGGGAAGGCGACGGCGGGCGGGTGGTGGGGCTCGGCGACGGCGTGCCGCCGGTGCAGGCGCCGAGGTCGGTCCAGAGCGCCGGTACGGCGGCCGGGTTCCAGCCCGCGCCGGCCGGCGGGGTGTGCGTGACGAGCGCCTGGTAGAGCCGGCCGGCGTAGGTGGCCCGGCTGCCGGCGGTCCAGGTGACGCCCTCGGCCCAGGCCGGCGCGTCACACGCGACGAGCGCGCCGACGGCGCCGGTCGTGGTGGCGGCGGTGGCGGGCAGGGCGGCGGTGGCGGCGAGCAGCGCGACGCCACCGAGCAGTGCGGTCATCCCGCGTCCGAGTCGCATTGACATACCTCCTCATCGATGCGCCGGAGGTTATCAGTTAACTTTATTAAGTGTAAATGCGCAGTACGCTGTCACCGCTTGGTTCACGGCGTGAACGCAGACGAACGCAGGTCGCCGTGGGCGGCCGGGAAGGGACGGCGGCGACGTGGACGCCAGACGCACCACGGTGCGCGACATGCGCCGGGCCAACCGGTCGGTGCTGCTGACCCGGATCTGGCTGGACGGCCCGCTCAGCCGGCACGAGCTGGGCCAGTCCACAGCGCTCAGCCTGGCCAGCGTCAGCAACCTGGTCGGCGAGATGATCAACGAGGGCCTGGTCGAGGAGGCCGGCTCGGTCGAGTCCGACGGCGGCCGTCCCCGCGTGCTGCTGCGCGTCGCCCCCGGCTACGGCTACCTGGTCGGCGCCGACGTCGGCGAAACCCGCGTCCAGGTCGAGCTGTTCGACCTGAGCATGACCGCGCTGGCCAAGGCCGAGTACCCGATCGCCGCGACCGGGCCCGACCCCGAGCGGGTCGCCGCCCACCTGCGGCACGGCCTCGCCGCGGTGACCGAGCAGGCGGGCGTCGACCCGGCCGCGGTGCTCGGCTTCGGCGTCGCCGTCGCCGGCACGGTCGAGCGCACCGCCGACGCCGTGGTGCACGCCCAGACACTCGGCTGGGACGGCGTCCCGCTCGGCGCGATGCTGCGCGCCGACGTGCCGGTGCACGTGGACAACGGCGCGAAGACGCTCGGCCAGGCCGAGATGTGGTTCGGCGCCGGCCGCGGCGTCCGGCACGCGGTGGTCGCGCTGGTCGGCTCCGGCGTCGGCGCGAGCGTGGTCGCCGACGGCGTCGGCTACCGCGGCGCGCACAGCAGCGCCGGGGAGTGGGGCCACACCACCATCGTGTACGGGGGCCGCCGCTGCCGCTGCGGCAACCTCGGCTGCCTGGAGGCGTACGTCGGCGCGGAGGCGGTGCTGGACCGGTTCCGCCAGGCCAACCGGGGCCGCCCGGCGCCGGGCGCGGACGAGGAGACCGCCTTCGGTGAGCTGCTGCGCTCCACCAGCGGCACCGCCGCGAAGGTGATCGACGAGACGGTCGGCTACCTGGGCGCCGGGGTGGCGAACCTGGTGAACCTGTTCAACCCGGAGCGGGTGGTGCTCGGCGGCTGGGCCGGGCTGGCCCTGGGCGAGCGGCACCTGCCCGCGATCCGTGCGGCCACCGCGCGGCACGCGCTGCGCCAGCCGTACGCGCAGACCTCGATCGAGCTGTGCCGGCTCGGACCGGACGCGGTCGCGATGGGCGCGGCCACCCTGCCGATGACCCGGCTGCTGCGCGACGGCGGCGTGCCCCGCGACCCGGCCGCCCGCCCGTCCCCGGCGTGGGGGCCGGCCCGCCGTCACTGACCGGCCCGGCCCCCACGCCGGCGTCAGCGCCGGCCGCGTACCCGCCGCACGGTGTCCCGGTACCACAGCGCGCTGCGCTTGGGGATGCGGCGCTGCGTGTCGTAGTCGACCCGGACGATGCCGAACCGCTTGTCGTATCCGTACGCCCACTCGAAGTTGTCCAGCAGCGACCAGGCGAAGTAGCCGCGCACGTCGGCCCCGGCCGCCCGGGCCCGGGCCACCGCCCGCAGGTGCTCGGCGAGGTAGCCGACCCGGTCGTCGTCGGCGACGAACCCGTCTGCGTCCGGCTCGTCGTCGAACGCCGCGCCGTTCTCGGTGATCACCATGGGCGTGCCCGGGTAGTCGCGGTGCAGCCGCACCAGCAGGTCGGTGAAGGACTCCGGCACGATCTCCCAGTCCATCGCGGTACGCGGCAGGTCACGCCGGACCACCCGGCGTACCGGCTTGCCGTCGTCGTCGCGGTCGCGGCCCTGCTCGTCCACGCCGGAGTGCAGCTGCCCGAAGTAGAAGTTGACCCCGAGCACGTCGATCGGGGTGGCGATGACGTCCAGGTCGCCGTCCTCCACCGGAATCCGCACGCCCTCGGCGGCCAGGTCCGCGATCACGTCCTGCGGGTACTCCCCGCGCAGCACCGGGTCCAGGTAGAGCCGGTTGCCCAGCCCGTCGGCGGCCCGCGCCGCGTCCCGGTCGGCGGCGCTGTCGGTCGCCGGGTCGGCGGTGGACAGGTTCAGCGTCAGGCCCAGCTCGATCGGCGCCGAGGCCGCCTCGCGCAGCCGCCGCGTCGCCAGCCCGTGCCCGAGCAGCAGGTGGTGGGCCGCGGCGATGCCGTCGCCCAGGTTCCGCCGACCCGGGGCGTGGTCGCCGTAGGCGTACCCGAGCATCGCCGAGCACCACGGCTCGTTGAGCGTGGTCCAGGTGCGGACCCGGTCGCCGAGCGCGGCGAAGACCAGCTCGGCGTAGTCGGCGAACCGGTACGCGGTGTCCCGGTTCGGCCAGCCGCCCGCGTCCTCCAGCTCCTGCGGCAGGTCCCAGTGGTACAGCGTCACCCACGGCTCGACGTCGCGGCCGAGCAGCTCGTCCACCAGCCGGTCGTAGAAGGCCAGCCCGGCCACGTTCGCCGGGCCGCGTCCGCCCGGCTGCACCCGCGGCCACGCCACCGAGAACCGGTACGTGTCCAGCCCCAGGTCGGCGATGAGCGCGACGTCCTGCGGCATCCGGTGGTAGTGGTCGCAGGCCACGTCGCCGTGGTCGCCGTTCGCCACAGCGCCCGGCACCCGGCAGAACGTGTCCCAGATGGACGGCGTGCGGCCGTCCTCGGCCACCGCGCCCTCGATCTGGTACGACGACGTCGCCACCCCCCACCGGAAGGTCGGCGGCAGCGTGTCGATCGGGTCCGGACCGGCGACTGACGACGGGCGGGTGAGGTCGGTGTCCATGCTTCTCCTCGCGGTTGGCGGTGGTGGTGTCGGGCGGGTCAGCGGGACAGGGGCGCGACGGCCGGGTGCAGCCGGCACGCGACGGCCCGCGCCGGGTCGTCGACGTACGGCGCGCCGAGCACCGGCACCTGCTCGTCGCACCCGTCGAACGCCTTCGGGCAGCGGGGGTGGAACGCGCAGCCGGACGGCATGGCGCGCAGGTCCGGCGGGGAGCCGGGGATGCCGGTCAGCTCCCGGCGCGGACCGTGCAGCGCCGGGAACGAGTGCAGCAACCCCTCGGTGTACGGGTGCAGCGGCTCGGCGTACAGCCGGGCGGCGGGCGCCTCCTCGACGATCCGGCCGCCGTACATGATCGCGATCCGGTCGGAGAACTCGACCAGCAGCGACAGGTCGTGGGTGATGAACAGGACCGCGAAGCCGAGGCGTTCGCGCAGCTCGGCGAGCTGGCCGAGGATCTGCCGTTGCATCACCACGTCCAGCGCCGTGGTCGGCTCGTCCATGATGACCACCTGCGGTTCCAGCGCCAGCGCCATGGCGATCATGACGCGTTGCCGCATGCCGCCGGAGAGCTGGTGCGGGTAGCTGTCCAGCCGGTCGGCGGAGATGCCGACCAGGCGCAGCAGCTCCTTCGCCCGGGCCAGCCGGCTCGCCGCGGTGCTCTTCGGCTCGTGTGCCCGGATCACGTCGAGCAGCTGGGTGGAGACCTTGTGCACCGGGTTCAGCGAGTTCATCGCGCCCTGGAACACGATCGACGTCTCCGCCCAGCGGAACTCGCGCAGCTTCGCCGGGCTGAGCGTGAGCACGTCGACCGGCGGGCCGTCGGCCGGGTGGTAGATGACCTGGCCGCCGCTGACCACGCCGGGCGGGGGCAGCAGCCGGGTCAGCCCGTAGGCGAGCGTGGACTTGCCGCTGCCGCTCTCCCCGGCCAGCCCGAGCACCTCGCCGCGGTGCAGTGTCAGGTCGACGTCGCGGACCGCGCGGACCGCGTCCGCGCCGACGCCGTAGTCGACGCACAGCCCGCGGATCTGGAGCACCTGGTCGCTCATGAGGTCGCGTCCTCTCGGGTGGGGTCCGCCGGCCGCCGCATCGGGACCGGCGCCGGGTTCGGCGCGAGCACCGGGGTGAACCCGACGCGCATCGCGACGGTCCGGCCGTCGGCGGTCCGGATCCGGGTCCGGCCGCCGGTGCGCAGCCGGGGGCTGACGAACTCGTCGATGCCGAAGTTGATCAGCGCGAGCGCGGTGCCGAGCAGCGCGATGGCCAGCCCGGCCGGCACGAACCACCACCAGGCGCCCTGCGCGAGGGCCTGCTGTCCCTGCGCCCAGAACAGGATCGTGCCCCAGTTCCACGACGAGACCGACGAGACGCCGATGAACGCCAGGGTGATCTCCGACATGACCGCGAAGATGACGGTGCCGACGAAGCCGGAGGCGATGATCGCGGTCAGGTTGGGCAGGATCTCGAAGCCGATGATCCGCCAGGTCCGCTCGCCGGTGGCCCGGGCGGCCTCGACGTAGTCGCGGCGGCGTAACGACAGCGTCTGGGCGCGCAGCACCCGGGCGCCCCAGGCCCACGACGTGAGGCCGATGATGAGCGCCACGAGCGTGTCGCTGGCCTGGTCGACGAGGGACGTGACGATGATGATCAGCGGCAGCGCCGGGATCACCAGGAACACGTTCGACACCGCCGACAGACCCTCGTCTGCAGCGCCGCCCAGGTAGCCGGCGGTCACGCCGATCAGGATGGACAGGATCGTGGCGAGCACGCCGGCGGTCAGGCCCACCACCATCACGCTGCGCGCGCCGACCAGGATCTGGCTGAGGATGTCCTGCCCGAGGTGGGTGGTGCCGAACCAGTGCCGGGCCGAGGGCGCCTGGAGAACGTCGGCGCTGCGCGCGTCCGGGTCGTACGGCGCGATCCACGGTCCGATCACCGCCAGGAGCACGTACACCCCGAGGACGGCCAGGCCGGTCGCGGCCTTGCCGTTGGCGACGAAGCGGAACCGGCGGCGGCGGGCCCGGGCCGATGGCTGCGCCACCGCCCCCTGGCCGGGGATGACCTGCTCGATGCTGGACGGGGAGAGTGTCATCGTTCAGCTCTTTCGGGTCCGCGGGTCGAGGAGCAGGTACGCCACGTCGGCGAGCAGGTTCGCCACCAGCACCGAGATCGTGATGATCAGGAAGATGCCCTGCATCAGCGGGTAGTCCTTCGAGCCGACGGCCTGGAAGAGCTGGAACCCCAGACCCGGGTACGAGAAGACGATCTCCACGAGGAGCGTGCCGCCGACGATGAAGCCGAGCGACAGCGCGAACCCGGAGACGTTCGGCAGCAGCGCGTTGCGCGCGGCGTAGCTGAGCGCCACCCGGCGCTCGGAGAGCCCCTTGGCGTGCGCCACTGTGATGTAGTCCTCGCTGGCGACCGTGACCATCATGTTGCGCATGCTGAGGATCCAGCCGCTCATCGACGACACCAGGATCGTCGCCGCCGGCAGGATGCTGTGCTGGATCGCGCTCGGGATGAAGTACGCGTCGAACGCCGGCACCAGGCCCGGCTCGTAGCCGCCGGAGGACGGGAAGAAGCTGCCCGGCCCGGCGAACAACGCGATCGCGACCAGGCCCAGCCAGAAGTACGGGATCGAGGACAGGAACGTGGTGGCCGGCAGCAGTCCGTCGATCCAGGAGCCGCGCCGCCAGCCCGCGCCGACGCCGAGCGCGGTGCCGAGCAGGAAACTCACGATCGTGGTGACGCCGACCAGGCCCACCGTCCACGGCAGGCTGCTGCCGATCACCTCCGACACCGGCGCGGGGAAGAACGTGAACGACAGTCCCAGGTCGCCGCGCAGCAGCTGTCCCCAGTAGGCGACGTACTGCTCCCACAGCGAGCGGTCGGAGTCCAGCCCGAACAGCACCCGCAGCGACGCGATCGCGTCGGCGCTGATCCGGCCCTGGTTGCGGGAGATCAGTGACTGCACCGGGTCGCCCGGCACCATCCGCGGGATGAAGAAGTTGAGCGTGATCGCCGCCCAGGCGGTGAACAGGTAGAAGGCCACCCGTTGCAGCAGGAACCTCACTGGGCCGTCTCCGTTCCGGCCTGCTCCGCGTTCTCCGCCTTCTGCGTCGTGACGGTCTCGGCGTCGAACAGCCAGCACGCGGCCCAGTGCCCGGGCGCGTCGTCGACCGGTATCGGCGGCGGCAGGTCGGTGGCGCAGCGCGGCATGGCAGCCGGGCAGCGCGGGTGGAACCGGCAGCCGGCCGGCGGGCGGATCAGGCTCGGCGGCTCGCCGTGGCCCCGCTCGCCCGCCGCCGCGCCGTCGCCGCCCGCGCCGGTGATCCGTTCCGGGTCCGGCGCCGATTCGATCAGCAACCGGGTGTACGGGTGCGCCGGGCGCTGGGTGACGGTCTCGCTGTCGCCGCCCTCGACCATCCGTCCGGCGTACATGACGATCGTCTCGTCGGCGAAGTAGCGGGCCGAGGCGATGTCGTGGGTGATGTAGAGGATCGCCAGGTCGAGCCGGTCCTTGAGGTCCTGCAGCAGGTTGAGCACGCCGAGGCGGATCGACACGTCGAGCATCGACACCGGCTCGTCGGCGAGCAGCACCTCCGGGTCGGCGCCGAGCGCCCGCGCGATCGCGACGCGCTGGCGCTGCCCGCCGGACAGCTCGTGCGGGAACGCGTCGAGGTAGCGCTCCGGCGGGGTCAGGCTGACCCGGGTCAGCAGGTCGGCCAGCGCCTTGTCCAGCCCGTCCGGCCCGGTCCCGGCGTTGCCGTGGATGCGCAGCGACCGGGTCAGGTGGTAGCGGACCGTGTGCACCGGGTTCAGCGAGGCGAACGGGTCCTGCAGGATCAACTGCACCCGCCGCACGTACGCCCGGAACCGGCGTCCGCCGCGTACCCGGGTCGAGCGGCCGTGCAGCCGGATGTCGCCGCCGGTGCGCGGGTAGAGCTGGGCCAGCAGCCGGGCGACTGTGGACTTGCCGGAGCCGGACTCGCCGACCAGCGCGGTCACCCGGCCACGGCGCAACTCGATCGATACGTCGTCGACGGCGTGCACCACCGCCGGGGTCCGGGAGAGAAGGTCACGCAGCCGCCGGCGGACGGGGAAGTGCTTGGTCAGGCCGACGGCCTCCAGCACCACCTCGTCGGCCGGCGCCGGTGCGCTCTCGGTCAACGTCATGCCGAATTCCTGTCTGGGGTTGCCGGTAGCGAGGGGCGGGCGCCGCCGGCCCGGCCGGGCGATCGTGGCCGGGCCGGCGGCGCCGGGTCAGCCGTTGGCCGGCTTGAGGTGCAGCACCACGTCCACCGCGTTGGGCTGGGTGGGCTGGAGCGCGCCGTACGGGTTCGAGTCGTCCGGCCAGCCGACCCAGTTCTTCGTGCTGTACGCGCCGCCGATGTTGTCCGCGCCGACCGGGATCATCGGCATCTGCTCGACGAAGATCTTCTGCAGCGTGGCCAGCGCGGTGGCGCGGGTGGCGTCGTCGGTGGCGTTGGCGTACGACACCAGCGCGTCGGTGGCCTCCTTGCTGTCGAACCGGCCGAAGTTGCCCGCCGGGGAGGCGGTGCCGATCGGCTTGAGCACACGGCCGTCCATGATGGTCCGGTAGATGTCGTACGGCGTGGCGCCGCTCTCGGTCCACCGGAACGTGGCCTCGAAGTTGCCCTGCTCGACGTTGCGGAACCAGGCGTCCTGGTTGGCCTTGTCGATGGTCGCCGCGATGCCGATCTTCGCCAGGTTGCCCTTCACGATCTCCAGGCTGGTCTGGTAGTCCGACCAGCCGGCCGGGTCGGTCAGCCGGATCGTGACCGCCTTGCCGCTGCGGTCCTTCAGCGTGTTGCCGTCCAGCTTGTAGCCGGCGCCGGTGAGCAGCGCCTTGGCGCCCTCGACGTCGACCTTGTGCTCCTGGCCCTTGTACTCGGGCGCGATGAACGAGTCACCGGCCGGGCTGGGCAGGCCGGTCACGCTCTTGACCTCGGGGTGGAAGTAGCCGGCCTCGGCGGTGGTGAAGATGTCCGCCCGGTCGATCACCATGTTCATGGCCTTGCGCAGCGTCGGGTCGTCGAACGGCTTCTTCGTGGTGTTCAGGTAGAGACCGTGGATGCCGAGCACCGGGGGCGCCCACATCTTGTGGTTCTTCTGGTCCTTCGCCACGAACACGGTCTGGTAGTTCGGGATGAAGACGAAGCTCCACTCCGCCTCGCCGTTGGCCAGCGCGGTGGTCTGCGCGCTGTTGTCGGTGTACGAGGTGTACCGCAGCTCCTTCACCTTCGGCAGGTTCTGCCAGTAGCCGCTCTCGCGTACCGCCAGCGTCATGCTCGCCGGGGTGAACGACTTGAGCGTGTACGGGCCGCTGCCGACCGGCTGCTTCACCGGGTCGCTGGCCGGGTCGGCGATCTTCTCCCACAGGTGCTTGGGCACGATCGGCACCCGCCACAGCACCTTCTGCTGGTTGACGAACTGCGGGCTGGCCATCGAGATGGTGACCTCGTTGCCGCTGGCGACGGCGTCGGTGTACGGCACGCCCTGGTCGTTGATGGCCGGGAACTTCTTCACCAGGTTGTAGGTGAACGCGACGTCCTCGGCGGTGACCTTCTGCCCGTCCGACCAGGTCGCGTTCTCGCGGATGGTCACCTTCACCGACTTGTAGTCCGACGACCACTCGGCCTTGGTGGCCAGCCACGGCTTGAACGGCTCGGCCGGCTTCACCGGGTTCCACATCATCAGCGGCTCGTAGATCTGCCACCGGTAGCCAAGCGAGGCGGCGGCCGAGGTGGTGAGGAACGGGTTGTTGTTCTCGGCCTGCGGGCCGTTGGGCATGCCGACGCTCAGCACCGTCGCGGCCTGGCCGCTCTTCTTGTTCGCGTTCGGGCTGTCGCCGCACGCGGCGGCGGTGGTGACCATCGCGCCGGCCAGCGCGAGGGCGAGGAGTTGCCGTCTTCTCATGGAGGTCTCCCTCGGTGGTCCCGCATTCCTCGGGCGGGATGTGGTGGATGGAGGGTGTGCGGTGGAGCCACCGGCGGGCGGGCCCGCCGGCGTGGTCGCCGGGTACGGCGGGGTGGGTCAGGTGACGCCGGTCGAGTCGCGGGTGGTGAAGCCGGTGGGGATGACGGTCGGGCCCTCCGGCAGCGGGGTGCCGGCGAGGTGGGCGATGAGCAGCCGGGCGGCGGCCGTACCCATCTCCCGCAGCGGTTGGCGCACGGAGCTCAGCGGCGGGTGGGTGTGCCCGGCCAGCGGCAGGTCGTCGAAGCCGACCACCGCGACGTCCTGCGGGACGCGCCGCCCGGCGTCGCGCAGCGCCTGCAGCGCGCCGGCGGCCGACAGGTCGTTGTGGGCGAAGACGGCGTCGAAGGGTACGCCGTCGGCGAGCAGCCGCCGCACCGCCGCGCGCCCGCACTCGAACGTGAAGTCGCCCTCCACCACCCGGTCCGGGTCGATCGCCAGGCCGGCTTCGGCGTAGGCGCCGGCGAACCCGGCGAGCCGTTCCCGGGTGCAGCCGAACCGGCGCAGGCCGGTGACGACGAGCGGCCGCCGCCGTCCGAGCGCCAGCAGGTGCGTCGCGGCGGCCCGCGCCCCGGCTTCGTTCGTGGTGCGCACGGACGGGAAGCCGGGCTGGTGTCCCCGGTCGTCGATGAGGATGACCGGCAGGCCGCGCCGGTGCAGCTCGGTGATGTAGTCGAGCGTCCCCTCGGGTTCGACCACGAGCAGTCCGTCGAACGACTTGGCCGACACCTGGGAGGCGAAGCGGCGCATCGACTCGTCGCCGTGGGTGCAGGTGAACAGCAGCATGCCGTAGCCGGCGGCTTCGACCACGTCGGCCGCGCCCTGGAGCACCTCGCCCATCCAGGGCCAGGTCAGCGCCGGCACCAGCATGCCGACCACCCGGGTACGCCCGCGGGCCAGCCCGACCGCGCGGGCGCTCGGCACGTAGCCGAGGTCGTTGATCACGGCGCGGACCCGGTCGGCGGTGCGCAGGTGCACCTCGCCCTTGCCGTTCAGCACCCGGGACACCGTCGTCTTGCTCACCCCGGCGCGGGCGGCGACGTCGGCGATCGTGATCGGCACGTGGCGCTCCCGGGTCGAAGGGATGAGCGGGATGTTTCGGAACCGGTTGCGGAAGCGGTTCCGTGGCAGTCAACCCAAGTGGCGCGGGTCACGTCAATCACAGATGAGTAACGATGTACGGCTAAGTTCGAGCCCTGAAAAAAGTGCCCGGACTGCGTCTGCGCCGATCTGCGCGATGAGCAGGGTCGATGCCTTCCGGCCCGGCCGTCGCCGGTCCGAAGTGGAGGTTCAGGGGCGGGCGTACACGTCGCCGGAGTTGGCCTCGTCCGGCAGCGTCCCCAGGTACGCGGCCACCTCGGCGGCCGGACGCCAGCCCGGCAGCGCGAACGTCGTCTCGTCACCGATCGCCACGGTGAACCGGGTGAAGCCCAGCGCGGTGAGCCGGTCCAGGCAGCGTGCCGCCGCCACCCGGGCGATGGTGGTGAACTCGAACGACAACGCCGGGACCGGCCGGCTCAGCCCGGCCAGCACGGCGTCCTCGAAACCCTCCACGTCGACCTTCACGAACGCCGGCACGCCGTACGCGGCCATCAGCGCGTCGAGCGTGGTGCCGGGCACCTCGATCTGTGCGTCCCAGGTCTCGCCCGCCCAGCCGGGCGCGCCGTCGGCGGCGCGGACGAACCCGGGGGAGGCGGTGGAGACCGTCGGGTTGGCCGAGTTCACGTGCAGTCGCACCGGCCCGGCGGTACGCCCGCACGCCGCCTCGACCACAGTCACCGCGCCGTCGTCCGCGTACAGCTCGCGCAGCGCCCGCGCGCACAACGGCTGCGGCTCGACGGCCACCACCGTCGCGCCGAGACGGCGGAAGCTGCCGAGCCGGTCGCCCACGTGCGCGCCGACGTCGAAGACCAGGTCACCGGCGTGCACGAGCGGGGCGTAGAACCGGTCGAGCGCGGCGTCGCGTGCCGGGTCGCCGTGGTAGAAGTCCAGCGACCGGCGCAGTCCCGACATCGCCGGGTCCGCCTTCAGTGTCTCGATCACCCCGTCCCGCACCCTCCCGACGCTAGCCAGCGAGGCGTTGGTGCGAGCCGCATTCGCATCCTTCGGCGGCCAGCGCCCGCCAACACCCCATCCTCCTAGGATGCTGTAGGGATGGTGAGCCCGGCCGCTCACCGCGAACGGGGAACTGGCCGCTGCGGCGCGCCTTCGGTGCTCGCGTTCGTTACCTGCGAGATCTTGGTACGAGACGGCCCTCGGAGGGGCGACTCCGTACCAAGATCTCCAAGCCGTCCCGTGGCGCGGGACGCCGATCTCGGTTGCCGAGATCGTGGGGGTCGTCCTCGGGTGCGAACGTCAACTCGCCGCGTAACCGTCGCAGAGTGGAACGCCATGGGTGTCAAACAGGGCCGGAGACACCCATGGCGTTCCAGTGGCGGGTGGACCCGCGTGGCGAGGAGGGGTTACGGGTTCTCGACGACCTCCTGGCCGAGCGGCCACAGCGCCGCCGGGACCAGCTTGAAGTTCGCCACGCCGAACGGGATACCGATGATCGTCACGCAGAGCGCGACGCCGGCGAGGATGTGCGACAGGGCCAGCCACCAGCCGGCCAGCACCACCCAGAGCACGTTGGCCAGGCCGGAGGGAAGCCCGGCGCCCGGCTTGCGCACGATCGTGCGCCCGAACGGCCACAGCGAATACGAGGCGAGGCGCAGTGAGGCGACACCGAAGGGGATGGTGACGACCAGGACGAAGCAGACCAGGGCGGCGACGCCGTAGCCGAGGGCCAGGACGAAGCCGCCGCCGAAGACGAGCCACAGCAGGTTCAGCAGAAAGCGGATCACCACTCCATGGTCGCTCGTGCCCGCAAGCGCGCGCATATCGGTGCGAGCGGCGGGTAGAGGAGGGCGTGATCGAGCCCGAGCCGTCGTGCCTGTGACCCCTGTCGCTCCGGCGGCGCGCCGGGAGTTCCGGGAGTCGTACGAGCGGCTGCGCCGGTACTTCATCGTGGCGCTGCTGCACCGCGACTTCCTGGCCGGTCGCCTGCCGGACATCGCGCGGGCCCGGGCGCGGGAGGCCGCCGAGCAGGCCGGCCGGGCCCGCGCGGCGGGCCTCGGCTTCGAGCATCAACCGGACTCCCGCGCTGGCCCAAACGACCGTTAAGCTTCGGTTGTGGGAACCGACGATCTGTACCCGGCCGGGCGACTCGCCGAGGCCCAGCGCGCCGCCGCAACGGCGGGCCTGGACGCGCTGCTGCTCACCCCGGGCTCGGACCTGCGCTACCTGACCGGCTACGACGCCCGCGAGGGGGAGCGGCTGACCTGCCTGGTGCTGCCCGCCGAGGGTGAGCCGACGCTGATCGTGCCGGTGCTGGAGCGGCCGGACGCCGAGGCCGCGCCGGGCACCGGGTACCGGATCGTCGACCACGCCGACGGCGCCGACCCGTGGCCGCTGGTGCGCGCGGCGCTGCCCGGCCCGGTCCGCGCGGTGGGGCTGGCCGACCGGATGTGGGCGCAGCAGGTCCTCGCGCTGCGCGACGTGCTGCCCGGCGCGGCGCAGCGGCTCGCCTCCGACGTGCTGCGCGAGATGCGGATCCGCAAGTCGCCGGCCGAGGTGGCGGCGCTGGCCGAGGCGGGCGCCGCGATCGACGCGGTGCACCGGCGGATGGCCGAGTGGCTGCGTCCCGGCCGCACCGAGCGGGAGGTCGCCGCCGACCTGGCCGCCGCGATCCGGGCCGCCGGGCACGCCACTGTCGACTTCGTCATCGTCGCCGCCGGCCCGAACGGCGCGAGCCCGCACCACGGTGTCTCGGACCGTCCGATCGGCGTCGGTGAGCCGGTGGTGGTCGACATCGGCGGCACCATGCCGTCGGGCTACCGCTCCGACTGCACCCGCACGTACGTGGCCGGTGGCCCGGCCACGGCCGAGTTCGTGGACTACTACGCGGTGTTGTGGGAGGCGCAGCGCGCCGCCGTGGCCGCCGTCGCGCCGGGCGTGACCGCCGAGGCCCTCGACGCGGTCGCCCGCGACGTCATCACCGCCGCCGGTTTCGGCGACGCCTTCCTGCACCGCACCGGTCACGGCATCGGCCTCGACGGCCACGAGGAGCCGTACGTGGTGACCGGCAACCCCCGGCCCCTCGAGGCCGGCATGGCTTTCTCGGTCGAACCCGGGATCTATCTCGCCGGGCGGCACGGCGCCCGGATCGAGGACATCGTCGTCTGCACGACGGACGGCGGGCAACGGCTCAACACCACCCCCACGGAGCTCATCGCGCTATGAACGTCGACCGGATCCTGCCCACCGACGAGGCCCACGACCTGCTGGACCTCGCCACCGAACTCGCCGACCGGGAGCTGGCCCCGGCCGCCGCCGGTTTCGAGACCCGCGCCGAGTTCCCCCGGGAGGTGCTGCGCACACTGGGCCGCGCCGGGCTGCTCGGCCTGCCGTACGCCGAGGAGCACGGCGGCGCCGCCCAGCCGTACGAGGTGTACCTGCAGGTGCTGGAGATCCTCGCCAGCCGGTGGCTGGCAGTGGCCGAGGCGGTCAGCGTGCACACGCTGTCCTGCTATCCGGTGGCCCAGTTCGGCACCGACGAGCAGCGCAAACTGCTGCCGGACATGATCGGTGGCGAACTGCTCGGGGCGTACTGTCTCTCCGAGCCGCAGGGTGGTTCGGACGCGGCGGCCCTGACCACGCGGGCGGTGCGCGACGGCGACGAGTACGTGGTCACCGGCACCAAGGCGTGGATCACGCACGCCCGGGTCGCCGACTTCTACAACATCTTCTGCCGCACCGGCGGTCCCGGCCCGAAGGGCATCTCCTGCCTGCTGGCCGACCGGGCCACGCCGGGCATCCACCCGCAGGCCGCCGAGCGCACCATGGGTCTGCACGCCTCGCCGATCGCGCAGATCGCGTTCGACGACGCCCGGGTGCTGGCGGAGCGGCTGATCGGCGGCGAGGGCGCCGGGTTCACCATCGCCATGTCGGCGCTGGACTCGGGCCGGCTGGGCATCGCCGCGTGCGCGGTGGGCCTGGCCCAGGGCGCGCTGGACTACGCGGTCGGCTACGCCCGGGAGCGGCGCCAGTTCGGCCGCGCGATCATCGACTTCCAGGGGCTCGGGTTCAACCTGGCCGACGCGGCCACCCAGATCTCCGCCGCGCGGGCGCTCACGCTTGCGGCCGCGCGGCTGCGCGACGCGGGCCGCCCGTACTCGATCGAGGCGGCGAAGGCGAAGCTGTTCGCCACCGACGTGGCGATGCGGGTGACCACCGACGCGGTGCAGGTGCTCGGCGGCGCCGGGTACGTCGCCGACCACCCGGTCGAGCGGTACATGCGTGAGGCGAAGGTGCTGCAGATCGTGGAGGGCACCAACCAGATCCAGCGGCTGGTGATCTCGCGCGCGCTGGCCAAGGGCTAGCCTGTCGCGGTGACCTTCCCCCGGATCACCGCCGACCCCGACGTCATGGGGGGTGCGCCCTGCGTGCGGCAGTCGCGCATCCCCGTGGCCACCCTGCTGGCCATGATGGCCGAGGGCATGTCCGTCACGGACATCCTCACCGACCTGCCGTTCCTGGACGAGGAGGACATGGCGGAGGTCCTGAACTACGCCGCGGACGCGGTACGCGACCGGACGGCGCGCTGAGCGTCACCACGGCGGGCCGGGTGCGGCGGGAGAGCGTTTTACCGGCTACTGTGCAGCGCGTGGAGGAGATCGACCGCGCCATCGTCGCCGCGCTGACCGGGGACGGTCGGCTGTCGTACACGGACCTGGCCGAGCGGGTGGGCCTGTCGGTGTCGGCCGTGCACCAGCGGGTCCGCCGGCTGGAGCAGCGCGGGGTGATCAAGGGGTACGCCGCGCGGGTGTCGTTCGAGGCGCTGGACCTGCCGCTGACGGCGTTCGTGGCGATCCGGCCGTTCGACCCGTCCCAGCCGGACGACGCGCCGGAGCGGCTGGCGCACCTGCCCGAGATCGACTCGTGCTACTCGGTGGCGGGGGAGGACTTCTATCTCCTGCTGGTGCGGGTGGCCGGTCCGGCCGACCTGGAGCGGGTGCTGCAGGAGATCCGCACCTCGGCGAACGTCACCACGCGCACCACTGTGGTGCTGTCGACGCCGTACGAGAACAGGCCGCCGAAGATCAGTGGCGAGCTGACCGGCCGGGGTCGTCCGCGCCCGTCGGCGGAGCCGGCAGGTTCCACCGCCTGATCACCCGCCGGCCGTGCTCGTGCCCGAGCACGCTGAGCGTGGCGGTGTCCAGCCGCAGCAGTCCGCCGGCCGACGGCGGGAGCCCGATCCAGCGTGCCCCGAGCACCCGCAGGCTGTGGCCGTGCCCGACCAGCGCCACGTCGCCCTGCTCCAGCAGCGGCGCGACCCGGTCCAGCACGCGGTCCAGGCGGGCGCCCACCTGTTCCGGTGACTCCCCGCCGGGGCCGCCGTCGGTCCAGATCGACCAGCCGGGCCGCTCGGTCTGGATGTCCGCGCTGGTGCGTCCCTCGTACTCGCCGTAGTGCCATTCGGCGAGGTCGGGCTCGATCGCGTCGACGGCGAGCCCGGCCAGAGCGGCGGTGCGGGTGGCGCGCTGCCGGGGGCTGGACAGCACGCGGGCGAAGCGCCGGCCGGCGAGCAGGGGAGCCAGCGCGCGGGCCTGCCGCTCGCCGTCGGGGGTCAGCTCCAGGTCGGTGTACGAGGTGTGCCGGTGGGCGGCGCTCCAGGTGGTCTCGCCGTGCCGGATCAGCAGGATCTCGTTCACCGGCCCAGTCAACCACGGTGGGTCGGCGTCGGCCGGGCGTCCAGCCTTCAACCTATTGTCCTAGGACGCATTACGCGATGTGCGCAGCACAACAGCGTTTCACCCGACAGTCACCGGGGACGCGACAAGGGCAACGCTCAGCCGGAACGAGGAGGGCGACATGAGCTTCACCGACAAGGCGAAGAACAAGGCCCAGGAGATGAGCGGAATGGCCAAGGAGCGGATCGGCGACGTGACCGACAACGAGCGGTTGCGGGCCGAGGGCGCCTCCGAGCAGAGCGCGGCGCGGGCCCGGCAGGCCGGGGAGCACGCCAAGCAGGCGGGCCGCGACGTCAAGGACGCCTTCAACAAGTGAGTACGCGGAACGGCGGGCCACCTCATCGCAGAGGTGGCCCGCCGTTCGGGTGTCCGGGGTCAGTCGTCGCGGTGGGCGAGCCACCAGGCCTGGCCGGCCTCGGGCAGCGTGTCGATCGGGTCGTAGTAGGCGTAGCGCTTGTTCAGCGCCTCCAGGTCGGCCGACTCGATCGAGGTGCGGTAGTTCTTCGTCCAGTACGAGATGCCGCGCTCGCGGTCGTAGTCGGTGAGCATGTGCACCCACCGCTTGCCGACGAACGGCACGTCGCAGACGATCCGCGGGGTGGCGTAGCCGGGCAGGTAGCCCATGATGTCGTGCTGGAGCTGCTGGGCGTGCCACACCGGGACCCGCCAGTGCTCGGCGTTGGGGATCATGTCGCACATGTAGAAGTAGTACGGCAGGATGCCCGCCTCGCCCTGCAGCGCGAAGCACAGGTCGAGCAGGTCGGCGCTGGTGGCGTTGACGCCGCGCATGAGCACGCCCTGGTTGCGCACGTCGCGTACGCCGACGTCGAGCGCGGTCTGGGCGGCCTTGGCGACCAGCGGGGTCAGCGACTGGGCGTGGTTGACGTGGGTGTGGATGGCCAGGTTGACGCCGCGGCGGGCGGCGGTGCGGGCGACCCGTTCCAGGCCCTCGACCACGTCGGGCTGGAGCCAGTGCTGGGGCAGGCCCATGAGCGCCTTGGTGGCGAGCCGGATGTCGCGGATCGTCTCGATCTCCAGCAGGCGCATCAGGTACGACTCGAGGTTGCGCCACGGCACGTTGGCGACGTCGCCGCCGGAGACGACCACGTCGCGTACCCCGGGGTGGGCCTTGAGGTAGGTGATGTGGGCGTCGTAGCGGTCGACGGGCTTGAGGGTGAGCTTGAGCTTGTCGACGGCGGGGGTGGAGTTGCCGACGAGGTCCATGCGGGTGCAGTGGCCGCAGTACTGCGGGCAGGTGGAGAGCAGTTCGGCGAGGACCTTGGTGGGGTAGCGGTGGGTGAGGCCCTCGGCGACCCACATGTCGTGTTCGTGGAGGCTGTCGCGGCTGGCGTACGGGTGCGACGGCCAGTCGGTGCGGCGGTCGGAGGCGACCGGGATCATGTAGCGGCGGATCGGGTCGGCGAGCAGCGCCTCGGTGCTCATCGGCTCAAACGGCACCATGGTGTTGAGCATCTGCGGCGGCACCAGCATGGACATGGTGGCCAGCGCCTTCTGGTCGGCCTCCAGGTCGGCGTAGAAGGTCTCGTCGACGGTGTCGCCGAGGACGGCGCGCAGCTGCTTGATGTTCTTGACGCAGTTGACCCGCTGCCACTGGGCGCTCTCCCACTGGTCGCGGGTGACGTGGCGCCAGCCGGGGAACCGGGTCCAGTCGGGTTCGACGAGGGGCGCGCGGCGGTATTCGTAGGGCTGTCCGGCGGCCGGGACGGCGACCGGCGCGTGGCGGGGCGTCGGGATGGTCTCCACCGGTTGGGTCTGGGTCACGGCCCCTCCTCGTCAGTGTGCGGGTTGATCAACGGATGCGTAGGCTACTGGAAAATCTGCGGTGAAGAAATTAGTCTGCCGTAAGTTTTCCCGCGATGCGAGTCCTGACCAGGGGTTCGGGCGGCTGGACATAGGGGGTCGGCGTGACGTCACCGGTGGGACTGCACCGAGTCGTGGAACCGGCGGGGGTGCTCCCGCAGGCGGCCTGGCGGCTGGACCCGGACCCGCGGATCGCGGCGAACGAGGTGCGGATCCGGGTCGAGCGGCTGAACCTGGACGCGGCGAGCTTCCGGCAGCTGGCGGAGAAGCACGGCGGCGACGGGGAGAAGGTCCGCGCCGAGGTGCTGGAGATCGTGTCGACCCGGGGGAAGATGCAGAACCCGGTGACCGGTTCCGGCGGGATGCTGATCGGCACCGTCGAGGAGGCGGGCCGCCGGTCGCCGCTGGGGCTGAAGCCGGGCGACCGGGTGGCGACGCTCGTGTCGCTGACGCTGACGCCGCTGACGATCACCGACGGGCTGGCCCGCTGGGACGGGCGCAGCGAGCAGGTGCCGTGCGACGGGTACGCGATCCTGTTCGCGCGGTCGATCGCGGCGGTGCTGCCGGCGGACCTGCACCCCGAGTTGTCCCTCGCCGTGCTGGACGTGTGCGGGGCGCCGGCGCTCACCGCGCGGGTGGTGGCCGAGCAGGTGGCGCGGCGCTCACGTGAGGGTGATCCGCGTCCGGTGTCGGTGGCGGTGATCGGCGGGGCCGGCAAGAGCGGGTCGCTGTCGCTGGCGGCGGCGCGGCGGGCGGGCGCTGCCCGTACCGTCGGGGTGGTTCCGGTGGCCGCGGAGCGGGACGCGCTGGCGGCGGCCGGGCTGGCCGACGTGGTGGCGCTGGCCGACGCGCGGGATCCGGTGGGGCTGTCGACGGCGGTGACGACGGCGCTGGGGGTGCCGGCGGACGTGACTGTGGTGTGCGTGGACGTGCCGGGGTGTGAGCACGGCGCGGTGTTGGCCACGGCGGACGGCGGTACGGTGATCTTCTTCTCGATGGCGACGAGCTTCGCGGCGGCGGCGCTTGGTGCGGAGGGCCTGGCGGCGGACGTGACGATGCTGGTGGGCAACGGGTACGTGCCGGGGCACGCCACGCTGGCGTTGGATCTGTTGCGGACCGAGCCGGGGGTGCGCGGTCTGTTCGAGGCTCGTCTGGCGGCAGACTGAGACCATGACGAACCCCTCGACGCTGTATCGCGGTGGAGTGCTGCACTGTCCGGCCGACCCGAGCGCGACGGCGCTGCTGGTGCGGGACGGGCGGATCGCCTGGTTGGGCACGGACGCGGATGCGCCGTCGGCGGACCGGGTGGTGGAGCTGGGCGGTGCGCTGGTGACGCCGGCGTTCGTGGACGCGCACGTGCACGCGACTGATACCGGGTTGGCGTTGTCGGGGCTGGATCTGTCGGCGGTGCGGTCGGCGGGTGGGCTGCTGGAGGCGGTGTCGGCGTTCGCGGCGGGTCTGCCGGGTGACGCGGTGGTGCTGGGGCACGGCTGGGACGAGTCGGGCTGGGCGGATCCGGTGTTGCCGGATGCGGCGGCGCTGGATCGTGCTGCGGGTGGGCGGCGGGTGTATCTGTCGCAGGCGTCGATCCATTCGGCGCTGCTGTCGGCGGCGTTGCTGGCGGCGTGCCCGGAGGTGGTGTCGGCGTCCGGGCACGAGGCGTCGGGGTGGTTGCGGCGCGACGCGCACCATGTGGTGCGGGCGGCGGCGTTCGCGTCGGTTTCGCGGGCGCAGCGGGTGGCGGCGCAGCGGCGGGCGCTGGCGCACGCGGCGTCGCTGGGTGTCGCGGCGGTGCACGAGTGCGGGGGTCCGGACATCTCCGACGAGGAGGACTTCACCGGGCTGCTGGCGATCTCGGGGGCCGGGGTGCCGGAGGTGTACGGGTACTGGGGTGAGCTGCTGGGTGCGGCGAAGGCCCGGGAGCTGGGCGCGGTGGGTGCGGGTGGTGACCTGTTCGCCGACGGGGCGCTGGGTTCGCGGACGGCGCACGTGTCGGCGGCGTACCTGGACGGTGAGGTGGGGGCGTGCGGGCACGGGTACGTGTCGGCGGAGCAGGTTCGTGATCATCTGCTGGATTGTGCGGCGCACGGGTTGCAGGGCGGGTTCCACGCGATCGGGGACGCGGCGATCGGCACGGTGCTGGAGGGTTTCGGGCTGGCGGCGCGGTCGGTGGGTGTGGACCGGTTGCGGGCGGCGCGGCACCGGGTGGAGCACGCGGAGATCATGAGCAAGGCGTTGATCGCCGGGTTCGTGGAGTACGGGATCGTGGCGTCGATGCAGCCGGCGTTCGACAGGTTGTGGGGCGGCGCGGGCCGGATGTACGAGTCGCGGCTGGGGTTGGCGCGGTCGCTGGAGTCGAATCCGATGGGCGCTATGCACGGTGTCGGTGTGGCGTTGGCGTTCGGGTCGGACTCGCCGGTGACGCCGGTCGATCCGTGGGGTTCGGTGCGGGCGGCGGCGGCGCACCACAACCCGGCGCAGCGGATGAGTGTGCGGGCGGCGTTCGCGGCGCACACGCGCGGCGGGTGGCGGGCGGTGCACCTGGACAACGAGGGTGTGCTGGCGTTGGGGGCGCCGGCGACGTTCGCGGTGTGGGACACCCCGGCGGGCGTGGAGCGGGGGCTTCCGGTGGTGCTGGCCGAGGATCCGGAGTTGCGGGGGCCGGAGGATCCGACGCCGCTGCCGGTGTGCCGGACCACCGTGTTGCGCGGTGACGTGATCTATCAGGAAGGGTCTTCGTGACAGGCAAGCTTGGGCTGGATCCGGCGTTGGTGGCGCGGGCGCGGGAGTTGGCGCGCCGGGCCGGGCAGCCGGTGGTGGATCTGGCGCGTAGCCACACCACGGTGTCGGTGGAGCGGGCGGTGCTGCGGCTGGCCGGGGTGACCGGCGCGGACCCGGACGGTATTCCGTGGGTGAACCGCCTCGTCGACGCGGTGGTCGCGGACGTCGGGTTGGGGCACGGGGTGGCGGCGCCGGTGTTCGACGCGCTGGCGCGTGAGGGCATCGCCGATGTGACGTTGCTGGCGCAGAAGGCGGCGGCCGGGTCGGTGCGGTTCGCGCAGCCGTCGGGGAAGGCGGCGACGGCGGCGCGGCGGGCGTCGCGTAAGGCGGTCGCGGCGGGGATCCGCAGCATCGACCGGCGGCGCGCGGAGCGGGACCGCTTGGTGAAGCGGTTCGGGGATCCGGCGCGTCGGCCGTGGATCTACCTGATCGTGGCCACGGGTGACATCTACGAGGACATTCCGCAGGCGCAGGCGGCGGCGCGGGCCGGCGCCGATGTGATCGCGGTGATCCGGTCGACGGGGCAGTCGCTGCTGGACTACGTGCCGGAGGGGGCGACCCGGGAGGGGTTCGCGGGCACGTACGCGACGCAGGAGAACTTCCGGCTGATGCGGGCGGCGCTGGACGAGACGTCCAAGGAGCTGGGCCGGTACGTGCGGTTGACGAACTACGCGTCGGGTCTGTGCATGCCGGAGATGGCGACGCTGGCCGGCCTGGAGCGGCTGGACATGATGCTCAACGACTCGATGTACGGGATTCTGTTCCGCGACATCAACCCGATCCGCACGTTCGTGGACCAGCGGTTCTCGCGGCAGGTGCACGCGCGGGCGGGGATCATCATCAACACCGGTGAGGACAACTACCTGACCACCGCTGACGCGGTGGACGAGGCGCACACGGTGACGGTGTCGCAGTTGCTGAACGAGTTCTTCGCGCACGAGGCGGGGCTGGCGGACTGGCAGCTGGGGCTGGGGCACGCGTTCGAGATCAACCCGGATGTGCCGGAGTCGTTCCGGTTGGAGTTGGCGCACGCGCTGCTGGCGCGGGAGTTGTTCCCGGACGCGCCGTTGAAGTGGATGCCGCCGACGAAGCACATGACCGGTGACGTGTTCCGGGGCAACCTGCTGGACGGGTTCTTCAACCTGGTGGGCACGATGACCGGGCAGGGGATTCTGCTGGTGGGGATGATGACCGAGGCGGTGGTGACGCCGTGGCTGTCGGACCGGGACATCGCGCTGCAGAACGTGCGGTACGTGCTGGGCGCGGYGGGCGGGTTGCACGAGGACTTCGTGCCGGCGCCGGGCGGGTTCATCCAGGCGCGGGCGCACCGGGTGCTCGGTGAGGCGGTGGACCTGCTGGAGCGCATCGGGGACCAGTCGTTGCTGACGGCGATCGCCGAGGGCACGTTCGGGATCATGAAGCGGCCGGCGGACCGCGGGAAGGGCCTGGACGGCGTGGCCCGGCACGAGGCGGACTACTACAACCCGGCCACGGAGATCCTGGAGCAGCCCCATGAGTGAGAAGACGGTTGTGCGGCCGTACGGGGACACCACCGGTGACGGCATGGTGCAGGTGTCGTTCACGTTGCCGGTGCCGCACGACAAGCGGGCCGAGGGCGCGGCGGTGCAGCTGGCGAACAAGATGGGCATGGACCCGGCGATGCTGGTGCACGCCAAACCGATCGGTGACGGGTTCACGTTCTTCGTGGTGTACGGGCGGGTGAACCACCTGGTGGACCTGGCGAAGGTGCAGGTGGTGGAGCGTGACTATCCGCTGCTGTCGGCCAAGGAGGTCAACGCGGTGGTGAAGCGGCGGCTGCGCCGCAAGCTGTCGGTGGTGGGCGCCTGCATCGGCACGGACGCGCACACCGTGGGCATCGACGCGATCCTCAACGTCAAGGGCATCGCCGGGGAGAAGGGCCTGGAGTACTACCGGGAGCTGAAGGTCACGAACCTGGGCGCGCAGGTGAGCGTGCCGGAACTGGTCGAGGCGGCCCGGCGGGAGCGCGCCGACGCGGTGCTGGTGTCGCAGGTGGTGACGCAGCGCGACGCGCATCTGCACAACACGCGGGAGATGTCGGCGGCGTTCCGGGAGGCGATGCCGGCCGGGCGGCGGCCGCTGCTGATCGTCGGTGGGCCGCGGTTCGACGAGACGATGACCGGCGAGCTGGGCGTGGACCGGATCTTCGGGCGTGGCACCACCCCGGGCGAGGTGGCCAGTTACCTCGTCCACGCTTTGATCACCTCCAGGAAGGCGAACGTCGCATGAGCGATCCGCGTGTCGGTCTGACAGTCACCCACCGCCGGTACGTGCCGTACTCCCACGCCCACTACGCGGGGAACCTGGTCGACGGGGCGTACGCGCTGGGGTTGTTCGGGGACGTGGCGACCGAGGTGTGCATCCGCACCGACGGTGACGAGGGGTTGTTCGCCTCGTACGCGGATGTGCAGTTCCGGGCGCCGATGAAGGCCGGTGACGTGCTGGAGGTGACGGCGACGGTGACCCGGGTGGGCACCCGCAGCCGCACCATCGACTTCGCCGCGACCGTGGTGTGCCGGGGCCGCCCGGACAAGGGCGAGTCGGCCGCCGAGGTGCTCGACGAGCCGATCGTGGCGGTCACCGCGACCGGCACGGTGGTCGTACCCCAACGGCCGTGAGCGCCGTCGTCTGCGCCGACGTGGGGTCGACGTACACGAAGGCCGCGGTGGTGGACCTCGACGGCGGCCGGCTGGTCGCGGCGGCGTCGGCGCCCACCACTGTGGGCACCGACGTGCTGCACGGCCTGGACGCCGCGGTCGGCGCGGCCACCGCGTCGGCCGGGGTCGCTGAGGCGCCCTGGTACGTGTGTTCGTCGGCCGGGGGTGGGCTGCGCCTGGCGGTGGTGGGTTACGAGCCCCTCGTCACCGCTCAGGCGGGCCGGCGGGTCGGTCTGTCGGCGGGCGCGAACGTGGTGCACGTGGCGGCGGGACGGTTGTCCGGGGCGGACGTGGCGGCGTTGCGGGCGGCCCGCCCGGACGTGGTGCTGCTCGTCGGCGGCACCGACGGCGGCGATGCCGAGACGGTGACGCACAACGCGACGCGGCTGGCGAAGGCCCGCTTGCGGGTGCCGGTGGTCCTGGCGGGCAACGCCGACGTGCGTGACGAGCTGCACGCGGTGCTGGCCGGCGCGGGGGTGCCGGTGACGGTGGCGGACAACGTGCTGCCCCGGATCGGGGTGCTGGAGCCGTCGTCGGCGCGGGCGGCGATCCGGGAGGTGTTCCTGCGGCACGTCATCGGCGGCAAGAAGCTGTCCCGGGGTACGCGGTTCGCGCGGCTGGTCCGCGCCGCCACCCCCGACGCGGTGCTGACCGGCGTGGAGGTCCTCGCCGGGACGCTCGGCGGTGACCTCGCGGTAGTGGACGTGGGTGGCGCGACCACCGACGTGTACTCGGTGCTCACCCCCGACGAGCGGGACAGCGGCCCGAGCCAGGAGGTGGCGGGGACGCTGTGGCGGGCCCGCACCGTCGAAGGTGACCTGGGCATGCGGTGGAGCGCGCCGGGTGTGGTGCGTGCCGCGGTCGAGGAGCGGCTGCTCGGCGCGGCCGAGGAGGCGGATCTGGCGGCCGCGGCGGCGGTGCGGGCCGCCGACCCGGGGTTCCTGCCCGCCGGTGACGCCGACCGGGCCGTGGACCGGCGCATCGCGGCCCTCGCGGCGACGGTGGCGCTGCGGCGGCACGCCCGTGGGGCGGCGACGGGGGAGCGGGCCGGGCGGGACCTGCGGGAAGTGAAGCTGCTCGTCGGCTCCGGCGGGGTGCTGCGGCACGCCGACCCGGGTGACGCGGCGGCGGTGCTCGACGCGGTGCTCACCGACCACGCCGGCGGGTGGGCGTTGCCGCGGGCGGCCCGCCCGGTCGTCGACGTGGACTACGTGCTGGCCGCCGCCGGGCTGCTCGCCGACGATCATCCGGGTGCGGCGGCGGCGATGCTGCGGCACCACCTCGGCGCCTGAACCGCGCTCAGGAATCGAGACGCGCCGACGCGACACGCCGTGTCGCAACACACGACAGGCCCGGGTGGGTTGACAGCGGCGGGGGTCTACGCCGTACCGTCTTTGAGTCCTACCACGGGAAGCGGCTGTTGTTCGCTTCGTCCCTTCGTCCGCTGGCCGAGCGACCGGAAGGTTGCGGCGGCCAGGTCCAGCGGGCGGGGGTCGGCGGGGCGGCGCGAACCGGCCGCGGTTACCGGTGTACGGGCAAGGTGAGAGGCACGGCCAGTAGACAACGGCCAGGCGGGGGCAGCCAGTCCACGTCGGGTCGGTCCGAAGGTCGGCGCTGATCGTCTTCGCCCCACCGGCCGGGAAGGGCCTGGGAGCATCGGGGCGCGGCTTCGGCCGCGCCCCGATTTCATCCCCCCGATACCCCGGCCCTTGTCAGCGGCCGAGCCGCCGGTAGCGGCGCACCGCCGCCGGCGCGGCCACCGCGATCAGCGCCAGCGGCCAGGCGACCGCCAGTTCCAGCGCGTGCCGGGCCGGCCACGAGTCCCCGCTCAGGCCCGGGTTGCCGAACAGGTCCCGGGCCGCCGCCACCGTCGCCGACAGCGGATTCCACGCGGCGATCGCGCCCAGCCAGTCCGGCATCAGCTCCGGCGCCACGAACACGTTGGACAGGGCGGTCAGCGGGAACGCCAGCGGGAACACCACCACCGCGACCGTGTCCGGGTTCGGCACGAGCAGCCCGAACAGGATGCCCACCCAGGTCATCGCGACGCGCAGCAGCAGGATCAGCGCCACCGCCGTCAGCGCCGGGCCGACTCCGTCGCGCCACTGCCAGCCCACCAGCAGCCCGCACACCACCAGCGTGGTCATCTCCAGGCACGCCCGTACCAGGTCGGCGCCGGCGCGGCCGGACAGCAGCGCCGAACGGGCCATCGGCAGTGACCGGAACCGGTCCACCACGCCCCGGCCGGCGTCCACCGCGATCGCCGACGCGGTCGCGCCGAGCCCGTAGAGCATCGTCATCACGAACACGCCGGGCAGCAGGAACTCCCGGTAGTTGCCGCCGCCCGGCACGGACATGCCGCTGCCGAACACGTAGCCGAACACCAGCACGAATATGATCGGCAGGCTGAAGTAGATGATGATCTCCTCCGGGGCGCGGACCACGTGCCGCATGTTCCGCCCGGCCATCAGCCACCCGTCGGTCAGCGCCCTCACGACGTCACCTCCATCCGCTGCGCGTCGAACCGGCCGCCGGTCAGGCGCAGGAACGCCTCGTCCAGCGTCGGCCGGCGCACCAGCACGTCCTCCACCGCCACCCCGGCGTCCTCCAGGGTCCGCAGCACTGTCATGAGCACGGCGATCCGGTCGGCCACCGGCGCGTCCACGCGCCGCAGCTCCGCGTCCACCGTCACCGCCGCGCCGGTGGCGCGTTCCACCACCGCCGCCGCCGTGGGCAGGTCCGCCGCGTCGCGGACCATCAGCTCCAGCCGGTCCGCGCCGATGCGGGCCTTCAACCGCTCCGGGGTGCCCTCGGCCACGACCCGGCCGGAGTCGATGACGCACACCCGGTCGGCGAGGTGGTCGGCCTCCTGCAGGTACTGGGTGGTCAACAGCACGGTCGTGCCGTCGGCGACCAGTTCCCGCACCGCCGACCACAGACCGTTGCGGCTGCGCGGGTCCAGGCCGGTGGTCGGCTCGTCGAGGAACAGCACCCGCGGCGGCACCACCAGGCTGGCCGCCAGATCCAGGCGGCGGCGCATCCCACCGGAGTAGCCGCCCGCCGACCGGTCCGCCGCCTCGGTCAACCCGAACCGGTCCAGCAGCTCCTCGGCGCGGTCGCGGGCCCGCCGCGCGGACAGTCGCCGCAGCCGCCCGAACAGCACCAGGTTCTGCCGGCCGCTGAGCACCTCGTCGACCGCCGCGTACTGCCCGGTCAGGCTGATCGCCTCACGGACCCGGTCCGGTTCGGAGGCCACGTCGTACCCGGCCACCCGGGCCCGGCCGGCGTCGAACCGCAGCAGCGTGGTGAGGATCCGCACCGCGGTGGTCTTGCCCGCCCCGTTCGGGCCGAGCACCCCGTACACCGTGCCGGCCGGCACGGCCAGGTCGAAGCCGTCCAGCGCGGTGGTGCGTCCGTACGTTTTTCGTATCCCGTCGGCCAGCACGGCCGTCGTGTCGTCGCTCATGCCGGCAAGCGTCACCGCCGGCGCTGACCGGGCGCGCACCGCGCGCGCACCGGGCCGGTCAGCGGCCGTCGACCAGCGCCAGCGCCCGCTGCCGGGGCAGGTCCGCGCCCCGGGCGTACGCGGTGGCGAACGCCGCCTCACCCAGGTGTTCCCGCAGCTCGACGGCGGTGGGTGTGCCGGCCGGGGCGTCGGCCGCGCCGGTGCCCGCCAGCAGCGCCGCCGCCGCGCCCAGCAGGCGGGCCGCCGACTCGGGGTCGCCGTCGCGCAGCAGCGGCCCGGCCAGCCCGTCCGCGGCGGCGGCCACCACCGGCACGTCCCACACACCGACGCCGGCGGTGAGGACCTGCCGGTAGTGGGCGCGGGCCGTAGCCGGGTCGCCGGTGGCGTCGGCGAGCTGCCCGAGCGTCACCAGCGCCGCGAGCCGCACCACATCGGCGCCGAACCAGCCCGACGGGCACTGCGCGACCGCCCGTTCGCACAGCGTCCGCGCCCGCCGCGGGTCGCCGTCGCGGCGGGCGATCTCCCCGAGCCCCAGGTACGCGGCGGCGACCAGCTCCGGCGCGCCGGCCGGACCGGCGATGCGCCGCACCCGCCGGAAGTCCTCGGCCGCGCCGGTCAGGTCACCGGCGGCGAGCCGCCCGTCGGCGCGGGTCCGCAGCAGCTCCGCCAGGTCCAGGGTGGAGCCGAGCTGCTCGGCCAGCTCCAGCGCCTCGGCCATCGGCGCGGCCGCCGACGCGACGTCACCGGTGCGGTAGGCCGCCTCGGCGCGGGTGGACAGCGTCACGATCATGCCCCAGCGGTCGTCGAGCGCCCGGAAACCGGCGAGCGCGCCGTCCAGGTCGGCGTGGGCCTGGGCGTGACGGCCGTGCAGCAGACCGACCATCGCGGTGCCCAGGCGGCCCAGCGCCCGGCTCCACGGGTCGGCGCCGAGCAGCCGGTCCCGGACGGCCCGCTCGTGCAGCGCCGCCGCGTCCTGCGGCGACGGGGGCCCGCTGGCCATGCCGGACAGGTAGAGCAGGAACGGATGCCGGGGCGGCCGGGCCATGGTCCACAGGATCCGCGACGCGGCGTCGACCTCGCTGCGGTCGCCGCCACCGGCGAGCGTGGCGATCAGCAAGGCCAGCGCGTATTCCTCGGCCAGGCCGTCGGGTGGGCCGTCGAGCCGGTCGACAAGCCGCCGGGCCGGCGCCGCGCCCTCCCCGCGCAGACCCCGCAGCCACCAGTAGAAGGCCAGCGCCGCGACCAGCCGCAACCCGGTCGCGGTGTCCGCGCGCCGCAGCGCCGCGTGCAGGTCGTCGCGGGCGGCGTCGAGGCGGCGCAGCCACCGCTCCTGGCCGCCGCCGCGCAGGCCCGCGTCGCCGGCCTGCGCCAGACCCAGGAAGTACGCGGCGTGCGCGTCGCGGATCCGCCCGGTCTCGCCGTGCTCGGCCAGCCGGGCGGCGGTGAACTCGCGGATCGTCTCCAGCATCCGGTAGCGCCCGCCGGCCGCCTCCACCAGCGACTTGTCGACCAGGCCGGTGAGGGTGTCCAGGACGTCGCCGGCGTCCGGGCCGCACACCGCCTGCACCGCGGCCAGGTCGGCGGCGCCGGCGAACACGCTCATCCGGGCGGCCAGCCGCCGCTCCGGCTCGTCGAGCAGGTCCCAGCTCCACCCGACGACCGCCTCCAGCGTGCGGTGGCGGGGCGCGGCGGTGCGGTCGCCGCGGCGCAGCAGCCGGAACCGGTCGTCCAGGCGGGCCGCGACCTGCGCCACCGGCAGGGCCCGCAGCCGCGCCGCCGCCAGCTCCAGGGCCAGCGGCAGCCCGTCGAGGGTACGGCAGATCCGCAGCACCGCCGGGGTGGTGTCGGCGTCGAGGGTGAACCCGGGCGCCACGTCGGCGGCCCGGTCGGTGAACAGCCGCACCGCCGGGTACGCGGCCGCCGTCGCCGGTGCGCTCGGCGCGTCCGGGGCGGCCAGGCCACCGACCGGGCACAGTGCCTCACCGGTGAGGCCCAGCGGCTCCCGGCTGGTGGCCAGCACCCGCAGCCCGGGAGCGGCGGCGAGCAGCCGGGCGGCCAGCCGGGCCGCGTCGTCGATCACGTGCTCGCAGTTGTCCAGCACCAGCAGCAGACGCCGGCCGGCCAGCGCCGCCACCAGCCGGTCGGTGAGGTCCCGGGGCCCGCCCGGGGCCCGCAGCCCGGCGTCGCGCAGGTCCAGCGAGGTCAGCACCGCCGGCGCCACAGGCGAGCCGGGCGCGACAGCGGCCAGCTCCACCAGGCACACCGGCCCGTCGTGCCGGGACGCCGCGGTGGTGGCCAGCCGGGTCTTCCCAGCGCCGCCGGGGCCGTGCAACGTCACCAGCCGCGCCGAGGCCAGCAGCTCCTCGACGCGCCGCAACTCCCGTTCCCGGCCGACGAAGCTGGTCAGCGGGGCGGGCAGCCGCGCCGGCGGCGCGGGGTCGTCGCGCAGCAGCGTGGCGTGCAACGCGACCAGCTCCGCCGACGGGTCGGCGCCCAGCTCCTCGGCCAGCACGCGGCGCGCGTCGGCGTACGCGGCGAGGGCCTCGGCGCGGCTGCCCGCGCCGTGCAGGGCGCGCATCAGCAGCCCGTGCAGCCGCTCCCGCAGCGGATGCGCCGCCACCAGGGCCCGCAGCTCGGCGATCAGCGGCGCCCCGGGCGGCGCGAGCGCCAGGTCCGCCTCGACCCGGTCCTCGATCGCCGCCAGGCGCAGCTCGCGCAGCCGGGCCGCCTCGACGTCGGCGAACGGCGCCCCGGCGACATCCGCGAGGGGTTCGCCGCGCCACAGGTCCAGCGCGTCGCGCAGCAGCGCCGCCGCGCCGCGCGGATCACCGTCGGCCAGCGCCGCCCGTCCCGCCCCGGCCAGCCGGGTGAACCGGTGCACATCCACCCGCTGCGGGTCGACGGCCAGCCGGTAACCGGCCGGACCGAACTCGATGCGCGCCCCGGGCAGCAGCCGCCGCAGCCGCGACACCTGCGACTGCAGCGCGTTCGCGGCCTGCTCCGGCGGCCGGTCGCCGTAGACGCCGTCGATGAGCCGCCGCGGCGGCACCGTGCGGTCGGCGTCGAGCAGCAGCAGCACCAGCAGGGCGCGCAGCCGCTCACCGGCGACCGGGAGCGCGCTGCCGTCGGCCGCGTACGCCTGGGTCGCGCCGAGCACACCGAACCGCATGGGCCCGATTGTCGCCTGTCGCCGGCACCGCCCACACTCCCCACCCGCCGGTCACAGGTGACGCCGGCGCCATTCGGACTGCTCCCGCTCGGCGGCGACCTGCTCGTCCAACGCGGTCCGGCGCACCTGACGACGCCACGGGTCACCCGCGCGCAGACCGAACAGCACCAGGAAGACGCTGACCGCCGCCAGGATCGCCAGAGCGGCCACCACCGGCAGCCGGCCCGCCCACGGCAGCCCCACCGCCAGCACGAGCACCACACAGGTGGCGACCGCCGGAATCCGTTGGGTCGCCCGCACCGCCAGCGCCAGCAGTCCCAACATGTAGATGACCACCCCGGCGAACAGCACCCGGCTGTCCAGCTCGGCGGCGTGTTCCCACCAGGGATCGCCGTGCGGGTGGGAGATGACGGTGAGGTAGCGCTTGAGCCCGAGGGCGAACAGGATGATCCCGGTGATCAGCGGCAGGTGCAGGTAGGCGTAGGCGTCGCGGGCGAGCGCCGCTCGTGCCCGGACGTCGCGGGTGCGATGCAGCCGCTGCTCCAGCGCGGGTGCCAGAGTGTCGAAGTACAGCCACCACAGGGACGCGATGATGGTGACGCCGAGCACCGACGCCACGATCACCGGCCACGTGGCCGGCAAGCCTGCGCTCAGCTTCGGTCCCAGCCCGAGCGAAATGATCGACTCGCCGAGCGCGATGAGCAGGATCAGCGCGTATCGCTCGGCCCAGTGGGCGGCGGACACGACTGTCAGCCCGGCGCTGGGGGCGAGGCCCCCGGAGGTGTACTCGACGCAGACCGCGGCCAGCCACAGCGCCAGCGGCAGCCACCTCGCCCATGGCTGCTGGGGTGACTCGGGCAGTGCCTTGGTGGCGAGGATCAACGCCACGCTGGTCAGCGGTGGGAGACCGAGGCGCAGGGCGGTCCGTCCGCGGCGGCTGCTGCGGGCCAGGAACACCAGCACCTGGGCCGCCCGGATGATGAGGTAGCAGCAGGCGAACAAGACCAGACCGGGCGGACCGGACTGCTGCTGCGCCTGCTCCTCGGCGAACGCCGACGGTGTGCTCAGCGTCAGCACGAACAGCGCGGCCACCGTCACCGAGCCGACAAGCGGCATCACCCCCTGGTCGGTGCGGACGACGTTGCCCAGGGCGGCGAAGGACACCCAGCACCACCACAGCAGCAACAGCAACAGCAGTCCCGCCAGCAACGACCTGCCGCTCAGGGTTTCGGAGAGGACGTTCGTGACGTTCAGGAACGCGAACACGAACACCAGGTCGTAGAACAACTCCACCCGGGTGACGCGCGAGCCGGGCGCGGTCGGCAGGACACGACCCCGTCCCCGCTCAGCGTTCATGCTGCCGAGCATGGCAGCGGGCCCCGCCCACCGAGGCGCAGTTGCCCGATCGGTGGCGCAGGGGCGCGGGCCGACGGCCGGTACGGGCGGGTAGCCTTCGGCCCGTGATCGTGGTGAGAAGCCGGTGACGACGCTGGAGCAGGAGCAGTCGCGCACCGTCGCCGACGGGGCGCGTCCCCTGCCGCTGACGCTGGCCGTGCCGGCCGCCGTACTGGCCGGGGTGGCGCTGCTGCTGGCGTTCCCGCCGTACGGGATGTGGCCCCTCGCCCCGGTCGGGGTGGCGTTGCTGGCGGCCGCCGCGCACCGGCGGCGGTTGCGGGCCGGCGCCGGGCTGGGCTTCCTGGCCGGGGTGGCGCTGTTCGCGCCGCTGCTGGAGTGGACGAACCTGCACACCGGCTACCTGCCGTGGGCGCTGCTGTCGCTGCTGCAGGCCGCCTACCTGGCGCTGCTGGGCGCCGCCACCGCCTGGGTGTCGCCGCTGGCCGACCGGCACCGGGCGGCATGGCCGCTGCTCACCGGCGTGTTGTGGGTGGGGCAGGAGGCGCTGCGCGACCGGACCCCGTTCGGCGGGTTCCCGTGGGGGCGGCTGGCGTTCAGCCAGGACACGTCGCCGATGCTGCGGCTGGCCGCGCTCGGCGGCGCGCCGCTGGTCACGTTCGCGGTAGCGGTCGCCGGTGGGATCCTCGTCGCGGTGGCGTGGCGGGACTGGCGTCGCGCGCCCGGGCAGTGGCGGCCGGTGGCCGGGCTCACCGCCGGGCTGGTCGCGCTGCTCGCCGCCGGACCGGCCGTGCCCGCCGAGGTACGCGGCGCGGACGGCACCGTCACCGTCGCGATCGTGCAGGGCAACGTGCCGCGCCTCGGGCTGGACTTCAACGCGCAGCGGCAGGCGGTGCTCAACAACCACGTCGACGCCACGCTGGAACTGGCCGAACGGGTCACCGAGGGCGGGCAGCCCCGCCCCGACCTGGTGGTGTGGCCGGAGAACTCCAGCGACATCGACCCGCTGCGCAACCCGGCCGCGGGGGAACGGATCGGGCAGGCCGCCGACGCGATCGGCGCGCCGATCCTGGTCGGCGCGGTGCTCGCCGGCCCGGAGGCGGGGCAGGTGCGCAACGTGGGGCTGCTGTGGCGGCCCGGCACGGGCGTCGACCTGGACCAGACGTACGTCAAGCGGCATCCGGTGCCGTTCGCCGAGTACGTGCCGCTGCGATCCCTCGCCCGCATGGTCAGCTCGCAGGTCGACCGGGTCAGCTCCGACTTCGTCCCCGGTGACCGGCCCGGCGTGGTCGACGCGGGCGCGGCGGTCCTCGGCGACGTGATCTGCTTCGAGGTCGCCTACGACGGGATCGTCCGGGACACCGTGACCGGCGGCGCGCAGCTGCTGGTGGTGCAGACGAACAACGCCACGTTCGACGTGGCCGAGGCCCGCCAGCAGCTGGCCATGGTGCGGTTGCGGGCGGTGGAGCACGGCCGGGCCGCGTTGATGGCCTCCACGGTCGGAGTGTCCGGGTTCGTTACCCCCGACGGGCGGGTAGACGGTGCGACCGGGTTCAACACCGCCGCGGTGGTGGTGCGGCAGATGGAACTCGGCAACGGGCGTACCCCGGCGACCACGGCCGGGGTGTGGCCGGAGGTGGCGCTCACGGCGCTGGCGGTCGCGGCCCTGGCCGGCGCGGCCGTGCTGCGCCGGCGCCGGGAGGTCGCTCCCGGCTGAGCCGACGAGCGGGAGGCGGTGCGACGGTGGCGGTGACAGCCGACAGGCGGACGGCCGGCCACCCCGGGGTGGGGCGGGTCCTGGTGGTCATCCCCACCTACAACGAGGCCGACAACGTCGAGCGGATCGTCGCCCGGGTACGCGCGGCGGCGCCCGCGGTGGACGTGCTCGTCGCCGACGACAACAGCCCAGACGGCACCGGCGCGATCGCGAACCGGCTCTCCGGGGACGACCCGCGGGTGCACGTGCTGCACCGCGAAGGCAAGGAAGGGCTCGGCGCGGCCTACCTGGCCGGTTTCGCCTGGGCCCGCGCACGCGGCTACGACGCCGTGGTGGAGATGGACGCCGACGGCTCGCACGCGCCGGAGGACCTGCCGGCGCTGCTGGACGCCGCCCGCGACGCCGACGTGGTGATCGGCTCCCGGTGGACGCGCGGCGCGCGGGTGCTGAACTGGCCGTGGCAGCGGCTGCTGCTGTCGCGGGTCGGCAACCTGTACGCGCGGCTCGCGCTGGGCATGCCGGTCAGCGACGCCACCGGCGGCTACCGGGTGTACCGGCGCAGCGCGCTGGACGCCATCGACCTGGACTCGGTGCGCTCCCAGGGGTACGCCTTCCAGGTCGAGCTGTCCCGGCTGGCGCACCGAGCCGGGGTACGCATCGTGGAGGTGCCGATCACGTTCGCCGAGCGGGAACACGGCGACAGCAAGATGAGCCCGCTGATCGTGGCCGAGGCGCTGTGGCGGGTCACCCGGTGGGGGGTGCGGGACCGCCTGGCGACCGCGTCCGCCCGCCCGGACGCGCTCGCCCGCTGGCCTTGAGCCGAGGCGTGTCATGCTTGAGGGGCGTGATGACCCCGGGCGGATGAGGTGAGATGCGCCGAGGACTGAAGTACGTACCCCCGGCCCTGCTGCTGTTGGCGCTGCTGGAGCTGACCGTTTTCGTGCTGGTCGGCCGGGCTGTCGGGTTCGGCGCGGCGGTGCTGCTGGTGTTCGGCGCGTCCCTGCTGGGGCTGGTGCTGCTGCGCCGCGAGGGCATGCGGGCGTGGCGCGGATTCCGCGCGGCGGCGCAGGCCGGCCGTCCACCGGGCCCCGAGGTGACCGACGGGCTGGTCGGGCTGCTGGGTGCGCTGCTGCTGGCGATGCCGGGCCTGGTCAGCGGCGTGGTGGGCCTGCTGTTGCTGCTGCCGCCGATGCGCCGGCTGGCCGGTGGCGGGGTGCGCCGGGCCACCGAGCGGCGGGTGTCGTCGATGGTCGCCGGTGACCTGTTCGGGCCACGGCGGGTACGGGTGTACCGGGGCGCGCCGCAGCCGACCCCGCAGCCCGCGCCGTCACCGTCGCCTGGTCCGGCGCCTTCGCCGACGCCCCAGCCGGTCACCGACCCCGGCAAGGCCATCGAGGGCGAAATCGTCGACCGCTGACGCACGCCCGCCGCGCTGCGTTGCGCCGGGCCATCGGCTTGATCGACTCCACTTCGCCGAGGTGGTGGCATCAGACCGCGCCCGACCCCGCCACCACCCCGAACTGGCGACCGCGCCCCGCCCGGGCAACGGAAACGCCCCCGGGTGACCCGGGGGCGTTTTCGGTCATGCGGGAGATGCTCAGGCGCGACCGCGACGGGTCCGGACCTCCTGGAGCCGCTCGGCGAGGATGTCCTCCAGCTCGGCGATCGAGCGCCGCTCCAGCAGCATGTCCCAGTGGGTACGCGGCGGCTTGGCCTTCTTCTGCTCCGGCTCGGTGCCGTCGACCAGGCGGGCGACGCTGCCGTCGAACTTGCACTCCCAGGTCGTCGGGACCTCGGCGTCGACGGCGAACGGCACCTCGAACTGGTGGCCCTTGGCGCAGAGGTACTCGCGGGTCTGGCGCGGCGCGAGCTCCGTGTTGCGGTCGGATTCGTAGCTGACCGCGCCCAGCCGGCTACCGCGCAGCATGCGCTCGCCCATGATCGACTTCCCCTCGTCCGTGGTGCTGGTCTTCAGGTGTAACGGCCGGTCACCGTTCGCCCATTCCCCACCCACGTCGGCAGGGCCGTACGCGGGTCGGAAGAACCAAGGGTAACCGGCCATGACAGCTGCCCGGCGGGGTCGTCCCCGGCCGGGCCGAATCGGTGGAGTGTTTCGCCTGTCAATGGGGATGTTACCCACCTGTTTGCGTGCCGGAGGTGACGATGAGCAGTGACGCGCCGGTCGGGGCCCGGCCACCCGCGGGCAAGACCTTCTTCGGTCATCCCCGTGCGCTGTCCACGCTCTTCCTCACCGAGATGTGGGAGCGGTTCAGCTTCTACGGCATGCGGGCGATCCTGGTGCTGTACCTGACCGCCGCGGTCGCCGACGGCGGACTCGACATCGGTGAGTCCAGCGCCAACGCCGTGTACGGCACCTACAACGCCATGGTCTACCTGATGGCCCTGCCCGGTGGCTGGGTGGCGGACCGGCTGATCGGCGCGCGACGCAGTGTGCTGTGGGGCGGCGTGGTGATCGCCGCCGGCCACTACGTGATGGCGATCCCGACCGGGTGGAGCGTGTTCGCCGGCATGGCGCTGATCGTGCTCGGCACCGGCCTGCTCAAACCGAACATCTCCACCATGGTCGGTGACCTGTACGAGCGGGACTCGCCGCGCCGCGACGCCGGGTTCTCGATCTTCTACATGGGCATCAACCTGGGCGCGTTCATCGCTCCGCTGATCACCGGCTTCCTCGGCGAGAAGATCAACTGGCATCTGGGGTTCGGCGCCGCGGCGGTCGGCATGACCTTCGGCGTACTCCAGTACGTGCTGGGCCGGCGCAACCTCGGCGACGCCGGCGCCCGCCCGGCGGACCCACTGCTCGGCGCGGACCGGCGACGCGCGCTGACCCGCATCGGCGTGGCCACAGGGATTCTGCTCGCGGTGCTGCTGGTGCTGCTGCTGGCCGGCTGGTTCACCGTCGACACCGTGGTCAACCTGCTCACCGTGGTGACGGTGCTGGTGACAGTCGGCTACTTCGCGCGCATCCTCACCGACCGGGAGATCAGCGGCACCGAACGCAGCCGCATGAAGGCGTACGTGTGGCTGTTCGTGTTCGCCGCCTCCTTCTGGCTCATCTACGACCAGGCCGGATCGGTGCTGAACATCTTCGCCGCCGACCAGACCGACCGCTCGGTGGGCGGGTTCACCTTCCCGGCGTCCTGGCTGCAGTCGGTGAACCCGATCCTGATCATCATCGGCGCGCCACTGGCCGCCGCGCTGTGGCTCAAGCTCGGGCACCGGGTGTCCACGCCCACGAAGTTCGCGGTCGGCCTGGTGCTCAACGGTCTGTCGTTCGTGCTGATGGCCGCCGCCGCGCGGGCCGCCGTCGGCGGCGACCTGGTCTCACCGCTGTGGCTGGTCGCGGTGTACGCGATCCAGGTGGCCGGCGAGCTGTCGCTGAGCCCGGTCGGCCTGTCCGCCACCACCAAACTGGCCCCGGTCAAGTACGCCAGTCAGATGCTGGGCCTGTGGTTCCTCGCCACCGCCGTCGGCGACGCGATCGGCGGCCAGGTGGCCCGGCTGGCCGGCGCCTGGTCGCAGCCGGTGTACTTCCTGACCTTCGGGCTGGCCTCGGTGGTGCTGGGCCTGGCCGCGGTGATGTTCACCCGCCAGATCCGGACCCTGATGGCCGGCATCCACTGACCTGGCTCACACCGACGGAGTGGGCGGCAGTGGCAGCGGCAGGCCGGGCAGCCCGTCGATGCTGGTGGCGACGTGGTCCTTGCCGGCGAAGTACGCGCTCAGCGACGTGTCGTCCTCCCGGGCGAACCGGCGTTCGTGCAGGTCGCGGTCGGCGTCGTAGGTCATGAACGGCACCGCGTAGCCGCAGGTGTCGCGGATCAGCTCGGCGTGCGCCACGATGATCGCCCGCAGGCCGTGCGGGCCGGGGTCGATGTCGGGGAAGTGCCGCAGCAGGCCGGGCCAGCGCGGGTCGTCGCGGAACACCGGCTCGCCGCGCCCGTGCACCCGCACGATGTTCGGCGGGCCGGCGAACGCGCACCACATCAGCGTGATCCGGCCGTTCTCCCGCAGGTGGGCGATGGTCTCGGCGTTGCTGCCGGCGAAGTCCAGATACGCCACCGTGTGCTCGTCGAGCACCGCGAAGCAGCCGCGCAGCCCTTTCGGGGACAGGTTGACGGTGCCGTCACCGGACAGCGGGGCGGTGGCGACGAAGAACATCGGCTGCGCCTCGATGAAGTCCCGCAGCCGGCCGTCGATGCGCTCGTATGTCTTTCCCATGCCCCGATCCTCCCCGCCGGCACGGGTCCGGCGCTGCCCCCTTCCCAGCCCGTGGCGGTCAGCCGGTGCGGGTGCCGAGCCGCGCCAGCGCCGTCGCCAGGTCACTGACCTGGTCGGCGAGCTGCCCGGCGCGCCGCTGCGCGGCGTCCCGGTCCGCCTCGATCACGGCCGTGCGCGCGGCCAGGTCGGCCGCCCGCGCCTCGGCGGCGCTCGCGGCACGCCGCACGTCGGCCAGCTCCGCGGCGAGCGCGTCCCGCTCGGCGGTACGGGCCGCGGCCTGCTCCACCGCGGCGGCCACGTCGGCACGGAACCGCTCGACGGCAGCGGCAGCCTCGGCGCGGACCGCCTCGATCGCCGCGCTCGCCTCGGCGCGGGCCCGCTCCAGCGCCGCCTCGGCGTCGGCACGTACCGCGTCGGCCCGGTCCCGCTCGGCGCGCGCCGCCCGCGCTGCGGTGGCCTCGGCGTCGGCGCGTTCGGCGGCGGTCCGCGCCGCGCGCTCGGCCTCGGTGGCCCGCCCTTGCGCGGCCTGCGCGTCGGCGCGCGCCCGGTCGGCGTCGGCGCGGGACTGTTCGGCCCGGTCCAGGGCCTCGGCGGCGGACCGGGTGGCCCGCTCGGCGTCGGCGCGGGCGGTGTCCCGTTCGGTGGTCAGCTCAGCGACGCGGCGGCGTTCGGCGTCGCGTTCGGCGCGTACCGTGCGCAGGTCGTGCCGGGCGGCGTCGCGGTCGCGTTCGGCCTGCACCCGCAGCGCCTGCGCCGCGCCCGCCTCGGCGCGGGCCGCGTCGCGGGCGTCCTCGGCGGCGGCGACCCGCTCGGCGGCCGTCGCGGCCGCCGCCTCTGCCCGCTCGGCCCGGTCGGCGGCGGCGTCGCGTTCGGCGTACGCGGCGCGGGCCTGCTGCCGTTCGCGGGCCGCCGCCGCGGTCGCGTCCTCGGCCTCGCGGCGCGCCTCGTCGCGCTCGGCGTGCGCGGCCGCCACCTGCGCGGACGTCTCCGCGCGCAGCTCGGCGAGCTGCCGTTCCACACCCGCCGGGGACAGCTCGGCGTGCAGCGCCTCGGTGAGGGTCTCGACGATCTGGTCGAGCCGGTCCACCGCCTCCCAGGTGCGCGCCACCTGCCCGGGCAGGCCGGGGGAGTTGCGGTGACGCATCCGCGAGTTGCGCGCGGCCCGCTGGCAGGCGCCGTCGTTGTCCCGGCAGTAGCGGAACGGGCGGCCCGCGCCGACGCGCTGCGGCACGTCGCGTCCGCAGTGGGCGCAGGGTCGGGTGTCGGTGGCGGGCTCGGCGTCCATCGGGGGCGAAGTCTATCCGGCGGCGTCGGCGCGGGCCGCGCCGTCGAGGGTGTAGCGGCGCTGCAACAGCACCGCTACCACCATCACGGCGGCGGGCAGCAGCCCGAAGCCGTAGCGCAGCGCGTCCAGCGCGGCCGGGGACTGGGTCACGGTCTGCCCGGCGGTCGAGGCCACGAACCCGCCGGCGGCCAGGCACAGCGCGTACGCGTACGGGCCGAGCGCCGCGCCGGTGGCCTCGGTGGCGGTCCACACCCCGGTGTACGTGCCGGCCCGCTCGGCGCCGCCGCCCGCGCGGATCACGTCGGGCAGCATGGAGAACGGCAGCAACTGCATGCCGGCGAACGCCACGCCGAGCACCGCCACGGCGGCCACCAGCACCGGCAGTCCGGCGGGACGGCCGATCGCCAGCACCAGCGACCCGGCGGCGAACGCGGCCTGCGCGGCGAGCAGGGCGCGTTGCTTGCCGATCCGCCGCGCCACCGTCAGCCAGACCGGGGTCACCAGCAGCGCGGGCGCGACGAACGCGGCCACGAGCACTGTGGTGAGTCCGGGGCGGCCCAGCTCGTACTCGGCGTAGTAGGGCACGCCGGCCAGCACGAGGTGGGTGGTGGTGGACATGGCCAGGTACGCGCCGACCAGCCAGCGGAACTGCCGGTCCCGCAGGCTCGCGGCCAGCGCCCGCCACCCGCCCGGACCGTGCGGCGGGGCCGTGTCGGCGGCGGTACGGCGCAGCCGGCCGATCCCGGCGACGCCGACCAGCATCGCGGCGAGCATCCCGGCCGCCAGCACCACGCCCATCAGCAGGTAACCGTCGCGGGTGGCGTCGTCGCCGCCGGCCAGCAGCGGCGCGAGCAGCCCGGAGACCAGGATGCCGAGCGTCAGCACCACCATCCGGAACGCCATCAGCCGGGTCCGCTCGTGGTAGCCGATCCGCAGATCGGCAGGGGTCGCCAGGTAGGGCACCTGGTACGCGGCGAACAGCAGGTTGCCGGCGACGAAGAACACCGCCACCCAGCCGGCCGCGGCGGCGCCGGTGAGGCCGCCGGGCACGGCGAACAGCGCGGCGAACGCCAGCGGCAGCGCGCACCCGGCCAGCAGCAGCCGTCGGCGGTGACCCCGGCGGGCCTGCTCGACGTCGCAGAGGTGCCCGATCCACGGGTGCAGCAGCACGTCGGCGATCTTCGGCAGCAGCAGGGTGAGCCCGGCCAGCCACGGGGCGACCGCCAGCACGTCGGTCAGGAAGTAGAGCAGCAGCAGCCCGGGCACTGTCACCCAGACGCCCATGCCGAGTGAGCCGGTGGCGAACCCGGCGAGCGGGCCGCGTGGCAGGGTGAGCGCGTCGGAGCGCTGATCCAGCCCGGTCATCGCGGCCTCCTGTCCTCGGGGCACGCCGCCCCCAATCCAACGGTTGCTGGATTGTAGGGGGAACAATGGCCGGATGACCATGCCTCGCCGCCGGCCCGGTCGGCCCCGCCGCGACGACCAGCGCCCGACCCGTGACCTGGTGCTCGCCGCCGCCACCGCATTGTTCGCCGAGCGGGGCTTCGACGCGGTCAGCGTCCGCGACGTCGCCGCCGCGGCCGGGGTGGACGCCGCCACCGTGGTGCACCACACCGGCACCAAGGCGCAGCTCTACGACGCCTGCTTCGCCCGGGTGTTCAGCGCCGAGCGGGAGGTCATCGAGGCAGCCGGGGAGCGCGCCCGGGCGGCCCTGTCCGCCGGGCCGCACGACGCGCTGCGCGCGCTGCACGACCTGCTGGACGTGTTCGTCGACTTCCTGGAGGACCGTCCGGAGACCACCGCGTTGTGGCTGCGCCGCTGGCTGGAGCCGCAGCGGCACGGCGAGCTGGACCGCCGCTACGCCGCGCCGCTGTACGGGCTGGTCGAGGAGCTGCTCGTCGCGGCGGCCGAGGCGGGCGCGCTGACCGAGCCGACGCCGCACGTGACGGTGCGTTCCCTGGTCTGGACGGTGCACGGGCACGTGGTGGCCCTGGCGGCTGGGACCGGCTCGGGCGCGCGCGAGCGGCGGGAGTTCCGGGCGTTCGTGCACCGCTTCCTCGACGCGCTGTACGGCGGCGCCCGGCCTTGACGCCGGCCCGCGCTCCGGGGATTATCCATCAGTCGTTGGATTAAGGAGGCGGGTATGGCCACACCGAGGGTCGCCGTCGTCGGCGCCGGAGCCGCCGGACTGGCCACGCTCAAGGCGCTCGCCGACGCCGGCATCCCGGCCGTCGCGTTCGAGGCGGCCGACACGCTCGGCGGCCTCTGGGTGTACGGCGCACCCGGCTCGCCCGCGTACCGGACGCTGCACCTGAACACCAGCAAGGGGCGCACCGAGTTCGCCGACCACCCGATGCCCGCCGACTGGCCCGACTACCCCGACCACACCCGCGTCGCCGGCTACCTCGCCGACTACGCCGACCGGTTCGGCCTGCGCGAGGCAGTACGGCTGCGCCACACCGTCGAGCGGGTCACCCGCACCGGCGACGGCTGGCGGGTACGCGCCACCGGCCCGGACGGCCCGGTCGCTGTCGACGTCGAGGCGGTGGTGGTCGCCAACGGGCACAACCGGGTGCCGAAGCGGCCCGAGCCGTACCCCGGCGAGTGCGCCGCCGAGCAGATGCACAGCCACGACTACCGAGGGCCGGAACAGCTCGCCGGGCGGCGGGTCCTCGTCGTCGGTGGCGGCAACTCCGCCATGGACATCGCCGTCGACGCCTCGTACGCCGCCGCACGCACGCTGCTGTCGCTGCGCCGCGGCGTCTGGGTGGTGCCGAAGTACCTGCTCGGCCGCCCGTCGGACACGCTCAACGGCGCGCTGGCCCGCCGGCTGCCGTGGCGGCTGCGGCAGCGGATCAGCCAAACCATGATCACCACCGCGGTCGGCCCGCCCACCCGGTACGGGCTGCCCGCACCGGCGCACGGCTTCCTCCAGGACCACCCGACGCTGTCCGACGCGCTGCTGTCCCGCCTCACCCACGGCGACATCCAGGCCCGGCCCGGCATCGCCCGCTTCGACGGCGACCGGGTCGAGTTCACCGACGGCCGCCACGACGAGATCGACCTGGTCGTCTGGTGCACCGGCTACCGCGTCGAGATGCCGTTCCTCGACCCGGCGCTGCTCGGCGACGGCCCCGACCGGCTTCCGCTGTACCGGCACGTGTTCCACCTCGACGCCCCCGGGCTGGCATTCGTCGGGCTCATGCAGTCCACCGGCGCCGCGTTCCCCCTGGTCGAGGCGCAGGCCCGGCTGGTCGCCGCGCGGCTGGCCGGCACCTGGACGCCACCGGACGCGGCCCGGCAGGCCGCCGCCTGCCGCGACGAGCTGCGCGCCGCCACCGCCCGGTGGGGGCAACGCCGACCGCACATGCGCGTCGACTTCGACGTCTACCTGGCCGAACTGGGCCGCGAACTGGCCGCCGGCCGGCGCCGCGCCGGAGCGGCACGATGAACGCCCCGGGACGGCCCCCGGCCGAGGACGCGCAGCGGACCGGATCCGGCGCGGCAGGCCGAGGCTCGGCCGCCGGATCCGGCACGCCGGGCCGCAGCGCCCTGGCCGGACGACGCGTGCTGGTCACCGGCGCGCGCGGCACGTTCGGGCAGCACCTGGGTGCCGCGCTCACCGCCGCAGGCGCGCACGTGGTCGGGCTGGACCTGCACGCCGACCCCGATGCCACCCCTGCGGTGCTCGGCGTCGACCTGACCGACCCGGCCGCGACGCCACCGGCCGTGGCCGCCGCGATCGACCGGCTCGGCGGACTCGACCTGCTCATCAACAACGCCGGTGTGGGCGGGCCCGCGCCCGCCGAGCTGCCGCCGGACGAGGTGGTACGCCGCCAGATCGAGGTGAACCTGCTCGCCGCCTGGCGGACCACCGCCGCCGCGATGCCCGCCCTGGAGGCCGCACGCGGCCGGGTGATCTTCGTGGCCAGCCGGATGGCCGTGCTGCCGCTGCCCCTCGCAGCCGCGTACGGGGTCAGCAAGCGGGCGCTCGTCGCGTACGCCGACGCGCTGCGCCACGAAGTAGGCACCCACGTCGGCGTCAGCGTGGTCTACCCGAGCATGGTCGCCTCCCCGATCCACGACAGCACTGTGGCGGCCGGGCTGTCGCTGAGCGGAGTGTCGCGGCCGGAACCCGTGGAGGGAGTGGTGGCGGCGATCCTGCGCGCCGCGACCGCCCGCCGCGCGCCACGGGACGTGGCCACCACCCGGCGCGGCCGGATCGAACTGGCGCTGGCCCGGCACGCCCCGGCCCTCGCGGACCGGATCGTGCGCCGTACCGTCGCCGGAAGGCTGGCCGCCGGTGACCTGGACGGTGCGGCGCTGGCCGAGGGCATGGTCCGGCGGCACCGGCAGGCCGGCGGGTAGCGTGCGCGCATGGCCGTCTCGCCCTACATCGCCCGGCTGCGCCGCCACGTCGGCCACGACCTGCTCATGCTGTACGGCGTCAGCGGCGTGGTCACCGACGACGCGGGACGGGTGCTGCTGGCCCGCCGGGGCGACAACGGCCGCTGGTCGGTCCCGGCCGGCACCGTCGACCCGGGCGAGCAACCAGCCGACGCGCTGGTGCGCGAGGTCCACGAGGAAACCGGCGTCAAGGTGGCTATCGACCGGCTCGCCGGTGTCGCCACCCACCCGGTGGTCTACCCCAACGGGGACGCCTGCGAATACCTGAACGTCTGGTTCCGCTGCCGGGCGATCGGCGGCGCGCCGACGGCCGACGGCGACGAGTCGCTGGCGGTGGCCTGGTTCGCCCCGGACGCGCTGCCCGAACTGGACGACTGGGCGCGGCTGCGGATCGGCACCGCCCTGACCGACGACGCCCCGCCCTGGTACGCCGCGCCGGGCGAGAGCCACCCGGCGCTGCGCCAGCCCGACAACCTCTAGCCGAACACCACCTCGCACGGCCGGTCCGGAACCAGATCCACCGCACGGCGGTCCCCGGGTGCGTGCACCACCACGCGCTGCGCCACCGGCGACACCAGCCGGGCCCGGACTCGGCCCGGCGCCCAGGTCAGCTCCTCGACGGTGACCCGGCCCCGGCAGGTGACGCCGCGCAGCGTCCCGGCGGGCAGATCGGGTAGCGGCGCGGGCAGCAGCCGCAGCACCCCGGGGCGGGACTGCACGAGCGACTCGATCAGCACCGCCGGCAGCGTGTGCGCGGCGTCGGCGTTGTACGTGGTCCGGCCCGGGTTGTGCGCGCTCATCAGCGACCGGAAGAACATGTCCGCGCCGAGGATCTTGCCCAGGTTCGCCGCGACCAGGTCGCCGTCGTGCAGCCGCGCCGCCGCCAGCGCCCGGTGCAGGCTGCCGTGCGCGGACTGGTTCTCGTCGCCGCGCAGCGTCAGCGCCCGGTGCGCGGCGGCGGCCAGTTCCGGGGTGTCGTCCGGGTTGATCTCGTCGAGCGGCCACACCGGATACAGGTGGCTGACGTGCCTGTGGTTCTCGTCGCCGGTGCTGCCGGGCCACGCCCACTCGGCGAGCGCGCCGCGCCCGTCCACCAGGTAGCCGGGAGGCCGCACCCCGGCCCACCGGTCCTCGCCGGTCACCTCGGCGGCCAGCCGTAGCGCGTGCCGGGCCGCGGCGACGTCCATGGTGGCGTTGATCGCGACCGGCGCGGTCCGGCCGGTGTCGTCGTACGGGCCGGTCTCCGGCGAGTACGACGGCACCAGCGCCGGCTGCCCGTCCACATCGGTGAGCACGTCGGCGAAGAAGTCCGCCACCTCGGCCAGCCAGCCGGCCACCGGACCCAGCGGCTCGCCGGTGACCAGGTGATGTTCGTGCAGCGGGTGCAGCAGCCAGTCCGCGCCGGCCAGCCACGCGGTGAACGGCCAGTCGGGGTGGACGTGGAACAGGTGCCCGTGCTCACCGTCGGTGCGGCTGGGCGCGAGCAGCCCGCGCGCGCCGTACACGGCCCGGGCGTTGGCGCGCCAGTCGGCCACCTGCGCGGCGACCAGCCGGGCGTGCGCCGCTGTCACCTCCGGCAGCGCGCCCACGTTCGCCCCGGCGAGTTGCAGGTTCAGGTTCGCGTCGGTGGTGAAGTCACCGGCCCACGCCGCGTCCCAGGAGCCCAGCCACAGCCCGGTCAGCCGGGGCGGCAGCACCCCGCTGGCGCTGAACAGCAGGTACCGGCCGGAGTGGAACAGCCGCTCCAGCAGCGCCGGGTCCAGCCGGTGCGGCGCGGCGGCCTGCCGGGCCAGCAGCTCACCCACCGGGAGCGCCCGGTCGGCGGCGGGCACGCCGAGGTCCAGGCCGACCCGGGTGTACGGGCCGCGATGGCGCGGCGCGTGCCGGGCCAGCAGCGCGTCGTAGTCCCCGGCCAGCGCGGCGAGCCGCCGTTCCGAGTCCCGGGTACGCCACGGCGGCGCGTCGGGCCGGTCGACGAGCGTGGTGAGCAGGGCCGGTCCGCGTACCCGCGCCCGGTCGCCGTCGACGCTCACGTCGCCGCGCAGCAGCGTCAACCCCTCGAACCCGTACGCCCCGCCGGCGTGCGGGTAGCGGGCGCGTACCCGCAGGAACACCAGCCCGTCGCGGCGGTAAGCGGCCTGCTCGTACACCACGTCGGCGGGCCGGCCGGGCAGCTCACCGGTCACATCGACCACGCAGTCGCCCTGGTCGAGGTGGAGCACCGCCACGCCGTCGGCGCGGGAGGCGAAGCAACGCCGCCGCCCGCCCGACCACTGCACCTCCACCTCCCCGGTGGTGAAGTCGGTGTCGCGCCGGTAGCCGCGTACCGGTCCCGGCGGTGCGTCGACGGTGAGCGCGTACCCGGGGTGGAACGACTGGGTCCACTCCAGCTCCCGGCCGCCGGTGAGCAGCCGGGCGGCCTCGGCACGGCGCCCGGCGAGCACCAGCGCGCGGATGTGCGGCATCCGGCCGGCCAGCTCGGGCGCGCGGGCGTCCCGGGTGCCGTTGGGCAGGACGAGCCGGTGGTGGTTCACCACGATCCGCTCCGCGTACGGCTGCCCGTGGACCATGAGTCCCAGCTCGCCGTTGCCGGTGAGGAACGCGTCGGTCCAGTCGGCGGCCGGCGCGGTGTCGTGGACGCGGTGCACGGTCACCGGCGGGCGCTGGTGTCCCGCACGGTGAGGTGCGGTTCCAGCAACGTCACCTCCGGCACTCCCTCGCCGCTCAGCCGCCGCATCAGCAACGCCACCGCCTGCCGGCCGACCTCCTCGGCGGGCACCGGTACGCAGGTGAGCGCGGACTGCTCGGCCAGCTCGTCCGGGCAGATCGCGACCACCGACACGTCGCGCGGCACCCGGCGGCCGAGCAGCGGCAGCGTGGCCAGCACCGGCCCGACCGCCGACTCGTTCTGCACCACCAGGCCGGTGACGTCCGGGTGGTCGGCGAGCAGCGCCTCCAGGTCGCGGCGTACCGCAGCCGGTCCCTCCTCGCAGGGCCGGGTCACCGCGTCGACGCCGAGCCGCCCGGCGGCGGCGCGTACCCCGGCGCGGGTGCGGTGGGCGAACCCGGTGCCCCGGTCGTAGACCGCGGCGGGCGCGCCGAGCAGCGCGATCCGCCGGTGCCCGGCGGCGGCCAGGTGTTCCACGCACAGCTCACCGGCGCGCCGGAAGTCCAGGTCCACGCAGGCCAGCCCGGTGCTGTCGGCGGGGTGCCCGATCAGGACACCCGGCAGCGCCAGTTCCCGCAGCAGCGGCACCCGGGAGTCCTCCAGCTCGACGTCCATCAGCAGCACGCCGTCGACGAGCGCGCTGCCGGCGATGCGGTGCAGCCCGGCCGGGCCCTCGTCGGCGGTGACCAGCAGCACGTCGTGGTCGTAGCGGCGGGCGGTGGTGACCACTGCGGTGGCGAAGCGCATCACCACCGGCACCTGCATGCCGGTACGCAGCGGCAGCACCAGCGCGATCACGTTGGCGCGGCGACTGGCCAGGGCGCGCGCCCCGGCGTGCGGGTGGTAGCCCAGCGCGCGGACGCTGTCGAGGACCCGTCCCCGGGTGGTGGCCGAGATGGTGCGTTTGCCGCTGAGCACGTACGAGACGGTGCTGGCGGCCACTCCGGCGTGCCGGGCCACGTCGGCGATGGTGACCTGCTCGCCGGGGACGCGCCCGCTCACCGGGCGGCTCCACAGCTGCGGTCGGCCGGGGCGACCGTCGTGGCGTCTCCGGTCACGGCGAGCGCGCCGACGAGCCGGATGTCGCGAGCGGACCGGCCCACCAGCACCGAGTGGACGGTGTCCTCCACCACCATCGCCGCGCGGGTCTCGTCCCACCAGGCCAGATCGGCGGTACGCAGGCGCATCGTCACCCGGGCGGCGCAGCCCGGATCGAGCGTGACGCGGGCGAAGTCGCGCAGCTGCCGCAGCGGCTGCTTGACCCGGGAACGCCGCTGCCGGGTGTAGAGCTGCACCACTTCGGTGCCCGGGCGGCGGCCCGTGTTGGTGACCTCGACGCTCACCTCCACCTCCTCGCCGGCACGTGCCGTGGCGGTGCTCAACCGTAGGTCAGCGTAGTCGAACTCGGCGTAGCTGAGCCCGTGCCCGAACGGGTACAGCGGCTCACCCCGGTGGTAGAGGTAGGTGCTGTCCGCGCCGATGATGTCGTAGTCGAGCAGGTCGGGCAGTTCGGCCGTGTCGGCGTACCAGGTCTGGGTGAGCCGCCCGCCCGGGTCGGCGGCGCCGAGCAGCACGTCGGCGAGCCCGTTGCCGTGCTCCTGTCCACCGTGGGCGCTCCACAGCACCGCCGGCAGATGCTCCTGCGCCCAGCCCACCGCGTACGGGTAGCTGCTGGTCAGCGCCAGCACGGTACGCGGGTTCGCGGCGTGCACCGCGCGCAGCAGCTCCTCCTGGCCGGTGGGCAGCGTCAGGTCGGCCCGGTCCTCGGTCTCCCGGCCGTTGACCATCGGGTGGTTGCCGAGCACCACCACCGCCACGTCGGCGGCGGCGGCGAGCGCGGCGGCGTCGGCGGCCCCGTCGGCGCGCAGCGTCACGGTGAACGCGGCCGGGTCGCCGGTGGCCACGCTCAGCCGCCCGTCAGGTGCGACGCCGACGTGCCGTCCGGTGGCGAGGTGACGCAGCAGCGCCGTGCCGTCGGGCCGGTGGTCGAGGCGGAACGTCTCGCGTACCACCCAGCCGCCTGGTCCCTCGCGGTCGGCCACCAGGGCCCCGGCGTCGTCGGCGCCGACGTACCGGCCGGTGTCCACGGCGCGTAGCGCCACCACGTCCTGTCCCCAGTCGACCACCTCGAACTCGGCCGCGGTGTCGCCGAGCGCCAGCGGGCCGTCGCCGTCGAGGCGTACCGCCCGGTCGCCGACGTGCAGCGTGACCCGGTCCGTGCCGGGGTGGGTGGTCACCTCCGGCAGCCGTCCGAGCAGCCCCGCGTAGGCGCTGATCGTGTACGGCGGGGTGCCGCTGTACCAGTCGGTGAGCACGGTGTCGGCGAGCGGTCCGAGCACCGCGACGCGGGTGCCGGGGCGCAGCGGCAGCAGGCCGTCGTTGCGCAGCAGCACGACCGACTGGCGGGCGGCCTCGCGGGCGAGTTCCCGGTGGGCGAGGCTGTCGAGCGTGTGGGGCGGCACGTTGTCGTGGGGGTCCGGGTCCAGGTCGCCAAGGCGCGACCGGACGGACAGGATCCGCCGTACCGCCCGGTCCACGTGGGAGGGCTCGATGAGACCGCGGGCCAGCGCCTCGGTGAGGCGTTCCACCGTGGGGGCGCTGTCCTCGTCGTCCTCGGTGAAGCTGTCGATCCCGGCGCGCAGCGCGGCGGCGAACCCGGCCACGTGGTCGGGCAGGTACTCCTGCACGCCGGCGATGTTGCCGACCGCCCCGGCGTCGCCGACCACCATGATGTCGTCGTCGGCGTAGCCGCGCAGCTCGCCCTCGATGAGCGGGCTCAGGTGCGCCGGTACGCCGTCGACCAGGTTGTACGACGCCATCACCGCGACCGCCGCGCCGGCGGCGAGCGGGGCGCGGAACGCCGGCAGCTCGTATTCGTGCAGCACCCGGGGTGGCAGGTCGCTGGAGGTGGTGGCCCGGTCGGTCTCGTTGTTGTAGCCGAGGAAGTGCTTGAGCGTCGGCGCGGTGCGCAGCCGGATCGGGTGGTCGCCGCGCAGCCCCAGCGCGTACGCGGTGGCCAGCTTGCCGGTCAGCCACGGGTCCTCGGACCAGCCCTCCTCGTTGCGTCCCCAGCGGGGGTCGCGCAGCGGGTTGACCACCGGCGCCCACACGTTGAGGCCGACCCGGACCGGGTCGGCGCGGTGCTTGACCCGTACCTCGTCGCCGACGGCGGCCCCGACCGCCCGGATCAGGTCCGGGTTCCAGCTCGCGGCCAGGCCGATCGCCTGCGGGAAGACGGTGGCGGTGCCGAGCCACGCGACGCCGTGCAGCGCCTCGGTGCCGGTGCGGAACGCGCGCAGGCCGAGCCGGGGCACCGGCGCCTGCCACTGGTGCAGCAGGCCGAGCTTCTCCGGCAGCGTGAGCCGGGCCAGCAGGTCGTCGAGACGGTGGGGGACGGGGTCGGTCATGGTGGGCGCCTCCGGTCGGCGTACGGGCCGTCGCCCGGCCGTCGAAGCGCTTCGACGACCGTGCCGGTGACGGGGCGGCGCGTACGCGAAAAGGGGTGGTGGTCGGTGTCGGCAGGGGTCGGCCCGGAGCGGTGGTGAAGCGCTTCGACAACCGCCGAAAAACACGCCGCTTTCGCAGGTTGCCCGGTCCCGGAACGCGACGCTACCGAGGTTGACACCTTCCGGCCGGTGCGGTCAAGGGGTCACCCGGCGGGCAGGCGTCCCGCCTCCACTGTGGCCAGCGCCGCGGTGGCCCCGCCCAGCGCGCCGGCCGCGGACCCGAGCGTGCTGGCCTCCAGCCGCACGCCGGGCGGGACCGGTGTACGGGCGGCGAGTTCGGCGTGGGCGGCCGGCAGCAGCCACGGCGCGAGCGCCGCCAGGTGCCCGCCGACCACCACCACGTCCGGGTCGAGCAGCCCGGCCAGCACCGACGCCGCCTGGCCGAGCAGCCGGCCGATCTCGGTGAGGCCGGTGCGTACCGGCTCGTCCCCGGCGCGGGCGAGCGCCTGGATCCGTTCGATCTCCGGCAGGTGATCGGTGACCGGGCCGGCGTCCGGCAGCAGCCGGCCGATCACCGCGTCCACGCCGAGCAGCGCGGTCAGGCAGCCGCGCCGCCCGCACGCGCAGGGCGGGCCGTCGGCGGCCAGTGGCAGGTGCCCGATGTCGCCGGCGAAGCCCCTGCTGCCGCGCAGCAGCCGCCCGCCGCTGATCAGGCCCGCGCCGATCACCGGCCCGCCGGTGAGGTGCACCAGGTCGGCCGTGCCGGCGTACGGGCCGTGCCGCTGCTCGGCCAGGACGGCGAGGTTGGCCTCGCTGTCGACGGTGAGGGGGAAACCCGGATCACGCAGGGCGCGGCGCAACGCGGCGGCGAGCGGTACGCCACGCCAGCCGAGCGCCGGGGCGGCCGGCACGTCGCCGTCGGCGTCGACCAGCCCGGGCACGGCCACGGTGAGGCCGAGCACGGTGCGCTCGGCGCCGGTGACGCGGGTGACGGCGCGGCGGGTCAGCGCCGCGAGCGCCTTCACCGTCTCCTCGGGGCCGGCGGTGGCGGCGGGGAACGCGCGCCGCCACGTGAGCACCGGGTCGCCGCCCAGCCCGGCGGCCACCGCGACCAGCTCGTCCGCGCCGACGCGCAGCCCGAGCCCGACGTAGCGGGCGCCGTCGAGGACGAGCATGGTGGCGGGGCGGCCCACCCGGTTCTCGGTCAGCCCGGTCTCGCGCAGCAGCCCGTGTTCGATCAGCTCGCCGACCAGGCTGGAGACGGTGGCCTTGTTCAGTCCGGTGCGTGCGGCGACGTCGGCCCGGGAGCAGGGGGCGTGCCGGCGGACGTGCCGGAGCACCGCGGCCCGGTTCGTCACCCGCACGTCGCCGAGGTCGGCCGTCGGCCGGTCGATGCTGATCACGTACTGCCCGCCTCCTGCGCCCGGCCATGGGTTCGGCTAAAGCTTAAACTAAATAGGCGCGATCCCGGCCGGGTGGGCCCGGCCGGGGAACCACGGCACGAACGGCGTCACCGGGACCGGCTCGCCGTCGAGCACCACCCGGCGCGGCGGGTCCGTGCCGACCACGCTCACGCGCCGCACGTCCAGCGGCCCGTCGACGCGTACCCGCAGCGTGTCGCCGTCGCGCACGGCGGTGACCGTGGTGTCGCCGTCGGGGTCGCGCACCACGCTCACGCCGTCCACGCCGCCCCAGGCCACCACCGTGACGTCCCGGAACGGGCCGGTTCCGACCGTCGTCGCGGGCGCCACAGTGGGGATCAGCGCGCCGTGCCGCACGTACAGCGGCAGCCGGTCCAGCGGCACGCTCACCCGCAGGTGCCGTCCGCCGGTGTGCCGCTGCCCGGTGTACGCGTCCAGCCAGTCGTCGCCGGTCGGCAGGTAGACGGTGCGCTCGCCGGACCTGTCGAGCACCGGCGCCACCAGCAGGTCCGGGCCGAGGCGGTACTGGAGGTCGGCGGTCCAGGCGGCCGGGTCCTCCGGGGTGTCGACGAGCAACGCGCGCATCATCGGGCTGCCGGTGCGGGCGCTGTCCACTGCCGCCGACCAGAGGTACGGCAGCAGCCGGTAGCGCAGCCGCAGCGCGTCCACCGCGTGCCGTTGCGCCTCGGGCGGGAACTCCCACGGCAGCCGGCTGGTGGTGCCGTGCAGCCGTACCAGTGGTGAGAGCGCGCCGAACTGGGTCCAGCGCACGTACAGGTCCGGTTCGGGGGTGCCGTGGAAGCCGCCGGTGTCGTGGCTCCAGAACGGCACCCCGGACAGCCCGTGGGACAGACCGCCGCGCAGCGTGCTGGCCATGCCGGGCCAGGTGGCGTTGACGTCGCCGCTCCACTGGGCGCTGTGCCGCTGCCCGCCCAGGTACGACGAGCGCGCCCACACGGTGCGGTGCCCGGCCACCTCCTCGGTGACGTCGGCGACCGCGTCGTTGAACAGCAGCGCGTACACGTTGTGCAGCTCGACGCCGGTCATGCCGTTGTGGGCGACGGCGTCGGCGGGCACGCCCTCGGCGAAGTCGGTCTTGAACACGGCGACGCCCTGGGCGAGCAGCGGGCGCAGCAGGTCCTGGAACCAGCTCACCGCGGCCGGGTTGGTGAGGTCCACGATCGCGCAGACCGGGTAGCTGCCGTGCCACGTGTCGGCGACGTACGTGCTTCCGTCCGGGCGGCGCAGGAAGTAGCCGGCGGCCTCGGCCTCGGCGTAGAGCGGGCTGCCGGTCATCAGGTACGGGTTCATCCACAGGCACACCCGGAAGCCCTGCTCGGTGAGGTCCTTGAGCATGCCGTCCGGGTCGGGGAAGGCGTCGGTGTCCCAGCGCAGGTCCGACCAGTGTCCGGCGACCTGCCAGTAGCAGTCCAGGTGCAGCACGTCGCAGGGGATGTCGTCCGCGCGGATGCGCCGGGCCCGTTCCAGCACGCGCTGCTGGCTGTCCGGGAAGAAGCCGGAGGAGATCCACGCGCCGAACGCCCACCGCGGCGGCAGGTACGGCCGGCCGGTCAGCGTGTCGAGCCGGTCGAGCACCTGCGCCGGGGTGGGTCCGGCGAGCACGTAGTAGTCGAGCAGGTCGTCCGGGACGAGGATCTGCACGCTGCTGTGCGTGCTGGCGCACATGTCGAACTGCACCGGCAGCCCGCTGTCGACGAGTATGCCGTAGCCGCGGTCGGACAGGTAGAACGGCACGTTCTTGTGCGACCGGTCGGACTCGCCGCCGAAGGCGTCGAAGTTCCACATCAGCGGCCGCTGGCCGCGCTTGTCCAGTGGGGTGAACTTCTCGCCGAAGCCGACGAACCGCTCGTCGCCCGGCGCGACGAAGCTCTCGTGCCAGGCCACCGGCTCCCCGTCGACTGTGGAACGGCCCAGCGGCAGCGTGCGGCGGCGGCCGCTGATGTCGCGGGTGCCGGCGTCGGAGGCCAGCAGCAGTCGTCCGTCCGGAGTGTGGAACCGCAGCCCCCACGGGTCCAGGCTCAGCTCGGCGACCATGCCACCGGCCGCCACCCGGACCTGCCCGTCGGCGACGGTCACGGTGGCCGGGCGGGGTTGCGGGTGGACCAGTGTCAGCGCCGGTGCGGACCGGCTGCGTACCGAGGGGTCGTCGGCGAGGCGTACCCGGATGATCCCGTCCCCGGCGGCCTCGACGCGCGTGACCAGCGTGCGGCCGGACGCGCAGGTCGCGGTGAGCGTGACCCCGTGCGCATCGGTCGCGGCGACCTCGGCCCGCAGCACGTCGTCGGCGCCCTCCTCGCCGGGGGCGCGGACCGGCAGGTCGGGCGGGTCGGCCACGAACGTCTCGTACGGGACCAGCGGCGGGCGGTACGGCATGGGCGTCTCCTCGCGGCGTCCACGGGCGGTCCCGCCAGTTTCTTTGGAAGCCCAACTAACTGTCAATGATCGACGCCATTGACTTTCCGTCTCACCTGTTCCTATTTTGGCCGGGATGACAACTAAAGTGCCGTGGAGCGACGGGCGGCTCTGCTACGGCGGCGACTGGAACCCGGAGCAGTGGCCGCCGGAGGTGTGGCGCGAGGACGTCGCCCTGATGCGCGCCGCCGGGGTCGACCTGGTCACCGTCGGCGTGTTCGCCTGGTCCCGGCTGGAACCCGAACCCGGCCGCCACACGTTCGACTGGCTCGACCGCGTGCTGGACCTGCTGCACGCGAACGGCATCCGGGCCGCGCTGGCCACCCCGACCGCGTCGCCGCCGCCGTGGTTCTCGCTGCGGCACCCGGACGCGCTGCCGGTCACCGCCGACGGCGTCCGCCTGACCCACGGCAGCCGCGACACCTACTGCGCCGCCGCGCCCGCGTACCGCGCCGCCGCCCGCAGCATCGCCGAGGTGCTGGCCGCCCGGTACGCGCACCACCCGGCGCTCGCGCTGTGGCACGTGCACAACGAGTACGGCACCACCTGCCACTGCCCGCACACCGAGGCGGCGTTCCGCCGCTGGCTCACCGGCCGGTACGGCGACCTCGACGCGCTCAACGACGCCTGGGTGACCAGCTTCTGGAGCCAGCACTACTCCGACTGGGCGCAGGTCGGCACGCCCCACGCCACGCAATATCTCGCGAACCCCGGCCAGCTGCTCGACTTCCGCCGCTTCTGGTCCGACACGCTGCTGTCCGCGTACACCGAGCAGCGTGACCTGCTGCGGGCGGCGAACCCTTCGGTGCCGGTCACCACCAACTACGTGCTCGGCGACTGGGTGCCGGTGGACCACGCCCGCTGGGCGCGCGAGGTGGACGTGGTCGCGATCGACCACTACCCGTCCGCGGTCGGCGCGGGCGCGCAGGAGCAAACCGCGTTCGCCGCCGACGTGGCCCGCGGCTGGGCCCGCCACGGCACCGGGCGGCCGGCGCCGTGGCTGCTGGCCGAGAGCGCCCCCAACCAGATCCACACCGCCGGGCGGATGCACACCAAGGAACCCGGCCGGATGACCCGGCACAGCCTCGCCCACGTGGCACGCGGCTCGGCCGGGGTGATGTTCTTCCAGTGGCGCGCCCCGGCCGGCGGCGCGGAACGGTTCCACTCCGCCGTGGTGTCGCACGCCGGGGCGGACACCCGCGTGTTCCGCGAGGCCGCCGACCTGGGCGCCGCGCTGGGCCGGCTCGCCGGGACCGCGCCGGGCCGCGTCGAGGCGGGCGTGGCCATCGCGTACGACGCGGCGAGCGGCTGGGCGCTGCGGCACCCGGGGATGCCCCGCGCCGGACTCGACCACCCTGGCGAGGCGGCTGCCGCGCACCGGGCGCTGTGGCACGCGGGCGTCACCGCCGACGTGGTGCCGCCCGGCGCCCCGCTCGACGGTTGCCGGCTGCTCGTTCTCCCGGCCCTCTACCTGGCCTCGGACGCCACAGTCGACTGGGTACGCCGGCACGTCCACGCCGGCGGGCACCTGCTGGTGACCTGGCTCAGCGGTGTCGCCGACGAGCACGCCCGGATACGCCTCGGCGGCTACCCGGGCGCGTACCGGGACCTGCTCGGCGTACGGGTGGAGGAGTTCCACCCGCTCGCCGACGACGAACACGTGCCGCTGACCGGCGGCGGGACCGGCCGGATCTGGTCCGAGACGGTGCACTCAGGCGGCGCGGAGACGATCAGCGCGTACGCCGGGGGAGTGCTTGACGGCCGTCCCGCGATCACCCGGCACCGGATCGGTGACGCGTACGCCTGGTACGTCTCCACCCGCCCCGACGACGACACCTATCGGCGGTTGCTCACCGAGGCAGCAGGGCTCGCCGGTGTGACCCCGACCTGTCCCGGAGCGCCCGAGGGTGTCGAGGCGGTACGCCGCCACGACGGCCTGCTCTACCTGCTCAACCACACCGACCGGCCGCAGCGGGTGCCGGTCACCGGGCTCGACCTGCTGACCGGCGCGACGGCCGACGGCTCGTTGACGGTGCCGCCGGGTGGTGTTGCGGTCGTGCGCGAGGAGCCGTCGTGACGTCGCCCCGGCGGTATGCGTTCGTGACGGACGGCTTGGGTGCGCGTACCCCGGTCAGGGGGTGGCGACGGCGGCGCGGGAGCGGTCCGCGGCGATCCGCACCGCGAGCGCGGCAAGCACCGTGCCCATCACCCACCGCTGCAGGCGCGCCCAGCCCGGCCGCCGGGTGAGGAACGCCGACACCGAACCGGCGCTCAGCACGATCAGCGCGTTCACGGTGAGCGCCACGACGATCTGGGTCAGGCCCAGCAGCAGGCTCTGCACCGCCACGTGCCCGCGCGCCGGGTCGACGAACTGCGGCAGCAGCGACACGTACAGGATGGCGATCTTCGGGTTGAGCAGGTTGGTGACCAGGCCCATCGTGAACAGGCGCCGGGGCCGGTCCGGCGGCAACGGCGTCGGGGTGAACGCCGACGTGCCGCCCGGGCGCAGCGTGCGCCAGGCCAGCCACAGCAGGTACGCCGCGCCGGCCAGCTTCACCGCCGTGTACAGCGGCGGGACCAGCACGAACACGGTGGCGATGCCGGCCACCGCGGCGGCCAGGTAGACCAGGAACCCGGCGGCCACCCCGAGCAGCGACACCAGCCCGGCCCGCCGCCCCTGGGTCACCGACCGGGACACCAGGTAGACCATGTTCGGCCCGGGCGTGAGCACCAGACCGAGCGCCACCAGGGCGATCCCCATCACCGCGCCGACTGTAACCATGTCGCCTCCCCGTTGCCGACCGTGAACCGGACCCTACGCCCACCCGCCGACACCCACCGCCCCGCCGCGCCCTCACCCCTGCTCCCACTCCGGCGATCATGAGGTTGACGGCGACAAATCGGTCACCGACGGCCGCTAACTTCATGATCGCCGGAGTCGGGGGGTCAGCGCGGGACGGGGGCGGTGGGGATACTTGTCGCATGTCGATCGTGCTGTCCGCGCCGGCGACCGCGACCGCGCCCGGTCTGCTGCTGCGACCGTGGCGCGACGGTGACGCCGACGCGCTGATCGAGGCGTACCGGGATCCGGTGCTGCGTGCCTGGACCAGACATCCGGTGACCGGCCCGGCGCAGGCGCGGGTGTTCCTGCGCCGCAGCCACCAGGGCTGGGCCGCCGGGCACCGGTTCATGTTCGCGGTGCTGGAAAAGGAGCAGGTGGCGGCCTGCGTGGTGCTCAAGGACGTCCGCCCGGGCCGCCCGGCCGCCGAGGTCGGCTACTGGACGGCCGCGCCGGCACGGGGCCGGGGCGTCGCGCCACGCGCGGTGGAGGCGGTCACCGGATGGGCGTTCGCCCGGTTCGCCGCCACCGGGCTGACCCACCTGGAGCTGCTGCACCAGGTCGACAACCCGGCGTCCTGCCGCGTGGCGGAAAAGAGCGGGTACGCGTTCGCCGAGGTCCTGCCGGCCCGCGCGCCGTTTCCCCGCGACGGCCACCGCCACGTCCGCCACCTGCCCTGACGCCGGGTCCGGCCCGCCGCTGCTCTCATCATGAGCCGAGCAGGCGCAGCAGCACCGCCCAGCTGCCGACCAGGCAGGCCGTCGCCACAACGAGGCCGATGAGCCAGTCGCGCACGCCGGCACCCCCTCACCCCGGGGGCACGCTACGCGGCGACCCGCGCGGGAACAGCCCGGCCCCGCGCGACGCTGACTCTTGTCGGACGGCGGCGGCTACCGTGGGTACGGGAGGTGACGGCGGTGACGACAGCCTGGGAGGCCGCGGTCGAGGCGCAGATCCGCTCGGCCCAGGAACGCGGCGAGTTCGACAACCTGCCGGGCGCCGGCAAGCCCATCCCGGGGCGCGACACGCCCTACGACGAGGGCTGGTGGATCCGCAGCTTCATGGAGCGCGAGCAGATCCCGTCCGACCTGCTGCTGCCCACGCCGCTGCAGTTGCGCCGCCGCATCGAACAGCTTCCGGTCGAGCTGCGTGACCTGCCCACCGAGGAGGCCGTCCGCTCGTACGTGGCGGCGCTCAACACCGAGGTGGTCGCCTGGCTGCGTACCCCGACCGGGCCACGTGTGGTGGTACGCCCGGTGAACGTCGAGGAGGCGGTGCGCGGCTGGCGCGCCGACCGGGAACGCGCCGCGCCGGTCGTCACGACGCCGGAGCCACCCCGTGCCGCGTCGGCCCGCCCGCGCCGCCGTTGGCGCTGGTGGCGCCGCTGAGCGTTCAGGGGCGCGCCGCCTGCCAGGTCCACGAGGTACGCCGTGGCCGGTCGCCGAGCGGCGCGCGGCCGGTCAGCCACAGCAGCACCGGCGCCGGCCTGCCGTCGGGCGCATCCGGGAACAACCGGCTCACCACCCGGGCGCACAGCTCGGCGGGTGGCGACCAGTCCAGGCCGAGCCCTCGGGTCAGGTCGCCTGTGTGCAGCAGCATCTCGGCCACGCCCATCGCGGCGAAGCCGCCCGGATCGCAGGGGCCGAAGTGCCACGCCCGGTCGTCCGGGCTCGCGGCGTCGACAGTGGCGGCCAGGATCCCGGCCGCGGCCGCCACGACGGTGAGCACCTCGGCGGGCGCGGCGTCCGCGTGTACCCGCAGGTCGTACGGGAGGTAGCCGCCGTCGGGCCGGCCGGACACCTGACCGGCGTACGCGATCAGGTCGTGCGCGATGTGCGCGGCGGTGGTCCCGCAGGACCAGTCCAGGTCTCCCGCGCGTACCGTCCAGTCCCGGCCGGCGGCGGGCCGCAGCACGGCGGTCGTCGCCGCGGCGGCGGCGCGGAGGTCCGCGCCGTTCACAATCGCCGCACGCGCAGCACACAGGTGAGCATCGGCAGCGTGAACTCGCCGTCGGCGGTCTCCGGCCGGCTCGCCAGGTACGCGCGGATACGGTCGAGCGTCTCCGCGCGCTCCCGCTCCGGCATGACCAGCATCCCGGCCCTGGTGGCGAGCGTCGCCACGAGCGAGTCGGCGGTCCGGCGCTGCCCGTGCGGGAACTCCGCCTGCTCGGGCGAGCCGAACCGGGCCCCGCTGGTCTTCGGCAGGTGCATGGTCGCCGTGGCGTCGCGCCAGCTCGCGGGCGTGTCCCGGGGGCCGATGGCGGCGCTGCCGCTGACCGTCGCGAGCCCGGCGACCCAGTCGACCCGGTCGTCCACGACGTTCCACAGTCCGGCCAGGACACCGCCGGGGGAGAGGACGCGGGCGATCTCCGGCCCGGCCACTGCCATGTCGAACCAGTGCATGGCGTTGCCGGCGACCACGGCGTCGACGGAGGCGTCCGGCAGCGGGATCGCCTCGGCGCTGCCGGACAGCGCCCGTATCCCCGGCAGGGTGCGGCGGAGCTCGGCGAGCATCGCCGGGTCCGGCTCCACGGCCGTGACGTCGTCGCTCACCTCGGCCAGCGTGGCGGTGAGCTTGCCGGTGCCCGCACCGAGGTCGAGCACCCGCGCGCCGGGTGCGGGTTCGAGCGCCCACCGCAGCGCGGCCCGCGCGTAGTCGGGCCGGTGTTCGGCGTACGCGATGGCCGCCGCGCCGAACGACGAGGAGTGCCGGCGTCGTGCGTCTTCGTCCATCGGGTCACCCTATCGACGGGCCGGGCTCCTTGACGTGCGAAGCATACTTCGTGAATAATGGATCGTAGTTCGAGGGGGAGTACCCGAGGATCCACGCATCGCCGTCAGTACGGGCCCGGCCCATCCGGATCCCGGCGGTGCAGCCACCGCTGTCAGTGGCCCGGGGAGACCTTCGTCCAGCAGCGCCGGCACCCCGCCGGCCCGGGGCGAGAGGTCTCCCTTCGGTATGTCCGTGTCCCTGTGGATCTGGGCCGTACTCATGCTGGCGATCGCGGCGATGCTCGCCGTCGACCTGTTCCTGCACCGCGACAACCACGTCATCGGATTTCGTGAGGCAGCGGTCTGGTCCGGCATCTGGATCGCCGCCGGTCTGCTCTTCGGCGTCGTCCTGTGGGTCTGGCAGGGCGGTGACGTGGCAGGCACCTACTACGCCGGCTACCTGATCGAGAAGGCGCTGTCGATCGACAACGTCTTCGTCTTCGCGCTGATCTTCAGCTACTTCGCCGTGCCCGCCGCGTTCCAGCACAAGGTGCTGTTCTGGGGTGTCATCGGCGCCCTGGTGTTCCGGCTGGTCTTCATCTTCGTCGGCGCCGAGCTGCTGGAGACGTTCTTCTGGACCGCGTACGTGTTCGGCGCGTTCCTCGTCTACACCGGCTACAAGATGGCGTTCCGCCACGACGAGCAGACCCCGCCGGACCGCAACCCCGTCGTCCGGCTGGTCCGCCGGGTCGTTCCGACCGACCCCGCATTCCACGGTGACAGGTTCTTCGCCCGGATCGACGGCAAGCGGGTCGCGACGCTGCTGTTCGTGGTCCTGATCGCGGTGGAGACCACCGATCTGATCTTCGCGATCGACAGCGTCGCCGCGATCCTGGCCATCACCACCAGCACGTTCATCGTCTGGACCGCCAACGCCTTCGCCATCCTCGGCCTGCGCAGCCTCTACTTCTGCCTCGCCGGGCTGCTGCGCCGCTTCGTGCACCTGCACTACGGCCTGGCCGTCCTGCTCGCCTTCGCCGGCGTGAAGTTGATCCTGTCGGAGACGCCGGTCGGCAAGCTGCCCATCCCGGTCACCCTCGGCGTGATCGTGGTGACGATCGCGGTGTCGATCCTGTGGAGCCTGCGCAGCACCCGCGGCGCCGTTCCGGACGGCCATTAGGGTGTGTCGAAGTCGGTCACAGCCATTCGTTGTCGGCGCCGAGGTTGAACCATCCATCGGAGACCTCGCCACATTTCGATCTCCGACACGCCGAGCGGTCACTCCAGCTCAGGCACCATCGCCGTCTGAGCTGTCATGCAGTGGCGCAGAAGTCCGACGGGCGGCGGCCCCGACGTGACAGCCGCTGCCGACGCCTACCGGACCGGTGACCAGTAAGTGAGGGATGCGCTTGATCGACTCCGTCCGTCGAATCGCTGCGGCTCTGGCACGGCTTGCACCGCCGTACGGGCCGCTGGAGCTGCCACCGCCGGTCCCTCTGGACGAGCCGCTCGGCGACATCGCCCCCGGTTACGCCGAGTTCCTCCGCCTCGCCGACGGGGCCGACTGTGGAAGCACCGGCGACATGCGGCTGTGGTCGGCAGCATCAGTGCGCCATACACCGTGGATGGCCGACGACCTGCCGGGCGGTGCTACGCGCTGGTGCGTGGTCGCGGACGTCCTGCAGAATCCCGTCTTCGTTGAGCGTGCAACCGGCGAGGTGTGGTGGTTCTCCGACCTGAACATCGTCTGGTACACCGACAGCGACCTTGCCAGTTTCGCCAAGCTGGCCGACGACGTTGCCGGGTTCATCGACCACCTCATCCTCGGTCCTGGGTACGTCCAGCACCTTTCCACCGGGCGAGACGACCCGTGGCTGGAGGCGCTGTCGACCAGCGAGTGAGGTGCGCCCAGCACTACTGACTTTGACACCGCCCCAGCGCACTACCATTTGCGCATGGGCTCGGGCGGCGGGACGTCTGTCGAAGCCGTGTTCTTCGGCACCACGACCGTCTGGCTGTCCGACGGGGCGTCCGGCATCCTGATCGACGGCTTCCTGAGCAGGCCCTCGCTGCTCCGTGTCGCGTTCGGTCGCGTCGCACCCGACCTCGGGCGGATCACCGGCGCTCTCGCCCGGGCCGGGGTGACCCGTCTCGACGCGCTCTTCGTCGCCCACTCCCACTACGACCACGTCATGGACGCCCCCGAGATAGTCAAGCATCTCGGGGGCAGGCTCTTCGGTTCCGAGTCGACCCTGAACGTGGGGCGCGGCGCGGGCCTCGCCGAGGAGTCGATGACGCGCATCGCGGACGGCGGCGAGCACACGGTCGGCGCGTTCACCGTGCGTGTGCTCGCCGCCGTCCACAGCCCCGGCAACAGGTTCCGGGGCACGATCGACGAACCGCTCGTCCCACCGGTCAGGGCGAGCAGCTACCGCGACGGCGGGTGCTTCTCCTTCTTCATCACCCATCCCGGCGGCTCGCTGCTGATCCATCCGAGCGCCAACTTCGTACCCGGCAAGTTCGACGGGCTCGACGTCGACGTCCTCTACCTCGCCACAGGCGCTCTGGGTGTTCAGCCGCGGCGGTTCCAGGACGACTACTGGCGGCACGTGGTGGAAGCGACGCGGCCCGGCCTCATCGTGCCGATCCACTGGGACAACTTCTTCGTGTCGCTGGACCGCAGGCTCCGCCCGCTGCCGCCCGTCTTCGACAGGTTCGCCGCGACGAAGGCGTTCCTCGACCGCAGGAGCGAGGAGGCCCGGATCCCCGTACGGTTCCCCGAGCCCTTCGAGGTGACCAGGCCGTTCGCGAGGTAGGGCGTCAGCGGAACCGGTCGACGGTGACGGGAAGCATCCCCTGCTCGCGCATCCGGGTCGTCAGGCCGTGCAGCAGCACACCGACGGCCTCATCGCGGTCGCCGAGAAGGTCGCAGGTCACGTCCAGTCCCCAGGCGGCACCCGCGGCGACGCGGCGCAGATCCCAGCGGAAGGCGTCGCCGCGGACCTGTCGGCGCGCCGATCCCAGGACACGCGTGCCGGGATCCGCCGGGTCGCCGGTGATCGGCATCTGCCACGCCTCGCCGAGTGCCGTGAGATCGTCCGGGCTCAGCTCGCCGGCGAACAGGATCCGGTAGACGCGCGTCTCACGGAACCCCGGCCGGGGTCCGGAGTCGCCCAGCCGCAAAGGGGAGGGCGGCTGAGCCGGAGGGGCGCCGAAGCACTCCCGCAGCGTGTCCTCGTCCGGCAGGTCCGCGCCGCAGAGATCTCGATAGAGCGCCGCCGCCGCGTCGCGGTCGACGGGCGTCACCCGCTCGCGTAACCCGGCGTCCGCACGTAGCCGCCGGCTGGTGGCCGACGCCTCGTGCCAACGCCCCTCGGACCGGATCCAACCACCGCTCACCAGCCCGGCGGAGGAGTAGTCCGGCGCGAGCAGGAACTCCTCGGCCAACAGTCCTTCCGGCGCGCCGGCGGCGTCGTACAGCACGTAGTAGTGCAGTGCGGGAGGTGAGCCGGCCATCTGGCGCGCGGGGGATGTCGTCGTCACCCGTCGATTGTCGAGCAGGCCGGGAGCCGACGGTGTTCGGCTCGCCGAACACCGTCGGTGCCGCGACGATTATCGGATTACCGGTAACAGTAATCGACCTACCTGGCCGGTCAAATGGGACGAATCGGCACTACACCATAATGACAGTTATGTGCGCGCGGTGGGTGTGGCGCGAGATGCGCGGCGGGGGACCACCTCTCGGTCCTCGAACGACTACGGTGAGGCGATCGCGTCCGGGAGGAGGTCGATGGCAATGCGGATCGCGGTTGCCGGAGCGACGGGCCGCATCGGGGCCCTCACCGTCGCCGCGCTGCAGCGGCAGGGCCACCACGTCGTACGCATCAGCCGCTCGCTGGGCGTGGACGTGATGACGGGCGACGGGCTGGACGAGGCGCTCGCCGGCGTCGAGTCGGTGGTCGACACGACCAACGTGGCGGCAGGGGAGCGTTCCGAGACGATGGCGTACCTCGGTGGCCTCACCCGCAACCTGCTGGCAGCCGAACAGCGCGCCGGCGTGCGGCACCACGTGTTGCTGTCGATCGTCGGCATCCACCGGGTCGACGACAACGCCCACTACGCGGGCAAGCGGGAGCAGGAACGGCTGGTCGAATGCGGGCCGGTGCCGTGGACGATCGTCCCGGCCACCCAGTTCCACGACTTCGCCGCCATGGTCACGAGCTGGACCGAACGCGACGGCGTCGCCACCGTCGCGCCGCTGCTGGTGCAACCGATCGCACCCCGGGACGTCGCCGACATCCTCGCCGAGGTAGCCGTCGGCGAACCGCGGGGGCGCCACGTGGACATCGCCGGGCCCGCGACGGAGGACCTCGTGGACATGGCTCGGCGTACCAACGAGGCGCGGGGTCGCCGGGTCCGGCTCGTCCCGACGTGGTCCGGCGTGTTCGGCACGTCGATGTCCGGCGACGTGCTGTTGCCGGGCGACGGCGCGCGTATCGCGCCGACCAGCTTCGACGACTGGCTAGCCGCGGGTGCCCGGTGACGGGGTGACCGCGGTGACGACCAGGTCGACGATCCCGTCGGCGTAGTCGTCGGTCAGCGGGCCGTTGCGCAGCAGCCAGCGGTGGTACAGCGGACCGAACAGCAGCTCCACCACCAGGTCCAGGGCAGCGTCGGGGCGTACCTGGCCGGCCTCGCGGGCGGCCTCCAGCCGGGCGCGGACCGCGTTCAACTGAGGACGGAGCAGCCGGTCGCGCGCCTGGGCGGCCAGGTCCTCGTCGGCGAGCGTCTCGATGGTGATGGCACGGGTGGTGGCGGACAGCCGGGGATCGGCGAACTCGGCGACTGTGGCCCGGAGAACCGCACGCAGATCAGCCCGCAGGTCACCGGTGTCGGGCAGCGCGATCACCTCCGGCATGTCGTCGGCGAGCGCGTCCAGGATGACCGCGCCCTTGCCGCGCCACCAGCGGTAGATGGTCTGCTTGCCGACCCCGGCGCGGGCGGCGATCGCCTCGACGGTCAGGGCCGAATAGCCGGTCTCGGTCAGCAGCTCCAGGGCGGCGGCGAGGATCGCGCGGCGGGACTGCTCGTTGCGGCGGGTGGGCTGCGGAGTCACAGCGGCAGCCTACCGCGAGACGAGACGTATCGTCTTGACGGGGATGGTCGTGCCGTGCTCTGCTGGGCAAGCGAGACGGGACGTCTCGTCTCAGCAGAGATCAGGAGATCACTTGCCGCACATCGCCATGGTCAGCATCCCGTTCCACGGGCACGTCAACCCGAGCTTGGAGATCATCCGTACCCTGGTGCGGCGCGGCCACCGGGTCACGTATGCCAACGACCCCGCCTTCGCCGAGGTCATCCGGGCCACCGGCGCGGAGCTGAAGCCGTACGCCTCGACGCTGCCCGCTGACGGCGGCGCCGGCATCGACGACCCGATCGCACAGCTCACGCTCTTCCTCGACGACGCGATCGCCATGCTGCCGCAGCTGCGGGCCGCCTACGCCGACGACCGGCCGGACCTGTTCCTCTACGACATCGCCAGCGCGCCGGCCCGGCTGCTCGGCGAACAGTGGGGGATTCCGGCCGTTCAACTGTCCTCGACGTTCGTGGCCTGGGACGGCTACGAGCAGGAGATGGCATCCGCTGTGGAGGCGATGCGGGCCGATCCGCGCGGCGCCGACTACTACCGGCGGTTCACCGCATGGCTGACCGCCGAGGGTTCCTCGGTCACCGACAGCATGGCGTTCCAGGGGCGGCCGCCCCGCAGCCTCGTCCTGCCGCCGGAGGCGCTCCAGCCGAACGCCGACCGCGTCGACCGGTCGGTCTACAGCTTCGTCGGCCCGGTGCTGGGCGACCGCGCCGAGCAGGGTTCCTGGGTACGACCGGAGCACGCCGGGAAGGTGCTGCTCGTCTCGCTCGGCTCCGCCTTCACCCGGCAGCCCGAGTTCTACCGTCGCTGCGTCGCCGCGTTCGGCGACCTGCCCGGCTGGCACACCGTCCTGCAGATCGGCGAGCACGTCGACCCGGCCGAACTCGGTCCCGTCCCGGACAGCGTCGAGGTCCACCGGTGGGTGCCGCAGCTGGCCGTACTGGAGCAGGCGGATGCCTTCGTCACCCACGCCGGCATGGGCGGCAGCAGCGAAGGTCTCTACTGCGGGACGCCGATGATCGCCGTACCGCAGGCGGCCGACCAGTTCGCGAACGCCGAGCAGCTGGCCGCGCTCGGCGTCGCCCGGGTCGTCGACTCGGCCGGCGTCACCGCCGCGGAGCTGCGCGAGACGTTGCTCGCCCTCACGTCGGACTCGGCCGTGGTGGCCCGCAGCGCCGAGCTGAAGCGGCAGGCCCGCGCCGCCGGGGGCGCCGACCGGGCCGCCGACCTGATCGAGGCCGAACTCGCCGCGGTAGGGGGCGGCGCCGCGAACAGCGGGTGAGGCGTGGTCGCGGCGGGATGCCGCCGCGACCACGCCCCGGTCAGTCCTCCGCCAGCACCGTGAAGGTGAATGCGATGCTCGTCGGACGGTTCAGCGGGATGTCGCACTTGACCCGGCGCAGCACCTCGGACCGGGTGAGGCCGAACCGGTGGGCGATGAGCCGGTCCGGGCGCACCGGCACCGGGTCGTCGAACGTGACGTTCACCTGCACCGGCCACCCGTCGAGCGGCACGACCGGCGCGTCCAGGCGCCACGCTCCGGTCCAGTCGAGGGTGAAGTGGCAGCGCCGGGCGAACGCCGGGTCCAGCAGTGTGGCCGCCACCAGGTCGGGATCGTTGAGTTGGTGGCCGTGCAGATCGGTGGGATCGAACGAACTGACCGCCGCCCGCTCACGGACGGTGAGCTTGCTGGTCCGGCCGCAGGACACGCAGTGCACCAGCAGCCAGACGTCCAGCAGCTTGCCATTGGCGTTGACGCGGAACCGGCCCCGGGCGGCGGTGGCCGTCTCCGCCCGGCAGATGACGCAGCGCAGCGACAGCAGCGGAAGGCGGGTCCGGCGTACGACCCAGGGCAGCACGATATGAGGTTGGGATGACATGGAGACCTGATCTCTGAAGACCTGACGCGAGGCCGATTACGCGCGGCCTCGGACGCTGTGGCCGGGCGCGCGAGGGCAGCCCGGGGAGCCGTCGCGCAGGCGACGGCTACAGGCGTGGGGAACGTGTCAGGGTCAGAGAGCAGGAGGGGTCACGCGGAATCGTCCTTCTTCGCTGCGACAGGAGTGCGGGAAACGTACGGGACGTCCGGAACCGCTCTCAACCCGTTTTCCGGCACCGCTGCGTCACGCATCACTTCACTTACTAAAAGTTTGCAGTCCCTGCAAGATCGCTCGTAGGGTCGTGGCGTGACCACGGATCAGAGCCGCCCCGGCCTGCGCGACCGCAAGAAGCGGCAGACCCGCGCCGCCCTCAGCGCCGCCGCGCTGCGCCTGGTCGCCGAGCGCGGCCTGGACCAGGTGACGGTGGAGGAGATCAGCGAGGCCGCCGACGTGTCGGCCCGCACCTTCTTCAACTACTTCCCCAGCAAGGACGAGGCGCTGCTCGGCGACCAGCCGACCGACCGCGAGGTGCTGGCCGCCCACATCGTCGCCGCGCCGCCGGAGGTGTCCGCGTTCGACGCGCTGCGGCTGGCCTTCGGCGACGTCGTCGAAGCCGTCGAGGCCGACCGCGAGGTGTGGCTGCTGCGGCTGCGGGTCATCGCGGCAAACCCGTCGCTTCTTCCGCGTCTGATCAGCGGCAACGCCGAGACCGAGCAGGTGATCGTCGCGGCGGTGGCCGCCCGGCTGGGCCTCGACCCGTGCCACGGCCACCCGACGCTCGTCACCACTGTCGCCGGCGCGATTCTGCGCACCGCCCTGATGCAGTGGGTCGAGCGACCCGACACGACGACGCTGCGCGAGCTGACCGCCGAGGCGTTCGCCGCCGTCGCCGCCGGCCTGCCCGATCCTTCCTGACCCCTCCCATCCGTACCGGCCGCGGCCGCCCGCCCGCCCACACGACAAGGAGTTCGATGACCACCGCCACTGTTCCGCCCGCCGAGACGGGTACGCGGATGTCACGCCGGGAGGTTCTCCAGGCGTTGTCCGGCCTGATGGTCGGCATGTTCGTGGCGATCCTCGCCTCGACGGTGGTGGCGAACGCGCTGCCCCGGATCATCGCCGACCTCAACGGCAGCCAGACCGTCTACACCTGGATCGTCACCAGCGAGCTGCTGGCGATGACCGCGACGGTGCCGCTGTGGGGCAAGATGGCCGACCTCTACAGCAAGAAGCTGCTGATCCAGTCGTCCCTCGGCCTGTTCGTGGTCGGCTCGCTGGTCGCCGGATTCACCCCGAACGTCGAGGTGCTGCTGCTCAGCCGGGTCATCCAGGGCATCGGCGCGGGCGGCATGACCGCGCTCGCCACGATCGTCATGGCGGCCATGATCCCGCCGCGTGAGCTGGGCCGGTACGCCGGCATCTTCGGCGCGGTCTTCGGTGTCGGCACCATCGCCGGCCCGCTGATCGGCGGCGTCCTGGTCGACACGTCCTGGCTCGGCTGGCGCTGGTGCTTCCTGATCGGTGTGCCGTTCAGCCTGCTGTCCATCGCGCTGCTGCAGAAGACGCTGCACCTGCCGGTGGTCCGCCGCAGGGTCCGCATCGACTGGCTCGGCGCGCTGCTGATCACCTCGGGCGTGTCCACGCTGCTGATCTGGTCGTCGCTGGCCGGGAACAAGTTCGACTGGGCGTCCGGCTGGACCGCGCTGCTGGTCGGCGGCGGGCTGGCGCTGCTCGCGCTCGCCGTGTTCGTCGAGTCCCGCACCGAGGAACCGATCATCCCGCTCGGCATCTTCCGCAACCGCACCGTCAGCCTCACCACAGTGGCCAGCATCCTGGTGGGCGTGGCGATGTTCGGCGGCACGGTGTTCCTGTCGCAGTACTTCCAGACCTCGCTCGGCAAGTCGCCGACGGTGGCCGGCCTGATGAGCCTGCCGATGGTCCTCGGCCTGCTGGTCTCCTCGACCGTGGCGGGTCAGCTGATCACCAAGTACGGCCGGTGGAAGATGTTCCTGGTCGCCGGCGCCGCGGTGATGACCGTCGGCATGCTGCTGCTGAGCACCATCGACGCGAACACGAGCGTGCCGATGCTCTCGGTGTACATGGCGGTGCTGGGTGTCGGTGTGGGCATGCTGCTGCAGAACCTGGTGCTGGCCGCGCAGAACGACGTGCCCGCCGCCGAGCTGGGCGCGGCGACCTCGGTGCTGACGTTCTTCCGCAGCATGGGCGGCGCGGTCGGGGTCAGCGCGCTCGGCGCCGTCCTGGCCAACCGGGTGACGTCGCTGACCACGGAGAAGCTCGGCCCGCTGGCCACCGGCGGCGGCTCGGCCGAGGTGCCGGACCTGTCGGCCCTGCCGGAGCCGGTGCTGCGGATCGTGCAGGAGGTCTACGGCACCGCGACGTCGGAGATGTTCCTCATCGGCGCGCCGTTCGCGCTGCTCGCCCTGGTCGTCGTGCTGTTCATCAAGGAGAAGCCGCTGAACACGCTCAGCGGTGACGAGCGCCGGGCCCGTGAGGAGGCGGCGGCCGCCGGGATGCACTGATCCCGCACGGTCGAGCGTGGGGCCGCCCCCGGGAGTCACCGGGGGGCGGCCCCTTGTGCGATACCGGTCAGCGTTCCGTACGGTCGTTGATCTCGGTGCCGGACTCGCCGGGCATGGCGCCGATCGACTCCTCGGCGGCCCGGCCGCCGGTGCTCTCGTCGCCCTGCTTCAGCGAACTGCGGGGCAGCCCGGCCAGGTGTGCCGGGTCCTCGATCGGCTGGGGCGGCCACTGGTCCTGCGTACCGTCGGTCACCCCGGCGCGGCGCAGCGCCTCGACCAGTTGGTCCGGCGACAGGCGGTCGACCTCCTGTATCCCGGCCCCGCGCGCAATCGCCTGCAGTGTCTTCAGGTCTTCGCTCACGAATGTCTCGGCCATGCCCGAGCCTTCCCGCCCCTCAAGACAAGGAAACCGGCGGGCCTGCCACCGCCAGGTCGATCATGAAGTTGTACCGGACAAACCGGGCGCCGGACACCGTCAACCTCATGATCGACGCGAAATGGGAGGTTCGGTCAGCGGCGGGCGGGTTTGCGGTCGGGGCGCGGGCGGTCCCGGTCCGGGTCGATCCCCACCTGGACGGCGAACGCCGGGTCCACGGCCAGCAGGGGGCGGGGGCCGAACAGCGCCATTCCGGTGAGCAGCGTGTCGGTGTCGCGGCCCTGCCAGACCGGGCGGCGCTCGGGGTCGAGGTCGGCGTGCTCACGGCGCAGCCGCCGCAGCAGGCGCCGGGCGGCGGACCCGGTCTCCGGCACCTCGGTCAGCCACCAGCCGCCGAGCGCGGTGGCCAGGCAGCAGAGCAGCAGCCCGGCGACCGAGGCGGGACCACCGGCGGAGCGCCCCTCGACGGCGCTGTCCACGAGCCGGGTCAGCCCGACCGCGGCGACCGCGAACAGCGGCACCGTGCCCAGCGCGATCCGCCGCCGCTGCGCGCGGGTGAGCAGCCAGCCGTCGCGGACCAGCCGCCCGACCGTACGGCGCAGCGCCCGGCCCACCTCCGGGTCGGCGAGCACCGCCGCCCAGGTCTGCGGGCGGCGCAACGCGCTGTGCAGGGCGCGTACCAGCGCGGGCGAACCGGCCGGGGGACGCCCCTGCGCGTGCAGGGTGGCCAGCTCGCCGATCTCGACGCCACCGGCGCGGCGCAGCGCGGCCACCCCGAGCTGGCAGGCCAGCAGCGCCCGATCGGTCAGGTACGCCAGCTCGACCCGGTCGGGCGTCGCGCCCCGGGTACGGCGGCCGGTCAGTTCGCGTACCGCGATCGCGATCGCGACGGCCACGGCGACCGCGCCGAGGTAGTCGAGGAGGAAGATCGACCCGCTGACTCCCCAGAGCATGGCGGCAAGTATGTCAGGAGCCGTGCCGTACCTCGGAGTCCCAGATCTGCGACCACTGACGGCGCAGCCCTCGGGCGACGAAGATCGGCTCGCCGTTCTCGTCGTTGTCGACGTCGACCCGCTGGTCGACCCGGCCGGCCTCGGTGACCTCGGTGAACCAGGCGCGCAACCGGTCCGGGCGGGACCAGCCGACGACGATCACCACGTCGGCGTCGTCGGGCGGCCGGCCGAACGTGGCCATGCTGTTGTGCCCCGAGTACGCGCGGGGCAGTCCCCGCTGCGGCCCGTACCGGGCCAGCGCGCCGGCCTCGCCGTAGTTGCCGGTCAGCACCACCGCCCGGTCCCGCTCGGGCGGGGGCAGGGCGCGGTGCACGGCGGCGACCGAGTCGGCGAACTCGGGCCAGCCGATGGTCTCGCCCGCGTCGTAGTTCGCCGCGACCACGAACCCGGGCAGCCGGTCGGCGGGCAGCGTGGGCAGCAGCAGCACCGCGCTGCTCGCGGCCATCAGCACGGCGGCGGTGACCAGCAGCGCCTGCCGGATCCGGGGCGCGCCCCGCCGCGCCCATTCGACGGCCGGCACCACCCCGGCGGCGGTGAGCACCAGCAGCAGCGGCGCGTCGTAGTAGCCCTTGCCGCCGGCCACCAGCACGATCGTGACCACCACCAGCCAGGCCCAGGCAAGCGACCGGTACGCCGCCCAGGACGGCCGGCGCAGCAGCGCGGCCAGCCCGGCCACCCACACCGGAACCGCGAACGGGCTGATGATCAGGAACTGGAGCACCACCGCGTCGATCCGGCCGCTGTAGGAGCTGTCGCCGCCGGCGATCGACGCGGCGACGTCGAGCTGCGGGAAGCCGTGCGCGGCCTGCCACGCCACGTACGGCACGGCGAGCAGCACGGCGACGCCCGTGCCGGCGAGCACCCACCGGTCGCGCAGCAGCCGGCGCGGCCCGGCGATCAGCAGACCGGCGACCAGGCCGACGCCGAGCAGGGCGGGCAGCGGCTTGTTGAGCAGGCCGGCGCCGAGCGCGAGCCCGGCGCCGAGCGCCCACCGGCTGTCGCCGGTGCGCAGCATCCGCACCACGCACAGCGCCGCTACCAGCCACACCAGCAGGTCGACGCTGGTGGTGCTGAGCAGGTGGCCGCCGGCCAGCACGATGCCCGAGGCGGCGGCGAGCACCGCCGCGGCGCTCTGGGTGACGCGGTCGGCGCCGAACTGCCGGGCGATCGCGGCGACCAGCACGACCGCCGCGCCGCCGATGAACGCCGACGGGGTACGCAGCACCACCAGGTTGCCCGGCGCGATCGTGTCCGCCAGCCGCGCCAGCGCCGGCACGAGCGGCCCCTGGTCGACGTAGCCCCAGTCGAGGTGCCGGCCGCACAGCAGGAAGTACAGCTCGTCGCGGTGGTAGCCGTAGCGGCCGGCGAGCGACAGCAGGACAGCGGTGAGGATCGCGCCCACCACCAGGGGCGCTGCGGTACGCGGACCGGCGGGCCAGCGGGCGCGGCGGCCTGGCTCCGATCGACGTCGGCGACTGATTCGGCCACCTGCCCATGATGGACCGCACCGGTGGGCCGTCGATGCCCCGTGACCCTCGGCCGGGTGGACGGAAACCGGTGGCCGGACGGCCGGGGCGACGGTTAGCGTGCCCGGCGATGAGGATTCGTGACTACGCCGACGCCGACTGGGACCAGGTCTGGCCGATCTTCGCCGACGTCGTGACCGCCGCCGACACGTTCGCGTACGACCCGTACTGGTCGCCGGGGACGGCGCGTGAGGTGTGGGTGGAGCGGCCGCCGGGGCGTACCTCGGTCGCGGTGGACCACGACGGCGCGGTGCGCGGCACCGCGAAGATGGGCCCGAACCGGCCCGGGCCGGGGTCGCACGTGGCGACCGCGAGCTTCATGGTGGCGGCGCACGCGCGCGGCGGGGGCGTGGGCCGTGCGCTGTGCGAGGACGCGTTGGACTGGGCCCGGCGGCAGGGCTTCGCCGCGATGCAGTTCAACGCCGTGGTGGAGACCAACACGGCGGCGGTGGAGCTGTACCGGCGGCTGGGCTTCACGGTGATCGGCACCGTGCCGGAGTCGTTCGCCCACCCGACGCTGGGCCGGGTCGGGCTGCACGTCATGCACCGGCGGCTGTGACATCGGCGGCCGGAAAACGCCTGGCCGGACCGGGTGGGTTGCTGACAGGCTGCCCGCCATGACCGCTCATGCCCTCGCCGGGGCGCTCGCCGACGAGCGCCGCCGGACCGTGTTCGCCGCGATCGTGCTCGGCGCCCGGGACCTGTCTGCCGTGGTGGCCCGCACCGGGCTGCCGGCCCGCGACGCCGCGGTGGCCGTACGCCGTCTCACCGACACCGGTGTGCTCGCCGACGACGGGGATGGGCTGCGGGTCGACGCCGAGCGGCTGCGCGAGTTCGCCCGGGCCGGGGCGGCGTCGCCGGTAGCCCCGGCGGCGAACCCGCGCGAGACGATTCTGCGCACGTTCCTGCGCGACGGCACGCTGACCCGGCTGCCCGCGCAGCGCGGACGCCGCCGCGTGCTGCTGGAACACATCACCGAACGCACCTTCGAGCCGGGACGTCGTTATCCGGAGCGGGAGGTGGACGACGCGCTGCGCCGGTGGTGCGAGGGCGGCGAGGCCGACCACGTGACGCTGCGCCGCTACCTGATCGACGACATGCTGCTCACCCGTGAGCAGGGCGTCTATTGGCGGACCGGGCCGTGAGCGGCTGGAGCACGCACGTCGCGCGTCCGGACGAGCCGGACGCGGCGCTGGTGCTGCGCGAGTACATGGCGGAGATGGTGCGCCGCTGGTACGGGCGTCCGGAGCAGCCGGGTGAGGTGGACGCCGCGCTGGCCGAGGACCCGAGCGACGACCTGGTCGCGCCGAGCGGGCTGCTGGTGCTGGCCCGCCGCGACGGTCGCCTCGCCGGGTGCGCCGGGCTGCGGTGGCAGCCGGACTGGGCCGAGCTGACCCGGGTGTACGTGCGCACGGAGCACCGTGGCGCCGGTGGTGGAGCGGCGCTGCTCGCCGCGGTCGAGGCGTACGCCGTCGGTGGCGGGGCGACGCGGATCCGGCTGGACACCCGCTCCGACCTGGTCGAGGCGCGGGCCCTGTACGCCCGGCACGGCTACCGGGAGATCCCCGCCTTCACCAGCGGCCCGTACGCGCAGCACTGGTTCGAGAAGTCACTGCCGGCGCGAGTTGACGACGCGGCGCGGGCGCGTTAAAACAGAACCAGGAACTTGAGTCACCAAGACTCAACTTGAGACCTTGGGCCAGGAGAACCGAGGAGGCAAGAGCCATGTTGATGCGTACCGACCCGTTCCGCGAGATCGACCGGATCGCCGAGCAGTTCTTCGGCACCGCCGCCCGGCCCGCCGTGATGCACCTGGACGCCTACCGCGACGGTGACCACTTCTACGCGGCGTTCGACCTGCCCGGCGTCGACCCGGACAGCATCGACTGCACCGTCGAGCGCAACGTGCTGACCGTCCGCGCCGAGCGCCGTCGCCCCAGCGGCGAGAACGTCGAGCTGGTCGCCGCCGAGCGTCCGATGGGCACGTTCACCCGGCAGCTGTTCCTGGGCGACACGCTCGACACCGACCGGCTGGAGGCCGGCTACGAGAACGGCGTGCTGACGCTGCGCATCCCGATCGCCGAGCGCGCCAAGCCGCGCCGGATCACCGTGGCCACGCCCGCCGAGGGCAACGGCCGCCGCCAGCTCACCACCGCCTGACCGTCCACACCGACGCGGGGGAGGCCGGAGCGCCGGCCGACCCCGCGTTGTCGTACCAGCGCGCCTGATCGCCAAACCATCCGCGGGCTGAGAGCCTTTCTCACATGCTTCGCCCCGAGGTGCTGCCGCGCGCCCGCACCGCCGCCCTGCCCGCCGGCCCGGCCGACGTCACCGAGGCGTGGCTGCGCAACCGGCGGCTGTCCGAGCACACCCGTGACGCGTACCGCCGTGACGTCACCGGCTGGCTGACCTGGTGCGCCGAGCGGGGGCTCGACCCGCTGCGGGCCACCTTCCTCGACGTCAACGCCTACGGCCGGGAGCTGGAGTCCACGCCGCGCGGGCGCGACGGCCGGACGCTCACGCCGGCCACCGTCGCGCGCCGGCTGTCCGCGCTGTCGAGCTGGTACGACTTCCTCGCCAAGCTGGGCGCGGTGACCGCCAACCCGGTGTCGGCGGCGGACCGGCCGCGGGTGGACCGGGACCACTCCGCCACCGTCGGCCTGACGCCGGAGGAGGTCGACGCGCTGATCGCCGCCGCCGAGACGGACACCGGCCCGACCGCCGCCCGCAACCGGGCCGCCGTCGCGCTCCTGGCCGACCTGGGGCTGCGGGTGGGGGAACTGGTCGCGCTGGACGTGTCCGACCTGGGCACGGAGCGCGGTCACCGCAGCGTCCGCTTCGTCGGCAAGGGCGGCAAGGTACGCCGGCGCGCGCTCACCCCGGGCACCGCGTACGCCCTCGACGCCTACCTGACCGCGCGGGCCGAGGCGCAGGGCGTGACGGTGCCGGAGCTGACCGGTCCGCTGCTGGTCACCGCGACCGGCGGCCGGCTGGACCGGCATGCCGTGTTCCGGCTGGTGCGCCGCCTCGCCCAGCGGGCCGGGATCGCCGCCTGGGCGAAACTGTCGCCGCACTCGCTGCGCCACGCGTTCGCCACCACGGCCCGCTCCGAGGGGGTGCCGCTGGAGGACGTGCAGGACGCGATGGGGCACGCCGATCCGCGTACCACCCGCCGCTACGACCGGGACCGGCACAACCTGGACCGCGATCCGGCGTACGCGATCTGGGCGGCCCGCGCCCGCCGTCGCGGCTGAGCCGTCGCGCGGACCGGTCAGCCCTGCGGGCGGGGGCAGAGGCAGAACGGCTGCCCGATCGGGCGTACCGGCAGTCTGCCGCCGCCCCCTGACATCTTCGGCCCGTCACGGGCGCGCGGCGCAACCGCCTGCGCGGCGCGTTCCGGTTGCCTACCGTCGACGGTGATGGGCAGGCAGCAGGAGTGGCACCACACGGCCCGGCGGCGCCGGCCGCTACGCGCGGGCGTGCTGATCGCCGGTCTCGGCGTGGGCACCTGCCTGATCGGGGTGGCCGGGCTGGCGGTGTGGAACGCGCAGGTGGTGCTCCAGTCCGACGGGCCGGTCCGGGAGACCGCCGACGGGTTCTTCCGCGACGTCGCCGCCGGGGACACCGACGCGGCGTACGAGCGGCTGTGCGCCGAGGCCCGGGGCAGGTGGAGCAAGGCCGGCTTCGGCAGTTGGGTGCGTACGCCGCCGCAGGTCAGCGGCTACGAGATCGTCGACGTGTCGGTGGCGACCCGCTCCGGCAAGCCGACCGGGACGGTGATCGTGCGGATCAACCGTGACGGCGGCGGCAGCGAGGAACGTGAGTTGCCGATCGTGTCGGAGGGCGGGTCGTGGCGGGTGTGCGGGGACCCGTTCTGAGGCTCAGGCGCGGGGGCCGAGGTCCCCGGAGCGGTAGTGCCGCCGGCACAACACCTGGTAGCGCACGTCGGCGGTGTCCACGGTGTCGCCGATGACGACCTGGGCGCCCTCGCGGACCACCGCGCCCTGCACGACCCGGGCGTTGAGCAGCCCTTCCCGCCCACACCAGCACAGCACCTCGACCTGGATCCGGGCCACCTCGTCGGCAAGTTCGAACAGCCGCTGCGCGGCCGGGAACAGGCAGGAGCGGAAGTCGGTGGCCAGCCCGAAGGCGTAGACGTCGACGTCGAACCGGTCGACCAGTTCGGCCATCTGCTCGACGTGTTCGAGGTTGTAGAACGACGCCTCGTCGCAGATCAGGTAGTCCACCCGTACTCCTTCGGCCCAGGCGTCGCGGACCAGGTCGCGCAGGTCCAGGTCGTCGGTGACCTCGACGGCCTCGTGGGCCAGGCCGATGCGGGTGGTGACCTGCGGGCCCAGCGAGCGGTCGATGCGGGTGGTGACCAGGCCGCGGCGGCCCTGGCGGGCGTGGTTGTGGTTCATCTGCAACGCCATGGTGGACTTGCCGCAGTCCATCGGCCCCCAGAAGAACTTCAGGGCGGCGGCGTGCAGCGGCCTGCCGTCGACGCCGCGGGCGGCGGCGCAGCCGGCGGCTCGGTCGTCGCCCGGCCCCGGCAGGGGACGGGCCAGGCAGGTCGGGGCGGCGTCGTCGGTCACGTCGGGGCAGCCTAGTCCATCGACGCCGCCGGATCCGGTCCGCGATGATCGACCCGTCAGAGCACCCGGGGCGGGGTGTTGCCGGCGGCGATGATGGCCCGGCGCATCGGCACGGCGGCGAGCAGCGCGAAGCCGACCACGAAGAAGATCAACAGCGACACCAGGCCCACCCGGTACGACGAGGTCAGCTGGAACACCAGGCCGAACGCCAGCGGGCCGAGCCAGCTGGTGCCCTTGTCGCTGATCTCGTAGAAGCCGTAGTACTCGCCTTCCTTGCCGGCCGGGATGAGCTGGCTGAACAGCGACCGGCTCAGCGCCTGGCTGCCGCCGAGGACCAGGCCGATGCAGCCGCCGAGGATCATGAACGGCACGGGCGCCTCGGCCGGCAGCCGGAACGCGGCGATGATCACACCGGTCCAGAGCACCAGCGACAGCAGCACGGTCTTCCAGGCGCCGATGCGCTTGGCGAGCGCGCCGAGGGCGAGCGCGCCGCCGAACGCGAGGAACTGCACCAGCAGGATGGTGACGATCAGCGTGCTCTGGTCCAGTCGCAGCTCCTCGGTGCCGTACTGGCTGGCCAGGGTGATGACGGTCTGGATGCCGTCGTTGAAGACCAGGAACGCGAGCAAGAAGAACAGCGTCAGCGGGTACGTCTTGAGTTCGCGCAGGGTGCGCCCGAGCTGCCGGAACCCGTCGGTGAGCACATTGCCGCCCGCCTGCAGGGCGGCGGCGGTGGGGTGCTCGCGCAGCCAGCGCAGCGGGACCAGGGTGAACGCCGCCCACCACACGCCGGCGGACACGATCGACCAGCGGGCCAGGTCCAGCGTGCGCTGGGCGTTGCCCTCCTCGCTGAGCATGGTGACGGCGACGAGGTTCAGCGCGAGCAGCAGACCGCCGCCGAGGTAGCCGATGGCCCAGCCGCGGCTGGAGATGCCGTCGCGCTCGTCCGGGCCGCCGAGTTGCGGCAGGAACGAGTTGTAGACGACCACGGCGGCGCCGAAGGAGATGTTCGCGACCAGGAACAGCGCGCCGCCGAGCAGGTAGCGCTCACCGGTGACGAACGCGAACGCGATGGTCGCGCCGGCGCCGGTGAACGCCGCCGCGGCGAGCAGCCGCTTCTTGTGCGCCGACCGGTCGGCGATCGCGCCGATCACCGGCAGCACGAACACGGTGAGGAAGACCGACAGCGAGATCAGGTACGGGTAGAACGAGCCGGCGGCGACCTTGACGCCCAGCGGGTACACCGCGCCGTCGCAGCTGTCCGCGCCCAGTTCGCAGCCGGCGGCCAGCTCGGTGACGGTGGTCAGGAACGGCCCGAGGAAGACCGTGATGACCGTGGTCTGGAACGCGGAGTTCGCCCAGTCGTAGAAGTACCAGCCGGTGCGCTCGCGGCGGGTGCTGCCCGGTCCGGCGGGGTCGGCGACGGCGGGGGTGACCGTATCGGCCATCGGGGGTCGTCCTCGGGGGGTCAGGCGGCCCAGTGGCCGCGGCTGCGGTAGACGTCGCGGAGCACGCTGACGTGATCGGTCATGATGCCATCCACACCAAGATCAAGTAAGTGGTGCATCTGGGCGGGTTCGTCGATCGTCCAGACGTGCACGTGCAACCCCATCCGGCGGCAGTACGCGAGGAACCGCCGGTCCACCACCGGCACCCGCCCGAAGGAGACCGGGACCTGCGCGGCGACCACGGACGGGGGCAGCCGCACCGGTCGCCCGTGCAGCGAGGCCAGCCGCAGCCGGGCCACGCCGCGCATGCCGAGGCTGGTGGCGACCGTCGGGCCGGCCAGCGCGCGCAGCCGCGACAGCCGGGCGTCGCTGAACGAGGCGAGCAGCACCCGGTCACCCGCGCCGGCCCGGGTGACGGTGGCGACCGTGGGCGCCACGCCGCCGTCGGACTTGACGTCGATGTTGAACCGCACCTGCGGCCAGGCGTTCAGCACGTCGTCCAGCCGGGGCACCAGGGCGGCCCCGCCGACGCGCACCGAGGTCAGGTCGGCCCAGCGCAGGTCCGCGATGCGACCGGGCTCGCCGGTGACCCGGCGCAGCGTCGGGTCGTGGAAGACCACGGGTACGCCGTCGGCGGTGGCGTGCACGTCGGTCTCCACGTACCGGTAGCCCAGGGCGACGGCACGGGCGAACGCGGCGGCGGTGTTCTCGTCGCCGTCGGCCGCGCCGCCGCGGTGGGCGAACGCCAGCGGCGCGGGCGCGTCGAGGTAGCCGTGACGGGGCTGCACGCGGGCAGTATGCCCGGCCCGGGTGGCGCGCACATGGCCGGGCGATGAAATTACCTATCGTTCCCTATCGTGACTAAGATAGGGTGCGATGAGTAGCGACATGTATTCGGTTGAGCAGGTCGCTGACCTGCTCGGGCTGCACGTGCGCACCGTGCGCGGCTACATCCGGTCCGGTCGGCTGCGGGCCACCCGGATCGGCAAGCAGTACCGGATCGCGCGCGCGGACCTGGACGCGCTGACCGGCCGGCCGGCCGTCGCGGCCACCGGACCGGCGGCGGAGGTGTCGAGCGTCCTGCGGCTCGACGGCGTCGACCGGACCGCCGCCGACCGGCTCGCGACGCTGGTGCTGGCCGGCGTGAACACCCACCACGACCCGGACCGTCCGCTGCGGGTGCAGACGGTCCACGACGAGGAGCGGCAACGCATGACCATCATGATCCTGGGCGACCTCACCGCCACCGCCGACCTGCTGCGCCTGGTCGACGGTGTGCTGGGCGGCGGCAACGACCTGCTCGGCGGCGGCCGTGACTGACCTGATGCAGGAGCGCGCCGGCGTGGCGGTGCTGGTCTGCGATCCGGACGGCCCGCCGATCGCCACCGAGCGCGACGCGCTGGACCTGATCGGCGCGGCGTTCCTCGGCGCGACTGTGGTGGCGGTGCCGGCCGAGCGGCTCGACCCCGGCTTCTTCACGCTCGGCACCCGCTTCGCGGGCGAGGTGATGCAGAAGTTCGTCAACTACCGGCTGCGCCTGGCGATTGTCGGCGACATCTCCGACCACATGGAGCGCAGTGGCGCGCTGCGCGCGCTGGTGGCCGAGTCCAACCGCCACGACCAGGTGTGGTTCGTACCGGACCTCGACGCCCTGGACGCCCGCCTGCGCGCCACCCCCTGACCCCCGTCGATCTTGCGATTGCGGCCCTCGTTCGGGGCGGTTTGCCGGGTTCAGCCGGGCCGCAAATGCAAGATCAACGGGGGCGGGCGGGGGCGGTGGCTGCGTCGCGGGTTCCCGGCGGCGGGTAGGGCTGCTCCGCGAGCAGCCGGGCCAGGTGGGCGCTGTTGAGCGCCAGCGCGGCGGTGGTGCGGCCGGTCGTGTCGGGTTTGGGGCGGGCGTCGACGTAGTCGGTCTTGTGCAGCGCCTCGCCGACCCAGTAGGTGGCCCCGGCGGCCGGGCAGGTGAACCCCACCTCGTTGAGGGCCTGCTGCACCTCGGCGATGGTGTGGTGCGCGCCGTCCTCGTTGCCGACCACTGCCACCCCGCCGACTTTGCCGTAGGTACGCAGGCGGCCCTGGTCGTCGGTCTCGGACAGTTCGGCGTCCAACCGTTCCAGGACCATCTTGGTGACCGACGAGGGCTGACCGAGCCAGATCGGCGTGGCGATGATCAGGATCTGGGCGGCGAGCAGCTTGGCGCGGATGGCGGGCCAGCCGTCGCCGGCGCCCTCGTCGACGGAGACCCCGAAGCGCACGTCGTGGTCGACCACGCGGACGATCTCGCCGTCGACACCCTGATCGGCCAGCGCGTCGAGCACCTCCTGACCGAGCACCTGGGAACTGGACGTCGCCGGTGAGCGCTTCAGGGTGCAGTTGAGGACGAGTGCTCGAACAGCGGTCATGGCCGGATCCTCTCCGCCTCGGGATTGCGGGACTTGATACCCGCCTCCGGGGCCGGGATGCGTCAGCCGGCGCGGTGGCGGCGGTGGGCGCGGGCGGTGTCGACCGGCCGGCCCGGGTCGACGTGGCGCGGCAGGTCCGGCTCGTCGGGGCGCAGCGGGACCAGGTCGTCGGTGATCGCGTCGATGATCCGGTCGGTGGCGTGCCGGGCCGCGCCGGGAGAGCCCGACCGCAGGTCGTCGATCGGCACCGGGGCGCCGAAGTGCACCCGGATGGCGGGCCGGCGGACGAGCGCGCGGGCCACCCCACGCAGCATCCCCTTGGGCGCGCGGTACGGCAGTACCTCGTGCGAACCCCACTGCGCCACCGGTACGACGGCGGCGCCGCTGGCGAACGCGAGCCGGGCCGTACCGGTCTTGCCCCGCTCGGGCCACATGCCCGGGTCGAGCCCGATGCGTCCCTCCGGGTAGACGAGCACCACCGAGCCGCCGGCCACGGCCTGGGCGGCGACCTCCAGCGAGCGGTGCACGGCGGCGGTGCCGCGGTCGACGCGGATGTGCCCGGCGCGGCGCATCAGCGCCCCGATCACCGGGGTGCGGAACAGGCCGCCGGTGGCCATGATCCGTGGCGCGACGTCGCGGACCCGGCAGGCGGCGGCGAGCACGACCGGGTCGAACGGGCTGATGTGGTTGGCGGCCAGGATCAGCGGGCCGCGGCGCAGCGCGTCGGGCACGTCGCCGGTGACCTCCAGCCGGCCGACCAGCCCGACGGCGGCGCGGGCGAGCGTCTGCGCGCCCCGCCACAGCAGCGGCGCGCGCCAGAGGGTGCTGTTCATCAGTGCTGGATGGTCGCACGTGCAGGGGTGGCGGCGGGAGCCGGTGGGGGTCCTCCGGCAAGGGTGATCAGGGTCATTGGTCCCGGACCGGGTGGGGCCCTGCGGCCCTGCTGCTTTCGCTACGACGCCGAGTAGTATCTACTACGTCTCGTAGTATGCACAGCTGGGGGTTTTCTGGTGGACGCGTTGGACGTCGCCCGCTGGCAGTTCGGTGTCACCACCGTCTACCACTTCTTGTTCGTGCCGTTGACCATCGGCCTGTCCGTGCTGGTGGCGATCCTCCAGACCATGTGGCACCGCACCGGCAACGAGCGGTACCTCAAACTCACCAAGTTCTACGGCAAGCTCTTCCTGATCAACTTCGCGATGGGTGTGGTCACCGGCATCGTGCAGGAGTTCCAGTTCGGCATGAACTGGAGTGACTACTCCCGCTTCGTCGGTGACATCTTCGGCGCGCCGCTGGCCATCGAGGCCCTTGTCGCGTTCTTCCTGGAGTCCACGTTCATCGGCCTGTGGATCTTCGGCTGGGACCGGCTGCCCAAACGCCTGCACCTGGCCGCGATCTGGGCCGCCGCGATCGGCACGAACCTGTCGGCGTACTTCATCCTCGCCGCCAACTCGTTCATGCAGAACCCGGTCGGCTTCCGGATCAACCCGGAGAGCGGCCGCGCCGAGCTGACCGACTTCGTCGCCGTGCTCACCAACAAGGTCGCCCTGGTCACCTTCCCGCACACGCTGGCCGGCTCGTTCCTGGTCGCCGGGTCGCTGATGGTCACCGTCGGCCTGTGGCACGTGATGCGCAACCGCGACAGCGCCGACACCGGCGCGTACCGCTTCGCCACCAAGCTCGGCTCCTGGGTCGTCCTGATCTCCTCGGCGCTGGTGATCCTCACCGGCGACATCCAGGGCAAGATCATGACTGAGGTGCAGCCGATGAAGATGGCCGCCGCGGAGGGCCTCTACACCACCGAGAGCCCCGCCTCGTTCTCCGTGCTCACCGTCGGCAGCCTCGACGGCAGCCGCGAGATCTTCGCTCTCAAGATCCCGTACCTGCTGTCGTTCCTCGGCACCGGCGACCCCAACGGCACCGTGCAGGGCATCAACGACCTCCAGGCCCAGTACGCCAGCCAGTACGGCCCCGGCAACTACGCCCCGATCATCCCGGTCACCTACTGGAGCTTCCGCTTCATGATCGGCTTCGGGCTGGCCGCCGCCGCGATCGCGCTGCTGGTGCTCTGGAGCCAGCGCAAGGGCCGCACCCCCACCAGCAAGTGGCTGCTGCGCGCCGGCCTGGTCATGCCCGTGCTGCCGCTGCTGGCCAACTCCTTCGGCTGGATCTTCACCGAGATGGGCCGCCAGCCGTGGATCGTCTTCGGCGAGATGCTCACCCGTGACGGCGTGTCCCGCAGCGTCTCCCTGACCGAGGTCCTCACCTCCTTCACCGCGTTCACGCTCATCTACGCCGTCCTCGCGGTGGTCGAGTTCAAGCTGCTGGTCCGCTATGCCCGCGCCGGCGTCCCGGACGTCACCCCGCAGACCGACGACGACGACACCGACGACGCCGAGCGCCCGCTGGCGTTCGCCTACTGACACCCCGGAGCCCAACCGTGGAACTGACGACCGTCTGGTTTCTCCTCGTAGCAGTGCTCTTCACCGGCTACTTCATCCTCGAAGGCTTCGACTTCGGCGTCGGGATGCTGCTGCCGGTGCTCGGCCGCGACGACCGGCAGCGCCGTGTCCTGATCAACACCATCGGCCCGGTCTGGGACGGCAACGAGGTGTGGCTGATCACCGCCGGCGGCGCCATGTTCGCCGCCTTCCCCGAGTGGTACGCCACCCTGTTCTCCGGCTTCTACCTGCCGCTGCTGCTCATCCTGCTGGCCCTGATCGCCCGCGGCGTCGCCTTCGAGTACCGCCACAAGCGGCCCGAGGCGTCCTGGAAGCGCCGCTGGGACCAGGCCATCTTCTGGGGCTCGGCGATCCCGGCCGTGCTGTGGGGCGTGGCGTTCGCCAACATCTTCCGCGGCGTGCCGCTGGACGCCGACCACGAGTACGTCGGCGGGCTGCTCGACCTGCTCAACCCGTACGCGCTGCTCGGCGGCCTGACCACGCTGGGGCTGTTCCTCACCCACGGCGCGGTGTTCCTGGCGCTCAAGACCACCGGCGACATCCGCGAGCGCGCCGGCGCCCTCGCCGTCAAGCTCGGCGTCGGCACGGCCGTGGCCGCCGTGGCGTTCCTGAGCTGGTCGCTGACCATCCGCTCCAGCGCCGCCGCCGTCGTGCTCGCCGTCGGCGCCGCCCTCGCCCTGCTCGGCGGTCTGGCCGCGGCCAAGGTACGCCGGGAGGGCTGGGCGTTCACCGGCACCGCCGTGGCGATCGCGCTGGCCGTGGCGACGCTGTTCGCGGCGCTGTTCCCGAACGTGATGCCGTCCACGCTCGACGCGGCCGGCACGCTCACCGCCACAAACGCCGCGTCCACCCCGTACACCCTGAAGATCATGACCTGGGTGGCGGTGATCTTCACGCCGATCGTCCTGGCGTACCAGGGTTGGACGTACTGGGTGTTCCGCCGCCGGATCGGGGTACAGAACATTCCGCAACACTGATCGACCTGTGGGCGCAGGGGCGCGGGGCCGGTGCGAGGGGGTCGCACCGGCCCCGCGGGGCGTTCAGCGCGCCTCGCGCAGCTCCGCCAGCCGCGCCTCGATCTCGGCCAGCTCGGCGCGCAGCTTCTCCGCCTGCTGCTCCGCCTCGGCCCGCTCGGCGGCGAGGATCTGCTCCACCGCCTCCTGCACCCCCGGCACGTCCACCAGCGCCACCATCCGCAGCGCCTCGGCCGGCTTCACCACGTACGGCCGGGCCAGCGCCTTCGTGCCCTGCTGCGCGGCCACCGTCCACTCGCCCTCGGCGTACGCCAGCGTCACCGTCAACCCCGGCGGGGTCTTCGGCTTCGCGGCCTTCACCGCCCGCTTCGCCGGCTTCGGCTCCGCCTGCGGCGCCTCGGTCTTCGGCTCCTCCCGTCGTGGCGCCGGCACCCGCGGGGTGTCCAGCACGAACTCCGGCTCCGGCGCGGCCGGCGGCTGCTCCGGTTCCGGCTTCGCCTCGGCGGCCGGACGCCGCCCGGCGCCCTTCGGCGCGATCGCCACGTCGGCGGGGGAGAACGGCAGCTCGTCGCGGCCGAAGCGCACCACCACGAACTCCTCCGACGCCTCCGGGTCGGTCAGCTCCACCACCTGCCCGATCTGCCCGGCGATCTGCCCGGCCGCCTCGGTGAACACCACCCGGGGCTTGCGGCCCGCCGCCAGCGCCTCCCGGATCCCCTGAACCTCGTCAGTGGACAAACCCTGACCCGCCATCACGCCCTCTTCCGTACACCTGTTTGACGCAGCCTTGATACCAGCCGGCTGCGACACCTCGATGATCAGCCCCCGAGGGCCCGCAACGCCGCGTCGGCGTGCTCGTTCATGCTCAGCTCGCTGCGCACCACGGCCAGCACCCGCCGGTCCGTGCCGATCACGAACGTCATCCGCCGCGTGCTCAGCGGCCCCAGCGGCAGCCGCCGCCGCACCCCGAACGCGTCGGCCACCGTGCCGTCGACGTCGGAGAGCAGCGGATAGTCGAACCCGTGCCGGCGGGAGAACTCCGCCTGCCGCTCCACCGGATCACGGCTGATCCCGACCCGCTGGGCGCCCACCGCGGCGAACTCCGCCGCCAGATCCCGGAAGTGACAGCTCTCCGCCGTGCAGCCCCGCGTCATCGCCGCCGGATAGAAGAACAACACCACCGGCCCGGCGGCCAGGAACTCCGACAGGCGCCGTGGCGTACCCGTCTCGTCCGGCAGCGTGAAATCCTCGACCAGGTCACCGACACCCATCGTGTTACTCATGACGCGAGGATATGTAGACATCGGCGATCCGGCTCCGTCGTACCCGGCGAGCGGCGGGGAGGCACCGCCGCACGACGCGAAGGACCGACAGTGAAGTACGTAATCATGATCCACTCCAACCCGGAGCCGTGGGGGCACCCCACCTCCGAGTATCTGGCCGCGTACCAGGAGTTGCCCGCCGAGGTACGGGACCGGCTCAACGCCGACTTCGAGCAGGTGCTGACCGAGCTGCACGCCAACGGTGAGCTCGTCGTCGGTGAGGCGCTCGCCGACCCCGCCACCGCACGGCTGTACCGGTGGAGCGACGGCGCGCCGCTGGTGACCGACGGCCCGTACTCCGAAGCCAAGGAACACCTCGCCGGGTTCTTCCTGATCGACGTGGAGGACCAGGCCCGCGCCGAGGCCGTCGCGGCGAAGTTCGCCGGCCCGGGGGAGACCGTCGAGCTGCGGCCCCTGATGTGGCCGGGCGGCTCCGATCAGTAACGCCACAGCGCTGGCGGACGTGTGGCGCCGGGAGGCGCCGCACGTCCGCGCCGCGCTGCTGCGCCGCTACGGGCACCCCGACGCCTGCGAGGACGCCCTGCAGGACGCGGCGGAGGCGGCCGCCGCCAACTGGCCGCGCACCGGCGTCCCCGACGACCCCCGCGCCTGGCTGATCCGGGTCGCCGCGCGGCGGCTGATCGACCGGATCCGCGCCGACGCGGCCCGTACCCGCCGCGAGCGGCTCGACGCGGCCCGGCAACCCGACGCCGGCCGCGTACCGCCCGTCGACGACACGCCGGTGACCGGCGCCGACGACACGATGCGGCTGCTGTTCCTGTGCTGCCACCCGGCGCTGAGCCGCCCCTCACAGGTCGCGCTGACCCTGCGCGCGGTGGCCGGCCTGCGCGTCGAGCAGATCGCCGCCGCCTACCTGGTGCCGGCCCGGACCATGACGCAGCGGCTGAGCCGGGCCCGCGCGACGCTGCGCGAGGCGGGCGCCCGGTTCACCATGCCGCCGCCGCACGCGCTGCCCGCCCGGGTGGCCGCCGTGCTCGACGTGTGCCACCTGGTGTTCAGCGAGGGCTACACCCGCACCTCCGGCGACCAGCTCCTGGACGTCGCACTCGCCGAGGAGGCGATCCGGCTCACCCGCCAGGTCCACACCGCACTGCCCGAGCACCACGAGGTGACCGGCGCGCTGGCGCTGATGCTGCTCACCCACGCCCGGTCGCCCGCCCGCACCGACGCCGCCGGTGACCTCGTGCCGCTGGCCGACCAGGACCGCTCCCGCTGGCGCGCCGACCTGATCGACGAGGGCGTCGCGCTGCTCGGCCGGGCCCTGCCCCACGGCCCGGTGGGCCGCTACCAGCTCCAGGCGGCCATCGCCGCCGTCCACGCCGAGGCCCCGACGTTCGACGACACCGACTGGCTGCAGATCAGCGTCCTCTACGACATGCTGAGCCGGGTCGCCCCCAGCCCGTTCGTCACACTCAACCAGGCCGTCGCCGTGGCCATGGCGCACGGCCCCGACGTCGGGCTGGCGCTGCTCGGCCCGCTGCTGACCGACCCGGCCATGCACGGCCACCACCGGCTGCACGCCGTCCGCGCCCACCTGCTGGAGCTGCACGGCGACCCGCAGGCCGCCGCCGAGCACTACCGGCTGGCCGCCCGGCTCACCGGCAGCCTGCCCGAACAGCGCTACCTCAACCGGCGGCTGGCGCGCCTGACCAGCGACTCCTGATCGCGGTCACCGCCACACCCCGGCCACCTCGGCGGCCACCGTGTCGGCCTGGGCGAACCCGGCCCGCGCCGACGCGGCCCGCCGCGCCGGATCCAGCACGTTACGGCCGATCGCCGTGCGCGCCGCCCGGTCCGGCGACACCACCGCCACCCGCGCGCCGGCCGCCCGCAGCGCCGTCACCTGCGCCGACAGCCGCGGCATCGGTCCGACCGCCGCACGGGTCGGCGCCAGCACCACCACCCGCTCGCACCCGGCCGCCAGGTCCGCGTTCACCGGCGACCGGACGCCGCCGTCGACGAAACGCCGGTCACCGATCGTCACCGGCGGCCAGACCCCCGGCACCGCGCAACTGGCCCCGACCGCGTCCACCAGCGACGCCCCGCTGTCCGCGTCGAACACCACGAACTCGCCGGAGGCCGCGTCCACGGCGGTGACCAGCAGCCGCGCCGCCGGCCAGTCCGACGACGGCAGCCGCGCCGCGATCACCGCCCGCCGCGACTGCTCCGACGGGGTACGCGCCGACAACGCCATCGCGCCGATACGCGCCCGGGCCCGCGCCGCGTCCCGGCCCCGCCCACCGGCCCACGCCCAGCGCAACAGCACCCCCGTCCCGAGGCGCGCCGGCACCTCCTCGCGGGGCGGCCGCAGCTGCGCCTCGTACAACTGCGTCACCGGCGTACCCGAACGCACCTGCGCCCCGACCACCGACCCGGCCGACGTGCCCACCACCAGCTCCGCCTCGTCCAACCGCAGGCCGTGCCCGGCCAGCCCGGCCAGCAGACCCAGCTCCCAGGCCACCCCGGTGACCCCGCCGCCACCCAGCACCAACGCGCGCCCCATGTGACAGTCCTCTCCACCCCGGATGGTCCCGCCCACGGTAACGTCGCCCCCACCGCAAGGCAGGGGAGAATTGCATTGACCTCCGTCACCATCGTCACCGGGGGAGGACGCGGCATCGGCGCGGCCACCGCCCGGCGGCTCGCCGCCGAGGGCCACGACCTGGTCATCGGCTACCGCGCCGACCACACCGCCGCCGAATCCGTGGCCGCCGACGTCCGCGCGGCCGGCCGCCGCGCGGTCACCGTCGCCGCCGACACCACCGACCCGGACCAGGTACGCCGCATCTTCGACGCCGCCGACCGGCTCGGCCCGCTCACCGGCCTGGTCAACAACGCCGGCGTCACCAGCCCGATCGGCCCGTTCACCGACCTGCGCGTCGACGACCTGCGCGAGGTCGTCGACGTCAACCTCATCGGGTACGTGCTCTGCGCCCAGCAGGCGGCCCGGCGGCTCACCCGCGGCGGCGCCATCGTCAACGTCTCCTCCGTCGCCGCCACGCTCGGCTCACCCGGCGAGTACGTCCACTACGCCGCCGTCAAGGCCGCCACCGACACCCTCACCGTCGGGCTCGCCAAGGAACTCGCGCCGCACGGCATCCGCGTCAACGCCGTCGCCCCCGGCATCATCCGCACCACCATCCACGCCCGCTCCGGCGTGCCCGACCGCCCCGACTCCGCCGCCGGGCGGATCCCGATGGGCCGCGCCGGGGAACCCGAGGAGGTCGCCGGCGCGATCGCCCACCTGCTCGGCCCGGACGCCTCGTACACCACGGGCGCGGTCCTGCGCGTCGGCGGCGGGCTCTGACACGACGGCGGCCCGGGGTGTCCGCCCCGGGCCGCCGCCTCGCCTTCTGCGCTACTGGGTGAACAGCTTCGCCGCCGTGATCACCGTCTGCACCACCCCGTAGCCCAGCAGCACCGACACCACCAGCCACGACACCACCAGGCGGGTCCGCTGCCCGCCACCGCTGTGCTCGTTCACGATCCGCTCCTCTCCGTCGGCCCCTGCGCTGTCCCGTCCCGTCCCGACGCCGGCTCGTGGTAGCGCTCCGGCACCGGCCGCACCAGCAGGTTCGCCACCAGGCCGACGGCCAGCACGCCGACCATCGTGAACAGCGCCGGCCGGTACGCCGCCGCGGTCAACGTGCCCGGCTCGCCCTGCGCGTCGAGGAACCCGTTGACGATCAGCGGCCCGGCCACCCCGGCCGCCGACCACGCGGTCAGCAGCCGGCCGTGGATCGCGCCCACCTCGAACGTGCCGAACAGGTCCCGCAGGTACGCCGGAATGGTCGCGAACCCGCCGCCGTAGAACGACAGGATCACGGATGCCAGCAGCACGAACAACGCCGTCGAGGTCTGCCCCACCAGCGCCAGCAGCAGGTACAGCACCATGCCCACACCCAGGTACACCACGTAGATCGGCTTACGGCCGATCACATCCGACGTGGACGACCACACGAACCGGCCCGCCATGTTGAACAGCGACAGCACTCCCACGAACCCGCCGGCCGCCGCCACCGACACCGCCGAGGTCCCGTTGTCGCGGAAGAAGTCCTGGATCATCGGGCTGGCCTGCTCCAGGATGCCGATACCCGCCGTCACGTTGCAGAACAGCACCACCCACAGCAGCCAGAACGACCGCGTCTTCAGCGCGTTGGCCGCCGACACGTTCGCCGTGGTCACCAGCGGCTTCTCCGCCACCGTCGACGGGTCGAAACCGGCCGGCCGCCAGTGCGGCGCCGGCACCCGCACGTTGAACACCCCGAACATCATGATCACGAAGTAGCCGATGCCGAGCGTCACGAACAGCCACACCAGCGCCGAGCCCGACGCGGTGGAACCGCTGTCCGACGGGTCGTACCCGGCGTCGTAGAACGACAGCAGCTGCCGGGACAGGGGAGAGGCCACCATCGCCCCGCCACCGAACCCCATGATCGCCAGCCCGGTCGCCAGCCCCGGCCGGTCCGGGAACCACTTGATCAACGTGGAGACGGGGGAGATGTACCCGATCCCCAGACCGATCCCGCCCAGCACCCCGTACCCCAGGTACAGCAGCCACAGCTGCCCGGTCGCGATGCCCAGCGCCCCGACCAGGAAACCCGCCGCCCAGAAACACGCCGACACGAACATGGCCTTACGCGGCCCGTTCGCCTCCACCCACGTACCGGCGACCGCGGCCGACAACCCCAGCATCACGATCGCGATGCTGAAGATCACCCCGATCGCCGTCTGACTTGTGTCGAAATGCGCGATCAGGGAGTTCTTGTACACGCTCGTCGCGTACACCTGCCCGATGCACAGATGGATCGCCAGCGCCGCCGGGGGGATCAGCCAGCGGCTGTACCCCGGCGGCGCGACGGTGTGCCGACGATCGAGTGCGGAAAGCATCGTTGCTTCCTCCGTCCAGAAGGCGAGAACAGCCCGTTCATGCCCCCACCGCACGCTGCGCCCAAACCCGCCCCGCGCCCGGCGGTCGAAACCCTGAGCCGAACGGTCACCGCGGTCCCGGCCCGTCATCACCCCACCACGGGCCGTCAGCCCTCGCCGGGGATGCGACCATGAGCAGGTGAAGATCCTGTCCATCCAGTCGTCGGTCGCCTACGGCCACGTCGGCAACTCCGCCGCCGTGTTCCCGCTGCAACGCCTCCGACACGAGGTCTGGCCGGTCCTGACCGTGCACTTCTCCAACCACACCGGCTACGGCGCCTGGCGCGGCCCCCTGCTCGCCCCCACCGACGTCGCCGACGTCATCGCCGGCATCGCCGACCGCGGGGTGCTCGGCACCGCCGACGCCGTGCTCTCCGGCTACCAGGGCGACCCCGCCGTCGGCGCGGTCATCCTCGACGCCGTCGCCCAGGTCAAAGCCGCGAACCCGGCCGCCCTCTACTGCTGCGACCCGGTCATGGGCGACGTCGGCCGCGGCATGTTCGTCCGCCCCGGCATCCCCGAGTACCTCCGCGACACCGTCGTCCCGCGCGCCGACATCGTCACCCCCAACCAGTTCGAGCTGGAGTTCCTCGCCGGCCGCACCACCGACACCCTCGACGACCTGCTCGCCGCCGTCGACACCGTCCGCGCCACCGGCCCCCGGCACGTCCTGGTCACCAGCGTCCTGCACGGCGACCTGCCCGCCGGGCACCTGGAAGTCGTCGCCGTGTCCGACGAGGGCGCCTGGGCCGTCACCACCCCGCTGCTGCCGATCGCCCCCAACGGCGGCGGCGACGTCACCGCCGCCCTCTACCTGGCGCACCTCGCCACCACCGGCTCACCGCAGACCGCGCTGGAACGCACCACAAACTCGATCTACGCGGTACTCGAGGCGACCCTCGACGCCGGCACCCGGGAACTGCAACTCGTCGCCGCCCAGGACGCCATCGCCGAGCCGCCCACCCGGTTCACCGCCCGCCGGCTGCGCTGACCGCCGCCCGGGTGCACCAGCCGCCCAGGTGCACCCGGGCGGCGACTCGCCGCTCGAACAGGTGGACGACACCACCGCCCAGCAGGCAGGATGCGGACGTGTCACCGCACCAGGGCACCGACGACCCCGCGTTCGCCCAACGACTGCGCGACCTGACCCGGCTGCGCCGCGTCCGCGACCGCATCGACCGCGAGTACGCCAGCCCCCTCGACGTCGAAGCCCTCGCCCGCGGCGAGCACATGTCCGCCGGCCACCTCAGCCGCCAGTTCCGCCAGACCTACGGCGAGTCCCCGTACTCGTACCTCATGACCCGCCGCATCGAACGCGCGATGGCCCTGCTGCGCCGTGGTGACCTCAGCGTCACCGATGTCTGCTTCGCCGTCGGCTGTCAGTCCCTGGGCACCTTCAGCACCCGGTTCACCGAACTCGTCGGCGAACCGCCCAGCGCCTACCGCGCCCGTCACGCCCCCGACACCGCCGAGCCGCCCCCGTGCCTGACCAAACAGGCGACCCGACCGATCAGGAATCGAGAAGCCCGCACCGGCCGGCCACCGTTAGCGTGACCACCATGACGATCACCATTCACTACACGTTCCTGCCGCACACCGACGCCGACGCCGCCATCGCCTTCTACCGCGACACCCTCGGCTTCGAACTGCGCAACGACGTCGGCCAGGGCGACACCATGCGCTGGCTCACCGTCGGCCCACCGAACCAGCCCGAGACCGGCATCGTCCTGCACCCGCCGGCCGTCGACCCCGGCATCAGCGACGACGAGCGCCGCACCATCCTCGAACTCATCGCCAAGGGCAGCTACGGCGCGCTCACCCTCGCCACCGACGACCTCGACGGCCTGTTCGACCGGCTGGCGGCCAGCGGCGCCGACGTGGTCCAGGAACCCACCGAACAGCCCTACGGCGTACGCGACTGCGCGTTCCGCGACCCCACCGGCAACCTCATCCGCATCAACGAGCGGCGCTGACGGCGCCCGCGGCGGACGCTGGCTCGACCGGAACACCCGACCCGGACGGAGAGACCATGAGCGAGGCCACCACCGGCCTGCACCGCGCCGACAGCCACGACGTCATCCGCGTCCTCGGCGCCCGCGAGAACAACCTGCGCGACGTCCACGTCGAACTGCCCAAACGCCGCCTCACGGTGTTCACCGGCGTGTCCGGCTCCGGCAAGAGCTCACTGGTCTTCGGCACCATCGCCGCCGAGTCCCAGCGCCTGATCAACGAGACCTACAGCGCCTTCGTCCAGGGTTTCATGCCCACCCTGTCCCGGCCCGAGGTCGACGTCCTGGAGGGCCTCACCACCGCCATCATCGTCGACCAGGAACGCATGGGCGCGGACCCACGCTCCACCGTCGGCACCGCCACCGACGTCAACGCGATGCTGCGCATCCTGTTCAGCCGCCTCGGCGACCCCCACATCGGCCCGCCCAACGCCTACTCGTTCAACGTCCCTTCCGTACGCGCCGCCGGCGCGATCACCGTCGAGCGGGGCCCCGGCAAGACCCAGACCAGGAAGGGCACCTTCAACCGCCTCGGCGGCATGTGCCCCCGCTGCGAGGGCCGCGGCGCGGTCACCGACTTCGACCTGACCGTCCTCTACGACGAGAAGCTGTCCCTCAACGAGGGCGCCATCACCATCCCCGGCTACAGCATGGACGGCTGGTACGGCCGCATCTTCCGCTCCAGCGGCCTGTTCGACCCGGACAAGCCGATCCGCGACTACACCAAGCGGGAACTGAGCGACCTGCTCCACAAGGAACCCACCAAGATCAAGGTCGACGGCATCAACGTCACCTACACCGGCCTCATCCCCGCCATCAGCAAGTCGATGCTCGCCAAGGACGTCGACGCCATGCAGCCGCACATCCGCGCCTTCGTCGAACGCGCCATCACGTTCACCACCTGCCCCGACTGCGACGGCACCCGCCTGGCCCCCGAAGCCCGCTCCTCGAAGATCAACGGCGTCAGCATCGCCGACGTCTGCGCCATGCAGATCAGCGACCTCGCCACCTGGGTACGCGACCTGCGCGAACCCTCCGTCGCCCCGCTGCTCAAGGCGCTGGGGGACACCCTCGACTCGTTCGTCGAGATCGGCCTGGGCTACCTCAGCCTCGACCGGCCCGCCGGCACCCTCTCCGGCGGCGAGGCCCAGCGCACCAAGATGATCCGCCACCTCGGCTCGTCCCTCACCGACGTCACCTACGTCTTCGACGAACCCACCATCGGGCTGCACCCGCACGACATCGCCCGCATGAACAACCTCCTGCTGCAACTGCGCGACAAGGGCAACACCGTCCTCGTCGTCGAACACAAACCCGAAACCATCGCCATCGCCGACCACGTCGTCGACCTCGGCCCCGGCGCCGGCACCGCCGGCGGCACCATCTGCTACGAGGGCACCGTCGCCGGCCTGCGCGCCAGCGGCACCACCACCGGCCGCCACCTCGACGACCGCGCAACCCTCAAGGACAAGCCGCGTACGCCCACCGGCGCGCTGCCGATCCGCGGCGCCCGCACCCACAACCTGCGCGACGTCGACGTGGACATCCCCCTCGGTGTCCTGGTCGTGGTCACCGGCGTCGCCGGCTCCGGCAAGAGCAGCCTCATCCACGGCTCACTGGCCAGACGCGACGACGTCGTCAGCGTCGACCAGACCGCCATCCGTGGCTCCCGCCGCAGCAACCCGGCCACCTACACCGGTCTGCTCGACCCGATCCGCAAGGCGTTCGCCAAGGCCAACGGCGTCAAACCCGCCCTGTTCAGCGCCAACTCCGAAGGCGCCTGCCCGACCTGCAACGGCGCCGGCGTCATCTACACCGACCTCGGCATGATGGCCGGCGTCGCCAGCACCTGCGAGGACTGCGAAGGCAAACGGTTCCAGCCCGCCGTGCTCGACTACCACCTCGGCGGCCGCGACATCAGCCAGGTCCTCGCCATGTCCGTCGACGAGGCCGAGACGTTCTTCAGCGACGGTGAGGCCCGCACCCCGGCCGCCCACACCATCCTCGACCGGCTCGCCGACGTCGGCCTCGGCTACCTCACGCTCGGCCAGCCGCTGACCACGCTGTCCGGCGGGGAACGCCAGCGCCTCAAGCTCGCCACCCGGATGGGGGACAAGGGCGGCGTGTACGTCCTGGACGAACCCACCACCGGCCTGCACCTGGCCGACGTCGCCCAGCTGCTCGGCCTGCTCGACCGGCTCGTCGACGCCGGCAAGTCCGTCATCGTGATCGAACACCACCAGGCGGTCATGGCGCACGCCGACTGGATCATCGACCTCGGCCCGGGCGCCGGTCACGACGGCGGCCGGATCGTGTTCGAGGGCACCCCGGCGGATCTGGTGGCCGCCCGGTCCACGCTCACCGGCGAACACCTCGCCGACTACGTCGGCGCCTGACCGGCGCGCCCGCTGAGACCCCCGGCCGCGCCGCGGACCTCAGCGGGACAGGCCGGCCATCCGGGCCGGCGGCGCCGTGCCGGGCTCCACCAGGCCGCACTGGTACGCGGCCACCACCGCGTGCGTCCGATCCCGCAGCCCCAGCTTCGTCAGCACCCGGCTGACGTGCGTCTTGACAGTCGCGTCGCCCAGCACCAGATGCTCGGCGATCTCCCGGTTCGACATCCCGTACGCCATCAGCACCAGCACCTCCCGTTCCCGCGGGGTGAGCCGGCGCATCTGCACCGGGGTGGGCAGTCCCGGGTCGGGCCGGGCGGCCAGGTCGTCGAGCAGCCGCCGGGCCACCGCCGGATCCAGCCACGCCTCGCCGTCGGCCACCGCCCGGATCGCCGACACCAGCTCGGCGGGCGCGGCGTCCTTGAGCACGAAACCGGACGCGCCCGCCCGCAACGCGGCGTGCACCGCCTCGTCCACGTGGTACGTGGTCAGCATGATGATCCGTACCGGCTGCTGCGGGTCGTCGATGAGCTGCTCGTCGGCCATCAGCCTGGTCGCGGCCAACCCGTCGGTGCCGGGCATCCGCACGTCCATCAGCACCACGTCCGGGCGCAGCCGCCGACTGACCTCCACGGCCTGCGCCCCGTCGTCGGCCTCGGCGACGACCTCGATGTCAGGTTCGTTGGTGAGCAGCATCGCGAGTCCCGCCCGCACGAGCGGCTGGTCGTCGGCGAGCAGCACCCGGATCATGAAGGCTCCCGTCGTCGGCGGCCGGGACAGTGGCCCCACCACATGATCATCGACGCCGGCGGCGGCGGCCACCCTGATGTCGCACAGCGGACACGCCGTTCACCCGACAGCCGGCGCCCCGCCGTCACCGGAGGCCGCCACGAGGTCGCCGTGCTGCGCGACCGGCAGCGTCGCGCTCACCCGGAACCCGCCCTCGGCACGCGGCCCGGCGACCAGACGACCGCCGACACGCTCCAGCCGCTCGGCGAGGCTGGCCAGCCCGTTACCGGTCGACAGCCCCGCCGCCGCGCCCGCCTCGCGGCCCGAGCCGTCGTCGTCGACCCGCAGCAACAGCACCCGCTCCTGCCACCCGAAATGAACAGTCGCGCAGGCCCGCCGGCCGACGTGCTTGAGCGTGTTCGTCAGGCTCTCCTGCACCGTCCGGTACGCCGCCAGCTCGATACTCGGATCCAGCGGCCGAGGGCTGCCGGACACCGACATCGTCACCGTCAGCCCCGCGCACCGCATCGACGTCAGCAGCACCTCGATGTCGTCCAGCCGCGGCTGCGGACCCGGCTCACCGTCGCCCACCGGCCCCGACTCAGCCCGCATGACCGCCAGCAGCCGCCGCAACTCCGCCATCGCCTGCTGCCCGGCCTGCTGAATGTGCAGCAGCGCCTCCCGGGTCCGCTCCGGATCGGACGCGCTGATCCGCGCCGCGCCGGCGGCCTGCAACACCATCACCGTCACCGAGTGGGACACCACGTCGTGCAGCTCCGCGGCGATCCGGCGACGCTCCAACGCCACCGCCTCCGCCCGCGCCACCCGCCGCTCCCGCTCCAACTGGGCCACCCGCCGCCGGTGCCGCCGCACCACCGACCCGGCCGCCCACGCAGCCGCGTAGATGAGCGCGAACATCAACGCGGTCACCACGAACTCCCCGGCCCGCGCGCCCGCACTCGGCTCCACCCGGAACGAGTCGAACGCGCTGAGCAGGCTCCGCGCGCACGCCGCCGCGTACGCCGCCGCCGACACCACCAGCGGCCGCAACGCCGCCACCGTGTACAACGCCACGATCAGGCCCACCCACGGCCGGTAGTCGTGCAGCAGGAACCACATCGCCACGCCGTGCACGCACTCGAACGCGAACACCGCCACCGGCGCGCGGGCCCGCCACCACAGGGCGCCGACCGACAACACCGCGGCGAGCACCTGCAGCCACTGCCGGGCCGGGCCGACCGGCTCGCTCTGGATCACCACGGACGACGCCGTGAACAGGTCGAGCAGGCCCAGCACCGGCAACAGCAGAAGATCGTGACGCCACCACCTCGCCGCCCGCGCCGGGGCGGACGGCGCCACCGCACCGGTCACCGACGTCATCGGCGGATCAGGAGTTTTCCGCGGGGCAGCCGATGCCGAACAACCGGCACGTCCAGGACAGCGGCGAGCCATCGTCGTCACCGCCGCCGTCACCGTCCGGCGACGGCGTGGCCGCGCCCACCCGGTGCGTGGTCACCGGCACCGCCGTCCGGCCCGGCGCACCCGCCCGGCCCGCCCCCACCAGCACGACCGGCGCCACGACGTCGGCCGCCGCGTCCGCGGCCACCCGCCACCGCCCGTCCGCGTCGTCGGCGAGCATCGCCAACACCCGCCGCACCGCCAAGGCATCAGTGCCGTGCCCACCGGGAACCGTCGCACCGGCCAGCGACACCATCACCAGGTCCGCCTCGTCACGGTGCAACACCGACACCTCGGCGACAGCGAGCGACCGCGCGTCCCCGCCCGCCACCCCCACCAGCCGCACCGCGTCGCCGGAACGCGCCCGGCCCGCACCCACCGTCCGCAGCAGACACCGCCGTCCGTCCAACGGCACCCCACGCGCGACGGTCACCCACCCCGCCGGCCGCTGCGCCTGCAGGAACACCACCACCGGCGGCGACTGGACCTCGGTCCTCATCACAGACCTCCACAGAAGGAAATGCGGGCGAACAGCCCGCGTACGCGAGAAATTCTGGTCCACACCGGCCCGCCGGACGTCCCCGTACCGGGTGACATCCGGTGTCACCTTCCAGACGGACCCCCGACGTCCACCACCGGGCCGGGACGGACCCCGAACCTCGCCCCACGGCCGGACGCCAGGACCGGCCGGCTACCACCACGATGGAACCAGTCCGGACGACGACGGCAACACCGAACCCGTCCCGGACACCCAACCCATCGTCACGGCCGCGAGGTTTGCCATGCCCACGCCCGGAGCGTTCCTGATCGCCGACCCGGTCCACGTCGACTCACCGGCGTACGTCGCCGACACGGCGAGCCGGTTCCCGCTGGCCGACCAGACCCCGCCCGACGGCTGGCGCGTCGCCGAACACGGCGGCTGGATCATGTGGCACCCGCCGCAGGCGCAGCTGCCCCAGCAGGGCTGGAAAGTCCACGTGTCGGTGAACCTCGACGACGCCGCCGACGTCCTCGACCTGGTACGCGACCACTGCGTGACCCACCGGGTCGCGTTCAAGTTCCAACGCAGCCGCCGCCTCGCCCTGGTCAACAACGAGAAGTACGCCCACCGCGCCGGCAGCGGCAAACTCGCCGCCCTCTACCCGGCCGACGACACCGCCCTGCGCCGCGTCCTCGACGACCTCGGCGCCCGGCTCGCCGGATACCGCGGCCCCTACGTCCTCAGCGACCTGCGCTGGCACGACGGACCCCTCTACCTGCGCTACGGGGGATTCGCCGAACTCTGGTGCGTCGACGGCGACCAGCCCGTCCCCGCCGTCGCACGCCCCGACGGAACCCTCGTCCCCGACCGCCGCGAACCCGTCTTCACCGTGCCCGACTGGGCCCCCGTGCCCGACTTCGTCGCCGAACACATCGCCGCCGTCGCCGCTGTCGACGCGCACACCGACGACGAACCGCCCTACCGCATCGAGGAAGCCCTGCACCACTCCAACGCCGGCGGCGTCTACCGCGCCACCGACCTACGCGACGGCCGCACCGTCGTCCTGCGCGAAGCCCGCCCGCACGCCGGACTCGACGGCGCCGGAACCGACGCGCTCACCCGCCTGCGCCGCGAAGAGACCATGCTGCGGCGCCTCGCCGGCCTCGACTGCGTACCCCAGCTGCTCGACCGCCTCACCTGGTGGGAACACCAGTTCCTGGTCGAAGAGCACGTCGACGGCGACACCCTCCAACACCACCTCGCCATGCGGCACCCACTCATCCACCCCGACCCCACCGAGCAGGACCTCACCGACTACACCACCTGGGCACTCGACGTCATCGACCAGGTCCAGGCAGCCCTGGCCCGGATACACGCCAGGGGAGTGGTCTTCGGCGACCTGCACACCGCCAACATCATGATCCGCCCCGACGGCCGGATCGTGCTCGTCGACTTCGAACAGGCGTACCTGACCGACGAGGACTTCACCCCCTCACTGGGCGACCCCGGCTTCGCCACCCCCCGCATCCGCCGAGGCACCGCCGTCGACACCTACGCCCTCGCCTGCCTGCGCCTCGCCGTCTTCGTACCACTGACACCACTCGCCGCCCTGAGCGACGACAAGTTCGACGACCTCCTCACGATCGCCCGACGCTTCCCGCTACCACCCGGATACCTCGACCGCATCCGCGACGACCTGCACACCGCACTGCACCCACCCGCGCCCGGCCGCCGCCGCGTCACCCGCTACCCCTGGCCCGCCGACCAACGCCGGCTGATCGAATCCCTGGCCGCCGGCATCCGCGCCACCGCCACACCACACCGCACCGACCGGCTCTTCCCCGGCGACCCCGGCCAGTTCCCGCACGGCGGCGCCACCCTCGCGCACGGCGCCGCCGGCATCATCTGGGCACTCGTCAACACCGGCGTCGACTACCCCGAACGCGACGAACACCTCGACTGGCTCACCCGCGCCGCCCACCGCCTACCCGCCGCCCACCTCGGCCTCTACGACGGCATCGCCGGCATCGCCGCCCTCCTCGACCGCACCGGACGCCACGACGACGCCGACGAACTGCTCGACCGATGTCGCACCGGCCTGCACCACCGCTACGGCCCCGGCCTGCACAGCGGCCTCGCCGGCATCGGACTCGCCCTGCTGCGCCCCGGCCGACCCGCCCCCGACGACGCCCTGCACATCGGCGACCGACTCGCCCGCACCCTCACCGGCGACACCACGCAACCCGTACCCGAACCCACCCGCCCCGGCCTGCTCCACGGCTGGTCCGGCCCCGCTACCTTCCTCACCCGCCTGCACGAAACCACCGGCGACCCCGCCTGGCTCCGCGCCGCCCGCACCGCCCTGCGCCGCGACCTGCAACACACCGTCCGCGACGACAACGGCAACCTCCACGTACGCGACGGCGCACGACGACTGTTCTACCTCGACGAAGGCAGCGCCGGCATCGCCGTCGCCGCCCACACACTGCTCCGCCACGGCGAACGCCAGTGGCTGCGCGACATCGTCACCACCGTCCGCCGCACCATCGACGTCGAATTCGTCCTGCTGCCCGGCCTCTTCCACGGCCGCGCCGGACTCCTCGCCACCGCCGCCCTGCTCACCGACGACCCACCGCGCCGCGCCACCCCGCACAGCCCCGTCGGACTCGTCCGCGACGACGCGCCCCACCACGTCCCCGCGCACCTGACCCGCCTCGCCTGGCACGCCTACGCCCTCGACGGCCACCTCGCGTTCCCCGGCGACACCCTGCTGCGCATCTCCACCGACCTCGCCGCCGGCGGCGCCGGAATCCTGTCCGCCATGCACGCCGCGCTGCACCGCACCGCCGTGACGCTGCCCTTCCTCGACGCGCCCACCCACGTCGCACCCACCGGCCACCTCCTCGCCGCGAGCTGAACCCCGCCCGGCGCCCACAGACCCCGTCGGAACCACCGACGGTCAACCCACCACACCCGAGAAGGAGGTGAACCCCCATGACGAAGCTCCTCAACCTGCAGGCCATGGCCACGCAGAACGGCACCCGCCACGCGGTCCCGCCGCAGTCCAGCAGCATCAGCATCGCCTGCTGCAACGGCTGAGACGGCAGTGGCGAACGGGCCACCAGCCCCAGCCACACCTGATCCGCCTGGCGACCCGGGCGGGCGGCCACCGCCCGCCCGGGTCCGTCGTCAACCCGGCCCGGTGAAGCCGGCATCCCGCCCGCCATCACGCACACGGAGCCCCCATGCCGCCCACCGGCCTACGACACAACCGCGACTTCCTCCTCATCACCGTCGCCCGCACCGCGTCGAAACTCGGCACCCAGGTCACCGCCGTCGCCACGCCGCTGCTCGTCCTGCTGACCACCGGCTCCGCCACCGACGCCGGCCTCGTCGCCTTCGCCGAAGGCATCGCCCTGGTCCTCGTACTCCTGCCCGCCGGCCTGCTCGCCGACCGCCGCGACCGGCGCATCCTCATGCTCTGCTGCGACGCCGGCGCGCTGCTCGCCGTCACCGGCGTCACCGTGCTCGCCCTCGTCGGACACGCGCCAGTCCTGCTCATCGCCGTCCTCGCCGCCGCCACCGCCGGCCTCGGCGCCGCGCTGCAACCCGCCGCCGCGGCCGCCACCCGCGCCGTCGTCCCCGCCCGCGACCTGCGCACGGCCACCGTGTTCAACGAGACCCGCAACGGCGTCGTCCACCTCGCCGGCCCACCGCTCGGCGGCTTCCTGTTCGGCCTCGCCCCGGCACTGCCGTTCCTCGTCGACGCGATCTCCTACGCCGTCTCCCTGGCCGCCGTGGCCCTGCTGCGCGGCCCACTCGGCCGGTCGGCGACCACGCCGGGGGAGTCCCTGCCCCGGCAGGCCGTCGCCGGGGTCCGGTTCCTGTGGCGGCAACCGTCGCTGCGGTTCACGCTGCTCTGCGGCGCCGTCCTGAACTTCGCGTTCGCGGGCGTCCTCCTGGCGATCATCGTCGTGCCGGTCCGCAACGGCGCCTCCGGCCTGTCCGCCGGAACCGTCATGGCATGCGTCGGCCTCGGCGCCGTCGCCGGATCACTCGTCGCGTCCTGGCTGACCGCCCGGGTACCCACCCGCTGGCTGATCCTCGCCGTCGTCTGGGCCTGCGCCGTGCTCACCGCCGCGATGGCCACCACCGACAACGGACTGGTCCTGGGCGCGCTCGCCGGCGCCTGCGTCCTGGTCGTACCGGCCGCCAACATCAGCATGCTGACCCTCCAGACCCTGCTCACCCCCGGCGACCTGCAGGGGAGAGCGAACGCCGCGACCAGCTTCATCGCGCTGATCGTCGCGCCGTTCGGCCCGGCCCTGTCCGGCCTGCTGATCGACCGCGTACCGGCGCCGGTGGTGTTCGGCAGCTTCGCGGCCGTCATGCTGGCGCTCGCCGTCGGCGCGGCCGTCGCGCCCGCCGTACGCGCCATGCCCGACCTGCGGGCCGTCGAGGAAGCCCCGGAGCCCGGCGAGGCCGAGCGCCGCGACCCGCAGCCGGTCTGAGCTGATCTTCGTACCGGCAGGCAGGGGAGAGGTGCTGGTCTTTCCGGGGACGTTCGGATGATCACGAGAGCGCCTCGCCCGTGCCACCATGTAGGGCCCCTCCCAGGACAGGCCACAAGGGACGAGGTGCCGGCATGGAGCTGCGTAGGAGCCGAGAGAAGCTGTGGAGGGGCCTCACGGTCTTCGGAGTCGGCGCGCTCCCGCTGCTGTACCACACTTCCGCGTCGACCGGACGATGGATCCTTCTCGGCCTCTGGCTGGTGTCGGCCGGCCTGTTCGTCGCCTACCAGCTCAGGCCGTTCCGGTTCCGCATCGGAGCCGACGGACTGGACCTGCGGGTCGCCGGGCTCAACCGGCTCGTGGCATGGGCCGAGATCGACGCTGTCGTGCTCGACCAGCCGCTACCGTCCCGTGGCCGGAAGCAGAGAGCCGCAAAGGTGCTGCTGGTGCCGGCCACCGCCGCGACGATCGACCGTCCGCTCACCAGCCGGAGCCCGGTCGACGGGCGGCCGGCCCTGAAGCTGCTCGACCTCGATCAGGTGCGGCAGCCGGCGGACGACGTGGCGGACGCCCTGGCCCGGTTCGGGGCAGGGCGATTCGCAGACGTCCGGCAGCAGGCCCCGGAACTGTCCGACGACGCGGATACGCCGGACACGGAGGCCCTGACGTTGTTGGCCGACCTGACACCGCGAGTCCAGAAGGCGCTCGACTCGGGGCAGGTGTCGCAGCGGCAGGCGGTCAAGGCAGAGGTGGACGCGGCACTCGCGAGACTGCAGGCCGGAGGTCACCAGCCACGGCTGGCCGCGCTTCTGAAGGTCATGTCGGACACCCTCGGCGAAGACGTAAAGCCCTCCTGAGCCATGATTCGATAATGCACATTATGTCAAGTAAAGCTCTGGCGGGCCTCCCCGGACGTCCTCGCGAGGCGGCTGACCTTCCGGGACTTGGAGGTCCGGCCGGCTGCCCCGTCGCACCGCACACCTAGGCGCGGCCCGCCGACGCCGCACTCTCAACCCATCCACCGCTCCGGCGATCATGAGGTTGGCGGTGACAAATGGGACAGCATCCGCGGTCAACTTCATGATCGCCGGAGCAGAGAGGGCACCGGCCCCTTTCGCCGCCCTCTCTGCTCCGGCCGAGTGCCGACAGGTGTGGCTGCCGCCGCCAGTACGCGGATGTGGCTGCATCGGAGCGCCCGGGTTGCCGCCACCTCGGCGTAGTGGAGTTGATCATCGACTGAGCGGGCCGCGCTCCCCCTCGAAAGGACCCCCTGACGGGAACGCGAGAATCATGCATAATATCCCTTATGCATGACAAACCGGACGAAACGGTAGGCGCTCTGATTGAGGAGTTCCTGACCGCCCGGGCCACCCGCAAGCCCTCCCCCCACACCTTGGCCGCGTACCGGAGGGATCTGACCGCAGTGGCCGAGCTGATCGCCGCCGACGGCGACGCCACTCCCCTCCCCCTGGACCGGGTCGCGGTCAGCTCCCTCTCCCCCAGGGTCATGCGCGCGGCGTTCGCGCGGTTCGCCGCTCCCCGCGCCGCCGCGTCGGTCCATCGTGCCTGGTCGACGTGGAACAGCTTCTTCACGTTCCTGGTGGCCGAGGGCGTCGTACCGGGCAATCCGATGCCGGCGGTGGGGCGGCCCCGTACGCCGCTCCCCCGACCCAAGCCACTGCGGGGCGAGGACACCCCGGAGGAGCTGCTGGCGGCGGTGGCCCGGGCGGAGGGCCGGCAGCGTGACCCGTGGCCGGAGCGCGACCTGGCGGTGCTGGCGCTGGCGTTGTGCGCCGGGTTGCGCCTGTCGGAACTGCTGGCGCTGCGGGTGTCGTCGGTGGCGGGGCGCGACGGCGAGCGGCGGGTGGACGTGGCGGGCAAGGGCGGGCGGCCGCGTACGGTGCCGATCGAGGATGCCGTGGACCGGGTGCTCACGGGTTATCTGGACAGCCGGCGGCTCCGGTTCGGGGCGCGCAGTGTGCGGCCGGACGCTGCGTTCCTGGTGGACCGCCAGGGTGAGGCGTTGCGGCGGGGTGGGCTGCAGTACCTGGTGGAGTCGTGTTACCGGCGGGCGGGCATCGGTGACCGGGTGCCCCGGGGCGCGCGCTTGCACGCGCTGCGGCACACGTTCGCGACGCGGTTGGCGGAGGACGGGGCGAGCGCGGCGGAGATCATGCGGTTGCTGGGGCATGCGTCGTTGGCGTCGTCGCAGACGTACATCGAGGTGACGGCGGGTCAGCAGCGGGCGGCGGTTGCGGCGAACCGCACCAATCGGGCGTTGTCGGGGTTGGCGCCGCGGCGGTGAGGGCCGCGCGGCGGTCTGCCGGGCTGGCAGGATCGGGCGGATGCGGGTGGGTGCGGCGCGGGCGGTGGCGGCCGGGTGGGTACGGGAGCGGATGCGCGTTGACCCGTCGGTCGAGGGGGCGTTGTTCAGCGGGTCGACTGTGGGGTTGCCGGACGATGCGCAGTTGCCGCCGTGGTCGGACGTGGATGTGTTGCTGGTGCGCCGGGAGCCCGGTGCGAAGGTGGGCAAGTTCGTGCATCGGGGGGTGCTGCTGGAGGTCAGCACGATCACGTGGGCGGAGTTGGGCGGCCCGGAGGATGTGCTGGGGTCGTGGGTGTTCGCGCCGATGTTGCGTACCGATGGGGTGATCGCGGATCCGTCGGGCCGGTTGGGCGCGGTGCGGGAGCGGGTGGCGGCGGGGTTCGCGGATCCGGTGTGGGTGCGGGCGCGGTGTGCGGGTGTGCGGCGGCGGATCGAGGCCGGGTTGCGGGCGGTCGACGCCGAGCGGCCAACCGCGGAGCAGGTGTTGGCGTGGGTGTTCCCGACGTCGTTGCTGGCGGTGTGGCCGGCGGTGGCGGGGCTGGTGGATCCGACAGTGCGGCGGCGGTACGTGCGGGCGGAGCGCGTGTTGTCGCGGTTCGGGTTCGCCGATCGGTATCCGGGGTTGCTGGACACGCTCGACGGCGGCGGGGCGGGTGTGGACGTGGCGCGGGTGCGGGCGCATCTGGCCGGGTTGGCGGTGGTGTTCGACGAGGTGGCGCGGTTGCCGCGGGAGGGGTTCGCGTTCGGGGCGGATCTGGGTGCGGCGGGGCGTCCGGTGGTGTTCGACGGTGCGGTTGAGCTGATCGGGGCGGGCCGGCATCGGGAGGCGATGTTCTGGATGCTGGTGACGTACGCGCGGTGTCATGTGGTGTTGGGCACGGTGGCACCGGAGCGGGAGCGGGCGTTGCGGCCGGCGTTCCAGGCGGTGCTGGCGGATCTGGGTGTGGCGTCGGCGGCGGATCGGCGGCGGCGGGCGGACGGTCTGCTGGCGGCGTTGCCGGGGTGGCAGGCGGTGGTGGATGCGGTGGCGGCGGAGGCTGTGGCAGGCTGAGGGGGAACGCGACTGGCGGCACGGGGATGGGTGAACCATCGGGGAGCTCGTCGTGGGGGTCGACCGCCTGGGCCCCTGCGGGCGAGGTGTCGTATGTCTTCTGCGCGGTTGTTGCCGGGTGCTCCGGTGGCGGAGCGGGTGTTGTCGGAGGTCGCCGCGTCGGTGGCCGAGTTGCGTGCGGCGGGGGTGACGCCGGCGCTGGCGACGGTGCTGGTGGGTGACGACGACGCGAGCGCGGGTTATATCCGGATCAAGCAACGCCAGGCGGCGGAGTTGGGTTTCGTGTCGCCGCACGTGCATCTGCCGGCGTCGGCGTCGCAGGCGGATCTGCATGCGGTGCTGGCGGATTTCAACGCGGACGCCACGGTCCACGGGGTGCTGGTGCAGTATCCGATCCCGGGTCATCTGGACTACGACCGGGCGTTGGCGGTGCTGGATCCGGACAAGGACGTGGACGGGATGCATCCGGTGAACATGGGCCGGCTGGCGTTGGGGTTGCCGGGTCCGTTGCCGTGTACGCCGGCGGGGATCGAGGCGTTGCTGGCGTTTCACGGTGTGCCGGTGGCGGGGCGGGAGGTGGTGATCCTGGGCCGGGGTGCGACGTTGGGTCGGCCGCTTGCGATGTTGCTGGCGCAGAAGCGGCCGACGGCGAACGCTGCGGTGACTGTGGTGCACACGGGGGTGGCGGACTGGCCGCGGTACACGCGGCGGGCGGAGATCCTGATCGCGGCGGCGGGGGTGCCGGGGATCGTGCGGCCGGAGCATGTGCGTCCGGGTGCGGTGGTGGTCGGTGGTGGGGTGCGGTACGAGGGGCGGCGGTTGTTGCCGGACGTGGACGAGTCGTGTGCCGAGGTGGCGGGTGCGATCACGCCGCGTGTGGGCGGGGTGGGTCCGACGACTGTGGCGATGTTGTTCCGTAATGCGGTGGAGGCGGCGCGGCGGCAGGCCGGGCTGGGTTGAGCGTCAGCCGAGGTCGACGACGAGGGGCCGGTGGTCGGAGATGGTGGCCAGCGGTGTGTGGACGGCGGTGACGGGTGGGAGCCGGTCGAGGGCGTGCCGGTCGGCGAGGATGTGGTCGAGTTGGACGCGGGGTTGCCCGGCCGGGTAGGTGGGGCGGCGGGCGAGGGGTCGCCAGCGGGTGAGCGCGGCGGCGGGTCCGGCGGGCAGGTTGAGGTCGCCGAGCAGGATCCGGGGTGCGGGCAGGGTGCGCAGGGCGCGGATGACGCGGCGTAGTTGCCAGATGTTCCAGCCGGGGACGAAGGACAGGTGGGTGGCGGCGACGGTGAGGGGGCCGTGGGGGGTGTCGAGGACGGCGGCGAGCACGACGCGGGGTTCGTCGCGGAGCAGGATGAGGCCGCCGCCGGGTCCGGGTGCGTAGATGGGTGAGCGGACGGGGGCGGCGCGTAGGCGGGTGACCTGCCAGGAGCGGACGGGGTGGCGGCTGATCAGGCCGATGCCGTAGAGGGGTTCGCCGTGGCCGTCGTCGTCGTGGGTGAGGGGGCGGAACTGTTCTCCGGGGGTGCCGACGACGGCGGCGGCGAAGCGGTGGTGGTCGGCGTGCAGGGCGCGGGCGGCCAGGGCGGTGAGGTCGAGTTTGCCGCTGCGGGTCTGGTCGCGGTCGACTTCCTGGAGGGCGAGGACGTCGGCGTCGAGGGCGGTGACGGCGGCGGTGAGCCGGTCGGGGTCGACGAGTCCGTCGGTGAGGGATCGGCCGTGCAGCAGGTTGAAGGTGGCCAGGCGCACCTGGACACCCTACGTCGTCGTGGCAGTCTTGCCGGGTGCTGAGACTGTTGTGCTGTTCGATGCTGGTGTTCGTGGCGGTGGGGTCGGTGGGGGTGTGGTTGCGGCGTCGTCGGGGCCGGTGAGGCTTGCCACAGGTGGCGTTGTCGCTGGTGGCGGGGTGGGCAGAATGCGGCGGTGGATGCCCTGTCGTTGACGACGTTGCTGACCGCTGCCCTTGTCGCGGGGTGGGTGGACGCGGTGGTGGGTGGCGGTGGTCTGTTGTTGTTGCCGGCGTTGCTGGTGGCGGCGCCGGGTGTGCCGGTGGCGACGGCGTTGGGCACGAACAAGCTGGCGGCGATTTTCGGTACGTCGACGGCGGCGGTGACGTATGCGCGGCGGACGAAGCTGGACTGGGGTGTGGCGGGTCCGGCGGCGGGGTTGGCGGTGCTGACGGCGGGGTTGGGTGCGGCGCTTGCGGGTGCGGTGCCGGGTGGCGCGTACCGGCCGGTGGTGCTTGTGGTGCTGGTGGCGGTGGCGGTGTTCGTGATGGCGCGGCCGTCGCTGGGTGTGGTGTCGTCGCCGCGGCGCACGCCGGGGCGGGTGGTGGTGGCGGTGGCGGTGGCCGGGTTGGGCATCGCCCTGTACGACGGGTTGATCGGGCCGGGTACGGGCACGTTTCTGGTGTTGGCGTTCACGGCGATTCTGGGTTCGGATTTCGTGCACGCGTCGGCGATGGCGAAGGTGGTGAACGCGGGTACGAATCTGGGTGCGCTTGTGGTGTTCGGGTTGACGGGGCACGTGTGGTGGGCGTTGGGTGCGGCGATGGCGGTGTGCAACGTGGTGGGGGCGGCGGTGGGCGCGCGGATGGCGTTGCGGCGGGGTGCGGGGTTCGTGCGGGTGGTGCTGCTGGTGGTGGTGCTGGCGTTGGTGGCCCGGTTGGGTTACGACCAGTGGTTGGCGGGCTGATCGCGGTGGCGGTGCGGGCGGAGCACGATCGGGCGGTGCTGGCGGGTCTGCTGGGCCGGGATCCGGTGTTGCACGCGTACCAGTTGGGTGATCTGGACGATTTCTTCTGGCCGTACACGTCGTGGTTCCGGCGTGGCGACCAGGTGGTGTTGCTGTATCACGGGGTGGAGTTGCCGACGTTGCTGGCGTTCGCGGCGCCGGATCGGGTGCCGGACCTGGCGGGGTTGCTGGCGGAGGCGGCGCCGGTGTTGCCGGCGCGGATGTGGGCGCACCTGTCCCCCGGGCTGGAGGCGGTGGTGGGCCGCTGGTTCGTGGTGTCTGAGGCGGCGGCGCATCACCGGATGGCGTTGACGGATCCGGGTCGGTTGGCGGCGGTGCCGGCGGTGGGTGAGCCGTTGGGGCCGGCGGACGCGGCGGAGCTTTCCGGGTTGTACGCGGTGGCGTATCCGGGGAACTGGTTCGATCCGCGGATGCTGGACACGGGCCAGTACGTGGGTGTGCGGGAGCGGGGCCGGTTGGTGGCGGTGGCGGGGGTGCACGTGTTCTCGCCGCGGTGGCGGGTGGCGGCGTTGGGGAACGTGACGACGCATCCGGACGTGCGGGGTCGGGGTCTGGGCGCGGGGGTGGTGGCGGCGTTGTGCGCGCGGCTGCTGACGTTGGTGGATCATGTGACGTTGAACGTGCGGGCGGACAACGCGGCGGCGGTGCGGTTGTACGAGCGGTTGGGGTTCTCCCGGGTGGCCGGGTTCACCGAGTGCGCGTTGACGTCAGCGGCCGCGGCTGGGTGAGTCGAACCGGCCGGCGCGGATCTCGCGCAGGGCCCGGCGGCGGGTGTCGCCGCGCAGGGTGTCGACGTAGAGGCGTCCGCGCAGGTGGTCGGTCTCGTGTTGCAGGGCGCGGGCGAGGAAGCCGCTGCCGGTGATGGTGAGGGGTTCGCCGTGCTGGTCGTAGCCGTGGGCGGTGGCGTGCAGGGCGCGGGGGGTCGGGAAGTACAGGCCGGGGATGGACAGGCAGCCCTCGTCGTCGTCCTGGAGTTCGTCGGACAGTTCCAACGTGGGGTTGATCATGTGGCCGCGCCGGCCGTCGGCGTCGTAGACGAACACCTGGGCGTTGACGCCGATCTGGGGCGCGGCGACGCCGGCGCGTCCGGGTGCGCCGAGCAGGGTGTCCATCAGGTCGGTGACGAGGGCGCGCAGTTCGGCGTCGAAGCTGGTGACGGGTTCGCTGGGGGTGCGCAGCACGGGGTCGCCGATGATCCGGATCGGGCGCATAGTCATGTCCGGAAGGCTATCCGTTGCTTACCGCGCGGTGGGGGGCACCCGCCGGGGCGGCGACGCTCGTAGGGTGTGCGGACACCGACGCTGGGAGGCCGCCGCATGTATCCGCCGATCGAGCCGTACGCCCAGGGGATGCTGGACGTCGGGGACGGGCAGCGCGTGTACTGGGAGACGTGCGGTAATCCGGACGGCCGGCCGGCGCTTGTGGTGCACGGCGGTCCGGGTTCGGGCGCGGGCGCGGGGTGGCGGCGGCTGTTCGACCCGGCCGCGTACCGGGTCGTGTTGTTCGACCAGCGTGGCTGTGGGCGCAGCACTCCCCTGGCGTCGGATCCGGCCACGGACCTGTCGGTGAACACCACCGGGCATCTGCTGGCCGACATGGAGGTGCTGCGCGCGCACCTGGGGATCGGCAGGTGGCTGCTGTGCGGCGCGTCGTGGGGGTCGTCGCTGGCGCTGGCGTACGCGCAGCGGCACCCGCAGCGGGTCACCGCGCTGGTGCTGTTCAGCGTGGTCGCCAACACCAGCCGGGAGATCGAGTGGTTGACCCGGGACATGGGCCGGGTGTTCCCGCAGGAGTGGGCGCGGTTCCGTGACGGGGTGCCGGAGGCCGACCGGGACGGTGACCTGTCGGCGGCGTACGCGCGGCTGCTCGACGACCCGGACCCGGCGGTGCGGGAGCGGGCGGCGCGGGACTGGTGCGACTGGGAGGACGTGCACGTGTCCCTCGCGGGCGGGTACGCGCCGGATCCGCGGTTCGCCGATCCGGTGTTCCGGTACGGGTTCGCCCGGCTGGTGACGCACTACTTCGCGAACCGGGGTTTCCAGCCGGACGGGCAGGTGCTGCGCGACGCGGGCCGCCTGGCGGGGATTCCGGGGGTGCTGGTGCAGGGCCGGCTGGATGTCAGCGGCCCGCCGGACATCGCGTGGCTGCTGACCCGGGACTGGCCTGATGCGCGGCTGGAGATCGTGGAGTCCGGCGGGCACGGCGGCGGGCACGGCATCGGCGAGCGGGTGGTCGCCGCCCTGGACGCGTTCGCCGCCGGCCGGTAGCCGCCGCGCACGGCCGCTACCGGCCGGCGGAGCCGCCGGCCGCCGCGAGAAGGGCCGACGGCGCCGGCCTGTCAGCCGGCGAGCAGGGCGCGGATCGGGGCGGCTTTGGCGGCGGCCTCGGCGACCTCGGCGGCCGGGTCGCTGTCCCAGGTGATGCCGCCGCCGGCCCACAGGTGCAGCAGGTCGCCGTCGGCGGCGGCGGTGCGGATGGTCAGGCCCAGGTCGAGGCGGTCGGGTCCGACCCAGCCGAGTGCGCCCATGCTTGCGCCGCGTCCGACCGGCTCCAGCGCGGCGATCTGCGCCAGCGCGGCGCGTTTGGGCGCGCCGGTGACCGAGCCGCCGGGGCAGACCGCGCGCAGCAGGTCGGCCAGGCCGAGGCCGTCGGCGGGCGCCGCGGACACCGTCGACTCCGCCTGCCACAGGTCACACCAGCGGCGTACGGCGAACAGCTCGTCGACGCGCACCGAGCCGGTGCGGGCGACGCGGGCCAGGTCGTTGCGTTCCAGGTCGACGATCATGACGTGTTCGGCGCGTTCCTTGGCGGAGGCGAGCAGCTCGCGGCGGCCGGCGGGGGTGGCCGGGCGGGTGCCCTTGATGGGGCGGGTGACCAGGCGGCCGTGTTCGACGGCGATGAGGGTTTCCGGGGAGGCGCAGCCGAGCGCCCAGCCGGGGCCGTGCAGGGTGCCGCCGTAGCGGGCGCCGGGTAGCGCGGCGAGGCGGGCCAGCGCCGGCCGGGGGTCGCCGGTGTACGGGGCGGCGGCGTGGCCGACGAGGTTGGTCTGGTAGACGTCGCCGCGGGCGATCGCGGCGCGGACCGCGTCGACGGCGGCGGCGTGCGCGGCCGGGGTCCAGCTGTCGCGCCACGGTCCGAGCCGCCACCCGCCGGCGTGGGCCGGTGGCGGGGTCGGCGGGGGCCGATCGGTGTGGTGGTAGACGACCACGACCAGGTCGGGCAGCGTCGGCGCGGGGCTCGGCGCGCCGGGCGACACGCCGAGGGTGTACGCGCCGGCGGCGGCGGACAGGTAGAGCGCCGCGCCGCAGACCGCGTCGTCGGGGTCGTGGCGGCCGGGGCGGGTCAGGTCGTCGCGGGTGACGCCGTGCGCGGCGAGGAAGCGTTGTGCCAGGTCAGCGGGGTCGCCGCCGTCGGTGGCGGACCAGTGCAGGCGGGCCGTCTCGACCAGTCGGCGACGGCATCCGGGCGGGGCGCCGGGGGTATCGACCTCCACCTGTGGGAGCGCTTCCACAACGTCTGGCCCGTTACGGGTCATCCGTTCAGCCCATTCTCGGTGAACAAGACGCATCCTTGCTCGTTGCCGCTCAGTTTTCCTTGGTACTGTGCGTCACTGGTCATGTGAACCATGACACAGTGCCCCCACAGTCCGGAGAACCCGATGTGTCAGCACCAGCCCACCTGCCCCTCCGCCGACGCGACCGACCGCGAGGCCGCCCGCGTCCTCGCCTGCTTCCCTGAGCAGGGCTGGAGCCTGCTCTGCAACGGTGTCATCGTCTTCGAGGACACCGGTGAGCTGCTCCCCGACGGACGCACCATCGCCCCGCACCGGGGTCCGGCCCGTCACGCTCTCGTGGCCTGAGCCATCACGCAGCGTCAGTGAGCGTACGCGCCGGTCATGACCGGCCGGCGCGCCGGCCGGGGCGGCGAGAGCCCACCGCCCCGGCGTTCGCCGCTCAGTCCTCGAACGCCTCCGGCGCGGGACACGAGCAGACCAGGTTCCGGTCGCCGTACGCGCCGTCGACGCGCCGCACCGGAGGCCAGTAGCGGCCCGCCCGGTCCACACCCGCCGGGTAGGCGCCCACCGACCGCGGGTACGGGTGCGGCCATTCGTCGGCCGACACCATCGCCGCGGTGTGCGGCGCGTTGGACAGCGGGTTGTCCCCCGCCGGCCACTCCCCCGAGCCGACCTTGTCGATCTCCGCCCGGATCGCGATCATCGCGTCGCAGAACCGGTCCAGCTCGGCCAGGTCCTCACTCTCGGTCGGCTCCACCATCAGCGTCCCGGCCACCGGGAACGACATCGTCGGCGCGTGGAAGCCGTAGTCGATCAGCCGCTTCGCCACGTCGTCGACGCTCACCCCGGTGGCCTTGGTCAGCGGCCGCAGGTCCAGGATGCACTCGTGCGCGACCAGGCCCTTGTTGCCGGCGTACAGCACCGGGAAGTGGTTACGCAGCCGCGCCGCCACGTAGTTCGCGGCCAGGACGGCCACGCCGGTGGCGCGGGCCAGCCCGTCGGCGCCCATCATCCGCAGGTACGCCCACGGGATCGGCAGGATCCCCGCCGACCCGTGGTTGGCCGCCGAGATCGCCGGCCGCCCGTCGGCGCGGGCACCGAGGGGGTCGCCGGGCAGGAACGGCGCCAGGTGCGAACGCACCGCCACCGGCCCGACGCCGGGGCCGCCGCCGCCGTGCGGAATGCAGAACGTCTTGTGCAGGTTCAGGTGCGACACGTCCGCGCCGAACCGGCCCGGCTTGGCGAACCCGACCAGCGCGTTGAGGTTCGCGCCGTCGACGTACACCTGACCGCCGGCGTCGTGGACCTTCGCGCACAACTGGGCGATGCCGGTCTCGTACACGCCGTGCGTCGACGGGTACGTCACCATGATCGCGGCGAGCGCGTCCCGGTGCTTGTCGATCTTCGCGTCGAGGTCGACCAGGTCGACGTTGCCGTCGGCGTCGCAGCCGACCACCACGACCCGCATGCCGGCCATCACGGCGGACGCGGCGTTGGTGCCGTGCGCCGACGACGGGATCAGGCACACGTCGCGGTGGGCCTCGCCGCGCTCGCGGTGGTAGCCGCGGATCGCCAGCAGCCCGGCCAGCTCACCCTGCGACCCGGCGTTGGGCTGCACGCTGACCGCGTCGTAGCCGGTGACCTCGGCCAGCCAGCCCTCCAGCTGCGCGATCAGCTCCCGGTACCCGGCGGTCTGCGCGTTCGGCGCGAACGGGTGCAGGTGCGCGAACTCCGGCCAGGTGATCGGTTCCATCTCGGTGGTGGCGTTGAGCTTCATCGTGCACGACCCCAGCGGGATCATGCCGCGGTCCAGCGCGTAGTCGAAGTCGGCCAGGCGGCGCAGGTAGCGCAGCATCGCCGTCTCCGAGTGGTGGCTGTGGAACACCGGGTGGGTGAGGAACTCCGACGTGCGGGCCAGCCCGCCGGGCAGGGCCGCGTCCACCTCGCCGTCGAACCCGTCGACGCCGAACGCCGCCCACACCGCCTCCAGGTGCGCGGGCGTGGTGGTCTCGTCGCAGGAGATGCCGACCCGGTCGGCGTCGACCAGCCGCAGGTTCACGTTGCGCGCCGCGGCGGCGGCCACCACGTCGGCGGCCCGGCCCGGCACGGTCGCGGTGACGGTGTCGAAGAACGCGACGTCCGCGACCTGAACGCCGCCGGCGCGCAGCCCGGCCGCGAGCCGCGCCGCCGCCTCGTGGGTACGCCGGGCGATGGCGCGCAGCCCGTCCGGGCCGTGGTAGACGGCGTACATGCCGGCCATCACGGCGAGGAGCACCTGCGCGGTGCAGATGTTGCTGGTCGCCTTCTCCCGCCGGATGTGCTGCTCGCGGGTCTGCAACGCCAGCCGGTACGCCGGGTTGCCGTCGGCGTCGCGGGACACCCCGACCAAGCGGCCCGGCAGCATCCGCTCCAGGCCGGAGCGCACCGCCAGGTAACCGGCGTGCGGACCGCCGAAGCCCATCGGCACACCGAACCGCTGGGTGGTGCCGGCGGCGATGTCGGCGCCGATCTCGCCCGGCGGGCGCAGCAGCGTCAACGCCAGCAGATCCGCGGCGACCGTCACCAGCGCGCCCACGCCGTGCGCCGCGTCGACCAGCGCCCGGTCGTCGCGGACCGCGCCGGACGCGCCCGGGTACTGCAGGTGCAGGCCGAAGAACTCCGCCGGCAGCTCGTCGCGCTCCACGTCGATCACCCGCACGTCGATGCCGAGGGGCTCGGCGCGGCTGGTGATCACCGCGACGGTCTGCGGCAGCGCGTCGGCGTCGACCACGTACACCGGGCTCTTGCTCTTGGACGCGCGGCGCGCGAGGGTCATCGCCTCGGCCGCGGCGGTGCCCTCGTCGAGCATCGAGGCGTTCGCGGTGGCCAGACCGGTCAGGTCGGTGACCATGGTCTGGAAGTTCAGCAGCGCCTCCAGCCGGCCCTGGCTGATCTCCGGCTGGTACGGCGTGTACGCGGTGTACCAGGCGGGGTTCTCCAGCACGTTGCGGCGGATCACCGCCGGGGTGTGCGTGCCGTGGTAACCCAGACCGATCATGGACACGGCGACGGTGTTGCGGGACGCGAGGGCGCGCAGCTCGGCGATCGCCTCCCGCTCACTGGCCGGGGCGGGCAGGTCCAGGGTGCCGTGCCAGCGGATCACCTCGGGGATCGCGGCGTCCATCAGCTCGTCGACGGAGCCGTAACCGACGGCCTCCAGCATCCGGCGCTCGTCGGCCGGGCCGGGGCCGATGTGCCGGTCGGCGAACTGCTCTGCGGTCATGCGCTGCGCTCCTTGGGGGGCGAGGTCGACGGGTCGGCCTCCCCCTGAGTCGCGCTGACGCGCTCCACAGCGCCTGCCCACGTGGTCCTTTTGCCTGAGAGGTTCCGGGGAGAATCTGCCCCTTCGGCGCCGCCGGGATCGGCGGTCTCTCCCACGTGGGTGGTACCGGCACCCCCAACGCTACCAGCGGGCGTGTTTCCGGCTCATGTCCCGGGGTTGTCGATCACACCGGCGCCGGGGCCGCCGCGCACCGGTCCGCCAGCGCGCGCAGGGTGGCGCCCAGCGGCGCGTCCAGGCGCAGCGCCGCGTAGGTGTCGCCGCGGGTGACGCCCTGGTTGACGATCGCCACCGGGATGCCGTGGCGGGCCGCGCGCAGCACGAACCGCCGCCCCGACATCACCGTCAACGACGACCCCAGCACCAGCAGCGCCCGGGCCCCCTCCACCAGCGCGAAACAGTCGGCCACCCGCAGCGCGGGCACCGTCTCGCCGAAGAACACCACGTCCGGTTTCAGCATTCCGGTGCCGCACAGCGCGCAGTCGACGGTGCGGAAACCGGTCACCGCCTCGTCCGGCAGGTCCACGTCGCCGTCGGGGTTGACGTGCGCCACCCGCGCGTCGAAACCCGGGTTCGCCTCCGACAGGCGCCGGTGCAGCTCCTCGCGGCCGGTGGCGTTGCCGCAGTCCAGGCACGTCACCTCGTCGAGGCGGCCGTGCAACTCGATCACGCCGGTGGCGCCGGCGGCGGTGTGCAGCCCGTCGACGTTCTGGGTGATGATGCCGCCGAGCAGCCCGGCCGCCTGCAGCCGCGCCACCGCCCGGTGCCCCTCGTTCGGGGCGGCCCGCGCGATCATCTGCCAGCCCAGGTGGCTGCGCGCCCAGTACCGCCGCCGCGCCAGCGGATCCCGGGTGAACTCCTGGTACGTCATCGGGGTGTGCCGGCGGGACGCGCCGCTGGGCCCCCGGTAGTCCGGAATGCCCGACTCGGTGGACAGGCCCGCGCCGCTGAGCACCACCACGTCCCCGGCGGCCACCAGCCGCGCCAACGCCTCGAACGCCTCACTCACCCGTCCATGGTCCCTCGCCGGACCCGCACCTCCCACCCGGACGCCCGGCGGGGCGCGCCCGGCCGGGCTACGTTGATCGCATGCGCGTCGTCATCGCCGGAGGGCACGGAAAAATCGCCAAACTGCTGGAGCGGGAACTGGCCGGACGCGCAGACACCGCGCTCGGGCTCATCCGCAACCCCGACCACGCCGCCGCGCTGCGCGCCGCCGGCGCCGAACCGGTCCTCTGCGACCTGGAACACACCGACGTCGACACCCTCGCCGCCCACCTGGCCGGCGCCGACGCCGTCGTGTTCGCCGCCGGCGCCGGACCGGGCAGCGGCGCCGCCCGCAAGGACACCGTCGACCGCGGCGCCGCAGTGCTGCTCGCCGACGCCGCCGCACAAGCCGGCGTACGCCGCTACCTGCTGGTCTCCTCCATGGGCGTGGACGACGCACCCGCCGACGGCACCGACGACGTGTGGGCGGCGTACCTGCGGGCCAAGAAAGCCGCCGAGGACGACATCACCGGCCGGGACCTCGACGTGACGGTGCTGCGGCCCGGCCGGCTCACCGACGACGAACCCGAAGGCCGCATCACGCTGGCCCGGCACGTCACCGGCGGCGCGATCAGCCGCGCCGACGTCGCCCGGGTCCTGCTGGCCCTGCTCTACGCCCCCGGCACCGCCGGGCACACCCTCGAACTGGTCGGCGGCGACACCCCCATCGCCGAAGCGATCACCGCCGTCACCACCTGAGCCGTACCGCCCGGCCCGCCGCACCGCAGGCCGGGCGGTACGGTCACCGCTGATGCCGGGGCAACGCCGGCTGCGGCGCGCCACCACCAGCCGCCGGCAACTCCCGGGAGATCCGCTCCATCGTGCGCGCCAACTGCTCACTACCGTCGTCGAGATGCCGCGCCGCCGCCTGCATGTGGGAGATCATCATCTCGCCGAAGATCCGCAACGCCTCCCGCGTCGCCACCGAGTCGTCGAAGCTGCCCCCGGCGGCGCTGCGGTACTCCGCCACCGCCCGCTCGGCCTCCTGCTTCGCCTCCTCCGCCGCCGCCCGCATGTAACTCTCGTACTGGGTACGGGCGTACTCGGCCACCCGGCGCGCGTAGTCGTGCGCCTGCGCGATGATCTGCTCGGCCTCCCGCTGCGCCGCCGACAGCAGATTGACCTCCTTCGCCGCCGGCGCCGCCGGCGCCTTCTCCGCGCTCGGGATCACCCCGTGCCGGTGCAGCTCCAGATGGTCGTTGAGCCGCTCGATCTCCGCCCGCAGGTCCCCCACCTGCGCCGCCAGCAGATCCAGCTCGTCGGCCACCTGCAACCGGAACCGGTCCACGTCCGCCGGGTCGTACCCGCGCCGGGTGAACGCCGCCGACCCGAACTCCCACCGACGCACCCGGTCCGCGGTCAGCCGCACCTGCACCGGACCCGACACGTGCTGCGAGTCATAGCTGCTGATCGGGCTCGCGCTCACCGGATCACCTCTGTTCGCGACTGCGGGGCTCGCAACCCCGGCTCACTCCTCGCGCTCACCGGATCACCTCTGTTCCCTCGGCCACCGTCCGCCAGGACGGGCCGTACCAGTGCTTGCCGAAACCCTCGTGGTGCAGCTGGCCCGGCTGGTAACCCGCCGCGGTCAGCGCCGCCACCGAATCACCGACCATCTCGTCGGACCCGCACACATACACGTGCCTCGACCGCCAGTCCCCGTCGGCCAGCACCCGGTCGGCCAGCCGCACCATCTCCCCCGGCCGCTGCGGATCCGATCCGGCCACGTACGACACCCGCAACCACGGATGCGTCGCCGCCAACTTGTCGATCGCCTCACTGTCGTAGAACTCCGTACGCGAACGGGCCCCCACATACAGGTCGACCCGCCGCCCGGAACCCTCCGCCGCCACCTGCTCCACCAGCGCCTTCACCGGCGCCCAGCCGGTCCCGGCGGCCAACAGCAGCAGATCCGACGACCCGGCCTGCCACAACGTCAACCGCTCACCCACCGGCGACGCCAGATGGATCTGATCACCCGCCGCGCACCCGTACACCAGACGCGACGACACCACACCACCCGGCGCGGCCCGCACGTGCAGCTCCACCGTGCCGTCCGAACGCGGCGCGTTCGCCGGCGAGTAGTACCGCCACGACCGCACCGCCGGATGCGACACCCCGATCGACTGCCCCGGCCTGAACGGCAGCAGATACTGCGGGCGCACCGTCAGCACCGCCACGTCGAACGTGCGCTGCTCGTGCGACAGCACCTCCGCCACCCACCACGGCGGCGACTGCGACTCCGCCGCCTGCGCGCCGTCGGTCATCACCTGCGCCACCAGGCCGTACGCCGCGGTCCAGTCGGCCGCCAGCTCGTCGGTCCACGCCTCACCGCAGAAATGCCGCAGCGTCGCCAGCAGCGCCTCACCGACCGCCGGATAGTGCTCCGCGCGCACCGCGAACTTCCGGTGATCCGCGCCCAGGTCCCGCAGGAACCCGACCAGCTGATCCACCTGGTCCACGTGGGACACCACATGCCCCAGGGCCGCCACCAGACGATCCCGCTGCCCGGCCATGTTCGTCGGGAACATCTGCCGGGTCTCCGGATGCGCCAGGAACAGCGTCGAATAGAAGTAGAGCGGCACCTGGTCGCCGTGCGCGGCGACCAGGGACCAGCTCTGCTTCAGCCGTGCCGCGTCCACGCTCAGGCATCCCCCGCCGACACGACCTGATCGCGGACCTGCCCGAGCACGACCTGCACGTCGGCGATCACGTCGGCCGGCACGCCCAGCTCCACCAGCGTCGCCGTCAGGTGCTCACCGACCTTCGCGTAGTGCTCACCCGGAATGTTCAACGGCTGGTGCGCCTCGGCCAGCCCACGGCCGGCGTACTCGTTCGGCCCACCGAGCACCACCGCCAGCATGAGCGCCAGGTGCCGCCGCTGCTCCACCATGTCCACCCCGGTGAAGTAGCCCGCGAGATCCGCATCGGCCAGCACCTTGTCGTAGAACAACTCCACAGCGGCCTTCACCGCCGCCGCGCCGCCGATGCGCTCGTAATGGGAGATCGGGGTGGTCTCGCTCGTCACCGTCATGCTCGGTCCTTCCACCAGGGGTCCGCGGGCAGCGCCGCGTCAGGGGCTCACCGTCCGGCGCGCGAAGTCACACAGCGTTCCACCGTGACGTCGACACGCCGACGATCGGAACGGACGATAGCGCGCCCCCCACCACGCTTCACGCCGCCCCTGTCCCGATCCCGAGAACCGTCAACTACGGACAGTCAACAACAGCCGCGAATACGATGAACACACCGCAGTCAGCCGAGCACCCCCGGTCAACCCACAGCGCGTACCGTCCCTTTCGGACATTGCGCACCGACCAGCCGCGACCTGCGGATACACCGACCGGGCCGCGCCCGACCACCGGACCGGGCCCGCCCGGCCCCCGCACAGCACACCCCGTCACCAAAACACGAATCGCGCCGCACCCTTTTCGGGCGCGGCGCGATCCCGTCAACGAGACGCGACGCAGGTCACCCGGCCCGGCGCCGCGCCCGACGCGCCGCCAGCTCGTCACCCACCGCGTCCGCCTCCGGCTCCGCCGCCGGAGCGGCCGGCTCCTGCCCACCCACCGGCTCCGCCGGCAGATGCGACAACGAACCCTGGATCTCCTTGAACGCCCCACCGATCGCGATGCCGAACACGCCCTGGCCGCCCTGCAACAGGTCGACCACCTCCTCCGGCGACCGGCACTCATACACAGTCGTCCCGTCGGAAATCAACGTGATGCCCGCCAGATCATCCACCCCACGCGACCGCAACGCCTCGATCGCCTTCCGAATGTTCTGCAACGACACCCCGGCGTCCAGCAGCCGCTTCACGACCTTCAACACCACCAGGTCGCGGAACGAGTACAACCTCGACGTCCCCGAACCCGAAGCATCGCGCACACTCGGCACCACAAGCGCCGTACGCGCCCAGTAGTCCAACTGCCGGTAACTGATGCCCACCGCCGAACACGCGGTCACACCCCGGTAGCCGACCTCACCGTCACCGACCGACTCAGGCCCCACACCCGCCTGCTGCTCCGCACCCGGACCAGGATCCCGCGGCTCGTGCATCCGGACCAACCTCCCCGCGTCCGTGGCGGTGCCGCGCCGACTCCCCGTCACGCGCACCCCTCGACACGGCAACCCTATCGCCGCCGCCCGCACTTCACCCGCAGGAGACACCGCGACACGCCGCGCGACCGCCCGGCACCAACGACACACGGCGGCCAGCCATCACCCACAGTGACAACCACCGCCGCGCCGACCCCGGCCACCCGGCCGGGCACACCTCAACCCGCGAAGTCCTCCGGACGCACCTGATCCAGGAACTCCCGGAACTTCTCCACCTCGTCCTCCTGCTCGTCCGGAATCACGATCCCCGCCTCGCCGAGGACCTGCTCCGCACAACGAATCGGAGCGCCGACCCGCAACGCCAACGCGATCGAGTCACTCGGCCGCGCCGACACCCGCACCCCGTCACCCAGCAGCAGATCCGCGTAAAACACGTTGTCCTTCAACTCGGTGATCTCCACCGCCCGCAACGGCGCCTGCAACGCCGCCAGCACATCCCGCAGAAGATCATGCGTCAACGGCCGGGCCGGCTTGACCCCCTGCTGCTCGTAAGCGATCGCCGTCGCCTCGACCGCGCCGATCCAGATCGGCAGATAGCGGTCCCCCTCGACCTCCCGCAGCAGGACGATCGGCTGGTTGCTCGGCAACTCCACCCGAACTCCGACCACGCTCAGCTCGCGCACCGCCGCCTCCGTGTCGTCGTCACCTTGCACCGCGCCCCTCCCTGCACGGTACACGGACCAGGACACAGGAGTCCCACACGCTACGTGCACCACGCCTCGCCGGAGGGGCTTACCCCGGCAAGCCTACGACACGCTCCCCCGACCAGATCTTTCCGCGCCACCCCACGACGAAGGGCCGGGCGTGCACCACACCCGGCCCTCCACCGACAACCTCACCGGCCCAACGTCGACCGCAGCCCCACCCGCACCAACGCCGCGTGCAACCGCTGCGACAACGCCACCAGCTCCCGCGCCGTCTCCGCCGCACGAGCCCGCGCCGCCGGATCACTCTGCCGCGCCAACGGCGCCACAAGCTGCGCGAACAAACCAACCTCACGATCCGCCGCCGACCGGTACGCCCGCAGATGCCGAGGCTCCAACCCGTACGCCGCCAGACCCGCCACCGCACTCGCGATGATCAAAGCATCCGCGTCGTACCACCCCGGCGGATCCGACACCAGCACACCGAGCCGCTCCAACTCCGCAAGCGTCGACTCGTCCACGCCGCTACGCGAGATCAGCCCCGCCCGGTCCAGCCGCACCTCCGACGACTCGACCGAATCCACCGGCTCCCGGCCCGGCACCTCACCACCCGGACCCACAGCCACCAGATTCGGCCGCCCCCGCCCCGGCGACGGACCAGAACCGTCCCACTCGGCCAACTGCTCCCGGATCACCCGCAACGGCAGATACTGATCCCGCTGCGCGGTCAACACGAACCGCAGCCGCGCCACATCGTCCCAGCCGTACTTGCGATAACCCGCCGGCGTCCGCTGCGGCTCCACCAGGCCCTCGGCCTCCAGGAACCGCAACTTCGAGATCGTGACGTCCGGAAACTCCGGCCGCAACTGAGCCAGCACCTCGCCGATACTCATCAGCGCAGGCGCCCGCCCAGCCCCGGACGGCGTCGAAGCCGCAGGCTCGTTCACCCCCGGCCGGCCTCACCCTCCGGGCGCGGACCGGCGATGAACACCACCCGGAACTTACCGATCTGCACCTCGTCACCGTTGCTCAACGTCGCCGCCTCGACCCGCTCACGATTCACGTACGTGCCGTTCAGGCTGCCCACATCCCGCACCGTGAACGTCCCACCGTCCCGGTGGAACTCCGCGTGCCGACGCGACACCGTCACATCGTCCAGGAAGATGTCACTGTCCGGGTGCCGCCCACTCGTCGTCACGTCGTGGTCCAACAGGAACCGGGCGCCCGCGTTCGGACCCCGGCGAACCACCAGCAACGCCATACCCGGCGGCAAAGAACCGGACATCCGGCTCGGCACCACATCGGTGTCCGGCCCCTCCAGCACTTCGTCGAGCGAACCGAGATTGAGCGTCGAAGTGACGTCGAGCGGGGGGAACTCGTCGTCTGGGCGCGTCATGGGACCACCTCACGGATCTGTTCGGTCGGCGTCAGGAAATGGCGGGTCTGGCCGCCGGGCAACACCACACCCGGCGGCTGGCTCCCCGTGCCCGGGAAGGCGCATTCCGCAACGCTCAAACTATTGGTTCTCGGTCGACTGGGCGAGCCTAGCCAGCGCCGAAATGCAGGGCAACCGGACGCGCGGAACCACGCCGCCGCCCGGAACAGCACGAACTCAGCTCTCGGTGAGCTCGCGGTACGCATCAGCGGTCAACAACCCCTCGACCGCCGCCGGATCATCCGGAGTGATCTCCACCAACCACCCCGCACCGTACGGATCCGTGTTGATCACCTCAGGGGTGTCGGCAAGCGCCTCGTTGCGCGCCGCCACCGTGCCGCTCAACGGCGCGTAGATCTCCGACACGCTCTTCGTCGACTCGATCTCGCCCAGCGACTCGCCCGCCGCCACCACCGAACCGGAATCCGGCAGCTGCACGAACACGATGTCACCCAGAGCGTCCTGCGCGAAGTGCGTGATACCGACGCGGACGACACCACCGTCACCACCGACCACCCACTCGTGCTCGGCGGTGTACCGCAGATCCTCAGGAATCACCAACTGCGTCCTTCGTCATCGGTGCACCGGAAAAACCGGCGCGGCCGCGCCCGGTCAGGAAACCGGCCGCGCGTGGTCCAGCTTGATCGGCGCGTGCAGCTGCGAAACCTCCACAACCTCACGATCCTCGGAGGTCACGTTACCGCCGCCGTCCCGCACCGATGCGACCACCCCGCCAGGAATGTTCAACGCCGTACGCATCGTCGCCGGATCCCCGATCACCATGATCGTAAACGGACCCGTCAACCGCCGCCCGTCCACCACCAGAACACCATCGGCCCCGTCCACGAAATACGTCGACGCGATGATCCGCACCGCCGAACCATCAGCGCCCTGGATCTGCATCGCCTCCGCGCCCGCACCCCGCAGCTCCTGCACCGCGTCCAGGATCCGCGTCGACGACACCGCCTTCGCCGGCCCCGAGAACCGCACCTCCAGCCCCGGACCCACCGCCGGCAACGTACCCGCCAGGATGCCCAGCTCGTCCGCCCGCCGCGTCGCCTCCTCCAGCGCCGCCTGCCGGCCCTGCTCACCCGAGCGCAACTGCCGCTGACTCTCCTCCAGGGCGTCGATGTCCTGACGCAGCCGCCGCTCCCGCGAATCCAGATCCGACGAGATCCGCACCAGATCCTCCTCCCGCGTCGCCGCGAGCGTCGGATCCGTCGACGTCGTCTTCAACTGCACCACGAGCGTGAAACCCAGCAACGCCAGCAGCACCGCGATCATCAGACCCGCCGAGGAGAACCGCCGCGACCGCGACGGCCGCGCCACCGCACCCGGCTCCGGCTCGGACTCCGGCACCGCCTCCCGCTCCGCCGGCTCCGACGACTCATCCGGCGCCGGCTCCACCGGCGCCAACGGGCTCAACTCGTCCGGATCGGGCGCGTCCGGGCGCGGATCCGGCTCACCCGCCGGACCCGACGGCCGCTCCGGCTCCACCGGACGCGGCCACCCCGTCCCCGTCTCCCTGTGTTCCTCACTCATCGCCACAAACCTACGCCCGGAACAGGTGCCGACGGATCGCCGCCACATTTCCGAAGATGCGCACCCCGAGCACGACCACCACACCCGTGGACAACTGACCACCCACGCCCAACTGGTCACCCAGGTACACGATCAGCCCCGCCACCAGCACGTTCGAGATGAACGACACCACGAACTGCTTGTCGTCGAAGATCCGGTCCAGCTTCGCCCGCACCCCACCGAACACCGCGTCCAACGCGGCCACCACCGCGATCGGCAGATACGGCTGCAACGCCGCCGGCACCGTGGGGTCCAGATACACCCCGAGCACCACACCGGCGAGCAACGCCAGCACCGCGATCATCGGCCACCTCCCGAGGGGCTGGAAGAACCACCCGGGCCGGACGACCCGGGACTCGACGAACCGGCGGCCCCCGAACCCGACGGACGCGGACTCGGACTGACCGAAGGCTCGGCGTAGCGTAGCCGCGGCTGCGGCGCCGCCGGCAAGGTGAGGTCGTCGACCCGCTTCACCCCGAACGACAGCCCCGTCGTCCGCGCCACCTCACGCATGAGCGCCGCCGCCCGGCTCTCGTTGAACCGGTCCCGCATCGACCGCGGCCCGATCGCCTGCACCTCGTACGGGCCCGTCACCGGCCGGTAGTCCACCAGGATCGCCTCCCCCGCCGACCGGATCGTCGACGTCGCGGTCAACCGCTGGCCGTTCACCGCCACCGCCTCGGCGCCCGCCGCCCACAACGCGTTGGCCACCTTCTGCAGATCCGAGTACAGCACCCGGGACGGGCCCGCGTCCCCGCTGGTCACGCCGTCCTGGTCCGCCGTCGCGTCGGCCAGCCGCACCACCACGCCGTCACCGCGCACCCGAGCCAGACCGGTGCCCGCCTCCAGCGTGCGCAACCGGGACGCCTGCGAACCGCTCAGCGCCGCGTCCCGCTGCCGGCCGACCTCCTCGCGCAACTGCTCGGCCCGCTCGGTCAACCGGTCGGTCGCCGCCTCACGCCCCTTGATCTCGGCGATCAGCCCCGCCCGCGCCGTCGCCCGGCTCGGCTCCTCCGCCATCGTCTCCCGGTACGCCACCGCGAACAGGAACCCGATCACCGCCAGGACGAGCAGGCTCACCGGACGGCCCAGCACCTGCCGCACCCGCGACATGCCACCCGCCGCCCGGCGCGCCGCCGCGTCCCCGTACCCCGGGTCCAGCGGATTGCGGAACAGCTCGGTCAGGAAGTCCGGCGCGTACACCCGGCTCGACGGGTCGCGCTCCTTCTCCGCGTCGCCGGACGCCGGCCCGGTCACGCCGCCACCTCCGCGCGCCGCGCCCGCATCTGCCGTACGAGACGGCTCGCCTGCACCACGTACATCGCGCCGGCCACCCAGTAGAGGACCAGACCCCACCAGCCCAGGCCCCAGCCGATCGCGCCGGCCGCGGTGCCGATGTCCGGCACGGCGTCGGCCAGCAGCAGGATCGGGAACGCCGCCAGCAGCAGGAAGGTGGCGGTCTTGCCCACGTAGTGCACCGGCGGCGGGCCGTAGCCGTAGCGGCGCAGCACCCCGAGAGAGACCAGCAGCAGCAACTCGCGGGCCAGCAGCGCCCCGGTGAACTGCCAGGGCACCACCTCCCGCGCGGTGAAGGCCAGCAGCGTGGCCAGGATGTAGAGCCGGTCGGCCAGCGGGTCGAGCAGTTCGCCGAGTCGGCTCACCTGCCCCAGCCGGCGGGCGATCCAGCCGTCCACCCAGTCGCTGGTGCCGCCCACGGCGAGCACCACGATGGCCGCGACGTCGGCGCGGACCACGAGGAACAGGTAGAGGAAGATCGGCACGCCGACGAGCCGGACGAAGCTGATCAGGTTGGGCAGCGTGAGGACGCGGTCTCCCACGACCGTGGCGTCCCCGGAATCCGGGTGCTCCGCTGGAGCCGGCCGACGCGACACCGAACCCTCCCTTCGCAGCACGGTCCGGCAGCCGGACGAGCGGCCGCTGGAGGGACGTGCGCGTTGCCGGCCGGTCAGACGCCGGCGCCCTCTGTGATCCCGGGCTGGGACCTCCCCCGACGCGGCCGGTGATCACCGGCCGCTCAGTTGCGCTGCCACTATATCGGGCTCCCCCGCTCCGGCCGGTGGCCGCGCTGCGCCGTTGCTCAGTGTTGTGAGGGTGGGGACCGTCACAACCGCTATGGCATCCTAGGACACTAGCTGACCATCACGGCCGTTGGTCAGGATCAGCGCCGGGGTGGGACTCAGGCGGTGCGGGCGGTGGAGTCGGAGCCCGCCTGCGGCGCGACCGCCGCGGCGGCCTGACTGAACGCCACGAGCGCCAGCAGCAGCTCGTGCTGCGCACGGTTGGGCATCCGGTCGAGCACCGCCTGGACCGCACGGTGCCGGCGCTGCTGCAGGTCGCGCAGCAACGTGTCCGCCGCCGCGGTCGGGATCAGCCGCACCTCTCGCCTGTCACGCGGGTCGGCCACCCGGCGCAGCAGGCCGACGGCCTCCAGGCGGTCACAGAGCCGGCTCGCCGACGACGGGACCACGTCCAGCAGCTCGGCCAGCCGGTTCACGTTGGTGTCCGGATGGGACACGATCAGCGACAGCACCCGCAGCTGCGTCGGCGAGACGCTGACGGTGTGCCGTGAGGTCGCGGAGTCGAGCACACCGATGAGCGCCTCGGCAGCCGACTCGATGGCCGCGGCAAGATTCGGAGGTCGCTCCACCCGCTGTCCCCTGCGATCGTCCCGCTCGTGTTCGCTCCGCCGCCCCGATCACTGCCCCGTGACGTCGTCGGACCGGCCGGAACCGCGCCAGTCCAGGCAGACGACGACCGCGTCGTCACGGAGATCCGCGTCGGCGTGGTACGCATGCAGTTCGCGCATCACCGTACCAACTGCCTCGGTCGCCGGCTGCAGCCGAGTAGCCCGCATCGCGCGCGCCATGGCCCGGACGCCGTACGGCTCCTGCCCGTCGGGCTCCGCCGCGTACACCCCGTCGCTGACCACGAAGAGACGATCGCCCGGCTCCAGAGTGAACTCCTGCACGTCGTACCGGGTCTCGGCGAACATGCCCAACGGCAGTTGCTGCTCCAACGCGATCGGGGTGACCCGCCTCCCCCGCAGCCGCAGCAGTTGCGGGGAACCGGCGTCCACCGCCCGCACCACGCCCCGGCGGCTGTCCAGCTCCAGCAGCAGCGTGGCCACGTGCCGGCCGCCCCGGTGCTGGTAGTAGATGGTGTCCGAGGCCAGCTCCGCCTGCTCGACCAGGCTGCCGCCGGAACGCCGGGCGTTGCGCATGGCGTTCACCGTCATCGCCGTGAGCAGCGACGCGGCCAGCCCGCTGCCGGTGCCGTTGAGCACGGTGAGGGTGAGCCGCTCACAGTCCACCGACCAGTCGAAGTGGTCACCGCCCACCGTGTACGCCGGTTCGAGCTGCCCGGCCAGCAACGCGTCGCCGTGGCGCACGCTGCGCCCCGGCAACAGGTCCCACTGCATCTCCGCAGCCATGCTCAGCCGTTCCCGCCGCCGGGCGCGGCGGTACCTGTCGGTCTCCCGGTCGGCCGCGCGGATGGCCACGGCCAGCTCGCCGGCGGCGTCCCGCGCCGCCTCCACTGTGGCCGCGTCCGGGTCACCGGGCAGCTCGACCATCAGGACGCCGAGCCGCTCCCCCCACACCGACAGCGGCAGGTAGGCCCGGCAGCGGCCGTCGTCGATGATGTCCAGGACCGGCTCCTGGCTGCTGAAGCAGCGTTGCGCCACGGTGTGTGCCGGCAACGGGCCACCGTCGGGCACGTCCGGGTCGAGCACCGGCCAGAGGCCGCTGGCGCGGTAGTCGGCGACGAACACCTCCGCCCGCGCGGCCCCGAGCGTCTGGCGCAGCACCGCGTCCGCGGTCTCCACCAGCTGGTCGGGTGGCGCCGTGCGCAGGGCACGTGACACCGATCCGGACGCCTCCGGCATGCTCATCCTCCGATGACGACTATTGCTACAGAGCAAACATCATACGAAGGACCCCCGACCGCCGAACGGCCCGCCTCGACCGGCGCGGCTCAGTCCGCCGGCCGCAGCGCCAACGCGCCGTAGAACGCGTCCGGCACCGGCTCCGGCTCACCCTCGGGCCGCCACCGGGCCACCGGCACGACGCCCTCGTCGGTGGGACGCCAGCGGCCCAGCAGCGGCGCGAACCGCTCGGGCGCGCGCATCCGGAACGCCGGGCCCATCATGGCCAGCGCCTGCGGATGCCCGGCCAGCTCCTCGCTGTCGAAGTCGATCGCCAGCCGGCTGCCCGGCGCGACCGCCCGGTACAACTCGTCCAGCGTACGGGCGAGCGTGTCGTCGTCCAGGAACGCGGCCAGCCCGAGGAACACCACTCCGACCGGCCGTCTCCCCCACCCCGGCACGAAACGGTGCAGCTGCGCCCGGTCGACGGTGCCGATGTCGGTGGCGTCGCCGTAGCCGTAACCGGCGCGGTCACTGCCGGCGAGCAGGCGCTGGCCGAGCCGGACCGTCTCCGGGTCGACGTCGGTGTAGAGGACCGTCGCCTCCGGTGCGACCTCGTGCACGTTTCCGCAGGTGGGCACGCCCGCACCGAAGACCAGGAAGCTGTCCACGCCGTCGCCGGCCATGGCGCGAACGGTCCGGCCCAGGAAACCGCGCAGCGAGCGGAAGATCGCCGCGCAGGGCCCGTACGCCGCCTCGAACGCGGCGGCCGCGGCGACGTCGACCGGACGGTGGTGCCGGCCGCCGAGCCAGTAGTCGATCATGCGGGCGGTGCTCGGTCCGTCCGGCTGATCCATCGACGGGCCTCCCTCCCTGGGCGCTGTCCGCCAGCGTACCGACCGGGCGACCGGCGCGGTATCGCCCCGGGCCGGTCCCGCCGGCCGCGATACTGGCCGCGGGAGCGCCGGCCACGAGGAGGTACCTGGTGAACTCCGCTGACGGTGCGGCCGTGGTGGTCGGGGTGGACGGCTCCGAGCCGGCGACCCGGGCCGTGCTCCTGGCCGCCCGGGAGGCCGCCCGCCGCAACCGGCCGCTGCGGGTGGTCCACGGATTCATCTGGCCGCTGCTGGGCGTACCGGTGGCCGCTCCGGCCGGGGCGCCGCCGCACGCCGGCCTGCGTCACCAGGCCGAGCAACTGGTCGCCGACGCGGTCAACGCGGCCCAGGCGCAGGAGCGCGGGCTGCGCATCACCGGCGAGATCATCGACGGGGAGGCGGCCGCCGTGCTGATCGGCGAGTCCCCCACCGCCGCGCTGATGGTGCTCGGCGACCGAGGTCTCGGCGGGTTCGCCTCGCTGGTGATCGGCTCGGTCGCGCTGCAGGTCACCGCGTACGCCGACTGCCCGGTGCTGGTGGCCCGGGGCGCCGCCCGCGACACCGGCCCGGTGGTGGCCGGGGTGGACGGCTCCGCGCTGTCCCGCGCCGCCGTCGAGTTCGCCGCCGAAACGGCGTCCCACCGCGGCGCCCCGCTGCGTGTGCTGCACGCCCATCCGGGCGGCCGGTCGGCGCAGGCCGACGAGCAGGAGCGGGTCCTGGCCGAGTCGGTCGCCGGCGTCGCCGAGCGCTGGCCGGACGTGCCGATCAACCGGGAGGCGGTGCGGGCCCGCCCGGTCACGGCGCTGACCGAGGCGTCCCGGGACGCCCAACTGGTCGTGGTGGGCCGGCAAGGCCGCGGCGAGCTCAGCGGCTTGCTGCTCGGCTCGGTGAGCCAGGGGATCCTGCACCGCGCCGCGTGCCCGGTCGCTGTCGTCCGCGCCCCGGCCTGAGCGCACGGTTGGCCCCGGCCCGGGCGGGTAGACGGGTTCGTCAGCCGACGGCGACCCGAGGAGGCAGTGATGGCAGGACCCCGTCCGGGCAGCAACGCGTACGACAAGCAACGGGCACGGCTGCGCGACCTCGTCGAGCAGTCCGGGCGCGCCACCGACAAGGAGGCCAACCAGGTCGCCAACCGGATCCTGCAGGACGACCGTGGGCAACGCGGCGTGGTCCGGGGCGAACGGACCTACGGCCCCAAGGGCAACCGGGAACCGGGTGACCCGAAGTGAGAGCGGCATCCGCCGTCGACGGCGCCATCGCGGGCGCCGTCGGCAGCGCCGTGCTCAACGCGGTCTCCTACCTCGACATGGCGCTGCGGGCGCGGCCGGCGAGCAGCACCCCGGAGTCGGTGGCCGGACGGCTGGCCGACGTCACGCACGTCGACCTGGGCCCCGGCGACGAGGCGGCGAACCGCCGTTCCGGTCTGGGGCCACTGCTCGGGTACGCCACAGGCATCGCCGCGGGGGCCGCGTTCGGTCTGCTCGCCGGACAACGGCGGATCCCGTTGCCGCTGGCCACGGTGCTGCTCGGCGGTGGGGTGATGGCCACCTCGGACGGCTCGATGACGGTGCTGGGCGTGACCGACCCGCGTACCTGGCGGCGCGCCGACTGGGTCTCCGACCTGATCCCGCACCTGGCGTACGGGCTGTCGGCCGCAGCCACCTGGCGGCGGCTGCGGCCGGCGTCGGCTCGCGGTTAGCTCTCGTCGTCGGCAACCGGCTCACCGGCCGGACCGTACGGCGACACCTGACCCTTCGGAACGGGCCGTCCCGCGTCGGCGTTCGACGTGCCCCGGCTCCGCGAACGGCCGCCCGCCTGGGTGGCCGTCTTGCGGCTGTCCTGGCTGGTGGCGCCGAGATCGTTCCGGCGCAGTTCCTCCTGCTGCGGCTTGACCACGGCTCTCTCCTTCCCGGTGGGGCGCACGGCCGTCGGCCGCGCACCAGACAGGCGTACCCGTCGCCGCCCGGCGCATTCCGGATCGGCGCGGGGGTCTGGCCGGGGCCGGGACGGGTAAGCCGGATGGATGCCAGACGATCGCAACGTCGCGCGCGCCCTGCTGGACCGGCAGTCCCGCACGTACGCGGAGGAGGCGGGGATCACCCTCGCCGACCGGCCCGGCCCGCTCTACCAGCTGCTGGTGCTCACCACGCTGCTGAGCACCCGGATCCGGGCGTCGGTGGCGGTGGCCGCCGCCCGGGAGCTGTTCGCCGCCGGTTACCGCACCCCGCAGACGATGGAGGCGGCGAGCTGGCAGGACCGGGTCGACGCGCTGGGCCGGGGCCACTACCGGCGCTACGACGAGCGGACCGCGACCATGCTCGGCACCGGCGCCCGGCTCTGCCTGGACCGCTGGCACGGCGACCTGCGCCGGCTGCACCAGGAAGCCGGCGCCGACCGGGCCGCGCTGCGCCGGTTTCTCACCGAGTTCCCCGGCATCGGCCCCACCGGGGCGGACATCTTCCTGCGCGAGGCGCAGTCGGTGTGGCCGGACGTGCGCCCGTACGCCGACCGGCGCACGCTGGCCGGGGCGAAGCGGCTGGGCCTGCCGGCGAGCCCCGGCGACCTGGTCGGGCTGGTCGGCGAGGCCGACTTCGGACGGCTGGCGTCGGCGCTGGTGCGGGTGGCGCTGGGCGAGGAGTCGGCCGGCGAGGTGAGCCGCAGCGCCGCCACGGCGCGCTGAGAGCGCTACTTGGCCGGTCCGGGCTTGGTCAGGTTCCAGGCCAGCAGCGAGGCGAGCAGCGCGAGCAGCACCACACCGCCGGAGACGCCGCCCTCGCCGCCGCTGTCGCGGCTTCCCGAGAAGCCGAAGTAGATCACGGCCAGTCCGGCCAGCACGGTGATGAACGTACGCAGTCCCCTGTCCTTCACGCCCGCACCGTACGACCGGCGGCGCCGCCCGGGGCGGGGATCGGGCGGCCGTCCCCCGTCCGGGTGTCAGTCCGTCTCCAGGTCGTCCAGGGAGATCGCGTGGGTCATCAGCCAGCGGGCCAGCGCGGCCATCCCGAACAGCCACAGCGGCGCCGACTCGGTGGGGCCGTTCGTGGCGTAGATGGCGAACCTCAGGTCCGGTGCGCGGTACGCCTCGATCCGCCACTTGTGGTTCTTGTCCCGCCAGACCGCGGAAGGGTCCATGGCGTCACGGTAGGTGACCGGAGCGGGCGGGCGACGCCTGTTGCGTCAGCCCGGCGGGCGGAGCACCTCGCGGGCGTCGTCGGGCAGCCGCCGGGTGGCGCCGCGCCGGTCCAGCAGCTCCAGCAGCGGCACCGCCACCCGGCGGGTGGTGCCGAGCGCCTGCCGGGCGGCGCTGAGCGTGAACGGCTGCGGCAGCCCGGCCAGCACGCGCACCGCGTCGTCCGGGGCGCCGGGGAGCAGCACCACGTTCTCGGCGAGCTTCAGCAGCGCGCCGGCCCGGACGGCGGCGCCGATCTCGCGGGGGCCGAGCCCGAGGTCGGCCAGGTGGTGCGCCTCGGGCGCCTGGAACGGTCGGTCGCCGTACTTGGCCCGGACCCGGTCCACCGCCCGCGCCACCGGATCGGGCAGCGTGTGCTGCCCGGCGGCGGTGACCAGGCCGTCGCGCAGCCGCAGCGGCGGGCGCAGCAGCGCCGTCACCAGGGCGCGCTCGGGCAGGTCGAGCCGGTGCCGCAGCACGTCGACCGGTACGCCCGCGGCGAGCGGATGCTCGGCGGTGTACCGGGTCACCTCCTCGGTGAGGCGGCGGCCCAGGTCCCGCCAGTACTCCGGGTCGGCCAGCCACTGCCCGGCCACCGGCGTCGCGGTCGGCGGCACGCCCATCCGGGTCAGGTCCCCGGCCCGGATCAGCAGCCGCCGGCGCAGCTCCCCGGCCAGGTCCGGGCGCCCGTCCAGCCCGGCGAGCACGGCCGCGCGGGCCGCTGCCGCGCCCCGGCGGCGCAGCGGCGGCGGGTCCACGTCCAGCACCGTGACGCCACCGCAGACGTGGTGCCGGCCGGGGTCACGCAGCAGCGCCCGGTCCCCGATGAGCAGCGGCAGCGGCCGGGCCAGGCGCAGCCGGACCGTGTCCGGGCCCAGCGGCCGGACCCGGGCAGGCACCGCCGCCGAGCCGGCGTGCAGCATGAGCGTGGCCGGCAGGTCGGCGGCCGGGTCGCCGGACAGGCGCACGTCGAGCAGGTCGGTACGCCCGAACCGGCCGGGTGTGAGCAGCGCGTCGCCGCGCCCGACGCGGTCCCGGGGCAGGCCGCGCAGGTTCACCGCGACCCGGGCCACCGCCTCGACGGCGGTGTGCGCGGCACCGAGGGAGTGCAGTCCGCGTACCCGCACCGCCTCGCTTGTGCCGGCCAGCTCCAGTTCGTCGCCGACGCGCAGCCGGCCGCCGCCGAGCGTGCCGGTGACCACGGTGCCGCTGCCGCGTACCGTGAACGCGCGGTCCACCCAGAGCCGCACCGGCGCGTCAGCGGCCGGGTCGGGCAGCCGGGCGGTCAGGCGGTCCAGGGCGGCGCGCAGCTCGGGCAGTCCGGCGCCGGTGACCGCGGAGACCGGCACCGCCTCCACCTCGCCCAGCGACGTCGCGGCGATCTCCGTGCGGGCCCGCGCCGTCGCCGGCCCTGGGTCGGCGAGGTCCGCGCGGGTCACCGCGAGCAGCCCGTACGACACACCCAGCGCGTCCAGCGCGGCCAGGTGCTCGGCGGACTGCGGCATCCAGCCCTCGTCGGCGGCCACCACGATCAGCGCGGCCGGGACCGGGCCGACACCGGCGAGCATGTTCGGCACGAACCGCTCGTGCCCCGGTACGTCGACGAAGGCGACGGTGCCGCCGGAGGGCAGCGTGGTCCAGGCGAAGCCGAGGTCGATGGTCATGCCCCGGCGGCGTTCCTCCGCCCACCGGTCCGGTTCCATCCCGGTCAGCGCCCGCACCAGCGTCGACTTGCCGTGGTCGACGTGCCCGGCGGTGGCCACCACCCACATGCCGGTCAGTCCTCCACGCTCAGCACGGCCACGCGGACCCGGTCGTCGGCGCCCTCCGGCACGGCGCGCAGGTCCAGCAGGAGCCGGCCCTGCAGCACCCGTCCGAGGACCGCCGGGTCGCCGGCGCGCAGCGGCTCGGCGTACCGCTCGGGCAGGCTCAGCGCCCACGAGTCCAGCTCCACGCCGGGCGCCCCGCCGCCGCCGACGACTGCCGCGCTGGGCACCACCTCGGCCTTGCAGCCGTCCGCACCGAGCCGGTCACGCAGCCGCTCCACCCGCTCCCGCAGCCGGACCGGGTCGGCGTGCAGCGCGTCGCGGGTGGGCGTGGTCGGGGCGTACAGGGTGGCGGCGAGCGCGGCGAGGGTGAGCTTGTCGACGCGCAGCGCCCGCGCGAGCGGGTGCCGGCGCAGCCGGTGCACCAGGTCGGCGTCGCCGAGCAGCAGACCGGCCTGCGGGCCGCCGAGCAGCTTGTCGCCGCTGGCGGTGACCAGGTGCGCGCCCGCGCGCAGCGTGGTGGCGGCGTCCGGCTCGTCGGGCAGCAGCGGGTCGGGCACGAGCAGGCCCGACCCGATGTCGACCACCACCGGTACGCCGAGCGTGGCCAGCTCGGCGACCGGCACCGCCGAGGTGAAGCCGGTGACCACGAAGTTCGACGGGTGCACCTTCAGCACGAACCCGGTGTGCTCGCCGATCGCGGCTTCGTAGTCGGCGCGCGTGGTGCGGTTGGTGGTGCCCACCTCGCGCAGCCGCGCGCCGGTGCTGGCCAGCAGGTCGGGCAGGCGGAACCCGTCGCCGATCTCGACCAGCTCACCGCGGCTGACCACGATCTCCCGGCCGGCGGCGAGCGCGGTCGCGGCCAGCGCCAGCGCGGCGGCGCCGTTGTTCACCACGTGCACCGCCCCGGCGTCGGGCACCGCGGCGGCGAGCGCGTCCAGCGCCTCCCGGCCGCGCCGCGCCCGCCGTCCGGTACGCAGGTCCAGCTCCACGTCGGTGTGCCCGGCGGCGGCCACGAGCGCGTCCACGGCGGACGGGGCGAGCGGGGCACGGCCCAGGTTGGTGTGCAGCACGACGCCGGTGGCGTTGAGCACGGCGCGTGGCGTACGGCCGGGCAGGTCGGCGAGCGCCGCGTCGCGTACCTGATCGGGGGTCAGCTCGCCGCGGCGGGCGCGGTCCTGCGCGCTGACGATCGCGGCCTTGACCCGGTCGCGGCCCAGCGTCACGGCGGCGGCGGCCAGCGCGGGATCGGCGAGCAGCGCGTCGGTGCGCGGCACCCGCCGTCGCGGGTCGACCTCACGCATCGCGCACTCCCGGGAACGGTTTGGCGGAGACGGACGGGAATCGAACCCGCCTGGCCCGGGTCCCGGACCACACCGGTTTTGAAGACCGGGAGGGGCACCAGCCGCCTGAACGCCTCCACGCAGCAGTCAACCACAGCGGACGGGAGGCCGCCCGGGGAGGTGTCAGACCTGGTCGGCGGCCCGCCGGTCGGCGCGTTCGCGCTGCGGCACCACCGTGTACCGCGGATCGCGTGCCGAGGCGACGCCGCCGTGGAAGATCCCGAACCGGGTGCACACCGACGCGGCGATCAGCGCGCCGCCGGACAGCGCGGACAGCACCCGGCTGCGGCGACCGACCAGCGCGCCGACCACACCGGCGGCGGTCAGCGCGCGGCCCGCGCGCAGCAGCTTGCCGGGTGTGCCCTGCGTGTAGGGCTCGCTGAGCAGCCCGAGCCGGTTCTCCACCCGGTGCGAACCCCACAGCTCCATCGCCGCGCCCGCGACCGCGAGGCGCCGCGCCGGACCGGCCTGGGCGCAGGGCGCGGCCACCAGCCCGACACCGGCGCCGCTGGCCAGCGCGCTGCCCGCGAAGATGGCCGGCAGTTCCGGGTACGCCTCGTGCCACGACGGCACCGCCGTGTCCGCCAGCAGCACCCCGGTGTACGTGGCCAGCGCGGGCGCGGTGACGGCGGCGACCACACCGGCGGTGTGCCCGGCCGGGGGCAGCAGCCGGCGGCCGAGCCCCAGCACGCCGCGCTCGGGCAGCAGCGGCGCCGCCTCGGCGATCGCGGCGAGCCCGGCGGCCGGGCCGAACACGCTGAGGATCCAGGTGCCCACCGACATCGGCGAGGTCACCTTCGCCACCCGCAGCATGTGGTGGAACCGGGACGGCCGGCCCAGGTCGTTGACCAGGAAGTACGTGCTCGCGCCCACCGCCGCCAGGGCGGTGACCCGGCCGGCGCGGCGCAGCGCCGGGCGGCCGGTGAGCTGCCCGCCCGCGGCCAGCAGCGACGAGCCGGCGGCGAGACCGCCGGTGAACAGGTACGCGGCGATGTCCCACCGCCACACCGGCGGCTTGAGGACGGGCCGGCCGTAGTAGGAGGTGAACTCGGCCGGCGGGACGTTGAGCTGCTCACCACCACCCTTGCCGCGCCGGCGCGGGGCCGCGTCGCGGGGCGGGTGCGGGGCCAGCCGCGCGTCGCGGGAACCCGCGTCGGTGCGTCCCACGCCGGGACCGGCCGCGGTGGCCCGGCTGCCGTTCTCCCGCTCGGTGGCGCCGCGGTCCTCCGGTCCCGTGGACAGGCGCTCGCGGAAGCGGCGGAACAGGTCACCGACCGGGCGGTCCGGGCTCACGACGATCCTCCGACGAACGCGGCGACGGCAGCCGCCGCCATGGCCAACGCGGCGAACCCGGCCCGCTTCCACATCTTCGGCAGGTCCCGGGTGGTGACCACCGGGTCCGGCGGCAGCCCGTACACCTCCGGCTCGTCGAGCAGCAGGAAGAACGCGCCGTCGCCGCCCACGCCGTCGGTCGGGTCGTGGCCGTACAGGCGCGCCTCCGGCACGCCCCGCTCGTGCAGCGCGGCGACCCGCGTGGCGGCCCGTTCCCGCAGCTCGTCGAGCGGGCCGTACTGGATCGACTCGGTCGGGCACGCCTGCGCGCAGGCGGGCGTCATGCCCGCGCCGATCCGGTCGTAGCACAGCGTGCACTTCCACGCCCGGCCGTCGCCCTTGCGCTGGTCGATCACGCCGTACGGGCAGGCGGAGATGCAGTAGCCGCAGCCGTTGCAGATGTCCTCCTGCACCACCACCGTGCCGAACTCGGTGCGGAACAGCGACCCGGTCGGGCACACGTCCAGGCAGGCCGCGTGCGTGCAGTGCTTGCACACGTCGGACATCATCAGCCAGCGGAAGTCGGTGCGGGTCTCCGCGCCGCTGTCCCGCCCGGGCGGCTGCGCGCCGGGCATGCCGAGGAACTCCGGACCGGCCGCCATCCGTGCCGCCGCCTCCGGCCGCCCCGGCGGCAGACCGGGATTCGTGCCGGTGTCGGGGGCCGTGCCCGCGCCGACCGCCGCGGACGCGGGGCTGGTCGCCGGGCCGGTCGGGTCACCGGCGAACGCCGGCGTACGGTGCCCGGCCGGGCGGGGCTGCTCGATGAACGCCACGTGCCGCCACGAGTTCGCGGTCAGCGCGCCGGTGTTGTCGTACGACATGCCGAGCAGGTCGAACCCGGAGTCCGGGACGCCGTTCCACTCCTTGCAGGCCACCTCGCACGCCTTGCAGCCGATGCAGACGCTGGTGTCGGTGAAGAAGCCCATCCGGGGCGGCGCTTCGACCCAGCCCGCGTCGGGGGCCGGGTCCAGCGGACCGTACAGGCTGTTGGCGTCAGGCATGCGGCTCCCCGTCCTGGTGCGCGGCGGGCGACTGCTCGTCGGTGCTGCCGGCGGCGTCGTCCCCGCCGGCCGCGTCGGTGGTCACCAGCGGGATCTTCCGGTCCGGCGTCATCCCGGCCCGCCGCTGGTAGTCGCCGACCAGGTCCAGCAGCGGCGGACCGGTGGGACGACGGCCGGGCCGGATGTCGCAGGTGCCGACCTTGCTCTCCTGGATGAGCACGTTCGGGTCCAGCGTGATGCCGAACAGGTCGTTCGCCGAGTCGCCGGTGACCAGACCCTCGGTGCCGAAGTGGTACGGCAGCCACACCTGGTGGATGATCCGCCCGTCCACCCGCAGCGGAGTGAGCCGATCGGTGACCAGCACCCGCGCCTCGATCACCGCGCGGCCGCTGATCAGGTGCGCCCAGCCCAGGTGCGCCAGCCCGACCTCGTCGGCCAGTTCCGGGGACACCTCGACGAACATCTCCGGCTGCAGCTCGGCCAGGCGCGGCACGGTACGGCTCATCCCACCGGCGGTGTGGTGCTCGGTGAGGCGGCTGACCGTGAACACGTACGGGAAGACCTGGCTGTGCGGCTCCGGCGGACTCGGGTTCATCCGGTTGATCGGGTGCTCGTAGATCTTGCGGGTCGGGTTGGCCTGCTGACCGTAGAGCGGGTTGCGCATCGGCGACTCGGCCGGCTCGTAGTGCGTCGGCAGCGGGCCGTCCAGGACGCCGCTCGGCGCGTACAGCCACGCCTTGCCGTCGCCCTGCATGACGAACGGGTCGTCACCGGCGAGCGCGGCCGGCCCGGAGGCGCCCTCCGGCGGCCGGTACGACGGCGGCTTCGTCTTCTCGAAGTCCGGCACGTCGTAGCCGGTCCACTCGCCGGCATTCGGGTCCCACCAGACGTACTTCTTGCGCTCGCTCCACGGCCGGCCCTCGGGGTCGGCGGAGGCGCGGTTGTAGAGCGTGCGGCGGTTCGCCGGCCACGCCCAGCCCCACTCGGCGGCCACCCAGTCCTGCTCGTGGCGGGACCGGCGGCGGGCCGCCTGGTTCACCCCGTCGGCGTAGACGCCGGAGTAGATCCAGCAGCCGATCGCCGTCGAGCCGTCGTCCCGGGCCTCGCCGAACGCGTTCAGCGGGCGGCCGGTCGCCACCTCGTACCCGTTGATCTCCTTGAGCACCGCCTCGGCGCTCGGCTCCGCGTGCGGACCGTGCGTGGGGTAGTCCCAGGCCAGGTCCAGCAGCGCCCGGTCGCGGCGCTCGGTGGAGCCGGCCAGCTTCTCCCGCAGCACGCGGCCGAGGTGGTAGAAGAACCACAGCTCGGAGCGGGCGTCGCCCGGCGGGTCGACGGCCTTCTCCCGCCACTGCAGCAGCCGCTGCGTCTGGGTGAACGTGCCCTCCTTCTCCACGTGCGAGGCCGCCGGCAGGAAGAACACCTCGGTACGGCACTCCTCCGGGACGATCTCACCGGTGGCGACCTCCGGGCCGTTCTTCCAGAACGTGGCGCTCTCGATCATGAACAGGTCGCGGACCACGAGCCAGTCGAGGTTGGCCATGCCGAGGCGCTGGGCGCGGCCGTGCGCCGAGCCGACCGCCGGGTTCTGGCCGAGCAGGAAATAGCCCTTCACCTTGCCGTCGATCATGTTCAGGACCTGCTGGTACGTGCCGTGGTCGCCGGTCATCCGGGGCATGTAGCCGTAGCAGAAGTCGTTCTCCGGCGTCGCCGCGTCACCCCAGTACGCCTTGAGCAGGCTCGCCGCGAACGCCCGCGAGTTGCCCCAGAAGCCCTTCTGGCCCGGGTGCCGGATGCTGTCCACCCACCTGTCGAACGTCGGGTGGTCGGCGTGGTGCGGCATCGGCAGGTAGCCGGGCAGCAGGTTGAACAGCGTCGGGATGTCGGTGGAGCCCTGGATGCTGGCGTGACCGCGCAGCGCCAGGATGCCACCGCCCGGACGGCCCATGTTGCCCAGCAGCGTCTGGATGATCGAGCCGGTGCGGATGTACTGCACGCCCACGCTGTGCTGCGTCCAGCCGACCGAGTAGACGAGCGCGCCGGTGCGCTCCCGCCCCGAGTTCTCCGTCCAGGCACGCGCCAGCTCGAGGAACTTCTCCTCCGGGATGCCGCACACGCGGGCCACCATCTCCGGCGTGTAGCGGGAGAAGTGCCGCTTCAGGATCTGGTAGACGCAGCGCGGATGCTGCAACGTCTCGTCCCGCGGGGCCTGCGCCGGCACCGGCTCGCCGTGCGACTCGTGCTCCAGCCCGGAAGCCGAGTCACGCTCCTTGCCGGTACCCCGGATCTTGGCGTTGTCCTCCTGGCCCTCGTACTGCCAGCTGGCGTGGTCGTAGGAGCCGGTGTCCGGGTTGTAGCCGGAGAACAGGCCGTCCAGGTCCTCGGTGTCGGCGAACCGCTCGCTGACGATGTTGGCCGCGTTGGTGTACGCCAGCACGTACTCCCGGAAGTCCAGCTCGTTCTCCAGGATGTAGCGCACCACGCCGCCGAGCAGCGCGATGTCCGTGCCCGCCCGGATCGGCAGGTACGTGTCGGCGAGCGCGCTGGTGCGCGTGAACCGCGGGTCGACGTGGAAGACCTTCGCGCCGCGCTTCTTCGCCTCCATCACCCACTGGAAACCCACCGGGTGGGCCTCGGCCATGTTCGAGCCCTGGATGATGATGACGTCAGCGTTGGCGAGATCCTGCTGGAAGTCCGTGGCGCCGCCGCGACCGAAGCTGGTCCCCAGACCGGGGACGGTGGCGGAGTGTCAAATACGGGCCTGGTTCTCGATCTGGAGTGCCCCCATCGCGGTGAACAGCTTCTTGATGAGGTAGTTCTCCTCGTTGTCCAGCGTCGCGCCGCCGAGGCTGGAGATGCCGAGCGTCCGGTTCAGCGGACGGCCTTCGTCGTCGACGTCCTCCCAGGTCTCCGCGCGGGCGGCGAGGATCCGGTCGGCGATCATGTCGAGCGCGACGTCGAGGTCCAGGTCTTCCCACTCGGTCGCGTACGGCCGGCGGTAGCGGACCTTCGTCTGGCGCAGCGGGCTGGTCACCAGGCTCTTGCTGGCCGAGCCCTTCGGGCAGAGCCGGCCGCGCGAGATCGGGCTGTCCGGGTCGCCCTCGATCTGGGTGACCTTGCCGTCGGAGTGGAAGACGCGCTGCCCGCAGCCGACCGCGCAGTACGGGCAGACCGAGCGGGCCATGCCGTCGGCGGTCTCGGTGCGGGCGGTCAGCGCGGCGGAGCGCGCCGACTGGGCGGCGGCGCCGCGACCGAGCGGATCGGTGCCGGTGAGTTGCCGGTAGACCGGCCACCCCTGGATGAAGGTCTTCAGACCCACCCGGGCACCCCCTCCGCGTCGAGAACGGCTCTCACCTCTTCCTTCTCACCCTAGGCCAGCCGCCGGAGGCGTGCGAGTCGAGCCCACAGACAGAGCCGCCCCGGCCATTCGGCCGGGGCGGCTCTGGGCGTCGGTGTGCATGTCGCCTCTCGGCGAGTGGCGCGACGCGGCTCCAGCCGAACGGTATTCCGCGAAGGCAATTTAGGTGAGGCCCGGGGACACTGGACACACCGACGCTCTGCACAACGGTACCGGGGTCACGGTTCTTCCGCTCGTTCCTCGTGACCCCGGTCACCGCCGGGTCAGCTGTTCCAGTGCTCGGCGACCAGGTCGGCGGCCTGCTGCTCCCACTGGGCGTAGTGGTCGGGGTACGCACTCACCTGGACGGTCTGGGCGGCGACGGTCAGCGGCATGTCGCGCCAGCCGTCGACCTGCTTCAGGCCCTTCAGGAACGCGGTGGTGGAGTATTCGGGGTCGGTGATCTGCTCGACCGTGCCCCAACCGCTGGAGGGGCGCTGCTGGAACAGGCCCTGCGAGTCGTGGTCGTTGCGGTCACCGAGGTGGCCGAGGTTCTCCAGCTTCGACTCCTGCAGGGCGGTGGCGATCGACACGACCGCGGCGCGTTCGTCCATGCCGGCCTTCTTCGTGGCGGCGATGATGGCCTTGACGTTGGCGGTCTGCTCGTCATTGAGGTCGATGCGGGACTGGGTGCCCTGCACGCCGTGCGGGATCAGCGCGGCGCTGTCCAGCTTCGCGGCCTGGGTGGTGGTGACCGCGGCGTTGCGGGTGGTGGGGGTGCTGGTGTCGTGGTTGAGGGGGCCGGCGGCGAGGCCACCGGCGACGGTCAGACCGGCGATACCGAGGATGCTCTTGCGCAGGATCGTGTTCATGAGGGGGCTCCATTCGGGGGTCGACGCAATCCGGGGGACGGGATGCGTGGGCACCGTCAGGCGCTCAAGAAGTCTTCGGGGGGATCCGGCTCGCTGCCCGTGGCTGCGGGGGCCGGAGACATGTCCAACGACCGCCGCCCCGGGATCATTCCGGGGTGCCGGGGGATGCTGCTGCGGTCGTTCACCAGGTATAACGCCCCCGCCCCGCCACCGATTCCGCCACCCGGGTGTCCCCGACCACCCCGAAACCCGACACCCACCCCACCCGACACCCCGGCTCACCCTCCCGTGACCCGGAAGCGTCGATCATGAGGTTGACGGCACCTCGTGTCCGTTTTGTCACCGCCAACCTCATGATCGATCAGGCCTCGAGTGAACGGCCTGCGGCGGAGAGATCTTGGTACGAAACCGCCCTTCCGGGGGCGCCCTCGTACCAAGATCTCGGATGCCGGCGGCAGGCCGCCGAACCGCTGTCGCCGAAGTCATTGATCAAGGAGTTTGGGTCACCCGTGAGGCCTGAGGCAGACACAAACTCCTTGATCAACGGGCTGGGGTGGGCCCGCCCGACGCGACAAGGGCGGGAAGGGAGGGGGTGATGGGCCGGGTTGGGGTTACCCTGATGCCATGTCGGCCACCGCGCACGCGTACCTCGCCCGGCCCGGGCGACCCGCCGTGGTGGCGCGCACCCTGGACGAGCTGACCGGCCCCACCACCGGCATCGTCGAACTGCCGGTACGCCTCATGTGGAGCAGCGAGCGCGCGTTCGACCTGGCCGACCCGGACGAACTGCTCTGGATGTACGAGAACGTGCTGCGCGAGACGACCCGGGTGGAGGATCTGCGCGAGCTGATCCACGGGGGCACGTTGCGCCGGTTGTGGCCGCTGTTGAACCTGCCCCGGGGCGTACGCCTGGCCTGGGAGGGCCGGCACCGGAGCCTGCGCCCGGCGTGACCCATCCGCACGACTTCTACCGGGAGGTGGCCCGGGTGGCGCTGGCCGCCGCCGGCCCGCACCGGTTCGTGCTCGGCGGCGGTGTCGCCTGGGCCGCGCACGGCCTGGTCACCCGCCCCACCGAGGACGTCGACCTGTTCGCCGACGTGGAGGGCGCCGCCGCGGCCGCGGCCGACGGGGTACGCGCGGCGCTGGAACGGGCCGGCTACCAGGTGGCCGAGGCGGATCCGGGCGGCCTGGGCGAGGTGTTCGACGGCTTCGACCGGGACCTGCGGGACTTCGTGGTGAGCCGGGACGGCCGGCAGATCCGCCTCAGCCTGGCCCGCCTGGACCGGCACCGCAGCCCGGTGGTGATGGACTTCGGCCCGGTGATGGACGTGCGGGACCTGATCGCCAACAAGACCGCCGCGCTGGTCAACCGGCGGGAGGTACGCGACTACATCGACGTGTCCGCCGCGCTGGACCGGTACACGGTCGCGGAGCTGCTGGAGCTGGCCCGGCAGGTGGACCCGGCGCTGGACGACGAGGACGTGCGCGCCGCCGGCCGCTACCTGGACGGGCTGGCCGACCGCCGGTTCACCCGCTACGGCCTGGACGCGCCGCGCATCGCCGAGGTGCGCCGCCGGATGGCCGTCTGGCCCCGCTGAGTAACGGAACCAGACGACCCCCGCCGCGCCGCGCCGGACGGACAGACGCCGAGTCGCGCCGGACCAGACGACCGAGCCGGGACAAGCCGGACCGGCCGGATGGGCGAGCCGGGACCAGAGACGCAGCCGGACCGGACGCTCACTTCGTCGGGCGGCCGCCCGTGACGCCGAGGATCTCGCCGGTGACGTAGCTGGACTCCTGGGAGGCGAAGTAGACGTACGCGGGCGCCAGCTCGGCCGGCTGACCGGGACGGCCCAGCGGCGTGTCGGTGCCGAACTGCTTCACCTTCTCCTCCGGCATGGTGGCCGGGATCAGCGGCGTCCAGATCGGACCGGGCGCGACCGCGTTGACCCGGATGCCCCGCTCGGCGAGGTTCTGCGCGAGCGCCTTGGTGAAGTTCGCGATGGCGGCCTTGGTGGTGGCGTAGTCGAGCAGCTGCGGCGACGGGTCGAACGCCTGGATCGACGACGTGTTGATGATCGTCGAGCCTTCCTTCATGTGCGGCACGGCGAACTTGCAGAGCCAGAACATGGCGTACACGTTGGTCTTGAACACCCGGTCGAACTGCTCGGTGGTGATGTCGAGCAGGCCGTTGTCCTGCGACATCTGGTACGCCGCGTTGTTGACCAGGATGTCGACGCCGCCGAGGTCGCGCAGCGCCTGGTCGACGAGGTCACGGCAGTTGGCCTCCTCGCGCAGGTCGCACCGGACCGCGACGCCGGTGCGCCCGGCCTGCTCGATCAGGGCGACCGTCTCCCGGGCGTCCTTCTCCTCCTCGTCGGCGAGGTAGGTGACGAGCACGTCGGCGCCCTCGCGGGCGAAGGCGATCGCCACGGCCCGCCCGATGCCGGAGTCGCCGCCGGTGATGATCGCGCGCTTGCCGGTGAGCCGGTCGCTGCCCCGGTACGACTGCTCGCCGTGGTCGGGCTTCGGCCCCATCTGCTGTTCGCTGCCGGGCGGCGTCTGCTGTTGCGACGGCTGTCCCTCACGCTGTCCGTACTGCTCGGCCGGGTGCTGCTGGGTGAACTGGTCCTCGCTCATGTCTGCGCCCCTACCCCGGTGACCGGAGGGGAAACAGCAGCACCGTGACCGTAGGGGAAACAAAACGGGCCGGTGTGGCGCACGCGACATGTGGTGGTTATGGTGCGCAACGGCGCCCACGAGGCGCGTACCCCCCATTGGAAAGGCACCTCATGACTTCCTCCTCCGGCGCCTCCCGGCGCCAGGTGCTGGCCGTCGCGGCCGCCGCCGCGACCGCTCCCCTGCTGGCCGGCGCGCCCGCCGAGGCGAAGCCGAAGCAGCCGAAGACCTGGGACCTGACGATCCTCGGTACGTCCGACACCCACGGCAACGTCTACAACTGGGATTACTACAAGGACGCGGAGTTCGACGACAGCAAGCAGAACGACGTCGGCGTCGCGAAGCTCGCCACCCTGGTCAACCAGATCCGCGCCGAGCGCAAGGGCAGGGCCACGCTGGTCCTCGACGCCGGCGACACCATCCAGGGCACGCCGCTTGCGACGTACTACGCCAAGCAGGAGCCGATCACCAGCACCGGTGAGACGCACCCGATGGCCCGCGCCATGAACATCCTCAAGTACGACGCGGTGACGCTCGGCAACCACGAGTTCAACTACGGCCTGCCGCTGCTGGCCACCTGGATCGAGCAGCTCGGCTTCCCGGCCCTGGCCGCGAACGCGCTCAACGCGAAGACCGGCAAGCCGGCGTTCCTCCCGTACGTGATCAAGGAGGTCAAGCTCGGCGGGCACGGCGCGCCGAAGCTGCGCGTGGGCGTCCTCGGCCTGACCAACCCCGGCGTGGCCATCTGGGACAAGGGCAACGTCGAGGGCCGCCTGGTCTTCGCCGACATGGTCGCCACCGCCGCGAAGTGGGTGCCGGAGATGCGCCGCCGCGGCGCCGACCTGGTCGTCATCTCGGCGCACGGCGGCGACAGCGGCACCTCCAGCTACGGCCCGGAGCTGCCGAACGAGAACCCGACCGCGCTGATCGCCGAGCAGGTCCCCGGCATCGACGCGATCCTGTTCGGCCACGCGCACAACGAGGTGCCGGAGAAGTTCGTCACCAACCTCACCACCGGCGAGCGGGTCCTCACCTCGGAGCCGTCGAAGTGGGGCCAGCGGCTGACCCGGATGGACTTCACGCTGACCCGGGAGAAGGGCCGCTGGACGGTCACCGCCAAGTCGGCCACCACGCTCAACACCAACACGGTGGTCGAGGACCCGGCGGTGCTCGCGGCCGTGCGCGGCCAGCACACCAAGACCGTCGAGTACGTCAACCGCGTCGTCGCGCAGTCCAGCGTGGAGCTGTCGGCCGCCGAGTCGCGGTACAAGGACACCCCGATCCTGGACTTCATCAACCACGTCCAGACCGAAGTCGTCACCGAGGCGCTCGCGGGCGGCGAGTACGCGGGCCTGCCGGTGCTGTCCATCGCCGCGCCGTTCAGCCGTACCGCGGTGTTCCCGCAGGGCGACGTGCGCATCCGCGACGTGGCGGGCCTCTACGTGTACGACAACACGCTGGAGGCGGTCGTGCTGACCGGCGCCGAGGTGAAGGCGTACCTGGAGTACTCGGCGAAGTACTTCGTCACGCTGCCGGCGGGCGCGCCGGTGAACCCGGAGACGATCAGCGACCCGGCGGTGCCGGACTACAACTACGACGTGTTCTCCGGCGTCGACTACGACATCGACATCGCCAAGCCGGTCGGCCAGCGGATCACCCGGCTGGTGCTGGCCGGCACCGACACCCCGGTCGCGGCGGACGCCCGGTTCGTGGTGGCGGTGAACAACTACCGGCGCAGCGGCGGCGGCAACTTCCCGGGCATCGTGAAGACCCAGGTCTACAACGCCCAGCAGGAGATCCGCCAGCTGCTCATCGACTGGGCGCAGGCCAAGGGCGTCATCGACCCGGCCGACTTCTTCGTACCCAACTGGAAGCTGGTGCGCGACGGCGTGCCGGTCTTCTGACCGTGCGGCGACGGGGTCCGGGCCGGTGCCCGGGCCCCGTCAGCCGCCCGCGCGCAGGTGCCACTCCGACTCCCCGCCGACCGGGTCCGGCCGGTCCGGCGGGGTCTCGGTCTCCACGGACCCCGTGAGGTCCTCCGGGCGTACCCGGGCCGGCAGTTCGCCGAAGCGGACGTGCCGCAGGAACGCGTACTCCTCGTCGGTGAACGACTCGGCCGGCTCACTCATGACCGCATTGTGCGCCCGCCCGTCCCGCCGGCGCATCAACCACCACGGCAGGGGTATGCCGCCGCGACGACCGTCGGCGACGAGGTGGAGGAGACATGCGCGCAGTACGGATGACAGCGCCCGGGGTGCTGGAGCACACGGAGGTGCCCACGCCCGAGGCCGGCCCCGGTGAGGTGCTGCTGCGCGTCGGCGCGGTCGGCGCCTGCCACTCCGACCTGCACATCCTCGACGCTCCGGCCGGCGTGTTCCCGATCCCGATGACGCTGGGGCACGAGATCGCCGGCACCGTCGACACGGTCGGCGCCGGGGTGGTCGGCTGGTCGCCCGGAGAACGGGCCGCGGTCTACGGGATCATCGGCTGCGGCCGGTGCCGGGCCTGCCTGCGGGGCGAGGAGAACCGCTGCCGGGTAACCCCGGTCGGCGGCGTCGGGCTCAGCCGCGACGGCGGGCTCGCCGAGTACGTCGTGGTTCCCGCGTCCCGGCTGCTGCCGGTCGGCGACATGGACCTGACCCAGGCCGCGCCGCTCACCGACGCCGGGCTGACGCCGTACCACGCGGTGGAGCTGGCCCGGCCCCGGCTGCGGCCCGGCACCACCTGCGTGGTGATCGGCATCGGCGGGCTGGGGCACATGGGGTTGCAGATCCTGCTCGCCACCACAGCGGTACGGATCGTCGCGGTGGACACCAGCACCGCGGCGCTGGACCTGGCCGGCCGGCTCGGCGCGCACCACGTGGTGCAGGCCGGCCCGGACGCGGTGGAGAAGATCCGTGAGCTGGTCGGGCCGCCGCCGGACGGCGCGGACGTGGTGCTCGACTTCGTCGGCGCCCAGGCGACCCTGGACACCGCCCGGCAGGTCGTCGCCACCGGCGGTCAGCTGCTGCTGGTCGGCCTGGCCGGCGGCACGCTGCCGGTCCGGCCGGTCGCCGACGAACCGCCGCCCGTGCCGTTCGAGGCCGCTGTGGCGGTGCCGTTCTGGGGCACCCGGGCCGAACTGCACGAGGTGATCGCGCTGGCCCACGACGGCCGGCTGCACGCCGACGTGCAGACGTTCCCGCTCGCGGAGGCGCCGCAGGCGTACGAGGCGCTGCGCCGGGGCGACGTGCACGGGCGGGCGGTCATCGTCCCCTGACCGGGGGCGTTCAGCCGTGCTGGAAGACCGGGGCGAGCACCTCGGCCAGGCGTGCCTTGACCGCGTCGCGGTGCGGCTGCGGCAGCGCCGGGGCGTCCCGGCTCGGCCCGATGCCGGTGTCCAGCAGCACGTACAGCGCCCGCAACGTCCGCATGCTGTTCGAGGCGTGGGCCGGCGTGGTGCCCCGGGGCAGCGCGGCGTAGCTCGCCGAGACCGGTTCCAGCCAGCCGAGCGCGTCGGCGCCGGACAGGCCGGGCCGGGCCAGCACCAGCGCGATCGCGCGGGCCAGCCGGTCGTCCTCCTGTTCGGCGAAGAGGTGCCCGGTCGGCGCGACGAGGCGGGCCGCGGCCAGGTCGAGCATGCTCGCCGGGTCGACCGACGGGTGGCGGCCGAACGTGGCCAGCAGGTCGGCGCCGTGGGCCACCGCGTGCAGCCAGCCGAGCGTCGCGTCGTACCCGCGCAGGTCGGTCTCGGCCGGGTACCAGGCACTGAACGCGGCGAGCCAGGCCGGGTCGAAGTCGCCCCAGCTGACGATCATGTCCAGCACCAGCGGCGCGAACGTGCGGGCCTGGATCTCCGGGTCGGTGAACCGCTCGGCCATGATCGCGCCCAGCTTCGCCCGGCGGCCGGCGTCGATCACGTCCCGGGCGATCCAGGTGCGCAGCACCACGTAGGGCGCGCCGTCCCGGACCGCCGGGTCGGGGTCGCGCAGCGCGGCGGCGAGTTCGGCGACGAGGTCGTCCAGGTCGCGGCCGTCCGGCACCGCGAAGTCGCGTCCGCAGACGAGATCCCAGTCGGTCACCGCGCCAGGTTAACCGGCCACGGCCCGCGCCCTCGCGGGCAGACGGTCGAGCACCGCGAGCCCGGCGCGTACCGGCCGCCGGTCGAGCATCTCGGCGAAGCTCGCCCGGCCCTGGCAGAACCGGACGAACATCCGCCAGCCGGGCGGGCTGGCGAGCATCGCGTGGAACACGTCGGGCCGCCGCTCGAACGTCTCCAGCAGCCGGTGCCCGGCGCGCATCTCCGGCGTCAGCCGCCGGCCGACCTCCCGGGCGTACGCGCCGAGGTCGCCGCCGGCCACCGCCTCCCCGGCCAGCCGGCCGGAGCGCAGCGCGTAGCTGATCCCCTCCCGGCTCCACGGCTCCAGCAGCCCGGCCGCGTCGCCTGCGACCACCACCCGCCCGTGGCGCAGCGGCGAGTCGTCGGCGCGGCAGCGGGTGAGGTGACCGGAGTCGTGCTCCGGCGTCACCCCGGACAGTCCGAGCCGGTCGGTGAAGTCGCGCAGGTAGGCGCGGGTACGGTCGCCGTCGCCCCGGGCCGAGATGACGCCCACGGTGAGCCGGTCGCCCTTGGGGAACACCCACGCGTAGGAGCCGGGCAGCGGCCCCCAGTCGAGCAGCACCCGGCCGCGCCAGCGTTCCCGTTCGGCACCGTCCACCGGCAGTTCCAGTTCCAGGCCGAGGTCGACCTGGCGGAAACGGACACCGACGTGGCGTGCCGTGACGCCGGAGGAGCCGTCCGCGCCGATGACGGCACGGGCGCGCACCACCTCGCCGTCGGCCAGACGCAGGCGTACCTCGTCGGGGTCCTGCTCGACCGCGCGGACCGCGACGCCCTCGCGGACCTGAGCCCCGGCGGCGACGGCGGCGGCGCGCAGCCGGTCGTCGAACTCCTCCCGGCGGATCATCGTGACCAGCGGCGACGGGTGCCGGCGGGTGAACGCGCGCCGCCCGTCGCGGGTGAACGTGATCCGGTCGACCCGGTCGTGGGCGGGCACCTCGAGGCGGTCGGCGACCTCGGCCAGCGAGGTGCCGATCAGGCCGCCGCCGCAGGTCTTGTACCGGGGGTGGGTGGCCCGCTCGACCACGAGCGTGCGGACGCCGGAGCGGGCCGCGGCATGCGCGGCGGAGAGTCCGGCGGGCCCACCGCCGACCACGACGAGATCCCAGATGATCACTGGTGCAGCCTAGGGCACCCCCGCCCCGCCCGGCACGACAGCCGAACGGGTGAGCATCATCGTGGCCCGTCCGGGTAACCGCCGGTCGCCGGCCGTCCGCGGGTCGGACGGTCCACGCCGAGGAGGGAAGCGATGCCTCAGGTCCAGCTGTCTGCGGTCGAGGAACGGGTGTACCAGGCGGTGTCCGCGCTGGAGGTGCAGGGACACGTCCCCTACCCGGACCTGATCGCCCAGGAGACCGGGATGACCGAGGAGGAACTGCGCGAGCCGCTGCACTCGCTCACCGAGCGAGGGCTGCTGCACCGCGAGGACTCCCCGATGTCCGGCCTGGACTTCGGGCCGCGGTGGTGCGCGCGCCAGGTGGCGTGATCGGATCGTGCCGGACACCGGGTACGACGATCGGCGTCGCTGGCGCGCGCTGAGCGTCGGCCTGATCGCGGCGTTCATGACGCTGCTGGACGTCAGCATCGTCAACGTCGCGGTGCCGTCGATCGACCGGGCGCTGCACGCCACACCGAGCGATTTGCAGTGGGTGCTGTCCGGGTACGCGCTGACGTTCGGCCTGGTGCTGGTGCCGGCCGGGCGGTTCGGCGACGCGCGCGGGCGGCGTACCGCGTTCGTGGTCGGGGTGGGCCTGTTCACGCTGACCAGCGCGCTGGCCGGGCTGGCCCGCTCGCCGGAGTGGCTGGTGGTGGCCCGGCTCGTCCAGGGCGCCGCCGCCGGTGTGGTGAACCCTCAGGTCAGCGGCATGATCCAGGAGCTGTTCCGGGGCGCCGACCGGGGTCGCGCGTTCGGCCTGCTGGGCGCGACGATCGGTATCTCCACCGCCGTGGGGCCGCTGCTCGGCGGCCTGCTCATCCAGCTGGGCGGCGCGGAGCACGGCTGGCGGTGGGTGTTCTTCGTGAACATCCCGGTCGGGATCGTGGCGATGCTGCTCGGCTGGCGGCTGATGCCGACCCGGGCGACGAACCCCGCCGGGCGGGGCCGCCTCGATCCACTCGGCGTGCTGCTGCTCGGCGCCGGGGTGACGGTGATCCTGCTGCCGCTGGTGCAGCGGGAGCAGTGGCGGGGCCCGGGCAAGTGGTTGCTGATCCCGGTCGGCCTGCTGCTGCTCGCCGGGTTCGCGCTCTGGGAGCACCGGTACGCCCGGCGCGCCCAGCCGCTGTTCGACCTGCGGCTGTTCACGGTGCGCTCGTACACGCTGGGCGCGCTGATCGGCCTGATCTACTTCGCCGGGTTCACCGCGATCTTCTTCATCTTCACGCTCTACCTGCAGATGGGGCTCGGCTACAGCGCGCTCGTGGCCGGTCTGGCGATCACGCCGTTCGCGCTCGGTTCGGCGCTCGCCTCCGCGCTCGGCGGCCGGGTGGTCACCCGGTACGGCCGTCCGCTCGTCGCGATCGGGCTGCTGGCGGTGGTGGCCGGGCTGATCGCGACCGACCTGGTGCTGGCGGGCGGGCCGCACGACAACGTGCCGCTGCGGACCGCGCTGCCGCTGCTCGTCGCGGGGCTGGGCAGCGGCCTGGTGATCGCGCCGAACCAGACGCTCACGCTGTCCGAGGTGCCGGTGCCGATGGCCGGCAGCGGCGCGGGCATGCTGCAGACCGGGCAGCGCATCGGCTCGGCCGCCGGCATCGCCGCGGTGGGCGCGCTGTTCTTCTCCACGATCGCCGACGACCACGGCGACTGGGGTACGGCGTTCCGCCACTCACTGCTGCTCGCCGCCGGGATCATCGTGCTGGCGCTGGGTGCCGCTGTGGCGGACATCGTGGCCGGTCACCGGCGCTCGGCGGGCCGCTCCTGATCGGCGCCGGGCAGCAGCACGGTGGTGAGCAGCCGCCGGGTGCGGCCGGGCCCGGGGCCGAGCGCGGCGTACTCGGCGAACAGCTCGCGGAACCGGGTGACGAACTCGGCGGTCTCGGCGTCGGTGGCGTGGAACGCGTTCTGCCGGTAGCCGGCCACGTCGCGGGCCAGGTCGGGGTCGCCGCGGTCGAGGTAGCCGTCGAAGTCGGCGAGCAGGCCCGCGACGAAGGTGAGGAACGCCTGGCGGTGCCGTTGCGGGCTCATGGCCCGGGCCTCGTCCGGGTCCACCGACGCGGCGGCCTCGTGGAGCCGGTAGCTGCGCTCGACCGCGCCGCGGGCCCGCCGCTCCCCGACCGTGTGCAGCACGCCGTTCTCGGCGAGCGTGGCGACCTGCCGGTAGAGCGTGGCCGGCGGCACGTCGCTCAGCTCGCTGCGCAGGTCGGCGGTGGTCAGCGTGCGGCCGCCCAGGAACGCCTGGACGATGCGCAGCCGGACCGGGTGCATCAGCAGCTCCACGGTGTCGAGTGCCACAGTCGCTCCCCTTTTTGTTATCGCCTCCGGTAATGTTCTCACCGACGATAACAGAACCGAGGAGCGCGCCGATGGCCACCATCGACATCACCCCCGACCGCATCGACGTCCGGCTCACCACCGCCGAGAAGATCTGGGCCCTGCGCGGCGACCTGTCGTTCCCCCGCTCCGCCGTCGCGGGCGCCGTCGTCGTGCCCGACGGGGCGCGCGCCACCCGCGGCATCCGGGCGCCCGGCCTCGGCGTGCCCCGCACGCGCAACGTCGGCACCTGGCGCGGCAGGGCCGGCAAGGAGTTCGTCAGCGTCCGCGGCGGCCAGCCGGCCGTCCGCATCACCCTCACCGGCCAGGCGTACGACTCCCTGCTCATCGGCGCCGACGACGCCTCCGCCCTGGCCGCGGCGGTGCTGCCGTGACGATCGACCGTCCGCTCGTCGTCGACTCGGGCGAGCAGCGGCTGTCCGGCACGCTCACGCTGCCCGACGGCGCCGGAGGGCACCCGGTGGCGCTGCTGCTGCCCGGCTCCGGGCCGATCAACCGCGACGGCGACCACCGCCGCCTGCCCCTGGGCATCCAGCGGCACCTGGCCGCAGCGCTCGCCGGGGCCGGGATCGCGGTCGCCCGGTACGACCGGCGGGGCGTCGGCGAGAGCACCGGCGAGTTCCTGCGTACCGGCTTCTTCGACAACGTCGACGACGCGGCCGCCGTGTTCGCGGCGCTGCGCGACGACCCGGCCGTGGACGCCGGACGGATGTTCCTGGTCGGGCACAGCGAGGGCGCGCTCACCGCTGTCGCGCTCGCCGCGCGCGGCGTACCGGTGGCCGGCCTGGTCCTGCTGTCCGCGCCCGGGCGCAGCGGCGCCGAGGTGCTGCGCTGGCAGGCCGGACGGCTGCTGCCCACGCTGCCCGCGCCGGTACGCCTGGTGCTCCGGCTCACCCGAACCGACCTGGTGGCGAAGGTGGCCCGCAACCACGAGAAGATCCTCGCCACCGACAAGGACGTGGCGTGGGTCGGCGGGCAGCGGCTCAACGCCCGCTGGTTCCGGGAGTTCCTGCGCTACGACCCCCGGCCGGACCTGGCCCGCGTCGACGCCCCGATCCTCGCGCTCACCGGCGACAAGGACCTCCAGACCGACCCGGCGGACCTGCCGGTCATCGCCGCCCACGCGGGTGGGCCCGTGCAGACCACGGTGCTGCCGGACGTCACCCACGTGCTGCGGCGCCAGCCCGGTCCGCCGTCGCTGCGGGCGTACCGGGACGAGGCGAAGCAGCCGCTGGACCCGTCGGTGGTCGAGCCGGTGCTGTCGTGGCTGGCCACGCACTGCGGCTGAGAGCACGCGAAAGGCCGGCACCCGATCCGGGTACCGGCCTTTCGGTGGTTCTTACTTGTGCCAGTGCTCGGCGACGATCTCGGCGGCCTGCTTCTCCCACTGCGCGTACGCGTCGGGGTAGGCGCTGACCTGCACGGTCTGCGCGGCCTCGGTCAGCGGCATGTCCTGCCAGCCGTCGACCTGCTTGAGGCCCTTGAGGAACGCCAGCGTCGAGTACTCGGGGTCGGTGATCTGCTCCGGCGTACCCCAGCCGCTGGACGGCCGCTGCTGGAACAGGCCCAGCGAGTCGTGGTCGTTGCGGTCACCCAGGTGACCCAGGTTCTCCAGCTTCGACTCCTGCAGCGCGGTGGCGATCGCGACGACAGCGGCCCGCTCGGGCAGGCCCGCCTTCTTGGTGGCCGCGATGATGGCCTTGGCGTTGGCGATCTGCTCGTCGTTCAGGTCCACGTGCGACTGCTCGCCCTGCGGGCTCACGCCCTGAACCGCGACGGCGGCCGGCTTGGTGGTCTCCGCCGCGTGGGCGGCGACCGGACCGGCGAACACGCCACCGGTGAAGGCGAGACCGGCGATACCGAGGATGCTCTTGCGCAGGATCGTGTTCATGGTGGGCTCCGTTCGGGGGTCGACGCATCCGGGGGATGCGTGGGCACCGTCAGGCGCTCGAAGTTCTCGGGGGGATCCGGCAGCGCGGGGCGTGCCGGGTGCATCTGCAACGACCGACGACCCGGGCTTGTTCCCCGGGGGCGCTCGCCGGCGCCACTCCGGTCGCGCACCGGCTTACAACGCCCCCCACCCGCCCCCGCCCCGCCCCGCCGATCTTGGAGTTGTGGCGCCCAGGATGTCCGGTATCTGAGGTATGCGAGGCACCACAATTCCAAGATCGGCGAGAACGGCCGACCCCGGAGGGCCGGCCGTTCGCTACGGGTGGCTCACCAGACCTGCTGGACGATGTCCGCCGCCTGCTCCTCCCACTGCGCGTACGCGTACGGGTAGGCGGACACCTGGACCGTCTGCGCGGCGGTGGTCAGCGGCAGCTCGTGCCAGCCGCCGACGTTCTTCAGCGCGTTGAAGAACGCCTTGCTGGAGTACTCCGGGTCGGTGATCTGCTCGGACGTGCCCCAACCGGACGACGGGCGCTGCTGGAACAGGCCCTCGGAGTCGTGGTCGTTGTACGCGCCGAGGTGACCCAGGTTGTACAGCTTCGACTCCTGCAGCGAGGTGGCGACGCCGATCACGGCGCCCCGCTCCCCCACGCCGGTCTCCTTGGCCGCCTCGACGATGGCCTTGGCGTTGGCGAGCTGCGCGTCGTCGAGCGGGATGCGCGACTGCGCGCCCTCGACGCCGTGCGGCACGAGCTTCTCCTTGGCCGGCCGGTCCGCCCTGGTCGGCAGCTTGTCCAGGCCGGTGGTCTGGCCGGGCTTGACCGCCTCGGTCGAGGTCTGCTTGCCGGTGGCCAGGTCGATGGCGGCCTTGGCGCCGGCGTGCGGGCCACTGGTCACGGGCGCGGCCACGGCGGTGGGGCCGACGGCCAACCCGCCCAGGACGGCCACGCCCGCCACGCTCAGCACGGCGCGGCGGTTCTTGGCGACGGCGACGGTCTTCGCGACGGCGGTCTTCGCCACGGCGGTCTTCGCGATGGCGGGGAGCCATCGAGTGAAGTGCTGCTTCACGATGGTTGCCCTTTCGATCGTTACGACGCGCTCCGGGATGAGCGCCCCTCGGGGGACTACCGCCGGGTAGGTGTTTGGGTTCCGACGGTATGGGGGACACAACGAGCCCGCAGTGTCGGTCATTCCGGAAATGCCGGGCAGCGCCGAGGCTGCGGTCCAGGTCACCCGCGATTCCGGGCACCCGGTCCGCATCCTGGGTGAAGGGCGAGGAACGGGACGATCAGGGCGAGACGCCGCACCGGACCAGCACGGACGCGAGTGTCATCGGGGCGGAACGTCGCCCGGCCACACGGCTTTCCGGACCCGTCCGAAGCGGACGGACACCCGGCGCCACCCGGGCGCGGACGGGCCGGAAGACGCCGCACGCGGGCCCGGACCGGACTGCTCCGGCCGGACCCGCGCGGGTGTGTGGTCCTCAGTGGCCCCGGGCGATCCACTCGTCCAGGTGCGGCGCCTCGGCCCCGATCGTGGTGTCGTCGCCGTGCCCGGTGTGCACCACCGTCTCCGGCGGCAGCGTGAGCAGACGGGTACGGATCGACTCGACGATGGTGCCGAAGTCGCTGTACGACCGGCCGGTGGCGCCCGGTCCCCCGGCGAACAGGGTGTCGCCGGTGAAGACCGCGCCCAGGTCGGGCGCGTACAGGCTGCACGCGCCGGGGCTGTGGCCGGGGGTGTGCAGCACCCGCAGCGTGGTCCCGCCGACGGTGATGCTCTGCCCGTCGGTCAGCTCGCCGTCCGGGGCGGTGCCCGGGTGCACCATGTCCCACAGCACCCGGTCGGCCGGGTGCAGCAGCACCGGCGCGCCGGTGGCCCGGGCCAGCTCGGGCGCGACCCGGACGTGGTCGTCATGGGCGTGCGTGGCCACGATCGCCACCACCCGCCGGTCGCCGATCACCTGGCGGATGGCCGCGACGTCGTGCGGCGCGTCGAGGACGACGCACTCGGCGTCGTCACCGATCACCCAGACGTTGTTGTCGACGTCGAACGTCTGGCCGTCCAGGGAGAACGTGCCGGACGTGACGGCGTGGTCGACGCGGGCGGTCACGGGAAGACCACCACCGAGCGCAGCACGTCGCCGTGGTGCATCCGGCTGAACGCCTCCTCGACCTGGTCGAGGGCGATCTCCTCGGTGACGAACGCGTCCAGGTCCAGCCGGCCCTGCCGGTACAGCTCGGTCAGCATCGGGAAGTCGCGGCTGGGCAGGCAGTCGCCGTACCAGCTGGACTTGAGCGCGCCGCCGCGACCGAACACGTCCAGCAGCGGCAGGTCGACAGTCATCTCCGGCGTCGGCACGCCGACCAGCACGACCGTGCCGGCCAGGTCACGGGCGTAGAACGCCTGCTTCCAGGTCTCCGGGCGGCCGACCGCGTCGATCACCACGTCGGCGCCGAAGCCGCCGGTGGCGGCGCGGATGGCTTCCACCGCGTCGTCCTCGGAGGCGTTGACGGTGTGGGTGGCGCCGAACTTGCGCGCCCAGTCGAGCTTGCGGGAGTCGGTGTCCACCGCGATGATCGTGGTCGCCCCGGCCAGGGCCGCGCCGGCCACCGCCGCGTCGCCGACGCCGCCGCAGCCGATCACCGCGACCGAGTCGCCCCGGGTCACGTTGCCGGTGTTCATGGCCGCGCCGAGGCCGGCCATCACGCCGCAGCCGAGCAGGCCGACGGCCGCCGGCCGCGCCGACGGGTCGACCTTGGTGCACTGCCCGGCGTGCACGAGCGTCTTCTCGGCGAACGCGCCGATGCCGAGCGCGGGCGTCAGCTCGGTGCCGTCGGTGAGCGTCATTTTCTGCGTCGCGTTGTGGGTGGCGAAGCAGTACCACGGGCGGCCGCGGCGGCAGGCCCGGCACTGCCCGCAGACCGCGCGCCAGTTCAGCACCACGAAGTCGCCGGGCGCCACGTCGGTGACGCCGTCGCCGACCTGCTCGACGATGCCGGCGGCCTCGTGGCCCAGCAGGAACGGGTAGTCGTCGTTGATGCCGCCCTCGCGGTAGTGCAGGTCGGTGTGGCAGACGCCGCACGACTGGATGCGGACCACCGCCTCGCCCGGCCCCGGGTCGGGCACCACGATGGTGGTGACCTCCACGGGCGCGCCCTTGCGCCGCGACACGACTCCCCGGACTTCCTGGCTCACAGTGCCTCCCTTGTTGCGTGCTTCTGCACCCCGAACCTACCGCTGATCATGACCCACGAACCAATGAAGCCCGCCGGATTGTCCTGGTCATGACCGGGTACCCGGTGTGCCGGTTCTACCAGGTGGGACGGGAGTGATCATGAGGCTGTCGCATGCGCCGCTGCGGGTCGCCATCGGCGCGTACATCTTGAACTCCGGGCTGGGCAAGCGGGGCCTGGAGGGTGAGGCCGCCGCGGGCATGCACGGCATGGCGGCCGGCGCGATGCCGCAGCTGCGGCAGATCCCGCCGGACCGGTTCGCCGTGCTGCTGTCCCGGGGCGAGACGGTGCTCGGCGCGGCGCTGCTCGCCCCGTTCGTGCCGTCGTTGCTGGCCGGGGCCGCGCTCACCGCGTTCGGCGCTGGGCTGGTGCAGCTCTACCTGAAGACGCCCGGCATGCGGGAGGGCAGCAGCCTGCGGCCGAGCCAGGAGGGTATCGGGCTGGCCAAGGACGTGTGGCTGGTCGGCGCCGGGCTGACGCTGATGCTCGACTCGCTGGTGCGGCACCGGCGCTGAGCCGCCCGCGCCGAAGCCGCTCCGGGCCGGCCGCGTACTCAGACGGGGGCCGCGGCCGTCGCGGCGGCCCGGTCGGCGGCGATCCGGCGGGCGGCGTTGCGGTAGCGCAGCACCTGCGCCGCGCCGAGCGCCCAGAGCAGGAACTGCACGGCGAACGCCCAGCGGAACGCGGACAGCGGCGGCGCGTCGTGCCCGGCCGGGGTGGCCAGGTCGAGCACCAGGCCGACGGCCAGGATCAGCACGATCGAGGCGGCGAAACCGCCGACGTTGACGATGCCGGTGGCGCTGCCGATGCGGTGCACCGGGTTGAACGAGCGGGCGTAGTCGAACCCGATCATCGAGCCGGGACCGTTGACCGCGAGCACCACCACGAGCGCCACCAGCAGCGGGTGCGGCGCCCGGCCCGGCCACGCCAGCACCACCGCCCACATGCCGGCGGTGCCGGCGGTGATGGCGAAGACCAACACCGAGCGGTGGAACGGGAAGCGGGCGCACAGATGCGCGAGCACCGGCCCGCACACGAGCGTCACCATCGTCATCAGGGTGAGCAGCCCGGCCGCCGCCGTGGGCGAGAAGCCCTGGCCCTGCACCAGGAACGGGTACCCCCACAGCAGCGCGAACACCGAGCCGGAGAACTGCGTGACGAAGTGCGTCCACAGGCCCAGCCGGGTGCCCGGCTCGGCCCACGCCTCGGCGAGCTGGCGGCGCACGGTCGCCAGGTCGGGCGCGAGCGCGGTGGCGTGCTCGGCGTGCGGGGTGTCGCGTACCGCGACGAGGATCATCAGCACCACCGTCGCGCCGAGCGCCGCGGCGGTCAGGAACGCCGGGGTCCAGCCCGCGCGGTGCAGCAGCAGCACCAGGGGTACGGCGCCGAGCACCGCGCCGAGCTGGCCGACGGTGCCGGTGAGCTGCACCAGCAGCGGGTTGCGGCGGCCGGGGAACCAGAACGCGACGATGCGCAGCACGCTGATGAAGGTCATGGCGTCACCGAGGCCGACGAGCACCCGCGCGGCGACGGCGGCCGGCACGTCGGTGGCGACCGCGAAGACGATCTGCCCGGCCACCATCAGCGCGCCGCCGGCCAGCAGCAGCCGGCGCGAGCCGTAGCGGTCGAGCAGCACCCCGACCGGGACCTGCATGGCGGCGTAGACGGCGAGCTGGGCGACGGAGAACGTGGCGAGCGCGGAGGCGTTGATGTGGAACCGATCCGCCGCGTCGACCCCGGTGACGCCGAGTGAGCTGCGGTGGAACACGGCGGTCAGGTACGCGGTCAGCGCCACCGCGTACACCAGGGCCGCGGGCCGGCGGGACACGCTCACCGCAGCGTCCCGAGCATCCGCGCGGCGGTGTCGATGTGCCCGGCGACCGCGTCGCGCCACGCCTGCGGGTCGTCGCCGTCGAGCGCGGCGAGCTGGCCGGCGTGCTCGGCCAGGGCGACCTCGGCCCAGCCGGGCGAGAGCCGGAAGCTCGCCTCGCCCATGCGCAGCTGCCGGTCGCGCAGGCGGTGGTACAGCTCGGCCAGGATCTCGTTGCCGGCGGCCTCGACCACGGCGGCGTGGAACGAGCGGTCGGCGCCCATCAGCGCGCTGATGTCACCGGCGGCGTGCGCGCGTCGCATCTCCTCCAGCCGGCGGGCCAGGTCGGCGCGCAACTCGGCGCGGCGCGGCCACACCCGCTCGGCGGCGTGCAGCTCGACCAGCCGGCGGGCCTCGATGACGTCGGCGATCTCCCGGGCCGACACCGGCCGGATCAGCGCGCCGCGCTTCGGGTAGAGCTTGACCAGGCCCTCGGTCTCCAGCCGCAGCAGCGCCTCCCGGACCGGGGTGCGGGACACGCCGGTCGCGTCGGCGATCTCGCCCTCGCTCACGAGCTGGCCGCCCGGGTAGACCTGTTCCAGGATGGCCTGCTTGAGGTGCCGGTACGCCCGCTCGGCGGCGGACGGCGCGGTCCGGCTGGGATGCGTCATGTATCTAAGCTTGCTCCGCGGCTCGTCCCGCCGCTCGATCGCGGGTCCGGGCAGTGGCGCAGGCCACCGCGGGTCAGGCCCACAACTCCCGCAGCAGCGCCTCCACCTCGGCGGTCCGCTCGATCTGCGGCATGTGCCCGGTGTCGCGGAACAGATGGCGGCGCGCGTGCGGCAGCCGGCTGCGGGCGTACGCCAGGTGCGTGGCGGGCAGGATCAGGTCACGGTCGCCCCAGACGAGCAGCGTGGGCAGGTCGAGCGCGGCCACCGCGTCGAGCAGTTCGGCGCGCCACCGCAGCTTCACCCCGCGCCAGGTGCCCAGGTCGCGGACCAGCTCCAGCATCACCCGGGCGGCGTGCGGCTGCCCGGCGACGGCGAGCGCGGTGGCGATCCGCTCCTCGGTGACGTACGCCGGGTCGAAGAAGATGGCCCGCTCGCTGCGGCGGGCGATCCCCGGATGCGGGCGCAGCAGCAGCGGCGCCAGCGGGCGGATCGCGAGCAGCCGCAGCGCCACCGTCACCTCCCGGCCGAAGCCGGCGCTGTTGAGCAGCGCCAGGCTGGCCGCCCGCTGCGGCGCGTCGACCGCGAGGCGCATCGCCACCGCCCCGCCGAGGGAGTTGCCGACCAGGTGCGCCGGGCCGGTCACCCCGGCCACGTCGAGGAACCGGGCGACCGCGCCTGCCAGGGCGGGCAGCGTGTGCGGCCCGTCCAGCGGCGCGGAGCCGCCGTGCCCGGGCAGGTCCACCACGAGCACCAGGTGGTCGCGGGCCAGCGCGGCGTGCAGGGCGGTGAAGTCGTCGAGGGTACGGCCGATGCCGTGCAGCAGCACCACGGGCGGCCCGTCGCCGCTGATCCGGCAGCGCACGCGCCGGCCGTCGACGGTGCGCTCGTCGGCCGGCGGGAGGGCCACCGTCACGCCGTGCGTCCGGGTTCCCGCGCGGCCTCCTCGCCGGGCGTCTCGGCCCGCGGCGCCGGCGCCCCGGCGACGGCCGCCGCCGGGCGGGACGGGCGCATGCCCAGGGCGAGCACCCGGCCGTACCCGGCGGGGGCCACCCGGGCCAGCAGGTCGGGCAGCTTCGCCGACCAGCCGATCAGCACCCGGCCGCGACGCCGCTTCGCGCCGCGCAGGATCACCTCGGCGGCCTTCGCCGGGTCGATGGTGAGCAGCTTCTCGAACTGCCTGAGCCCGGTCTCGTACTCGGCCACGTCCACGCCGCTGCCGACCCGGGCGCTGGCGGCGATCCGGGTGCGGATGCCGCCCGGGTGCACCGACGTGACGCCGACGCCGTCGTCGACGAGTTCGTGCCGCAGCGCCTCGGTGAAGCCACGGACGGCGAACTTGCTCGCCGCGTACGCGGCCTGCCCGGCGGGCGCGATGATGCCGAACAGGCTGGAGACGTTGACCAGGTGCGCGCCGGGTTCGGCCTTGAGCGCGGGCAGCAGCGCGTGGGTCAGGCGCACCACCGCCCGGAAGTTGATCTCGACGACCCAGAGGAACTCCTCCACTGTGACCTGGTCGAAACGCCCGCCCAGCGCCACCCCGGCGTTGTTGATCAGCAGCCGGATGCGGGGATGCGCGCGGTGGATCTCGGCGGCGACCCGTTCGGTGGCCTCGGCGTCGGCGAGGTCGACCACGTGCGTCTCGACCCGCAGGTCCGGGTGCGCCGCCGAGATCGCGGCGGCGACCGAGGTCAGGCCGTCGGCGTCGCGGTCGAGCAGGACCAGGTCGGCGCCGCGCCGGGCCAGGCCGTGGGCCAGCGCCGCGCCGATGCCGCTCGCCGCGCCGGTGAGCACCGCGGTGCCGCCGGGAAAGACGAGGTCACGCATCGGTTCCTCCCGAGGTGGCGGCGGCGGGCACACCGGCGCGGGCGAAGCGTACGCCGTCGGTGAGCGGGCCGTGCCGCATCAGGCGTACGTCGCGGGGGTAGTTCTGGTGCAGCCGCCACGGCGCGCGCGGCCCCTGCTTGGGCAGCTGGTCGACGGCGCGCAGCACGTAGCCGGACTGCAGGTCGATGATCGGCGCCAGGTCGTCGGTGTCCGGGGCGAGCGGTGTGACGATCTGCTGGCCGGTCTCGTCGAGGTGGCGCAGCAGCCGGCAGACGTAGGTGGCGACGAGGTCGGCCTTGAGCGTCCACGAGGCGTTCGTGTAGCCGATCGTCATGGCGAAGTTCGGCACGCCGGACAGCATCATGCCCTTGTAGGCCACCGTCGAGGCGAGGTCGACGTCGGCGCCGTCGACCGCCAGGGTCATGCCGCCGAGCGCGAGCAGGTTCAGGCCGGTGGCGGTGACCACGATGTCGGCGGGCAGCTCCTCGCCGGAGGCGAGCCGGAGCCCGTGCTCGGTGAACGTGTCGATGGTGTCGGTGACCACCGACGCGCGTCCCTCGCGCAGCACGGTGAACAGGTCGCCGTCCGGCACCACGCACAGGCGCTGGTCCCACGGGTCGTACCGGGGCGAGAAGTGCCGCTCGACGTCGTACCCGGCGGGCAGCCGGCCCTTCGCGGCCCGGCGCAGGAACCGCTTCACCACGCCGGGGGCACGCCGGCTGAGCTGGAAGTTGGCCACCCCGAGCGCGACGTTCTTCCACCGCGCCACCGTGTACGCGGCCTTCGGGGGCAGCCAGCGCCGCGCGGCGTCGGCGAACGGGTCGCGCGAGGGCAGCGCGATCACGTACGTGGGTGAGCGCTGGAGCATGGTGACGTGGGCGGCCCGCTCGGCCATCGCCGGCACGAGGGTGACGGCTGTGGCGCCGCTGCCGATCACCACGACCCGCTTGCCGGTGTAGTCCAGGTCGTCGGGCCAGTGCTGCGGGTGCACGAGCGTGCCGGCGTACCGCTCGACGCCGGGGAAACGCGGCGTGTAGCCGGAGTCGTAGCGGTAGTAGCCGGAGTTGGTGAACAGGAACCCGCAGGTGATGGTGACGTCCTCGCCGGTGTCGTCGCGGCGGGCGTGGACCGTCCAGCGGGCGGTGGCGCTGTCCCATTCCGCGCGCACGGCCCGGTGGTGGAAGCGGATGTGCCGCTCGACGTCGTACTCGCGGGCGGTCTGGCGCACGTACGCCCGGATGGAGTCGCCGTCGGCGATGGCCTTCGGGTCGGTCCACGGCTTGAACGAGTAGCCGAGGGTGTACATGTCGGAGTCGGAGCGGATGCCCGGGTAGCGGAACAGGTCCCAGGTGCCGCCGATGGCGCCCCGGGCCTCCAGCACCGCGTAGGTCTTGCCGGGGCAGTCGCGTCCGAGGTGGACGGCGGCGCCGATGCCGGACAGGCCGGCCCCGACGATGAGGACGTCGACGTGGTCTGCGGCCATCGGTTTCTCCCGTTCGCACCGGCGGTGGACCGGACACTATCCATCGCCGTCGAGCGCAGTCAACACCATGTCGAGCTTAATCGACAGGGTGTTGAGCGGGTGTAGCATCAGCCGACATGACCACCGCCCGTACGCCGGCCGGCGCCGCGCCCAGCCGCGGGCGGCGGGCCGGCCGCTCCGCCGGCGACGAGCGGGAGACCGCGATCCTGGCCACCGCCGAGCGGTTGCTGCGGCAGCGCGCGTTCGGGGACATCTCCATCGACGACCTGGCGCGCGGCGCGGGCATCTCCCGTCCCACGTTCTACTTCTACTTCCCGTCCAAGGACGCGGTGCTGCTCACGCTGCTGGACCGGGTCACCGAGGAGGCCGACGCGGCGGCCGGCGGCGTGTTCGACCGGCTCGCCGAGGACCCGCGCGCCCACTGGCGGGAGCTGATCGCCCGGTTCCACGCCACGTTCGGCGGGCACCGGGACGTGGTGCTGGCCTGCGCCCAGGTACGCGGCACCAACGCCGAGGTGCGGCGGCTCTGGGCCGAGGTGCTGGAACGCTGGGTCCGCGCGGTGCAGGCCGCGATCGAGGCGGAACGCGCACGTGGAGCGGCCCCGGACGGGCTGCCCGCCCGGGACCTCGCCATCGCGCTGAACTCGATGAACGAACGGGTCTGGTACGCCACGTTCGCCGGGGACGGCCCGGCGGTGGCCGAGCGGGACGTGGTCGACGTGCTGCTCGACGTCTGGCTGACCGCGATCTACCGGACCACCACCCCGCCGGTCATGCCGTCCGCCGGAACTCCATGATCCAGTTGGTCTCCCAGGTGCGCTCCCCGTCGGTGGAGAACGCCTGCTCCCAGCGGCAGGTGACCGGGGTGATCGCCGACCAGAGGAACCGGCAGCGCACCGGGCGGCCCTCGTCGGTGTCGTCGGCGTGGAACTCACCGACGCCGTCGGTGAACCGGCCCACCACCGGCGGCTGCTCCAGCACGCCCCGCGCGCTGTGCATCCAGTAGATCGACCACAGCCCGGTCGACGGGTTCAGGACGCGCACGCTGGAGCCGGAGAAGCCCCGGCTGGGGCAGCGCATCTCGTCGAAGCTGCCCGCGCCGTCGAAGAACGAGCGGGCCTCGCTGACGCCGGTGAACTCGTCCCAGTCGTCGCTGCCGACGTGCCGCTGCCGCAGGCGCCGGTTTGTCACGTCCCAGGTGCCGACGAGGAAGTCGAAGTCGCCCATCAGAACCCCACCGGCCCCGCGGGCCGGGTGTCGGCCAGGTAGCCGGCCAGGTCCGGCTCGTCCGGCGCGAGCACGTGCCGGATCCAGGCGGCGCGCTCGTGCTCCAGCACACCCAGCTCCCAGACGCAGCCCACGCCGGGGCGCTCCAGGTCGACGAAGCGCGCCGGGTCGTCGTCCGGGCAGTCGAGGGCGGGCTGTCCGGCGATCGCGATGCGGCACTCGACCACGTTGTCGAAGAACCAGGTGTACGCCAGCAGGTACGCGCCGCTGTCCGCGCCCCGGTGCAGCACCACCCAGCTCGCCGGCGGGGTGCCGCCGTCCGGGCCGGGCAGCAGCTTGGGAAGGTACGCGTACGCGGCGTCGACCACACGCGGTTCGAGGCGGCGGTCCGGCTGGTCGATGTGGTAGCGCTTGACGTGCCGGCCGGCGACTTCGATCGTCCCCGGCACCGTCAGCTCCTTGTGGTGGAAAGCCATGATCGGGACGGTAGGGGCGGTCCCCTGACAGCTAGTGTCAGCGGAATGCGGGCCAGTCGACTCCTGTCCATCCTGCTGCTCCTGCAGGCGCACGGCCGGCTCACCGCCGCCGACCTGGCCACCCGACTCGAGGTGTCGGTACGCACCATCTACCGGGACGTCGAGGCGCTGCACACCGCCGGTATCCCGCTGTACGGCGAGGCCGGGCACGACGGCGGCTACCGGCTCGTGGAGGGCTGGCGGACCCGGCTGACCGGGCTGACCGCCGAGGAGGCAGACCGGATGCTCTTCGCCGGGCTGCCCGGACCGGCCGCCGAACTGGGCTACCAGTCGGTCGTCACCGCCGTGCAGCTCAAGCTGCGGGCCGCGCTGCCCGCGCCGCTGGCCGACCGGGCCGCCCGGCTGGAACAGCGGTTCCACCTGGACACGCCGGGCTGGTACTCCGACGGCGACCCGTCGCCGTACCTGGCCGAGGCGGCCGAGGCGGTGTGGCGGGAGCACCGGATCCGGGTGCGCTACCGGGGCTGGCGCGGCGAGACGATCCGGGTGCTCGAACCGTACGGGCTGGTGCTCAAGGGCGGGCGCTGGTATCTCGTGGCCGCCCGCCCGGACCGCGCCGGACCGGCCACCTACCGGGTCAACCAGATCCTCGACCTGGCCCCGCTGGACGAGACGTTCGAGCGGCCCGAGTTCGACCTGCCGGCCTGGTGGCGCGCCCACGTGGTGGAGTTCCGGGCCGGGCTGCACCGCGACGAGGCGCACATCCGGCTGTCGCCGCGCGGGTTCGCCCGGCTGCGCGAGATCGGCAGCGACGTGGTGGTCGCCGCCGCCGAGGCGAGCGCCGGCCCGCCCGACGACGGCGGCTGGGTGCGCGCGGTCATCCCGATCGAGTCGCTCACCCACGCCCACGGCGACCTGCTGCGGCTCGGCGCCGACGTGGAGGTCCTGTCCCCGGAAGAGCTGCGCGCCCGCCTGGCCGCCACCGCCACCGCCCTGGCCGCCCTCTACCCCCCACCTCTCCCCCGGTGAGCGGGTTCAGGGGAGGGTGTGGAGGGCCTCGGCGACTGTGGACAGGGCTCGGTCGATCTCCGACGGCGGGGTCGCCGCGTACCCGAGGACCAGGCCCGGCGGCTGCGGACGCTGCCCGTGCCAGGACAGCGGGTGGACCTTGACGCCCCGGCGCAGCGCCGCCGCCGCGAGCGCCCGGTCGTCGACGTCGCCGGGCAGCGTGACCGTCAGGTGCAGTCCGGCGGCGGCGCCGTGCACCACCGCCCCCGGCAGGTACGCGCGGACCGCCCGGATCATCGCGTCCCGGCGGCGTACGTGCCGGTGGCGCAGCAGCCGCAGGTGCCGCTCCAGCGCTCCCGACTCCATCAGCTCGGCCAGCACGAGCTGCGGCAGCGCCGCGTTGCCCAGATCCGCCGTCCGCTTCGCGTCCACCACGTCGGCGCGCAGCGACGGCGGCACCAGCGTCCACCCGATCCGCAGGGCCGGGGCGAGCAGCTTGGAGATGCTGCCGGTGTAGCAGACCCGGTCGGGGGCCATGCCGCGCAGCGCCGGCACGGGCGGGCGGTCGTAGCGGTGCTCGGCGTCGTAGTCGTCCTCCAGCACCAGGCCGCCGTCGCGCGCCCACCGCAGCAGCCGGCGACGCCGCTCACCGTCGAGCACCACCCCGATCGGGAACTGGTGCGCCGGGGTGAGCAGCACGGCCGGCGCGCCGGACCGCTCCAGCTCGTCGACGCGCAGGCCCCGGTCGTCCACCGGCACCGGCGGCGTCGCCATCCCGGCGTATGTCAGGTGCTGCCGCACGCCGAGCGAGCCGGGGTCCTCCACCGCGACGGTGCGCGTACCCCGCTCGTGCAGCACCCGCGCGAGCAGGCCGAGCGCCTGGGACACCCCGGCCACTACCACCACCTCGGCCGGGTCGGCGCGGATGCCCCGGTTGCGGGCCAGCCAGTTCGCGACGGCCCGCCGCAGCGCGGGCGTGCCGGTCGGGTCGCCGTAGCCGAGCGCGGCGGGCGTGGCCCGGTGCAGCACGGCCCGCTCGGCCCGCAGCCAGGCCGCGCGGGGAAATGCCGCCAGATCGGGTACGCCGGGCGTCAGGTCCACCCGCGCGGGGGCGGCGCGCAGCGCCTCGAAGACGTCGAGGCCGGGCCGGCCGGTGAACACCTCCGGCGCTCTCCTCGGCTCGGGCGGCCGGGCGTGCAGGGAGGCTGGTGTGGCCACCACGACGGTGCCGGCCCGGCCGCGTCCTGCCACCTGCCCGTCCTCGCCCAGCCGCTGGTACGCCTCGGTCACCACGCCGCGTGAGACGCCCAGCTCGGCGGCGAGCACCCGGCTGGGTGGCAGGCGGGTGCCTACTGGCGCGCGGCCGTCGGCGATCGCCGAGCGCAGCCGGGCGGCCAGCCAGTCCGCGCGGCCGCCGGGCGGGGCCTCGCCCACATCGAGCTGGAGGAAGTCCGCGCCGACCGATTTGGACCTCTCGGAAACGACGGCTTTGGCCCTGTCCACCGGACCATTATGGCCAGAGGCTGGACGGGTGACCATCGCCTTCCTGCTGACGGCACTCGTCGTCGCCGTCACTCCGGGCACCGGGGTGACGCACACGCTCGCCACCGCCGTGACCGCCGGACGCCGCGCCGGGCTGGCCGCCGCGGCCGGTGCCACGCTCAGCCTCGTTCCGCACGTGATCGCCGCCGTGACCGGCCTGGCCGCGCTGCTTCGCGCCGGCACCCCGGCGTTCCGGGTGGTGACCTGGCTGGGCGTGGCGTACCTGCTCTGGATGGCCTGGTCGGCGTGGCGCGACCGGGGCGCGTTCACCGTCGACGCGGACCGGCCGCCGCGCCCGGCGTCGGCGGTGTTCCGCGACGGGGTGTTGCTGAATCTGCTGAACCCGAAGGTGACGGTGTTCTTCGTGGCGTTCCTGCCGCAGTTCGTACCCCCGGGCACGCCCGCCGCTCCCGTCCGCATGCTCGCCTGCGGCCTGGTGTTCATGCTGGTCACGCTGCTGGTGTTCGCCGGGTACGCGGTGCTCGCCGGCGCGTTGCGCCGCCGCGTGCTGGCCCGGCCCCGGCTGAGGGCGCTGCTGCGGCACGCCGTGGCCGGCAGCTTCCTCGCCCTGGGCCTCGGCCTCGCGTTCACCGCCTAGAAGGAGTTCATCAGTGCGTTTCCGGCACTCCCCCGAGATCTGGTCGTCCTTCCCCGAGCTGACCTGCGGCGTCCTGCACGCCACCGGGATCACGCCCGACGCCGACGTCACGCCGCGCCTCGCCGGTCACCTCGGCGTCGCCCGGGACCGGCTCGCCGCCGCACCGGAGGGCGGCTTCCCGGAGATCCAGGCGTGGCGGCGCGCGTTCACCCGGATGGGCTGCCCGCCGACGCGCTACCGCTGCGCGGCCGAGTCACTGCTGCGCCGGTTGCGCCGCGACGGCGACCTGCCCCGGCTGCACCCGCTGGTGGACCTCGGCAACGCGCTCTCCGTCGGGTACGCGGTCCCGGTCGCCGTGCTCGACCTGGCCGGGATCGACGGCGACCTGACCGTGCGCCCGGCCGACGGCACCGAGTCGTATCTCGGCCTCGGTGGGGAGTCCGAGCAGCCCGCGCCCGGCGAGGTGATCTTCGCCGACGAGGGCGGGCAGGCGCACGCCCGGCGCTGGTGCCACCGGCAGAGCGGCGCCTCGGCGGTACGTGCCGACACCGTCGAGGTCCTCGTGGTCATCGAGGCGATGCACGCCGGGGCGGCGCCGACCGTACGCCGGATGCTGGACGAGCTGGCGGCGGCGCTGGCCGAGCAGTGGCGCGTGCCGTCACGGACGGCGTTGCTCACCTCGCAGGCCCCGGAGTTCGCCGTGCCCGTCCGGACCGCCTGACGCCGGCTCGGACGGCTCGCCGTGCAGCTCGCGCAGGGCGTCGGCGAGCCGGTCGTCGGCGGTGCCCCACCACTGCCGGGCCAGCTCGACAGTGCGGCCGAGCGAGTCGTCGCCCGCCCGCTCGGCGTGCAGCTCGGCGCTCATCATGCGCAGGAAGCGAACGGTCACGGCATCGGACTCATCGGCTATCACGCCCGTACCCTAGCCACCGCCTCCGACGAAACCGGCGGCCGAGTCGGGGTCGTCCGCCCGGTTGAGGTCGCGGCGCGCGGGTAGTGCGCGGTCATGCCCCAGCGACACGGGGCACTACGACCGGGTCGCGATCGTCACCGGCGCGGACGCCGGCATCGGCGGCCGGGAACGACCGTGCCCGGCTCAGGGCAGTCAGGCTTGATCCCTGCGCCGGGCAGGGTCGTCCCCGGCTCCGTCGTGGGTCAGGTGCGTTCGTTGCTGCCGGGTTCGCCGGTCGGCACGCCGACCGGTCCGCTCTCCGGGTAGTGGCAGGCGGTGAGCTGCCCGCCGTCGTCCCGGGTGGTCAGCGCCGGTTCTTCGGTGGCGCAGTGGTCGGTGGCTTTCCAGCAGCGGGTACGGAAGCGGCAGCCCGATGGCGGGTTCAACGGGGTCGGGACATCGCCGGTGAGGCGGATCCGGCCGGCGGGCCCGAGCGTGGAGACGTCCGGAATCGCGGACAGCAGGGCCCTGGTGTAGGGGTGCTGCGGCCGGGTGTAGATGTCGTCGCGATCGCCGATCTCGACGATCTTGCCGAGATACATGACGGCGACGCGGTGGCAGAAGTGGCGGATGACGGCGAGGTCGTGGGCGATGAACACGAACGCCAGGTCCAGGTCGCGTTGCAGGTCGCGCAGCAGGTTGATGACCTGCGCCTGGATCGACACGTCCAGCGCCGAGACGGGTTCGTCGGCGACGATCAGCTTCGGTTTCAACGCCAGGGCGCGGGCGATGCCGATGCGCTGGCGCTGCCCGCCGGAGAACTCGTGCGGGTACCTGTTGTAGTGCTCCGGATTCAACCCCACGAGTTCCAGCAACTCCTGGACCCGTCTCTTCACGCCGCCGGGCGGGGTGATCCGGTTGACCTGCAACGGCATCGCCACGATCCGCCCGACCGTGTGGCGGGGGTTCAGCGAGGCGTACGGGTCCTGGAAGATGATCTGCAGGTCCTGCCGCAACGCGCGCAGCTCACGCCGCCCGCCGTGGGTGATGTCCCGCCCGGCGAACTCGATCGTCCCGGCGGTGGGTTCCAGCAGCCGCACGAGCATCCGCCCGGTCGTGGTCTTCCCACACCCCGACTCCCCCACCAGGCCGAGCGTCTCACCCGGCCGCACATCGAAGTCCAGCCCGTCCACCGCCCGCACCGCACCCGTGACGCGCAGGCCCTGCCGGACGGGGAAGTGCTTGGTCAGTCCCCGCACCGACAGCAGCGGCTCGGTCTCGGCGCTCATCGGGCCACCCCCACCCGCGCGACCTCGTCCCGGTAGATCCGCTCCCGGTCACCCGSCGGCAKATGGCAGGCGACCAGGTGACCCGGCACGCCGGCCTCCCGCAGYTCGGGCACCTCGGTGCGGGACCGGTCACCGTTCACGCCGGCCCACCGGCACCGCGGATGGAACGCACACCCAGACGGCAGATTGATCAAGCTGGGCGGGTTACCCGGGATCGGCACCAGGTCCGCGTCCGCGTCACCGTGCAACGACGGCACACTCGACAACAACCCCCACGTGTACGGATGCTGCGGCGCCCGCAACACCCGCTCCACACTCCCGTGCTCCACCGCCCGACCCGCGTACATCACCAACACGTCATCAGCCACCTGAGACACCACACCCAGGTCATGCGTGATC